>JBHEQS010000005.1:0-115760 GCA_046530765.1 Arsenophonus sp.
ATATTACGATATTACGATATTACGATATTACGATATTACGATATTACGATATTACGATATTACGATATTACGATATTATATAATATATATTTTGTTAAAATTAATATTTTACATAATAATAATATTTAATATTATTTAATTTTGTTAAACTGTGGCAGTTATAGTTATAGTTATAGTTATAGTTATAGTTATAGTTATATTATATATAATAATTTGTTATTTTAAATTTTAATTATTAATTATACAAAATATAAGCAACAACAATTTGAATGTTAAATATTTGTTGTCTTCCTATTAGGAAGACAACATGGGATTATTATATGTGTGCATTTAATTATATTATGTTAATACCGGTACGTGATTAGTTTTATGGTAATAATATATTTTAATTATATTAATAAAATATATTACATATTATATATCTTATGTGTAGTGTTGTCAATTAAAAAGAAAATTACGTATTAGATAAATACATAAATGTTTTTAAAATTAGTTTTAAGTTTATATTTGCTATACATTGATAAAATTTCGCATACATTATAAATTTCTAACATGTAAACATTAACAAAACAGCATTAAATTACTATTTATATTTAGATAAATATAAATAGTAATTTCACTAGTTTATGTTTGTTAAAATTAATTTAATAAATATTATATATAATATTTATTATTCAAAATTAATTGTAAAGTTCACTAAATATTTTATTTTAAACATAAAATAGAAACTTATAAACAACAAATAAAGTCAGAATTTTCTGTTATAGAAATGTATTTATTTATTATCTTTCTTTTATTACTTTTATTCTCATAAATTTAAAATAAGATTATTATTGTAAAATTAATTAAATAAAATCTTGTATTTATTATTAATGTAATAAATACAAGATTACTATAAAATAATTATTTGATAAAACATCAATATCAATATGTTTACTCATTAAATATTTAAAGCCTTGCATACTTTAATATAAATATAAGATTTATTAAAAATCTCATATTTATAAACTATATAGTATTAAATTAATTTTTAACATTTTTACTTCAAGTTTTAATTTGATATAAATAAATTTGATATAAATAAATTAATATGTAAAAAATTATAACAAAAGATAGTACGTGAATTAATTTTAATATCAATCGATATTATTGTTTAATATATAATTGAATAAAGAATTTTTATAAGTTATTTCATCAAATTAAAAATGATTTTTATAAAATTTTCACAGTATACTTATAATCTTTTAAATGAAGTATTTACTTTATTATCAATAATTAATATTAGTTCTATATGTGAAGACAATAAAATAATTTTTATAAATTAAGAAAATATTTATAATAATATATAGTTATTCAATATCTAAATACATGTTTATAAAAAATAAAAGCAATAAGAAATAGTTAATTATGATTATATATTACTTTAATAATAAAGTTGATATAATACTTTCAACCATTTTATATGTATTGAAGTATTTATATATTTAATAAAACATCTAATAGTAAATATATTATTAAAATACTTTATTAAATGTATTTTATTTTGGTAAGCATTATTTATTAAATAAATATTATTTTATTAATAATATTTACACATCTATAATATAAACGCAATTTCTTCTGTGTTTATGTATCAAAAATTTTAATAGATCTGCTTAATACCTTGCTTGGTGTATAAAATTTTGTAATATAGATCCATGATAATGTTTCGAATGTTAGAAATTAGATTAAGTTTTATTAATAGAACAATTAAATTGCCATATTACATGATATAGTTCGATAATATTATTTAATGATAAAAATTGCAAATTTACGTTAGCTTAATTCTATCATAAATGCTTAATATTTCAATTTTCTTTAAATCTTCAACAATATTTTATTTATAATCTGTTATTAAAATGTTATTCACAACTTGGATTATATATAGATTGATAGGATATTAACAACCTATCTGTATGCAGTATTGCAATATCTAAATTTATATAAAACATCAAGTTATCATTATTTAAAATTAAAAAGATTTATTTCAAGACAAAACTACATATGATAGAAACATAAAATGTGTAGTATTTATTAATAATTATATTAATTTCTTTCTTCTTCAGTAGAGTTACATAATTAGTTATATGATGATTTCAATGACTCATTATTATAGCTATATACAGCTATATAAAAAAATTTTCTTGATATTTTTGAGAAAAATATTTCTTAGCGATTGCTGATTGAAAATTTTACATTATATTTATAATAACAATTTTAATGGAATTAAATTCCTTGATAGTATTTGTAATTCTAATCTATCTAGCTAGCTGAAAAAGATAAGTCTGAGTTTTAGACAAAAAATTATTCAATTATTGAACGAAATTTATTGTATAGTACTGTCTTATTATATTGATAATTATAAATTTATAATAGTATGTAATAATATTAATTATTATATCTAATAAACTCTTCAGAATGTTTTTATATAAGAAATTAATAAAGGCATTTTTTATTATACGACATACTTTTATAAATTATTTAGCCTTTTAATGTACTAAAATTTAAATTTTATTTTTATTTATATAAAAAATAATAATAAAATATTCATGCAGTAAATTATTGATAAAAGAATTATAAATTTTATAAAATTTATAATTCTTTTATCAACATTGTTTCATTTATAGTACATACTATAATGAAACAATAAATTAATTAAGTGAAAAATTTTTTATTTTTTTAACAATAAACTAGTTGTATTGGAATCTAGTAAATTGTGTATATTCTTTTTTGTAAATGTTTGTATATATATTAGATTTTATAATATATTAAAATTTTATTTGTTTATACAGTAAACATTTATAGATTAGAATAATATATATTATTTTTTATAATTATCTTACGTTATACACGAATTACTAATAGATTATTGAATAAAAAATAATATAAATGATTTTAACTTTGTGACATCTATCCAATTCTGTGTTGATTTCACTATAATCGTCCAACATTTTATGTTCGTACTTATATCTTTAATAATTAATGTTGTAATAATGCTCTGATTGGTAGTCATATCTATATGAAATTGATTTTTTTACATGTCTTATTTTTATTTAAAGATATTTAGTTTATTTTCTGAATATAGATTGCATTTAAAATATACTATTATATAATATATCATATTAATAATTCAGAACTTAATATATTATTTCTATTTTTTATTTTTTTTTGATATTGATATTCTCATAATTTATATCTGCATTGTACTTAATCTAATTTAGAGAAGTATAAAATATACTATTTAACAACATTTTATCTAATTTTCAAAAAAAATATATTTATGTACACATATCAATTGAGTAAACTTTATGTTCTCTTCTGTACGTTTATTAAAAACAAATATAACTATGTCAAATTTTAAAGAATTAATATTAATTTTTTTATACGTATTTACGATAAGCATTATGATAAGTTTAGATATGTTAATTATACTATCAAAATTTATCTTATATTTTATATAAGATATTTTATATAAGATTTATAGGAATGTTTTGCCAATAAATTACATATAGTTAAAAATTTCATTCACTGCTTTGATAATTTTTTAGAAAATTATTGTTATTATATACTTCAATGCGAAGTATATAATAACTGATTGATTTATTTACTACCGAGAATATAGATGTATAAATTACAATATAAATGATTTTTCTGTTTCTGCTACATAATAGTAACTTATTTTTATTTATGAGAATATGACTATTATTTAATTATTTAACTATTTTAAAGATGTAAATAAATTTTTTATTTTTATAAAGTAAAACATATTAACATAATATCATAAATGATATGTATATTTAATCTAAATTAAATAATAATTTTGCTATTTAAATTTCGATAATAATTATTAATTACACTACAAATAATAAAATAATATCAAATTAGTAATAAAAGAATTTGAGTGGTGATAATTGTTATTATGCAACATAATAACAATTATTCTGATATGATTGTCTCTATATTTTCTAGATAACTAAAATAATTTAATTATTTTCTCTTCTTATAAAATACTAATATTTGCATTGTGAATTATTTTAAGAACATAGCATTAATATGGTTATAAATTATTTATTATATTATATGATTTAAATTTTTGCAGACAATATAACTTAATCTGCATAACATTTTATAAAATATTATGCAGACAAAATAATTGATTTATTGTTTTACTAACATTCAATCTTTTAATTGTAATTACTATATTTGCAATAGATTTCTCATTTCTGTTTTAAATTAAATAACAAAATAACTGTATTTTACTTATTATTGTTCTTTGATATTACAATATACTAAAATACATATAAAATTAAATTACTAAAAATTTTAGTTAAAAGTTTATCACATATGTAATAGATTTGCTTTTAACTATTATTTTAAGAACATATTATAAAATTTTATAAAATATAGTTATTAATTTATTTATATGATACTTTTTATTAAAGTAATTATTTTAAATAAACTTTTTATATCAACTAAAGTATAGTAACCAAATATGATATTGCAATTAAACTTTGATTAATAATTATTTACATAACCTTATTATGATAAGGTTATGTAAATAATTATTAATCAATTTTGTTATTTCAATTTTACTTATAATGAATTGTTGTAATTTACGCGCTCATTGTTATAATTTATTAAACTTTATAAATTTATTATTAATAAAGTATTATTATTGAAATAAAATAAAAATGTCAATTTAAAAAATTCTAATATAATATACTTTAATTGTGATTTATAATGAAGTGATGTATTAAGTTTAAAAATTTAACTTATGTTAAAAATATATAATTAAATTTAATAATATTTTATTAAATAGAAAATTTTAAAAAAAAATTAATAAATTAATAAATTAATAAATTAATAATAACAAATTGTAATAATTCTAATTTTTCAATAAAATTATTTATAATATTAAAATTTATACATAAAATTGTTATTAATAATAAAAAAATTATGTAAAGAATAAAAATTTTATGCGATGAGTTATATGAAATTACTATATACTGTTCTGTAGAAATTTTATTTTCTATGGATACATGGTTTTATCTGAAGGTTAATTTAAAATTAATATTGATTGCGTATTTTAATTTATTTTTAAAAAAAAATATTTTAAAATAAATTGATATTAAATTTATTTTAAAATATTTTCATACCGTACATAAATTCTATAGTAAATTAAAAATTATGGTATAATATATTTATTTTGGAATAAAATATTTGAAATAGATATATTAAAGTGTAATGAAATTTAATACAAGCAGTAAATAATGCTTAATAGTACATGAGTGTTATGGCAGCAAAACAAGTTATTAGTTTAAAGTATATATTATATTATTATAAACATTCATAAACTGTACTTATTAATTCATAAATTATTAAAATAAAAGTTATTAAACTTTTATAACCTTTATACTGTGAATTCTGTTAGATATTGTAATTTAGTATTTATTAGTCAGATACTCAATTTATGGACATATCGATAGTTCATGTTATTTTTTTATAGAGATTTCGCAAACAAACAACAATAAAAAATCATCTATACTTGTTTGGTAAATTAATAAATTCAATTTATCAAATAACTAATTTAATATCAACAAACATATACCTAAACTTAAAATAAGAGAAATAAGTCAGTATCAACTCAGTTTCGGGATATATTCAATATGGAAGACAATCAATTTACACATGTCAGTGTTCTCCTTCATGAGGCAGTCGATGGATTGAATATAAAAGCAAATGGAATTTATGTTGACAGTACTTTTGGTCGTGGTGGACACTCTAAATTAATTCTCTCTAAATTAAGCACTAAAGGTCGTTTAATAGCGATAGATCGCGATCCTTATGCAGTGGTTGTTGCTAAAAAAATAATTACTGATGATAGATTCTCAATTATTCATGCTCCTTTCTCTCAGTTACAAACATCTCTTGAGGAAATGAGTTTGGTTGGAAAAATTGATGGTATACTATTTGATTTAGGCATTTCATCATTGCAATTAGATGATCCAAATAGAGGTTTTTCTTTTATGAGTGATGGGCCATTAGATATGCGAATGGATCCAACAATAGGTCAATCTGCTGCTGAATGGTTAATGAATGTGAAAGAATCAAATATAGAATGGGTATTGAAAACTTATGGTGAAGAACGATTTGCAAAAAGAATTGCAAAAGCAATTATAGCTCGCAATAGCGATTCATCTAAGGAACCATTGACAAGAACAAAGCAACTAGCAGAATTAATATCAAAAGTTAGTCCAATTAAGCAAAGAAATAAACATCCAGCAACGAGATCGTTCCTAGCAATACGCATTTATATTAATTCTGAATTGGAAGAAATAGAAAAAGCACTAAAAGATTCATTAAATATATTAGTACCACAAGGTCGATTATCAATTATTAGTTTTCACTCATTAGAAGATAAATTAGTTAAGTATTTTATAAGAGATCATAGTAGAAGACAAAATATACCACACGGATTACCAATAACGGATTTTCAATTAAAAACAATTAGTAGTCCAATATTAAAAGAAATGGGTAAAATAAAACCAACAAAAATGGAAATTATCAAAAATCCGCGAGCAAGAAGTTCAATTTTGCGTTTTGTAGAAATGTTGAAATAATAATGAGAACTAATAAATACAGTTTAATTAGAATAATTACTTATGATATCTTTCATCGCGGAACTATTCCATTAATTCTATTAATAGTTATTATTATATCAGCGATTTTAATTATTACAGTAAGCCATCAAACGCGATTATTAACTTCACAAAAAGATTTGATGACTAAAGAAAAAGAATATTTAGATGTAGAATGGCGCAACTTAATTTTAGAAGAAAGTTTATTGGGAAATTATATTAGAATTAAACAGGTTTCTGTAGAAAATTTACAAATGATCAATCTTGATCCTGCGCAAGAATATATTGTGATTGGAAAATAGTTTTTAGTAAATAGGTAAACAACATGAAGCCAATTCGCTCACTGAATTATAGAAGGCGATATAAAGAAAAAGTTAGCTATGTAAAATGGCGCTTCTTTGTATTATGCATGAGCATAGGATTGGCATTAATTAGTCTTATTATTCGCATAACTTATCTACAAGTTATTAATCCTGAAGATTTTGTTAGAGAAGGTGATATGCGTTCACTTCGCGTTAAAAAAGTACCGGCTATTCGAGGCATGATAAACGATCGTTATGAACGGCAATTAGCAGTAAGTGTTCCAGTTTATGCTATTTGGGCTGATCCAAAAATAATTTATAAAAATGGAGTATTAACTAATGATGAACGATGGCAAAAGTTAGCTAATGAATTAAAGATATCGCTTGAAAAAATAAAGAGTAAAATTAGCATTAACCATAATAGTCGTTTTGTTTATTTAGCTCGTCAAGTGAATCCATCTATTGGTGAATATATTAATAAATTAAAAATACCTGGTTTTTATTTGCTTAAAGAATTTCGGCGTTATTACCCATCAGGGCCTGCTACAGCTCATTTAATTGGTGTTACAAATATTGATGGGCAAGGAATTGAAGGAATTGAAAAAAGCTTTAACTACATGTTAACTGGATCGCCAGGAGAAAGAGTAGTACGCAAAGATCGTTATGGTAATATTGTTGAAGATATTTCTTTCATTGATAGAAAAGTTGCGCATAACTTGATATTAAGCATTGACGAACACATACAATCATTAGCTTATAATGAATTGACAAGCAGTGTAATAAAAAATAAAGCAAAATCTGGTACTGCTATTTTAATAGATGTTAATACTGGAGAAGTATTGGCAATGACAAATAGCCCATCATATAACCCAAATAAATTTTCTAACACTTCAGCAGAAGTTATGCGTAATCGAGCAATTACTGATGTATTTGAGCCTGCCTCAACAGTTAAACCAATTATAATTATAACAGCATTAAATAATGGAATTGTTAAAACTAATAGTGTATTAAACACTCAGCCATTTATGATTAATGGTCATGAAATTAAAGATGTAGCAAGATATAATAAATTATCAATTTCCGGTATTTTACAAAAATCAAGTAATGTAGGTATTTCAAAGTTAGCATTAGCAATGCCTGCTACTGAACTAATAGATGCTTACTCCAATTTTGGCTTTGGCAAATCAACAAATTTAGGATTAATTGGAGAGAATATAGGTATCTTTCCTAATAAAAAAATGCGGTTGTCTAAATTTGAAAGGGCTGCCTTATCTTTTGGTTATGGTTTAATGATAACGCCGTTACAATTAGCAAGAGCTTATGCAACAATTGGCAGTTTTGGTATTTATCGTCCGCTATCAATTAGAAAAGTAGATACTCCTGTATTAGGTATTAGAATTTTTCCTGATGAAATTATACGGAAAGTAGTTAGCATGATGGAAAGTTTTATCTTACCAACTAACAGTGTTCTAACAGAACAAAAAGGTTATAAAGTCGCAATTAAAACAGGTACAGCAAAAAAAGTTGGCAAGGATGGTCATTATGTTAAACAATATGTTTCTTATACGGCTGGAGTTGCTCCGGCAAGCAAACCTAGATATGCACTAATTGTTATTATTAATGAACCAACTGCTGGAAAATACTACGGATCTGTTGTTTCTACTCCTGTATTTAAAAAAATTATGGGAGAGGTTTTATATTTGATGAATATAAAACATGCTGAATCATTATCAAATAATAGCGAATTAATAATTAATAAAGTAAAAGAGAATATTGATGGAAAATCGTAATCTACGCTATTTACTTTATTTACTAGGTGTTAATGCACCAGATAAAGCATTGCGAGAAATAACACTTGACAGTCGTAATGTAACAAAAGGAGATTTATTTTTAGCAGTTCGCGGTAATAAAACAGATGGACGGAAATATATTTATCAAGCAATATCTCAAGGTGCTTCAGCTATTATTTCTGAAGCACAAGAAGAAATAGAATCTGGAACAATTAAATATATAGATAACGTTCCTGTCGTTTATATTAATGATCTAAATAATAAGTTATCATTTTTAGCAGGAGAATTTTATCAACATCCAGCAGAAAGATTGCTATTAATTGGTGTAACAGGAACAAATGGTAAAACAACTATTACTCACTTAATTGCTCAGTGGACAAAAGCTCTTGGCGAAGTAAGTGCTGTAATGGGTACTATTGGAAACGGAATTTTAGGGCAAATTTCACCAAGTAAAAATACTACTGGATCAGCGATTGATGTTCAAGCTGAATTAAAGTCGTTTCTTGATAAGAATGTTACTTTAGTTGCAATGGAAATCTCTTCTTGTGGTTTAGTTCAATGTCGTGTTGCTGCCATTCATTTTACAGCCGCTGTATTTAGTAATTTAAGTTATGATCATCTTGATTATCATGGTGATATACAAAATTATGAAAAGGCAAAATGGTTATTATTTTCAATTAATAAATCTGATAAAAAGATCATTAATGTAGATGATAATACTGGTTTAAAGTGGATTGAAAGGTTTACAGATGCATGCGCAGTTTCAATTAGGAATAACATACCTATAGATTGGAAAGGTTTTTTTGTTTTAGTGGAAAAAATTTCTTATTATGATTGTGGATCGATAATTTATTTTAATTCTAGTTGGGGAAGTGGTTTTATTAAAAGCACATTAATTGGAGAATTTAATGTTAGCAATATAATGTTAGCAATGGCTACTATTTTAATGATTGGCTATTCATTTGATGATGTAGTAAGTGCATCAGTTGCACTTCAGCCTATTTGCGGACGAATGGAGGTGTTCAAATCTCCAGGACACCCAACTGTTATTGTAGACTACGCTCATACTCCTGATGCGCTTGAAAAAGCATTAACTGCAACCAGTTTACACTCTAATGGTAAGATTTGGAGTATATTTGGTTGTGGTGGCGATCGTGATAAAATCAAGCGTGCCTTAATGGGAAGTATTGCTGAACAATATGCTGATTTTGTAGTCATAACAGATGATAATCCACGCAATGAAGACTCCAAATCAATTATTAATGATATTTTAAGTGGTTTTATTGATTCTAGCAGAGTAATAACTATTATAGGACGATTGGAAGCCATTACTACTGCAATCATAAATGCAAATGTTGATGATATTATATTAATTACCGGTAAAGGTCATGAAGATTATCAAATTATTGGTGATAGTTGTCTTAAATATTCTGATCGCATAACGGTAGCACAGTTATTAGGAGTTCCATTGTGATCCCTATTTCATTAAGAGAGTTAGCTTTTATTACAAGAGGTGTTCTACATCAAATTAATGATCAGAGTGCGGATAGTATATTGATTAATACAGTAACAACTAATAGTTTCAGATCTATTAATAGCTTATTTATAGCATTAAAAGGAGAGTGTTTTGATGGTCATAATTTTGTTGAAAATGCTAATTCAGTTGGAGCGATAGCATTGTTAGTTTGTCATCCATTAACAGTTAATTGCCCACAAATTGTTGTTGAAGATACTCGATTGGCAATGGGGAAATTAGCATCTTGGATTAGATCACAAAGCAAGGCTAAGGTTATTGGAATTACTGGCTCTTCTGGTAAAACTTTAGTTAAAGAGATGGTTGCTTCTATTCTATCACAGCGTAGTCCAACACTTTTTACTGAAGGTAATTTCAATAATGATATTGGTGTATCATTAACGTTGTTTCGTTTGAATGCAATGCATCATTATGTAGTGATTGAAATTGGCGCTAATCATATTGGAGAAATTGAATATATCACTAATATTGTTAAACCTGACATAGTATTAGTAAATAATTTATTCAATGCACATATTAATGGTTTTGGATCATTATCTGGAGTTGCCAAAGCTAAAGGAGAAATTTTTCATGGATTAACAAAAAAAGGAACTGCTGTTATTAATTTAAGTAGCCATGATTGGCCAAATTGGAAATATTATTTTAATCAACAATCAATTATTTGGCGTTTTTCTATAATGAAACAACGATACGCTAATTTTTATGCAGAAAATATTTCTATAAAATCAATATATTCTAAATTCGAGCTACATACACCAAATGGTTTTACATCAATATTATTACATTTGCCAGGTAGACATAACATTGCTAATGCGTTAGCTGCTAGTGCATTAGCAATGTCATGTGGAGCAACTCTTGAAGAAGTTAGCTTTGGGTTATCTAATGTTAAGCCTATATTTGGTCGTTTATATTTTATTAATATAGCTCCAGGTAAACTTATTTTAGATGATACTTATAATGCTAATGTTGGCTCTATGATAGCCGCTATTGACGTTTTATCTCAAATGCCTGGATATTGCATATTAGTTGTTGGTGATATGGCTGAATTAGGTGATAAGACTGATATATGTCACAAAGAAATCGGGGATGCTATTAAAAAGATTAATATTAATAGAGTTTTTAGTGTTGGCAATAAAAGCTATCTTATCAGCAAACACAGTGGTTGTGGTGAACATTTTACCTCTAAAAAAGAATTAATAGACAAACTAATCTCATTGATAAAAAAACACGAAATTATATCAGTTTTAGTTAAAGGCTCTCGAAGTACATCAATGGAAGAGGTTGTTGTAGCCTTACGGGAGCATTTTTTATGTTAATTTGGTTAGCCGATCATTTAGTTAAATATTTTTCTGGTTTTAATCTTTTTTTTTATTTAACATTTCGTGCTATTACCAGTTTATTAACAGCATTTATAATTTTGTTATGGATTGGACCACATTTGATTTATCATTTAAAAAAATTACAAATAGGTCAAATTGTGCGTCATGAAGCTCCTAAATCACATTATAATAAATATGGCACTCCTACAATGGGAGGCATATTAATTTTATCTTCTATTATAATTTCAATTATCTTATGGGCGCGATTAAATAATTATTATGTTTGGTGTGTAATAGCTATTTTGTTAGGTTATGGTGTTATTGGATTTATTGATGATTATAGAAAAATAATATCTAAAAACTCAATTGGATTAACAGCTAGTTGTAAATATTTCTGGCAATCAGTATTGGCTTTGAGTTTAGTATGTGCTTTATATAGCACAGGGAAAAATACAATAGCAACTCAACTTGTTGTGCCTTTTTTAAAAGATGTTATACCACAACTTGGTCTGTTTTATATTTTTCTTGGTTATTTTGTCATTGTTGGGACAAGCAATGCAGTTAATTTAACTGATGGATTGGACGGTTTAGCGATTATGCCAACTGTTTTTATTTCGGCTGGTTTTGCATTGGTGTCTTGGGTAAGTGGTAATTTTAATTTCGCAAACTATTTAAAAATTCCTTATATCAGTCATGCAGGTGAATTGGTTGTAGTTTGCACTGCAATTGTAGGTTCTGGTTTAGGATTTTTATGGTTCAATACCTATCCAGCACAAGTTTTCATGGGCGATGTTGGCTCATTAGCATTGGGTGGCGCATTGGGAACAATTTCTATTTTACTGCGACAAGAATTTTTATTGTTGATTATGGGTGGAATATTTGTTATTGAAACATTATCGGTAATTTTACAAGTTGTATCGTTCAAACTGCGAGGTGAGCGAATTTTTCGTATGGCACCTATACATCATCATTATGAATTAAAAGGGTTGCCTGAGCCTCGTGTTATTGTGAGATTTTGGATTATTTCATTAATGTTAGTATTAATTGGGTTGCTAACACTGAAGGTACGTTGATAATGTATAATTATCATGGCAAAAAAATTGTCATTATCGGATTGGGTCAAACAGGTTTATCATGTGTTAATTTTTTTCTCTCACGTCATGTTATTCCATGCATTATTGACACCAGAAAATTTCCTCCTTGTAAGGATAAATTACCTTCTAAAATCATGTGTCACACTGGCGATTTGAATATAGAATTATTGATGGCAGCCGATTTGATCGTAGCTAGTCCTGGCATTTCACTTTTAACACCAGAATTCAAAATATTAATAGATAAAAATATTGAAATTATCAGTGATATTGAACTTTTTTGTCGTGAAACTAATAAACCTATTGTTGCTATCACTGGCTCTAATGGTAAAAGCACTGTTACAACATTAGTTAGTGAAATGGCAAAAGCAGCTAATTGGAAAGTAGCAGTTGGTGGAAATATAGGAATACCAGTACTAACATTATTATCAAAAGATTATGATTTATATGTATTAGAGCTTTCTAGTTTTCAACTTGAAATGACATATAGTTTAAAAGCTACAGCAACAACCATATTAAATTTGACAGAAGATCACATGGATCGATATCCGGAAGGCATAAAACAGTACCGAGCAGCTAAGTTACGAATTTATACAGGCGCTAAAGTTTGTATTATTAATGAACAGGATCCAAAAACTTGGCCATTACTCGGTCGTGATAAACGATGCGTTAGCTTTGGCATTAATGCAGGGGATTATCAACTAAATACTCATACTAAAGAATTACAAATAAAAGGTCAAGGTATTATTGATGTCTCTAAAATACATTTATTCGGGCAACATGGACATCTAAACGTACTGGCTGCACTAGCTTTAGCAGACGAGGTGAACATTCCTCGTAAATCAAGTCTATCTGTAATTAGCAATTATACAGGGTTGCCTCATCGTTGTCAATTGGTTCATAAGAATTTAGGAATTCAATGGGTTAATGATTCTAAATCAACGAATATTGCTAGTACCAAAGCAGCTTTAAATGGTTTACAAATAACTGGTAGACTTTATTTATTATTAGGTGGAGATGGAAAATCTGTAGATTTTTCATCATTAAAACCATATATTTTATCGAAAAATATTAAATTATGTTGTTTTGGTCGTGATGGTTATAAATTAGCTATGTTGAAAAAAAATAGTTTACTACTGGATACAATGGAGCAATGTTTACGAACTATCGCGCCAGAATTAAAAGATGGTGACATTATTCTACTTTCACCTGCTTGTGCAAGTTTCGATCAATTTCGTAATTTTGAAGATAGAGGCGAAAAATTCACTCAATTAGCGAAGGAGTTAGGTCAATGTTAATATTTAACTTTAATAGATTAAACAAATTCACTAACTGCAAGAGTAATGAATATTCTTTAGATACCATTCTTTATGATCGCACTTTGGTATGGATCATGTTGGGATTATCTGTAATTGGTTTTATTATTATGACATCTGCTTCAATGCCTGTTGGTCAGCATTTAATGCAAGATCCATTTTTTTTTACTAAACGGACTATTATATATTTGATTTTATCATTTTGTTTAGGTTTATTAATATTAAATATTCCGATGTTGTTATGGGAAAGATATAGCTTTTTATTATTAATAACCTCATTTGTTATGTTATTAGTTGTCCTAGTTTCTGGAATATCGGTTAATGGTGCTTCTCGTTGGATTAGCGCTGGAATTATACGCATACAGCCGGCTGAGATCGCAAAATTAGCTATATTCTGCTATCTATCAAGTTACTTAGTCAGAAAAATCAATGATGTAAGGTCACGATTTTTTGGCTTTATCAAACCTATGTGTATTTTGCTATTAATTGGTATTTTACTGTTATTGCAGCCTGATTTTGGTACAGCGATTATATTGGTTGTAACAATTTTATCATTATTATTTCTTGTTGGTGCTAGATTAACACCGTTTATTATTTGTGTTGTTATTTGTGCAATAAGTGTTATTGGATTAATTTATTTTAAACCTTATCGATTATATCGAATAACTTCTTTTCTTAATCCATGGGCAGATCCTTTTGGTAGTGGTTATCAATTAACACAATCTTTAGTAGCGTTTGGACGCGGAAAATTATTTGGCCAAGGTTTAGGTAATTCTATTCAGAAATTAGAATATCTTCCTGAAGCACATACTGATTTTGTTTTTTCAGTTTTAGCTGAAGAGCTAGGTTATATTGGTGTAGTATTAGTTATTTTTATGTTATTTTTTATTGCTTTTCGTGGAATCATGATTGGAAAGCGAGCCTTAGATTTAGAACAATATTTTTCAGGTTATTTTGCTTGCTCAATAGGTATTTGTTTTGCTTTTCAATCGTTAGTCAATATTGGATCCTCAATAGGGATATTGCCAACTAAAGGATTAACACTCCCATTTATTAGTTATGGTGGTTCTAGTCTATTAATTATGTTTGTTGTTATTACTATTCTATTGCGCATTGATTTCGAAACACGTATTAAAAAATCACATGTATTTATATGGAGAAATAAATGACTAAAATAAAACGTCTCATTGTCATGGCAGGCGGTACTGGAGGGCATATTTTTCCAGGATTAGCTGTAGCTAATTATCTAAAGATGCAAGGCTGGGACGTTTGTTGGTTAGGAACCTCTGAGCGGATGGAGGCAGATTTAGTTCCTAGGTACGGCATTAAAATTGAATTCATAAAAATTTCAGGTTTATCTGGAAAGGGAATAAAGGCGTTATTACTTGCTCCGTTTAAAATTATTAAAGCAATAAAACAAGCTATAATAATTATGCGAAATTATCAACCAGATGTCGTATTGGGAATGGGAGGATATGTTTCTGGTCCTGGCGGCATTGCAGCGTGGCTATGTAATATTCCAATTATATTGCATGAACAAAATAGAGTAGCAGGATTAACAAATCGTTTATTAGATAAAATTGCAAAGCAATCTTTACAAGCATTTCCAGGAGCTCTTATCAATGCCACTGTAGTAGGAAATCCAGTTCGTGATGAAATACTGGCATTACTTGAACCTGAAAAACGTTTATTCGATCGTGATGGAGCTCTTCGAATTTTAGTCATGGGCGGTAGCCAAGGTGCAAAGATTTTAAATCAAATATTACCAAAAGTTGCATCTAAATTAAATGGAAAAGTAAAAATTTGGCATCAAGCAGGAAAGGGTGCAAACAAAATAACAGAGAATTTATATAAGAAATTATGTTGTAAATCAGATAATTACAAAGTAATTGAATTTATTGATGATATAGCTGAAGCTTATACTTGGGCTGATATTATTATCTGCCGCGCAGGTGCCTTAACAGTTAGCGAAGTTGCTGTTGCTGGTTTACCGGCAATTTTTATTCCTTTTAAACATAAAGATAAGCAACAATACTTTAATGCTCTACAGTTAAAAAATGCTGGCGCAGCAAAAATTATTGAACAGATTCAATTGTCTGCAAATAGATTATTAAATATTTTAAATCAATTATCTCGACCGAAGTTATTAGAGATGGCAAAAAAAGCACGTGCCGTATCAATTACAGATTCAACTAAACGCGTTGCGGAAATATTGATTGCAGTTACTAAATGAAGATAATTTTATATTGAATAATTCTTAAATCAGCAACAGAAAAGATTAAGAAAGTAAAGTGAATACACAAGAATTAATTAAATTAAGAGCAACAGTACCAGAAATGCGTCGAATTAGGCATATTCATTTTGTTGGCATTGGCGGCGCTGGAATGGGTGGTATTGCTGAAGTATTGGCTAATGAAGGTTATGAAATTAGTGGCTCTGATTTATTGCCAAATGCAGTTACTAAGAAATTAATAGAACTTGGAGCAAAAATTTATTTTAATCACAGTCCAAAAAATGTTACAAATGCATGCGTTGTTGTCGTATCTGCCGCAATTTCCAATGATAATCCAGAAATTATTGCAGCACAAGAAGAAAGAATACCAATTATCCAAAGAGCTGAAATGTTGGCTGAATTGATGCGTTTTCGTCATGGTATTGCTATAGCAGGGAGCCATGGAAAAACTACTACTACTGCAATGATTGCTAGCATTTATGCGCAGGCAGGATTAGATCCAACATTTATCAATGGTGGTTTAGTGAAATCTGCAGGAGTTCACGCTCGTTTAGGTACTAGCAGATATTTGATTGCTGAAGCCGATGAGAGTGATGCTTCCTTCTTACATTTACAACCATTAGTTGCTGTAATAACAAATATTGAAGCTGATCATATGGAGACTTATGGCGGTGATTTTGAAAAACTAAAAGAAGCTTTTATAAGTTTTTTACATAATCTACCATTTTACGGTCTTGCGATATTATGCATAGACGATCCAGTTGTACGATCACTTATAATGAAAGTTGGTCGTTCTATTACTACTTACGGTTTTAGTGATGAAGCAGACTTTAAAATTATATCGTATAATCAGAGAGGTAATCAATGTTTTTTTACTGTATCACGAAAAAATATGGCTAATTTAAGATTAATATTGAATGCACCTGGAAGACATAATGCATTAAATGCAACTGTTGCTGTTGCTGTTGCAACAGAAGAAGGAATTGACGATATATCTATTTTAACTGCATTAGAAAAATTTCAAGGAACTGGGCGTAGGTTTGATTTTTTAGGTAATTTTTCTTTAGTTAATGTTAATGGAAAAAAAGGTAGCGTTATGCTAATAGATGATTATGGCCATCATCCAACAGAAGTTAATGCTACTATTAAGGCAGCAAAAGAAGGGTGGAAAGATAAGCGTATAGTAATGGTTTTTCAGCCACACAGATATACTCGTACGCGTGATTTGTATGATGATTTTGTTAATATTTTAAATCAAGTTGATGTATTGTTAATGCTAGATGTCTATCCGGCTGGAGAATGTGTTATACATGGTGCAGATAGTCAATCGCTATGTCGAACAATTCGAAATCGAGGTAAATTAGATCCTATTTTTATAGATAAACATAATAAAATCAGTGAAATATTGGCACAAATTGTACAAGATAACGATATTATACTTATACAGGGAGCCGGAAATATAGATAAAATAGCACGCGATTTAGCTGATACGAATTTGCGAGTAATTTCAACAAGTGAGGTTAAGAGTTATGATTGATAAAGTCGCTGTACTTTTTGGTGGAAACTCATCTGAAAGAGAAATTTCTATACAATCTGGTAAAGCTGTCGTTAATGGATTGCGTAATTCTGGAATAGATGCACATCCAGTTGATATTAGAAATTTTTCTGTATTCAAATTAAAAGAAATTGGTTATAAAAAAGCTTTTATTGCTTTGCATGGGCGTGGTGGCGAAGATGGTTCAGTGCAGGGAGTTTTAAAATTTTTGGGATTACCATATACCGGTAGTGGTATCTTATCTTCATCACTTTCGATGGACAAAGTTCGCACTAAACAATTATGGACAGGCATAGGATTGTTAAATGCACCTTATATATCACTAGATAAAAATAAGCTAGCAATGATGTCAGACTCAATGCTTTTTAAGTTAACTTCTGATTTAGGTTTGCCTCTTATTGTAAAGCCAACTCTAGAAGGTTCAAGCATTGGTATTAGCAAAGTAACAACTTTACTTAAATTAAGAATGGCACTAGAACTTGCTTTTCGTTATGACAAAAATGTTCTTATTGAGAAATATATAAATGGACCTGAATATAGCGTAGCAATTATAGGAGACAATGTAATGCCATCGATTCGTATTCAGCCAGCTGGAGGTTTTTATGATTATAACGCAAAATATTTTTCTAATGAGACACAATATTTCTGCCCTAGTGAGTTAAAAGCAGAAGAAGAAGTATTTTTGAGAGAATTAGCTTTATCAGCCTATAAGGCAATTGGTTGTTCTGGTTGTGGTAGGGTTGATATCATGAGAGATAGTGATGGTGTTTTTTATTTATTAGAAATCAATACTGCACCAGGAATGACGGATCGCAGTTTAGTGGCAATGTCTGCTAAAAAAGTAGGTATGGATTTTTCAGAGTTAGTTAAAAAGATTTTAGAATTGGCGGAGTAATATGCCACATGAATCACTTATACTTAATGTTGTGAATAAATTGCTAAAAAAAAATCATAGTAATTGTTGCAGAACCAATGGTTATTATTTGTCTGGTATTGTCTTCTTCTTAACAATACTGTGCACTATTACATTGAGTGTGTATATGCTGTTAAATTGGATGAAAGATGTTAATCAATTTCCTATTTCTAAGATAGTTATAACTGGTGAGCGTCATTATACATGTGATGATGATATCAGAAAAGCAATATTAACACTAGGAATGCCAGGTACATTTATGACTATAGATTTGAATGCAGTTTATAATCAAATAAAAACAATGTCGTGGATAAAAAAAGTTACTGTACGCAAACAATGGCCAAATAGTCTAAAAATTTATTTAGTAGAATATAAACCTTATGCTAAATGGAATGATATTTTTTTAGTTAATACAGAGGGTAATATTTTTAGTTTACCTGGGTTATTAAATATTAAAGGTAATTTTTTGATGTTATATGGACCAGAAGGTACCCAGAAAGAAGTATTAGAAATGTATCGCTTTATGCAATCTCAGTTTGCGCCACATAATTTTAAGATAAAGTCAGTATCAATGACTGTACGACGCTCGTGGAAATTAGTTTTATCTAATGATATTAGATTGAATATAGGTAAGTATGATGTCAAAGAGCGATTAAATCGTTTTATTAAGCTTTCTAAACTATTGAAACAATCGACATATAAACGCATTGAATATATAGATTTACGATATGCCAATGGAGCGGCGGTTGGTTGGTTGCCGCTTTTAATTAAACAATCCTACAATAATTAAAATAGTTTAGGCTGTTTATTAACTCAAATACAGGCAAATTAACGATGATTAAAACGCCGAACAGAAAATTAATAGTTGGTCTTGAAATTGGAACTTCCAAGGTTTCTGCGATAGTTGGTGAAATTATGCCTGATGGAATGGTAAATATTATTGGTGTCGGTAATTGCCCGTCTAGAGGGATGGATAAAGGTGGCGTGAATGATTTGGAATCTGTTGTTAAATGCGTTCAACGAGCTATTGATCAAGCTGAATTGATAGCGGATTGTCGAATATCATCAGTTTATCTAGCAATTTCTGGTAATCACATTAATTGTCAAAATGAAATAGGTATGGTTCCTATTTCTGAGGATGAAGTTACTCAAGATGATGTAGATAATGTTGTTCATACTGCTAAATCTGTTAGAGTTCGTGATGAACATAGAATTTTACACGTTATTCCACAAGAATATTCTATTGATTATCAAGAAGGAATTAAAAATCCGATTGGACTTTCAGGTGTGCGAATGCAGGCTAAGGTGCATCTGATTACTTGTAATAATGATAGAGCTAAAAATATTGTTAAAGCAGTTGAGAGATGCGGTTTAAAAGTAGATCAATTAATTTTTTCAGGTTTAGCGTCAAGTAATTCCATTTTAACTGAAGATGAGCGTGAATTGGGTGTATGTGTAATTGATGTTGGTGGTGGAACAATGGATATAGCAGTTTATACTGCTGGATCACTGCGACATATTAAAGTTATACCATATGCAGGTAATATAGTGACAAGTGATATTGCTTATGCGTTTGGTACACCACCAGGCGATGCGGAAATAATAAAGGTTCGTTATGGCTGTGCATTAGGTAGCATTATTAGTAAAGATGAAAATATTGAAGTTCCAAGTGTAGGAGGCCGCCCTCCAAGAAGATTGCAGAGGCAAACATTAGCTGAAATTATTGAACCACGTTATAAAGAACTGTTGAGCTTAGTAAATGATGAAATTTTAAAATTACAAGAACTATTGCGTCAACAAGGTGTAAAACATCATCTAGCTGCTGGTATTGTATTAACAGGTGGCGGTGCTCAAATTCATGGTATGGTAGAATGCGCTCAAAAAGTATTTCGTACTCATGTTCGAATAGGTAAACCATTAAATATAATAGGGTTAACTGACTATGCGCAGGAGCCTAATTGCTCTACAGTTGTCGGTCTTCTTCATCATGAAAAGCAGACTAATTTTGAAAATGAAACAGAAATAGATAAACGTAAATTAGTTAGTAGTTTATTTAGTAAGATTACTAGTTGGTTGAGGAAAGAATTTTAATTTTATGATAAGAAAATTTTCACTTCTATATAAATAAGATGTAAAACGGAGAGTGATTATGTTTGAACCAATGGAATTAAGTAATGACGCTGTGATTAAAGTTATTGGCGTTGGCGGAGGTGGTGGTAATGCCGTTGAATATATGGTACGTGAACATATAGAAGGTGTTGAATTCTTTGCTGTTAATACTGATGCTCAGGCATTACGCAAAACAGCAATAGGACAAACTATTCAGATTGGAAACTGTATTACAAAAGGACTTGGAGCAGGTGCAAATCCTGAAGTTGGTCGTTCTGCCGCCGAAGAAGATCGAGAAACTTTACACAACGCGATTGAGGGGGCAGATATGATCTTTATTGCAGCTGGTATGGGTGGTGGCACCGGTACAGGAGCAGCTCCTGTTGTGGCAAAAATAGCTAAAGAACTTGGTATATTAACAGTAGCTGTTGTGACAAAGCCTTTTAATTTTGAAGGTAAAAAAAGAATGGTATTTGCTGAAACAGGGATTTCAGAACTATCTAAGCATGTTGATTCTTTGATTACTATTCCGAATGACAAATTACTAAAAGTTCTCGGTCGAGGCATTTCTTTACTAGATGCATTTAGTTCTGCAAATAATGTTTTAAAAGGCGCAGTTCAAGGTATAGCTGAGCTTATTACTCGCCCTGGTTTAATGAATGTAGATTTTGCTGACGTTCGTACTGTTATGTCTGAAATGGGTTATGCTATGATGGGATCAGGTGTATCGAGAGATGAGGATAGAGCCGAAGAAGCTGCAGAAATGGCAATTTCTAGCCCATTATTGGAAGACATTAATTTATCTGGTGCTCGTGGTGTATTAGTTAATATTACTGCAGGTTTTGATTTACGACTTGACGAATTTGAAACTGTTGGAAATACAATTCGTGCGTTTGCGTCAGATAATGCAACTGTTGTTATTGGTACTTCGCTTGATCCAGAAATGAATGATGAGTTGCGTGTAACAGTAGTTGCTACAGGAATTGGTATAGATAAGAGTCCTGAAATTTCGTTGGTTACCAATAAAATAACTAAAAAGTCATCTATAGAACAAAATCATCAACAAATGAAAGGATTAGTTCATGGAATAATTCCACTAATGCAAGAAAAATCTGTTACTAAAGTGTTAAATGAACAAAATGTACAATTAAACCAAGAATCAGATTATCTCGATATTCCAGCTTTTTTAAGAAACCAGGTTGATTAATTAACTATTGGTTTTTATTATTTTTTCGCTAAAATATTTTTCTAATCTATATGTGAAAATTGGCAAAACTATTAACAATGTGAGAAAAACGATGATCAAACAGAGAACATTAAAACATATTGTTCAAGCAACTGGCATCGGTTTACATACTGGTAAGAAAGTTACTTTAGCTTTGCATCCAGCGTCAGCAAATACAGGAATCATCTATCGTCGTATAGATTTAACACCACCTGTTGATTTTTTGGCTAATGTAAAATCAGTTGGTGATACTATGTTATCTACTTGCTTAGTTAATGAAGATGATGTCCGCATTTCAACAGTAGAACATCTTAATGCTGCATTATCTGGGATGGGAATTGATAATATTATTGTTGAGGTAGATGGACCAGAAATTCCAATAATGGATGGAAGTGCAGCACCATTTGTATTTTTATTATTAGATGCAGGAATTCATGAGTTAAATAGTGCGAAAAAATTTTTTCGTATTAAAAAAAGTGTTAAAGTTGCAGATGGATCTAAGTGGGCTGAGTTAACGCCATACAACAACGGATTTACTTTAGATTTTACTATTGATTTTAATCATCCTGCTATCAATAGAAGTTCCCAGAGTTATAAACTAGATTTTTCAACAAAATCCTTTTTTAGAGACGTCAGTAGGGCTCGAACATTTGGTTTCACGCGTGACATTAAATGGTTACAATCTAAAGGATTATGCTTAGGGGGTAGTTTTGATTGTGCAATTGTTGTTGATGATTGCCGTATATTGAACGAAGATGGGTTACGTTTTGAGGATGAATTTGTGCGTCATAAATTATTGGATGCCATTGGAGATTTATTTATATGCGGTCACAATATTATTGGTGCATTTACAGCGTATAAATCAGGCCATTCATTGAACAATAAATTATTAAAAGCTGTTTTATCGATGGAAACTTCATGGGATATAGTTACGTTTGAAGAAGAATCTGAAATATCTATCGCATTTAAAAAACCTTCGGCAATAATAATCTGAAATTTATTATTTTAAGCATCAAATATTATATAGAATATTATTCTATTGATGTTTTTATTCAGCACTAATATTTATTGATAGTTATTTTTTTTAAAATCTTACGCCAAAATAACTAGATTCTCTAATTTTTCCTTTAGTTTTTTTGGACTTTTTATTGATAGGTTATAAATTGTCTTTGCGCTTTCTTTGCTTAGTTTATTTATTATATGTTTTGATGATTTTATAGCCATTCCATGAACTAAAGAACAATTTTTTAAATTTTTATATGATAATGATGGATTAATTATTATCTTAATCGAAGATAATAATGGCAAAATACTATTACGTAATCTTAAAAATAATGTAGTAAGCTCATAATTTAATCTCGCTTTTCTATTAGCACTTGAAACCTCTAAAATGAGAATATGTTGACGATAATTGATTACTCTACACCAAGAATTAAGTTCGATAGGTAGTATACTTGCAACACTATGATTCAGTTTAATTAATGCGTTTGTATGCTGTTGAATAGTTTTCAAAATATTTGAATTAAGATTGTTTTTTTTTAATAAAATATCTAATGATTGCGGATAACTATTACGCATTTTTACTCCAAGTTTTATATTACAAAATATTTAATAAGTGTATTAAATGTTTAATTTCATTTTATTTAAAAAAATATTTTAGACATGCATGTTATTTTTAATTCAAATAACTTATACTATTATATATAATATAAGTTAATTTTATAGAAAAATAAATAGCAATATTTTTCTATAAAATCTAATTATTGTTTAATAGGATAAATTTAAATTTATATTATCATAAGATAATAATAATTATCATATTTTAGTATTTTTATAGTTGTAACGTATATTATTGTTATTATTATTCCTTCAATAATATAATTTATTTTATTTTAGTTAAAAACTTAAAATTTATAGATAAAGATTTATACATTCACTACAAATTGATTTTTATATTTAAAATATCTTCAATACTATTTACTATATAGTTAATTTGAGTATTTTTATCTTAGAAAGAAATTTTACCTATTCATAACATAATCTTCTTATTATACTGCATACAAAACTACACTTCTAGTTTCTCATTGTCGCAGTATTAGAGCTGGTCCTAAACACTAATTTCATATATTTTCGTTGATTTTTATAGAAATTATTATTCAATTAAACATATTAATTATATTGGTTGAATATTTGTTAAAATCAGATAACATAGGAAAATTTTAGTAAAAATACTTACTTAATTGAGAAAAAATATTTATGTTAACTAGGTTATTAACAAAAGTTTTTGGTAGTCGCAATGATCGCACTTTGAGACGTTTAGGCAAATTTGTTGATATTATTAATGATCTTGAGATTAAATTTGAAAAATTTTCCGATCAAGATCTTAAAGATAAGACAGATGAATTTCGACAACGACTAAAATCAGGATCAACATTAGATGCTTTGATTCCTGATGCGTTTGCGACTGTTCGTGAAGCCAGTAAGCGTGTACTTAATATGCGTCATTTTGATGTTCAGTTGCTTGGTGGAATTGTCCTTAATGAGCGATGCATTGCAGAAATGCGTACTGGCGAAGGAAAAACATTAACATCTATACTGCCTGCATATTTAAATGCATTAATCGGTAATGGCGTGCATATCGTTACAGTAAACGACTATTTAGCTAGGCGTGACGCAGAAAATAATCAACCATTATTTAAATTTCTTGGTATGACAGTTGGTATCAATTTGCCTGGCATGTCTGCAGCAATGAAGCGCGAAGCTTATGCATCAGATATTACTTACGGAACCAATAATGAATATAGTTTTGATTATCTACGCGACAACATGGCTTTTAGTCCAGAAGAACGCGTTCAGCGTAAACTCTATTATGCTTTAGTAGATGAGGTTGATTCTATTTTAATTGATGAAGCTAGGACACCATTAATTATATCTGGATCATCTGAAGATAGCTCATATTTATATAAGAAAATAAATAAATTAATTCCTTATCTTAAGAAGCAATCAAAAGAGGATTCAGATATTTTTCAAGGTGAGGGGCATTTTTATGTTGATGAAAAATCACGTCAAGTTACGTTGACGGAACGTGGATTGGAGTTAATTGAACAATTATTATTAAAATTGAATTTAATAGTAGAGGGAAAATCACTTTATTCTCCGTCTAATATTATACTTATGCACCATGTAATGGCTGCCCTACGTGCTTATGCACTTTTTAATCGTGATGTAGATTATATTGTTAAAGACGGTCAAATTATTATTGTTGATGAACATACCGGACGTACAATGGAAGGTCGTCGTTGGTCAGATGGATTGCATCAAGCTGTTGAAGCAAAAGAAGGTGTTAAAATTCAAAATGAGAATCAAACATTAGCATCAATTACATTTCAAAATTATTTTCGTTTGTACGAAAAACTTGCAGGTATGACAGGTACTGCTGATACAGAAGCTTTCGAATTTAAATCTATCTATAAATTGGATACAATTGTTATTTCAACTAATAGACCAATGATTCGTAATGATTTACCCGATTTAGTTTATATGACCGAAAATGATAAAGTTTCTGCAATTATAGATGATATTCATCAATGTATAATTAGAGGACAACCAGTATTAGTTGGCACTATTTCAATTGAAAAATCAGAGTTGATTTCACACGAATTAAGTAAAGCTAAAATTGCGCATAATGTTTTAAATGCTAAGTTTCATGCGATGGAAGCAGATATTATTGCTGATGCCGGACAGCCTGGTACAGTTACTATTGCAACCAATATGGCTGGTAGAGGGACAGATATTGTATTAGGAGGAAGCTGGAGAGCAGAAATTAATAAACTAAATAACGCTACTCAGGAACAAATTGATAAAATTAAAGCATCATGGCAAAAACGTAATGAGGCAGTAATTTCTGCGGGAGGATTGCATATTATTGGTACTGAACGACATGAATCTCGTCGAATTGATAATCAATTACGAGGTCGCTCTGGGCGTCAAGGTGATCCTGGCTCATCACGTTTTTATCTTTCAATGGAGGATTCTTTGATGCGCATTTTTGCCTCTGATAGGGTTGTAGTAATGATGCGTAAATTAGGTATGAAATCTGGTGAGGCAATCGAACATCCATGGGTAACTAAAGCAATTGCTACTGCACAGCGTAAAGTTGAAACTCGTAACTTTGACATTCGTAAACAACTTTTAGAATATGACGATGTTGCTAACGATCAAAGACTAGCTATATACTCACAACGTAACGATCTATTAGATGGCGGTGATATTAGTAAAACAATTGATAATATTCGAAAAGATGTAATAAGCGCTATTGTTTGTACTTATATTCCACATCAATCTTTGGAAGAAATCTGGGATATTGAAGGTCTTCAGAATTGCTTAATAAATGATTTTAGTTTGAGATTACCAATTAGTGAGTGGTTGAATAAAGATCCTGAGCTGAATGAACAAGATTTAATTGAGCGTATTCTAGATGAATCTATTGTTGCTTATAAAGAAAAAGAGAAAATTGTTAGTAGTGACATGATGCGTGATTTTGAGAAAAGAATAATGTTACAAACTCTTGATACATTATGGAAAGAACATTTAGCTGCAATGGATTATTTGCGACAGGGTATTCATTTACGAAGTTATGCTCAGAGAAATCCAAAACATGAATATAAGAGAGAATCTTTTGCCATGTTTTCAGATATGCTAGAAACTCTTAAATATGATGTAATTAGTGCTTTAAGCAAAGCAGAAGTTAGATTACCAAAAGAAGTGTCTAAATTTGATCAAAATTTGAACAAGAAAATAGAAAATTTTATAGAAAAACAACAACTAAGTTATGAGATAGAAAATGAAAATAAAACATTAATATTAAAGACAGAAACTAAAACGACAATTAAAAGAAATAAAATTGGACGTAATGAGTTATGTCCATGTAAATCAGGTAAAAAATATAAGAATTGTCATGGCAGATTACATTAAGATTTAGCTTATAAAATAATTAAAAATAACCAGTATTAGTATAAGGTATATCAATGATTTTATTGAAACTCTAAAAAGTAATTAAATTATTTTATAAAAAATAATTACAAATTGATGTTAGAATTATTAGAAATATATAAAAAGAAGCTTTTTATTACTTAATATTAATTAATATTAATATAGGTGATTTAAAAATTTAATAATTCTACATCATTAAATCGAAACATCAATTAAGCATTTCTTAGTTATCTCAATTGGCAATGTAGTGCCATAATAAAAAATTAAGTTTAATTGCATTATAAAAATAGTAAATTATTATACTTCTTAGTATAAAATATTAGTTATTAAAACTAAATCTTAATTATTTAAGAAACAACTTATAACTTGATATTTAGATTTTTTAATTATACTTAATTATATTATTAAAAATAAGATTTATTCAGTAATTTTACGAAATGAAATTTATAAAACATATATCAAAATCTTTACTTTTAAATCATTATTAAAAGTATTGCACAATCATTTAAATGGATGATTATTTATAAAAACATCAAACTATCTGAAATAAGATTTAAAATTACAAAAAATAAAAATTTATTTAAATCAAGTAATATATTAATTATTTTTTTATGAAAAAATATATTTAATTTCATACAAAACTACTTTAATTTCTTAAAAGTTACAACAGATGTCGTTGCAAAAAATATCTAAAAAAGAAATAGAATTATTTGCATATATAAACTCAATAGTATTGTTTATAAAATTAGTTAATATAATATACAATATTTCTTATTTATCTTTTGTTCAAAGATTTTTTTTAATTTTCTTCCATAAAATTAGTCAACTTTATTAACAGTTGGAAGATTCAATTAAATTTTTGTTTTATATGTAGTATCTAAATCTAATATAACTTAAATTTACATATAAAACATATATAAATGGAAATAAATAGATATAATATTACTATCTTATTTTCTATTCATTAATATAATCAATATTAAGATAAATTATTAGTAGGTATGATTAAATACAATTTATGTCTATTTTTAATAATAAATTTTAAAATCATAGAATAATGTTATATGTTTATTATGATTCATACTTATAATTGCTAATTTTTATAAAATTATTTGTAGATAAAAATTTCTTTTATAAACTTAGAAGTATTTATTTTATATACTAACAAAATTTAATTTTAGTTATTTATCTATAAAATATAATAATACAAGAAAATTTCTTAAATTATTTAACAGTGCGAATAATATTATATAGTTTTAAATTTTTAAATATAAATATTACTAGTGAGTTTGTTTTAATTTTATTTTTAAGAAATATTTTAATAAATTTATAACCTTTTTTCCTCATCTGTCCATTCAGAAAGATCAATTAATTTACAGCGTTTACTGCAAAATGGTCTATATGCACTAATATTGTTCCAAATAACAATTTTATTGCAATTTGGACATTTTACAGTAAGATTATTTAGCATAGCGACTCCAGACAAGAAGAGTATAATTCACATAATAAATTATCATGTAATAAAAATATTTTGTTGTTTTTATCTAAATGTAGATAAAATTATATAGTTTATTTTTATAAATCCAAAAAAAAAATAAAATTAATGATTGTAGTAAGAAGCATAAATTTATCTGCAATTTTATTTAAATTAGATAAATATTTTATACTCATTTAGTAAGAAATAGAATGTTGCTTTTTATTTGTAAATATATTTAATCAATAAAATTAAATATAACAGTATATTGAAAAGAAAAAGAACATATAGAAAGATCGATATCAACCAATTTTCTCATAATCTATATTTATGTTTTATGATGTTTTATCATTAAAGATAAGAATAATAAATCAAAACTGCAATAATTATTTCATTTGATTAGAATTTTATAGTAAGTCTAATAATTTTATTTTATCAGAAACTTTTAAAAAATATATACAATACAATACTTTTCAATTAATAGGCAATTACTTTGATTAATTATGTATAATTAATCAGTATCTTTCTATATGCATAATAATTGCTTCATAATTTATAAATTTTATTTTTCTATTTATTCACTTTCTTTAGTAATATTTGTATGTATATTGTTATAATTTAATAATTTAATAATTTAATAATTTAATTAACTAAGAAACAATACGAAAGTTTAATTAAATAAATAATAAGTTATATTTTAAGTTAATAAGTCATTAAATTAAATTCTTTATATTATAAATTAGCATATTTTCTAAAAAAATATTAAACAATGTAATGTTATTATTTAATGTATTTTTGCTTAAAAACATTTGAAGCCAATTGTAAATATTTTTTATGTAATTTTAATATAGTTTTGTCAAGTATTAATTTATTATTATTATTATTATCAATTATATCATTAGCTTTTTGTAATCGTTTGATTCTACTGACTTGATTAAATAAAATATTTTTTGCATCTTTTTCACTGATATTATCACGTTTTATTATACGAGATATTTGCTCTTCTGGTTTTATATCAATAACTAATACACGATTTACAAGGTGATCTAAATTATTTTCAATTAACAACGGTACAACCCAAACTACGTAAGAATAACTAAATAAATTTATCTGACGTTGTGTTTCATTACGTATTAACGGATGAAGCAAATTATTCAACCATTTTTTTTCTGTAAGATTGCTAAATATTTTTTTTCTTAACTCTCTTCTGTTTAATGAGCCATCATTGTTAATAATATTTGAATTAAAGTATTGCTTTATTGAGTCAAGTGCATATATATTAGATATAAGAATTTTTCTTGCAATTATGTCTGAGTCAACAACTGGAACTCCTAAAGATAAAAACTTATTTGAAACTGTGCTTTTTCCACTCCCAATTCCACCTGTAATTGCAACAATGTAGCTCATTATTATCTCTTTAAATAAATTTAATTTGCAAATTCCAAGAAAAAATAATTAAAATTTAATATTACTTATTAATTATTTAATGAGTAATATTACTTAAATTAAAATTCAATAATTATATATTAAATAATAATTATAGTATTCACTATTATTAGTGATATATTGTAGTAAAAAGACTTAACTTTAATTAACGTGAAGTATCTGATACATTATAGAATGTTTTTCTTTATTTTTATTTTGTATGATAAATTTATACAATGTCATTGTAATAAAGATAAAACTTTGACTTAGTATTTTACTTTTCGGCATAGTAAAATGTTATAGTTTTTCGTAAAAAATATCATTTTATAAAGTTAACTAATTTTACGCAAGAACATTTATAATACTTTGAACAAAAGATAAACAGAATACATTATAATATTTATATTAAATAATTTTATTAGTAATAATATTACATATATCTAATAATTAATACAATTGCTTTTATTAAAATAACAAATTTCTACAACCAATAACAATAAAACTTTTTTTAAAAAACAATAATTATAGTTATGGTAGATTATAAAAAACTTTATTTCATTGAATATGATTATTATCTTTGCATTTTCAATAAATTTATATTTTCAAAAATATTTTCGTAAATTTTTTATATACTTTTAGATTGATGAGTGCTTTTACAAAAAAAATGTTTTAAGTGCTTATCGAAATGCATTAAAAAAGCACAAAACGCAATCTGATTTAGTACATTTATATATCAATCAACATTTCAATGCAAAAATCTTATGTCTTTTAATTATAAGAATTTTTGATATACTTGAACATAATTACATAATATATATAAAAATAACTTATAGATTTCTTAGACATTTAAGATTTCTATTTTTAATAAAAAATATTTAACATAAAAATATAATAAATAGTTAATATTTATAAATTTAGTTAAATTTAAATTTTTATAATATTTTTTTAAATTTAGAAAATTTATTCTAACGTGTAGGATACACAATAAACTTTAATATCTTAGCTAGAATCAATTTTCATATATATAGTACAAGTACATATTATAATTATAATTACACTAAAAACTATAATATTATAGTTCAATAATTGTCAAATTAGATAGAATAATTTTATTATTTTATAATACTTTAGTAATTAATTTATTATAAAACAATGGTTTATAATGTTAAAAACAATAAGTATTTTATTAAAAATAAACATTAATTATTATCTGTAGGTTTGCATATAGTATAAATAAATATTATAGTTTAGATAAAATATAATATTAAGATTAATAATTTGGTAACTTATTAATATATGTACTAATGAATTGTAATGATACTTTATTGGCCTTATATTTCAAAAATATTTATTCGAAGTATAAATATAGATAGTGATATTTCTGTATAATTATTTATAAAATTAAATACATATTATTATATGAGTTATCTAGAAATATATTTAAATAACTTTTTAAATTTAAACTAAGAAATTAAAGATTAATATAATAGTGATAAAATCAATTCTTTAATATAATTTTTACTATTAAAAGTGATGATTATATACTCTTAATTTTTAAAAGTTATTTATAATTTTATAAAATTTTATAGTGTATTACTATAAATATAGCTAATTGTCTTTAGATATTGAAATAAGTATAACTGAAATTATTAGATATAAATAATAGAATTCACTATTTAATAGCATGTCTTAAGCATGTAGTGCCTTATTTTTCTAATTTTAATCGCCCTGTTAAGTTAATTTAACATTTATTAATTAAATAAATACGTTATTTCATATAAAGTTTTATTTTAGCAGTTAATAAACTTTCTTAAGTGCATAAAATATTCTTGTAGAATTAGAAGTTAAAAACAAAACAATAAGTCAATTAATTTAAGTATGAGATTAAAAGTATATATATTGTATATATACTTTTAATCTATGAATAGTGAAATATTTTTTACTTATGACGAAAGAAAAGGTATTTTATAAAATTTATTAAAAAAATCCCATTAAAAATGTTAAAGGCATTCCAAGGTATACTTGAGTTATATTTATATTTAATTAACTAAATATAAATATAAATTATTAGTTTATAATTCTGCTATAAAATAGTATTTAGTTACTCAACTATAATAATTAGTTTTTATTTAGTTAATATACTAAAATTACTAATTATTTTAATATATTAACATGTAAAAATATAAGAATAAGATTATTATATTAATTTAATTTTTTAATTATCTGTCTATTTTAAATGAAAATTTAAAATATTAATATGTTCTTATATTCTATAGTTATTGACTTTATTTATTTAATAGTTTAAATAAATAAAGTCAATAACGCTTCAATTAATTATGCATAAAAAACTAATATTAATATTTAAAATAATCAGAACACATTTTTTTAAAATTATTGAATATTTACTGTAATATTGGTTCTTGATTCTAAATTTTAGTTTTTATGAACAAGTAATAAATACTTTGTTATTTTATGATAAATATTAAAATTAATTAATAATCTTAAATTATTTTTTTTGTAATTTATATAAAATATTTAAGAAAATATTAATGACTTATTATTAATATAGTTTATATAAAAATTTGACATGATAAATTAGCAAATCTTATGTAATCGAATTTTATGTATTTAATTCTTGAATTAATATTTTATCTATATAAAATTACTTACTGATCATTGGTTAGTAAATTTATTTTTTTTAACATTTTTATGAAACTATCCAGAAGTTTTAAAAAATATTTAATTTTATTATGAGAATAATAGTTATGTTTATCTAAAAATATTTTATAAGTTTTAGTAATTAGTTTATGATTGTCATCAATATATATAAAATAACAATTTAATTTTTTTTAAAAAATCATAACTCTATTTAAAGTATTTCTTCTTAATTATGTTAATTTAAAGTGAATAGATAAGTATATGCCTAAATTATTATTAGTTATTTATAAATTTATAATATTCAAAAAAACGTAAAATATTAATGCTTAAACAATACTATTTAAAATTAAACTAGTTATTAAAAATCAATTCATAATATTATATTTCTTAAATATACTTTTATTATATAATTACAATTATATAATAGAATATTAGAAAATTTGAGTGATTATACACACGTAAATAGTAGAATATAGAGTTAAATAACTATAAAGTAAATTATTATTACATGTAAAATATAAAAACTACATGAAACTTCCTAATATCATTTATTATTTACTAAAGAATTTTACTTACTATCGAAATCGTTATTATTCTTTGAATCGAGTAAAATAATACTATATTTAATTTAGTACCGTAAATTTTTATTGTTATGTTTATGTTGCTTTAATATATTTAAATACAACTTCTTAAATAACAATTATATTTTTATTTTTTTTCTAATTTAATAAATGTATTTAGAAGATTAGTTAAAGGCTACATTAGAAATAAATAATAGATAAGGAATAGACCATGTCAGATATGTTGAGGAATGACTTGGATCCAATAGAAACTCAAGATTGGTTAGAGGCGATAAAATCTGTAATTCGTGAAGATGGTGTTGATCGAGCTCGGTATCTTATTGATCAAATATCACAACATGTACATAAGAATGTCCCTACTAACTCAACATGTTTTAAAAAATGTGATTATGTCAACACTATTTCTGTAGAAGATGAGCCAGATTATCCAGGAAATGTAAATTTAGAGAGTCGTATTTGCTCTGTGATTCGCTGGAATGCTATAATGGTTGTTTTGCGAGCTTCTAAGAAAAATCTCGACTTAGGTGGTCATATAGCTTCATTCCAGTCTTCCGCAACTTTATATGAAGTCTGTTTTAACCATTTTTTCAAAGCAAAAAATAATAAAAATGGTGGTGACTTAGTCTATTTTCAAGGACACATTTCGCCTGGTATCTATGCTAGAGCATTTTTAGAAGGTCGACTAACTGAAGATCAAATGGACAATTTCCGACAAGAAGTTAATGGAAAAGGCCTTTCCTCCTATCCACATCCAAAACTGATGCCAAAATTTTGGCAATTCCCTACTGTGTCGATGGGATTGAGCCCAATTAGTGTTATTTACCAAGCAAAATTTTTGAAGTACCTACAACACAGAGGCTTAAAGAATACAGAGGATCAGAAAGTTTATGCTTTTCTTGGTGATGGTGAAATGGATGAACCTGAATCAAAAGGTGCCATTACAATTGCTACTCGTGAAAAGTTAGATAATCTTATTTTTGTAATAAACTGTAACCTGCAAAGCCTTGACGGTCCAGTGTATGGTAATGGCAAGATTGTTAATGAATTAGAAGATGTATTTAAAGGTGCTGGTTGGAATGTTATTAAAATTCTATGGGGAAGCAAATGGGATAAATTATTTCGTAACGATACTTCTGGTAAACTAATTCAATTAATGAATGAAACATTGGATGGTGACTACCAAACGTTTAAGTCTAAAAATGGCGCTTATATTCGAAAACACTTCTTCGGTCGTTATATCGAGACAAGCGCACTAGTAAAAAATATGACAGATGATGAAATTTGGTCTTTAGACAGCGGTGGTCACGATCAGAAAAAAGTTTATGCTGCCTTTAAACAAGCAGAAAGAACTAAAGGTAAGTCAACAGTAATTTTAGCACAAACTGTCAAAGGATACGGCATGGGAGATATTGCAGAAGGAAAAAATATTGCTCATCAAGTGAAAAAAATGAACATAGAATCAGTTCGTTATTTTCGTGATCGGTTTAATGTACAGATATCTGATGATAAAGTAGAGGAATTGCCGTTTATTACTTTTAAAAAAGATTCGGAAGAATATAAATATTTACATGAACGTCGTCAGGTATTAGGTGGATACTTGCCAGTACGAAGCCCAACTTTTGATGAAAAATTAGATATTCCTACACTAGAAGAATTCAAACAATTATTAGTAGAACAAAATAAAGATATTTCTACAACGATTGCATTTGTGCGTATTTTGAAAGTAATGTTAAAAAATAACTCTATTAAAGATCGTATAGTGCCAATTATTGCTGATGAAGCACGTACTTTTGGTATGGAAGGTTTATTCCGACAGATCGGTATTTATAATTCAAGCGGACAGAAGTATACCCCTCAGGATCGTGAACAAATTGCATACTACAAAGAAGATGAAAGAGGTCAAATTCTTCAAGAAGGAATTAATGAATTAGGCGCCGCTGCCTCTTGGTTAGCTGCAGCTACATCATATAGCACTAACAATTTGCCTATGATACCATTTTATATTTATTATTCCATGTTTGGATTTCAACGAATTGGAGATCTTTTGTGGGCAGCTGGAGATCAACAAGCTCGTGGATTTTTGATAGGTGGAACCTCTGGACGCACTACATTAAATGGGGAAGGTTTGCAACATGAAGATGGACATAGCCATATTTACTCATTAACAATACCTAATTGCATTTCTTATGATCCAGCTTATGCTTATGAAGTTGCTGTTATTGTGCATGATGGCTTGGTGCGTATGTACGGTGAAAAACAAGAAAATATTTATTATTATATTACCACATTGAACGAAAATTATCATATGCCAGCCATGCCTACTGGTATTGAAGATGGTATTCGAAAAGGAATTTATAAACTTGAATCACTAAAAGGAAAAAAAGGTAAAGTTCAATTATTGAGTTCTGGTTCAATGATGCGTCACGTGCGAAAAGCTGCAAAAATTCTATCTAGTTTGTACGATGTTTCTTCTGATGTTTATAGTGTAACATCATTTACAGAATTGGCTCGTGAAGGACAGGATTGTGAGCGTTGGAATATGCTACATCCATCTGATAAACTTCGTATACCTTATATTTCTCAAATAATGAATGATCTGCCTACTATTGCATCAACAGATTATATGAAATTATTTGCAGAACAAATTCGTTCTTACATTCCTTCAAAAAATTATTGTGTTTTAGGTACTGATGGCTATGGTCGTTCGGATAGCCGAGAAAATCTTCGTCACTATTTTGAGGTTGACGCTTCCTATGTAGTAATAGCATCGTTAGGAGAGTTAGCTAAAAATGGTGAAATAAACGTAAAATTAGTTGATGAAGCTATCAAAAAATTTAAAATCAACCCGGAAAAAGTTAACCCACGATGGGCATAAGAGGTAAAATTAATGTCTATTGAAATTAAGGTTCCTGATATTGGTGAAGATGAATTTGAAGTTACTGAGATCATGGTAAAAGTGGGTGATAAAGTTAATATTGAGCAATCATTAATTATAGTAGAAGGTGAAAAATCTTCACTAGATATACCAGCACCTTTTATTGGTGAAGTTGAAGATATTAAAATCAAAAAAGGTGATAAAGTTAAAACAGGTTCTATTATTATGACTTTTTTAGTTGATAATGACTACATTTTAACCGATGACAGAATAAAAAATAGTAGTAATGAGAAAAAAATAAAATTATCTGACACGTTTTTAAAACCACTTGAAGATTTGCAAATTACAAATATAAGTAGTATTCCAGAATCAAATAATAAATTTATTGAAAATAATACGTATGCACACGCAACTCCACTTATTCGTCGTTTGGTGAGAGAATTTGGTATCAATATAAATCAGATAAATCCTACTGGTCGTAAAGGTCGAATTCTTCGCGAAGACGTTAGTTCTTATATCAAATATGCAGTAAAAAGTTATGAAGATTCAGCAATTACAGTTGAAAAATTATCAGGGATACCGCCATGGCCAAAAATTAATTTCAATAAATTTGGTGAAGTTGAAGAAATTGAAATTAATCGAATTAAAAAGATATCTGGTTCTAATTTAACTCGTAATTGGGCAATGGTTCCACACGTTACAATAATGGAAGATGCTGATATTACAGAAGTAGAAGATTTCAGAAAAAAACAAAATAATGAAATGAAAAGATTAAAAACCGGAATAAAGATTACACCGTTGGTTTTTGTTATGAAAGCAGTTTCTAAAGTATTAGCAGAAATGATTCATTTCAACAGTTCAATTTCTGATGATACTCATCGATTGATATTAAAAAAATATATTAATATAGGAGTTGCTGTCGATACACAAAATGGCTTAGTTGTTCCTGTTATTTGCGATGTCAATAAAAAAGGTATTATGGAGATTGCAAAAGAATTGATGGAAGTATCAAATAAAGCTCGTATAGGTAAATTAACCGCAGCTGACATGCAAGGAGGCAGTTTTACCATTTCTAGTTTAGGTAGTATTGGTACAACTGGTTTTACGCCTATTATTAATGTTCCAGAAGTGGCTATTATGGGTCTATCTCGCTCATCTATGAAACAAGTATGGAATGGATGTGAATTTATTTCTCGGATAATATTGCCAATGTCTCTATCTTTTGATCATCGTGTAATTGATGGTGCAGAAGGAGCGCGTTTTGTCACACGTATCGCACAATTAATGAGTGATATTCGTCTTTTGATTATGTAATTTATATTCTAATTTAAAGTATATATATTTATTAATTAGTAATTATAAAATAATTTTATTTCATTATCATGGATTAAAAATTATCTTACTGTTTATCGCCTTCAAAATATTAATAATTTTATAAACTGTTTATATTAAAGGAGTATATGTAGTTATAATTTTCGTATTATATTTCTTCCAATAAAAAACAAGAGGTAACTATGAGTACTGAAATTAAAACACAAGTAGTAGTTTTAGGTGCTGGACCTGCTGGTTATTCGGCAGCTTTTCGTTGTGTAGATCTAGGTTTAGAAACTACTTTAATCGAGCGTTATTCGACATTAGGAGGAGTTTGTCTTAATGTTGGCTGTATTCCTTCTAAGGCATTACTACACGTAGCAAGAATTATCGAGGAAACAAAAGCGTTTGCAGAGCATGGGATTCTATTTGGTGAACCAAATATAAATATTAATAAAGTGCGATTGTGGAAAGAAAAAATTATTAGTAAGTTAACATCTAGTTTGGCTGGAATGGCTAAAGACAGAAAAATTAAAATTATTAAAGGTTTAGGTAAATTTATTGATTCTAATACAATTATTGTTGAAAATGAAAAAAATAGAACAATAATAAACTTTAAAAATGCTATTATTGCAGCAGGTTCGCGTCCAATTAAACTTCAATTTATCCCATATGATGATCCACGTGTCTGGAACTCTACCGATGCTCTACAATTACAAAAAGTACCAAATCGTATATTAATAATAGGAGGCGGAATTATTGGTTTAGAAATAGGTACAATTTATCATGCACTAGGATCAAAAATTGATGTTGTTGAAATTTTAGATAATATTATTCCATCTGCAGATAACGATATTATTAAGTTTTTTAGCAAACAAATTAATAAGAAATTTAATTTAATGCTTGAGACTAAAGTAACTGAGGTAGAAGCTAGAAAAGATGGCATATTAGTCACAATGTTAGGCAAGAAAACTTCTATAATAAAACAGTGTTACGATGCTGTTTTGGTATCTATTGGTCGTGTACCTAATGGAAACTTGATTGATGCAGGTAAAGCTGGAGTAGAAGTAGATGAACATGGTTTTATACGTACAGATAATCAGATGCGTACAAATATTTCACATATTTACGCCATCGGAGATATTATTGGACAACCGATGTTGGCTCACAAGGGTAGCCATGAGGGCCATGTTGCAGCAGAAGTTATTTCTGGATTGAAACACTATTTTGATCCAAAAGTTATTCCTTCAATTGCTTACACTGAACCTGAAGTTGCATGGATTGGTTTGACGGAAAAGGAAGCAAACAAAAATGGTATTAATTATGAAGCGACTACTTTTCCATGGACTGCTTCAGGTCGAGCCATTGCATCTAATTGCTCACATGGAATGACTAAACTTATTTTTGACAAGAAAACTCATCGAGTCATTGGAGGAGCAGTTATAGGAATTAATGCTGGAGAGTTACTAGGTGAAATTGGTTTAGCTATTGAAATGGGATGTGATGCAGAAGATATTGCATTGACTATTCATGCACATCCTACATTATATGAATCAATTGGAACAGCAGCTAAAATATTTGAAGGAAGTGTTACTGATTTTCCTAATATAAAAGCAAAAAAAAATAATTTAATTTACTATTAGTTACTTTATTTAAATTAAATGAAGTAACAGCAACTGATTTTATATAAAATAGATCTTTTATGAAAAACAGGATAATATTTTAAATATTCGCAGAAGTGATAAAATAAAATTATTTTAAGTTAATTATTGTACCAATGTATTTTATTATTTTATATGGTACATATAGGCATAATATATTAAGTAAATCAATTAAAAAGAATAATCAATAAAAAGTAATATATGTTAACTAAACGTAATTATTGAAGTGATATACAATCAGATAATTTAATTAATTTATGAATATATACAAATTTTTATTAGATATATTAAGTGTTTGCATTACTGTAGGTTGCAGAAGACATAGTTTATAAAAGTTAATTTTTAGACATTTTGTATAAAAGATATTTTTTATCTCTATAATAAAAGTAAATATACTTACTAATTTCTATGCAATATTCACATAATATTCTTTATTAACTAAAGAATATTATTATAGTTCTCAGTGATATCACATAAAATATTATTTTATAGTTTAACAATATTTTATAAGCATAATGATATATAAAATAAAATAATAAAATAATAAAATAATAAAATAATAAAATAATAAATTATTTCTTGATTTATCATATTTAATAGAAAAATTTGTTATAATTGTATTTAAGTACGTGCACAAGTGAAATAAATATTTATGATTAATTATATGCATTTTATTATATTAATTGATGTCTAATTATTAATTATATTACAATACATATGAAAATAATAGATTTAAAAATTTCAATGATAAAATTATATTTTAATTTTAAATATAAATTATTCATTATATTTTTATTATGTGATTTTTTTTTAAAAACAAAATAAGTATTTTAAAATTTATAGTCGTTCCAATATTTTTTCTGCAATTATATTTTTATTCAATCAAAATTTAGTATAAATGACTAATTAGTATTTTTTAGTAAAATATTGCTTGAAAATTTAATTTTATGTTTCTAAACGATTAGAGAACTTATAAAAGAATTGTAATATTTTTATTCATAAATATTAGTGAAATTTGTACAATTTAGTATATTTACTAAATAAATTAATGATTATAATCATTACATAGATAATATAAATATTTAATTTATTTTAAATAATAATCAATTAATTTTAATTTAGTTTAATAATTTTATCAAATCAAAAATTATACTACTCTAAATATATTGTGCAATTAAAATATAAACATTTAAAATGTTTTTGTTTAAATCACTAAAAATTGATTAAATCATTTGATTTACTTTAAATATTTATTTACATATTTATTTTTAATAGTATTACTTAATTTACAACTAATTAGTTTATCAAAAAAAATAAAAATAACGTTCATTATTTTACATTTAAAAAATATTTTATGAATTTGTTTTCTTTTTCTTATGTTTATTTTTATGAGATAAATTTAAATTTTTTTAACAACTTGTATTATAATTAAAATTTAAAATAATATAGTAAATGGCAATGCCAACTACCACTGACGTAACTATAAAAGTTTTTAGTGTAGTGTAATCGTTTATTTTATGTAACGTATATTAATCTTTTGCGGAATTTAGCATCGTTTTTAGAAAAATAAAGATTTTAATTATTTATTAATTTTACATATTATCTAGATTATGAATAAATCTCTATCGCTCATCATACCATTTAATGTTTCTAATATTTTATATATATTTTAATAGCTTAAATTATATTTATTTTGAATGCAGATAATTATCTTAATAATAATGTATTTTATACATTATTATTACTTTTGTTTTTGTTTTCTAACAGAAATTGTATATAATCAAAGAAAGATTTTTTATCTAAAAATTAGCACAAAGATATTTCACAACCTCTTCAATACAATAACATAAATTCACAATGTTTATATTATATCTGATGATTATTTAATGATAAATATCTTTAAATATTTATAACTTTTTACCATATTATATATTGTTAGACAATTTAGATATTTTTAAGTAAAAACTAATTTTTATGATCGAAGTTTTAGTATATACAATAATCTTTATAGAAAATTAAATAATGTATTATATTATAAGTAATTTATACTGATAATTGTTTAATTTTTGTAAATATAGAAGTTTTTATAATTTCACTTAAGTTATTTTACATAAAAATAAATTTTAATATTTTAAATTATTAAAACTCTATAAAATAAAATAATTAAAATAACTATAATTAATATTAGATAATTTCATAATTTTAATTTACAAATAAATAATAGATGAGAACTTTTAATTTTTTATATTTAATTTTAAATAGATAATTGAATAATTATAATATAATTTTCTTGTGATTGATACAAACAAATTTTATTAGTAAAGACTACACAGGTTTTAATATATCAATTTATAATATATTTTTTATTCTTTTTATTATAATTATATGAATAAAATATATATTTAAATATTAATAATATGATAAAATAAGTTATTGTATATAATACAAAATAGTAAAAGATAATATAATTTTAATAATAATCATAATGCTGTGTTAATAGTAATTTTGAGTATAAATTTAAAAATGTAATTTATAGGTTATATTAAAAATCTATCAAAAACTAACAAGATTATATCATTAAGTATAAATTTCAAAAAAAATAGTTAATTTTAAGATGACAGATTTTAAAAAATAATTTAATAAATCAAAAAAAAATAAAAATCTTAAAATATATAAAATAGTAGATAGATTATCTAAAATTATAAGTATTTAATAAATTCAATGATAATTATAAACAAAAAGAAATATAATTAAAATAGATAAAGAGAAGACTAATTAATGAAATTATTGTAATATTCAAAAATAAATTAATATACTTTATCTTTATAAATTAGGTTGAATTAGGTTATAAGCTATTAAATTGATAGTTGCGAAATATGTATAACTTTTATTAAAAATTATTACTTTACTTAAATGATTTTTATTGAATATTATTATTTTAATAAGTACTTTTTTCATATTTTTATACATAAACTTATGAAACACATTTAGATTATAATATAATAACGTCAGTAAACATATAATTTTATAGTATTATTCTAATAATAAAATTATATTAATAATAATCTCAATTAAATGGTAATAATAAATTTCGTATACACTTAAATTTATCTTATCAATTCATCGAAATAATAAAATAAATTAAAAAGTTATAATATATTTATAATTTTTCTAGAAATTATTAATCTTTCAATATGAAGTACATGAATATACAAGTAAATTACAATAATTAAGTAATTGATATGTTAAACTTTTTTTTCTAAAAAAAAGATAAATGTACAACATATGATTTATGCATCTATATTATGCATGCATAAATTAAATTTTTTAAAATATAAATATAATTGTATAATAAAAAGTAAAAATTCTATAATTATAGTAAATTACTATTTTAAATAAAAAGAAGTTTATAAAATAAAAACAGCATAATTAGTTTTGCGGAATCTATTGTATATTTTATAATTGTTATTTACAACATAATAGTTATGAACATTATAAAAAATAAAAATAAATTAAAATCTAGTTTTAGAGTTACAAATAATGTCTTAATTGACTGAAATAACTATGATAATATTTAATTTTAGTTATTCTAATATTTAAATTCTTTTACTAATAAAATTAATAAATATTTAATGAATACGGCACTTTTAATAATAAATATTATGAAATTATTAACTTTATCATATAAAACATAATCTATGTTAGTTATCTATTTTATTTTAAACATCATATTCTTAAATATCTTTACGTTAAGTATATAAAATTAATTAATATTATATACTAATTAATTCTAATATCAAAAAACATTATAATTAGTTTATAATAATTAACTAAGAAATTATAAAATATAAAAATAATTAATTTAAAATGCTAATAAAAAAAATAGATAAAAACATTAAACATATGATTAAAATATATAATTTATTATAATCTAATATAAATAATTATAAAGATATTAAATTATATCATCAACAATATATTAATATTCAAGATAAAATATAGTGAATATAATAATCCATTAGTTACATTGTAATATGTATTAATTAAAATTAACAAAAATAAAATTAATATAAAAATAAAAATAATTATGATATATTTAGAATTATTAAATTTAGCATCCTAAAACATAGATTTTAATGTCACAGTTTAGGCATTTAATAAAATTAATTTTTATTTAACTTTAATTCAATTAAAAACTATTATGAAATTAATGTTTTTATTATTTTACTATTATTATTTTTTATCTTAATCTAATTAAGCTTATATTTTAAAATAAATTTATTTAAATTATATTTTCTTTTATATAATTATTCTATAATATATAGAATAATCTTTACGTGTATTATAATTAATAAATTTTATCTTCTGAAATGATCAAATATAAAGATAACTAATTGATTTAAGATTTATTAATTTCTCTAAAAATCATCATATAATTAATTCTATATAAATTATATTATAAATAGGTCAAATGTGTTTTAATTGAATATATACTATAATCTGATAATTGCATCCTGATACATAAACACTATTGATGCATATCTTAATTTTTTAAAATTATAATACTTTATGATCTTTTTATTTTTTTAATAAACAAGATAAATAGTATAAAATGTAAAATATTTTAAAAAATAAATATTTTATAGGAATTTTTTATAAAAGCGTGTAAATATAATCTTTAAATTATTTAGTATATATGTAGCAAAACAAGTTTCAATTATAATATTTGTTTTTTCCTAAAAAGACTAAATAATAATTATATATGTTTAGTATAAAATATAGTTATTAATATAACTCATAGAAAGATTTATAAATTTGTTAAAAAAGTTATAAAAAATGTATAAATTACAATTAGAAGTATTAAATTTATAAAAGATTTTTTATATTATGTATTTTACTTAAAAAATATAAGTGTCAAAACTATTAAATTAATATTTGTTGAATTAATTAAATATAGAAATAACGTTATAAAATTGTAGAATATTCGCAAATATAAACAAAACTATTTAAACATGATAATCTATTTAATATTATAAATATTATTTAGTTTCTGATTAATTTTATATTATAAATAGCTCTTGCCCTCATTTATAGCATAATAATGAAATTTAATACAAGAATTTAAAACAATAATTCAGTGCTTAATAAAAGAAAATAATTTCTTTAAAAAAAATTAATTTTTTTAAATTTAATGTAATTTATTATTAAGTTAATGATGTTAGTACATTTAAAAAAAATTAATTTATTATATTTTAAAATATAATAAATATAAAGCTAATTGAAATTATTATTATTAATAGCAAGCTTGTTGTATACATTTATATCAAATATTCGTTCATTAACGTTTATGATTTATAACTACTGATTAGTAGAAATTTTTTTCTTAAAAAATATATTAAAATAATAATATTATATATTTAACTTTGGTGGTTTATTAACTATATATTAACAAATAATTAATAATATAAACTACATTAAATCTCTGACGTTTTGCTTTTATTAAAATAATAATATTTTTTTGTTAATCAATAATTAAAAAAGTTAGTTAGTTTATTAAACTTTTTATGATTATTTATATTTTATATATTTTTATAAAACTTAATAATAAGTATTATATATAAATACTATTTAGTACAATAAAATACATAAAAAAAATCAATAAAAAGTATTATGATATTTTAATAAAAATATATTCTTTAATTAAAGTATATTAAAAATAGAAAAGTTTTAAACTTTATTATTAAAACTTTATATTGCCTATGTTTACAATAAGGTTAAAAAGATTGATCTTATATATGATACATTTGTATCTAACACATATGATTAATACGCACCACTAAAACTTATTATACTATTAATTAAGTTGTTTATATTGAAAAATAATAGAATTATTAATTATTACAGGAATTAAAATAATTATATTTCATTGCAGAATGAGATTGTCAGTTACTTATAGTAGAAATTAGTCGATTTATAATTTTAATGATTTTAATATAAATTAAATTAAAGCTAATTGTTTTAGCGAAATTATTTCGATCGATGTTTGTTTAGGTTAAATTTATATTTATTTCAACGAAATTTGTTAAAAATAAAAAATGAGATGAAAAAAAACAAAAAAAATATAAAAATAGTAAAATCAATTTGTTAAATATTTAAAAAGCTAACAAAAATGCGATTTTAAATAAAGAAAATTATATTGGAAACAATTAATATTAGAATAGACTGAAGTTGCTGCAAAATAAAATAAAAAGTTCTTTTAGATAAAGACTAAAATATATTATTAAATTTAAATAATATATTGAATATTTCAGTAATGAAATATTATATTAAAAGTATTACATGTTAAATAAAAAAAATAAAAAATTAATTAATATTGAATAAGTGATTATTTTAAGTATTAAGTTAATGACTTATATTTATTTAATAGTATTAATGTCTATTAAGTTAGATTAAAATTTATGTTCATATTACTATTTAATTTTTATCAAAATTAAGTAAAAAAATTATTATCTATAATATATATTGAATGCGAATGCATATTATAGATAAGAATTTGTTCTATTTTGTATTAGAGTATTTACTTACTTTAATATTTATTTATACAAAATTTAAATTATAAGTAATGAAAATTACTCTTCTTAAGACAATTTAATATATATTCAATTATTAATCTAGGAATTAAAATTAAAAATAAACAAATACAACAGGGTCTATGTGATAGACTATAATTAACATAATTTAATTAAATATATTGATAAAATATAAATATATTATACACAATATAAAATTTAAATTTTATATTTATTATATTTACTGTTAATAAATTTTATTAATTTATTAACAGTAAATGAATTAAAGAAACTATATGAATAAATTTAAAATATTTAAGTAAATAACTGAAAACATTGATAGTAACGAATATGTTCTTTTATTAATATATTATTTATATTAATAAATAAATGTGATAAATAAATTAAATTAAATTAAATTAAATTAATAAATAGTATATCTAAAATTTATGATTAATATGTTTTAAGTTTTATTAAACTAGAAAAGGAATATATCAGAAAAACAAGTCGACATTATAATTGCTATAAATATAAAAACAAATATACTATCATTTGCAATGATTATAATAATTGATGAATAATAATTAAATATTGAAATATCTATGAAACAGTCAATTATTATCAATTAAATATAGATTTAAAATTTTATAAAATGTTTCAGGTAAAATCATTTTTATTAATAATCAAAGTAATTTGATAGAAAATTATATAATTAATATTATAAAATTAATGATTAGATAACGATTATTTATCTATACAATATTACAATTAGAGTTTATAGTTAGTCATATTATAGTTATTTTAAAAAATATTGCAAAAAAAAATTAAATTTAAATACTATGAACTGAAGTTTTTTATTTGATATATAATAATTATGATTTTTATAGTTATATTAACAATTATTATTTAAATTTTAATTTGAATGCTAATTAATATCTTAAAACAATTTTTAGTAAAAAGCAAAATTCAATCTATTTACTTAATGAATATTTATTTATTAACTTATTTATTAAGAAATATTTTTATAAAAAAATCAATAAATTAATAAATACTAAACATAAAGATCAAGTTAATTTAAATAATTATCTTACATTATTAAATAAATTTCTAGAAATTAAAAATCATTTTCTAACATAAATAAAAGCTATAGTTAATTAATATGGATTTATTAAATAAGAATGTAATAATTATAAAAAATAATTTTTATAAAAAAATCAATAAATTAATAACATTTACAAATACTATTAAAGTAATATGAAATTTAATTTTATATTAGTAAATAATTATAAATTGTTAAATATAATAAAAGTAGTAAACATAAAAGAGATTAATTTATTTAATAATAAAAAAAAGTTTTGTAACTTGCATAAATATCAATTTATTAAAAAAAACTATTAATAAAACATAAAATATTAAAAATAAAGTATTTTATATAAAAACATAAATTAAAATATTAAAATAATTACAAACTTATAATATAATATTTACTATAATTATCAATTATAATATAGAATCTTAAGCAAAACTAAAAGCAACTTTATTATTGTTATATAATAATTTAATTTAATAAATATATTACTTATAGATATTTATCTATTATTGAAATAAAATTTATTTACGAAAAAATGAATGATTAATTTTAAAATATAAACAAGTAAATAAAGATTGCTTGAAAGTAATTTATTTAGTTATTTATTAATGTGAATGTAATATTTTAATTAAAATGTTATTTATTGTAATAATTAATTTTTAAAAAAAATATTATAATTAATAATTATAGAACAAATGAAATGTTGTAATAGTTTACAAAACTTATTACAGTTCTATTATATTTAAATAATATGTATATTAAATTTAAGATTATTTTAATATAACCAAAATTTAGAAAAATTAATATTAATTTAAGTTTAATCATAAAGATTAGATCTTAAAATATATATTTTATTTTTAGAAAATTAAAAAGATAAAAATTTTAATAATTATTTATAAATATAAAATAAGTAAAAAAATAATTAAACTTTAAATTTAAAAAAATGTAATAATGTATGATTAAATAAATATAATATTACTTACTTGAAAAATAACTTAATTCTATTAACTTTTTATGTTTATTTATAATGTAAAATAAAATGTCAAACGACATATAAAATAATAACACTAATCTCACTAAATTTTATTATTTCTACTGAACATATATATAAACAATTTAGAATAAGAAATTTCTACACAGAATGTGATTTGATGTTAACTTTATAGTTAAAATTGTATTATTAAGATAAAATTTATGTATTGAATTAATTTTTAAAGTTATTAATATACACGATCTTCTTCTTATTATTAATTATCTTTTCACATTATGAAATATTTGAACATTAATTTATTTCAATAAAACAAGTTATTTACTCATGCATAGATACAAATATACCAAAATCATAAAGAAATTCATTGCTTATTTAAAAAATCTTTATAATTAATTAAAATATATTAATCTTCTTATTTGGCATCAATAACACTAGATTAAGATGTATTCAGTAATAAAACTCAAGTAAGAATAAAATTAGTTTTATCGTTGTAGAGATATTATTGTTATAGTTACTAAACTAGATAAATTTCATATGCAATACACATCTAAAAAATATAACTATGCATATTAACACAATATCCTATTAAATTTAATGTAATTAACTAATAAAAATAGAGATTAGTCTATAATTTTATTAATATAAAGACTATTATAAGTATTGATGTGAAAGAATACTGAAATATTTTTTAGAAAATAATAATAACATGTTATTGCATGTCAGATAAATGGCAATTAACTTCAAAAAATAAAGAAAAAATAATTAATATAAATAACTGTAAGCAAACTATTTACATATTCTAATAAATTTTATGATTTATATGAATATTCGTTGAAAACTAATAGTATTAATAAAAATTAAAGTATTCTATAATAGAATTATCTTTATTTAATAAAATAACAAATAACATATAAACTCATAATTAAACAATAAAATATTGTTGTTTTAATTATTTCAGTAAAAAACAAAAGATAACAGTAGTAAAATTATTAAAATAATAAATAATTGATTACTTTAAAAAAGATTTGTATAATAGTTTTATAAAATTTAATTGCGTCGTTTTTAACATAATAGTAAAAATTTAAAAATCAATAATTGTTATTAAATAATTTTAACGTTACTTTAATTACTAATTAATAATAATTATTTTTAATTAAAGTACTACAATTAACCTTAATTACATAACAGCTAATATTTAATATTAGTAATATTTATAATTAAAGTTTATATAGTTCGATAAAACATATTGAAATTAAAATTTAATTAATAATTAAAACTACAATAACTAACTGAGTCATTAAAATTTTTAATAAATAAGAAAAATTAATAATTAAAGAAATATTAGAATAAAATAAAAAATTAATAAAAAATAATAAAAATATTTATCAAATATAAAGATAAGATAAGTTTTTCCAAAAAAAAATAATTCATATTCATTTTATTAAAAAATACAGATTATTTTTACCACTTTATAGTAAAAAATAGAAATTTTATAATAAAAATATACTCTATAATATGTTTATAGAAATGATAAGTATATATCAAATAATATAAATAAATAATAAATAAATCTATTGGCTACACTTATAATTAACAATAAGTTATAATGATAATATAGTCTAAATTTTATAAATTTTTTTATTTCTGAATAATTTACTATCCAGTAATGATTCAGAAATAAGTTAGATAAAGAAAACTATTTAGTTTAGCTACTTTAATTTATAAAATAACCATATTTATTATTGGATATTAGGCACTAGACTATAATAAAAACAACAAGTATAATTAATTTATTTTTGGCCCCTTGGCTTAGAGGTTAGAGCAGGCGACTCATAATCGCTTGGTCGCTGGTTCAAATCCAGCAGGGGCCATAAAATGTAAATAATAATCACAAAAACTATAATAGTTGTTCTATTAAGTATTTATATTCCAATATATAATTTAAATTATTTTTTCGTAAAAAAAAAAGTGATTTATGAAATGTAAAGTTAAAGATTATTATTATCTCTATGATTGTATTTTAATGAAATATAAATTTATGAACTAAAGCTCTAAGAAATTAATTATTATGAATGATTTAATGTATGAAGAAAAAAATAATTAATTGCATTTATAATGCTAATTAATTATTAATAATAATATTTTTATTTTATGTTTTTTATAAAAAAACTAGTAAAAATTTGGTAAACATAGTATAAATATAATTTATATATCTTTTAAAGATATATTGTATATAATACTTTATTGTAGCTAAAGTTATTAAAAGAAAATCCTGAGAGTTTTAATATAACTTAAGAATAAGATATAATAATAGAATATAGATAATAATAGATTATAACAAATTACATAATTTATAATTTTACAGACTAAATGTTAAAAAAATAAATATTAAGAATATGTTATACAAAATTTAAATACTTATCAAATTAAGTTACTAGTTTTATTATATTTTTATCAGAAAATATTTAATATATATTTAAAATTTAATTTTAAATATATATTTAAAAACTCAAATCAACTAAAGTGATATAATTTTTTTTAAAAAAAAAGTAGAAATATATTAAGAAAAAAATATATTTAATATCAATTATACTAGTTTTTTAAATTTTTTCAATATAAGAATAATTTCAGTAAATGTAGCTAAAATTATTCTTATATTGAGCACTTAACTATATATAAAACTAAATTATACTTATCATTTAATAGTAACAACATTGATTTCATTAAAATCATTTAATATAAGTATTAAAGTGATATATTTTATTTTATTTAATTTTATTTGATAAATAAAATTATTTTGTGTAGTCACTCATAAAATATAGTAATTATAGTAAATTCATATCATTCTATTATCTCCATTAACCTTATAATATAATACATAAACAAAAGAAAAATAAAATATAATAAAAATTACTTATAACATTTCTATATTACAAATTATTTATATATTATTTTAAATAAAATTAAGTTGAATTATAATATATTTAGATAAATATATTTATTATCGAACACAAAATTGAAGAATGGATCTAATATTAGATCAATCATGTTCGTATATTAATTATGGTTTAACTTAATTTAATAGTATAAACTAAACTCATATTCATACTTGATTATTATAATATAAAGTTTATTTATTAAATTCTTCTTTCTTTTACTATTATATTTATATGCAAAATTAAAAATTAAAGTGCAAACTATTGATAGTTTTTTATAAAATATTTATGTGTATTTAAAATAATTCATGCTATATTAAAATTCCATCTACTTTTCATCTGCACTTTTGGTGCAATACCATATATAATTATTAATTGTGTATTATTTAGCAATCTAATTATTAATAGCTATTTAGTTTGATAAATTTTAAGTAAATAATATAATTTACTATAACTAATGTTAATAAATACTATTTGTATTATTATTTACTTATTTCATTGCAGTTATCAATAGTTTTGATAAGATGTTAATCTTATACTTAATTTCTCTAATCATAATAGTAACAATTTTATTATCATCTACTTTGCATAGATTGTTTAGCTTTTAAATTTACTAATAATTATGATATTTATTAACACTTATGTATATTTATTATTAACTTTATCTTTACGCTAATAAACTCATTGATATATTTGCTTATAATGCCACCATACTTTGTAACCTTTATATAAAAATTATATTTATTAATATAACAGTAAAATATTATTTCTGTTATTCTGATTTTTTATTAAATTTATCTAGTTAGATACTTAACAATTAGTTAGACTAATTAGACATGTAATATATTATGGAACTATTAGTATTTTACACATAACTTTATCTTATTTTTTTTTAAAGAAATAGTTAATTTTAATTTTAATTTTAATTTTAATTTTAATGATTATTTATAGTATATTATTTAAGCTATAAGAAATATTAGATTTATTTTTTACTCAGTTATAAAATTTTATGAACAATATTATATTTATTGATTAAAACTTATTCTTTTTGTGTAATATTGAAACTTGTTCTCTATTTTCTATTTCTTTCACATTAAAATAGATTATTAATATACTATTAGATTTTATATTTTATATTTTATATTTTATATTTTATATAAATCCAATTTTATCTGAAGTTACTTAATATATAAAACATTGATAATCATATCACAACAACACTTAATGTTTTATTATTTAATTAATTTTGAAACATCAAATTAAGAATGTCATCTTTCATACATATGTAATTGAATTATATTCGAGAAATGCATATCTGATGTTTATATAATCTTGTTTCAAGAAAGGTATATTTTATTATTTTTTTTCAACTTACTTTTATTTTAAGCATCAACTCATAATAAAATTAGTGTTTTTAGTTATTACCTACTTAATAATTATAAGTATTTTCATGTTTTTTGTTTCTAGATTTTGTATAAGATTTTTTATTGTTGCTAAATCAGATAAATTTATTCTCTTTCATTTCATGATTTCTACTTTACTTATAGAGTATTTATATAATAATCATAATTAATTATATTAATAATGTATATTTATTGTTCACTTAACAAGTAAAAAAATAATTTAATTTTATTATTCAATATCGATATTTTATATATATTATAGTATATATATAATAATAATAGATGTTCTAAATAATTTTATAATTATTATTTAAATTTTAGATAAATTATGTATCGCAATACTTCATATAAGTATTTAATTTTAAAGATATTTTCACATTATATTAATTATTGAATACAAATAGATAAATTTTAGTAAAATTATTGTTTAGCTTTTAGTTTGAATTAACTTCTACTTGATAGTAGAAGTTTTATAGTTAAGGTGTTCTTTTTTCTAAAGACAGTCTATGTAAATATATTTTTTATCTATTGCCATCATTTGAATACTAATTAATTTATAGTAATGATTAAATATTAATTTTGTTACATACAATATATTTTAATATCATTTAAGTACATATTTATATCTACAATATATTTATATTTAAATATAAATAATTATTTCATTCGTCCAAGAAACTACGTAGAACTTCTGAGCGACTTGGGTGGCGCAGTTTACGTAGTGCTTTTGCTTCAATTTGCCGAATTCTCTCGCGAGTAACATCAAATTGTTTACCGACTTCCTCCAAGGTATGATCTGTATTCATATCAATACCAAATCGCATTCGTAGAACTTTTGCTTCGCGATTAGTTAATCCAGCTAATACTTCATTAGTAGCTGAACGCAAACTTTCTGATGTGGCAGAATCTAATGGTAGTTCTAGAGTGGTATCTTCAATAAAATCTCCAAGATGTGCATCTTCATCGTCTCCAATTGGTGTTTCCATTGAAATAGGCTCTTTTGCAATTTTTAACACTTTACGAATTTTATCTTCAGGAATTAACATTCGTTCTGATAATTCTTCAGGAGATGGTTCACGCCCAATTTCCTGTAACATTTGACGAGAAATTCTATTTAATTTATTAATTGTTTCTATCATGTGCACTGGAATCCGTATTGTGCGAGCCTGATCGGCAATTGAACGAGTAATTGCCTGGCGAATCCACCAAGTTGCATAAGTTGAAAATTTATATCCACGACGATACTCAAATTTATCAACAGCTTTCATAAGACCAATATTACCTTCTTGAATTAAATCAAGGAATTGCAGACCTCGATTTGTATATTTTTTAGCAATAGATATAACTAGGCGCAAGTTAGCTTCAACCATTTCTTTTTTTGCTCGGCGCGCCTTTGCTTCACCAATAGACATGCGTCTATTAATATCTTTTACCTGCTCAATTGTTAAACCAGTCTCTTCTTCAATTTGTTGTAATTTTTGTAAAGAACGCAATATATCTTCTTCTACATCGACTAATTTTTCAGACCATGGTTTATTCATTGCTTTTGCAACAGATAACCAATTAGCATTTGTTTCATTACCTGAGAATAATGTAATAAAGTTTTTCTTCAGCATTTTGCATTGTTCAATGCAAAGTTTCATAATAAAGCGTTCTTGATGACGAACACGCTCCATCATATCACGCATATTGTTTACCAAATAATCAAATTGTTTTGGTATTAATCGGAACTGTTTAAAAATATCAGATAACTGTGCAATTTTTGTTTTTGAATTTACATGGTTGCGACCATTTTTTTGGATTTCTATTGACGTATGCTCATATTGTTCACGAAGCTCAAAAAATTTTTGCCTAGCAATCTCTGGATCTACATTATTTTCATCAACATCATTGCTATCACTATCCTCATCTTTATCATCTTCATCATTTAAAGTTTCCTCTTGTAACACCGATCCAATATGCGTTACAGTGTTAGTTAAATACTCTTCAGAGTTTAGATCAACGAATCCAGCAATAATATCACCTAGCCGAGTTTCCCCTTTTCCGACACGTTCGTATTGATCTAATAAATAAGCAATAGCCTCAGGATATTCGGCAACAGAACACTGAACTTGGTTAATCCCATCTTCGATGCGCTTAGCAATATCTATCTCTCCTTCACGAGTTAATAGTTCTACTGTACCCATTTCACGCATGTACATACGCACAGGATCTGTTGTTCGACCTATTTCGCTTTCAACACCTGATAATACCTGTGTAGCAGCCTCAATGGCGTCATCGTCAGTATCGTGTTGTATTTCTGTTAGAATAAGATCATCAGCATCTGGTGCCTCTTCCATTACTTGAATGCCCATATCATTAATCATTTGGATAATATCTTCAATCTGATATGAATCAACGATATCTTCTGGCAAATGGTCGTTAACTTCAGCATAGGTCAGGTAGCCTTGCTCTTTTCCTTTTGTAACTAATAGCTTCAGCTGTGACTGCGGGTTTTGCTCCATAAGACGATATCCACATTTTATAATTTGGGTTTCTGTTGGTCGAAGAAAAGAAAGTTGGCCAACAATGAATTAAAAGGGGAATTTAATTATTGCATGTGCCATGCCCTTTGTATCACGGCAACTTATAGATATTTGCATTATCTTATACGACGTCAATCTAGATATTTTTTTAATATTACTGTTTCATTCTTGAAACAGTAATTAAATTAACTTCTTCACGTTCTTCACTGTTTAAACCTTTTGTTCGTTCTTTTCCAATTAAAAATTCAAATCTTTCATCAAGAACCATAATAAATAAATGTTCTAAGGAATCTTTGAACATTTTCTCAGCTATTTCTTTTATCTTTATATCGTTCCAAGTTGCTAATTTTTCAAGTTGTTTAATAAATTTATTATTACGATATAATTCCAATAATTTACCAGTATTCATGCAAGGATAAAATTGACAAAATTCAACTAACTCTAAAAATAACGTTAATCCTGGTAGCTTTGACTGTTTAATTCCATCAAGAGTAGGAATCATGGTAGCAAAATTTGGATTTTGTACTAATAATGCTATCAATATTCTCATTGTTGTAGGTTTAATTTTTTGTTTATAATAATTATTTTTTTTAGGCAATCCTTTTTTTATCATAGCAATAATATGTAAAGTATCAGGAATTCCTATAAAATTACCCAATTCTTGTGCTAAATATAACTGCAAAGTATCACTAGGTATTTTTTTAATTAGAGGAATAGCAAACTGATTGAATTTTGTTTTACCTTCATAGCTTCCCAAATCAACTTGCGCAACTAATGTGTCAAATAAAAATGTAGATAATGAATGTGATTTATTTATTCGTTTTTCAAAATTTTCTTTACCTTCTTTTCGTATTAATGAATCCGGATCTTCGCCGTCAGGCAAAAACATAAATTGCAATTGTCGTCCATCGATCAAATATGGAAGTGCTGCTTCAAGCGTTCTCCATGCTGCTGTACGACCGGCTTTATCTCCATCATAACAACAAATAACTGTATTTGTTTTTCTAAAAAGTAACTGAATATGCTCTGATGTTATTGATGTTCCTAATAATGCTACTGCATAATTAATACCAAATTGTGACAAAACTATAACATCCATATAACCTTCTACAACTAATAGTTTAGAAAGTGTTATATTATTTTTTGTGGCTTCATATAGACCATATAACTGGCGACCTTTATGAAAAATTTCTGTTTCTGGTGAATTCAGATATTTTGGTAAACTATTATCTAATACGCGACCACCAAATGCAACAACGCGCCCTCTTCTGTCTCTTATTGGAAACATTATACGCTTTCTAAAACGATCGTAAGTTAGCCCATTATTATTTCTAACTAACATGCCAACATCTTCTAGATACTGCGAATTATTATAATTCTCATCTAAATGATTATATAGATTATTCCATCCACTTGGTGAGAAACCTATTGAAAAATAATTAATAATTTCATCAGATAATTCACGTTTAATTAAATATTTTTTTACATTATATGAATCTGATTTATTTAATGAAATATGATAAAATTTATTAATATTATCCATTAATTTATAAAGATTTTGTCGATTATGACGATAAGTTTTATTTGAAATATTATCTGTTTCATAAGGAATTTCAAGCCTATGCATGTAAGAAAGCTCTTCGATTGTTTCTATAAAATCAAGTTTTTCATAATTCATTATAAAATCAATAGCATTTCCGTGAGCACCGCATCCAAAACAATGATAAAATTGCTTATCTCTATTAACAGTGAATGAAGGTGTTTTTTCATTATGAAATGGACAACATGCATGATGATTTTTACCTTGATTTTTTAGTTGCACTTTAGTATCAATAAGATCAACTATATCTGTTCTAGTTAACAAATTATTGATAAACATGCGAGGAATTCGTCCTGCCATAAGTTATTTATTTATCCAATGCTAATGAACATCTACCATTAGTTTAGAAGAGTAAATTTTATTGTAGTCATTTAATGACTGATATTAAAATTATTACTATTTTATGCAGCAACAATTAATACAATCGAATGCGGCGGGCGTTTTCTCGAGCTAATTTTTTAGCTAGTCGCTTTATTGCTGATGCTTTTTCACGTTTACGCACAGTCGTTGGTTTCTCATAAAACTCACGACGTCGCACTTCAGCTAATATCCCTGCTTTTTCGCAAGAACGCTTAAACCGACGAAGTGCTACATCAAATGGTTCGTTTTCACGTATTTTAATTACTGGCATTTTTCTTTTACCTCAAAAAAATCAGTTTTTGCTAGCAATATCCATAGCTATCTATTTTTAATAGTGCGAAATTTTACTTCAATGAGCATATCTTTGTAAAGAGTTCAATAAAAACAAAAGATAGAAAATGATTTAATTAATTATTTTTAATATAAATAAATTACATAGTTTAGATGATAATGGATAAATAATACAAATTATTTATTTTAATTAATATTGATTTAATATAGATATAGATAAATAATGACAAATTTTATTATTAGATAAAGTTGGTGAAATATATGATGGTTTTAGGTATAGAGACATCATGCGATGAAACAGGTGTCGCAATTTATGATGATAAATTAGGCTTATTAGCCAATAAATTATATAGCCAGGCAAAATTGCATACAGATTATGGTGGAGTTGTACCAGAATTAGCCTCTCGAGCTCATATTCGAAAAACAATACCTTTAATTAAAGCGGCTCTACAACAAGCAAACTTAACTTGTGATGATATTGATGCCGTTGCTTATACAGCTGGTCCAGGTTTAATAGGTTCCATATTGATAGGAGCAACAATTGGAAGTTCGTTAGCATTTGCTTGGAATGTTCCAGCTATTCCTGTTCACCATATGGAGGGTCATTTGCTTTCTCCAATGCTAGAAGCAAATACTCTTGAATTCCCTTTTGTGGCATTATTGGTTTCTGGAGGCCACACTCAGTTAATTAATGCAATGGCTATTGGTAAATATAAATTATTAGGCGAGTCTATTGATGATGCCGCTGGTGAATCTTTTGATAAAATAGCAAAGTTATTAGGATTAGGTTATCCTGGAGGTCCAGCACTTTCATTAATAGCACAGAAAGGTCGTGTTGGTCGATTTATATTTCCTCGTCCTATGACAAATCGACCTGGACTAGATTTTAGTTTTTCAGGTTTAAAAACTTTTGTGTCTAATACAATTAAAAATAATAGTATGGATGAACAAACTGTTGCTGATATTGCTAGAGCATTTGAAGATGCAATTGTAGATACATTAGTGATTAAATGCAAACGCGCATTAGAGCAAAATAATACTAAGCGTTTGGTTATTGCAGGTGGAGTAAGTGCAAACCGTGTCTTGCGAATTAAAATGCTAGACTCTATAACAAAAATTGGAGGAAATGTTTTTTATGCGCGTCCAAAATTTTGTACTGATAATGGGGCAATGATAGCACTAGTCGGTATGATTCGCTTGCAAAGTGATGCTTATGATAGCTTAGATATTATTGTTAAATCGCGTTGGAATATTGAAGATCTACCACCATTAACGTTAGTATCATTACATAAATCTACTTAAAGAATAAAAATCATAAATTAATTAATTATATTTTATTATTTTTTATTTATATTATGAAATAGAGCAACATCTGAATAACCATGAATGTTAATTTATCTTTAAATTATAAAACATTAGAGTTGTTTAATATTAATAAGACAATAATAATTACATGTTTGTAACATTTCTTTACAAACTATAACTATATTAAAATAAGCATTAAAGTACAAGAATTATTATTTGTTAATTTTTAGTAAATAACGAAAATATAATAAAAGCATAAAAACATATTTTTATATGAAAAATAAAAATTAAAGAAATATATTATAAATATTTTATCATGAATATTTCAAATAAAAATAGTAAAATATATAATATATTGCAAAAACTACTAATAGAGTAATATTATTGATAATATATCGATTAAATTATTAATTTGGTACAGAAGTGCATAACATTTTTTTTGAGTAAAAATACTTAAAGATATAATATCAATAATATGACAAATTAAAAACTTATTTTAAAAATTTCATCAAAGATTAAGCAATTATAGATAATTAATACAATCTACCAAATATAGACAAGACACTATTAATATTTTTATTAATAATAATTAATTTATTTATCTTAAAATATTTTAAATATTTATATATTATAGAATTGTTGTTGTAAATCTTCTATTTTAAATATTTTACTGACAGGCATTTTTTGCATCAATAAATCTAATTAATTAAATTTATTTTTAATTTAATGATTTTATTTTGTATTATTAAATATACAATAATTAAAATATAAGAGAAAAACAAATGGATATTATATTTATTAAACAGTTATCAGTGTTTACAAGAATTGGTGTATATGAATGGGAAAAAACTATCAAACAAAAACTATTATTAGATATTAAAATAAAATGTGATATCCAACAATCTGCTAAAAGTGATAAAGTAAAATACTGTTTAGATTATGCCAAGATTAGCCAAGCAATAATAAAATATATAGAAACACGAAAGTTCGAATTGATAGAACGTGTTGCGCAGGAAGTTTCTAATATGATTTTAAATCAATTTAATACTTGCTGGGTACAAGTTAAGGTTTCTAAACCAGAAGCAGTTCTTCATGCTAAAGAAGTTGGTGTCATTATAGAGCGAACTAAATCATCTTTAAGATAACTTAAATTGGTAAAATGTTTTGCTGTCGACGCCAATATACTAGTGCCTGAATTCGTTTCTTGGTAATCTCATCTCTAATTTCATATCCATTAATATCTTGTTTTGTAATATTTTTAATTGATACTTGTTGTGCTATTCTAAATGCTTCGATGAGAAATTTAGTTTGTGGATACATGATATCTTTTCTCCCAACTCTACCGCAAGCAACAGCTTCGCATACAATAGCAAGTTGATTGATGCGATCTGATTTACGCCAGCTATCTAATTGATTGAATATCTTAATAACTTCTTTAGGTTCTAGTTTGTTAATTTGATGAACCTGCATCTGAAATCTAGCAACTAATTTTGATAACTCTTTTATTTTATTAGGAATTCTCAATCTTTTGCATATAGTATCTATAATTTTAATAGTTTTAATTGAGTAATTGTGATGATAATGATATTGTTTTTGCGACATTAATATTTTACTAAAATCATGGCAAAGAGCAGCAAAACGAGTTTCAATATTATCAGTTAATAATGATGCCATTTTTAATGTTAAAAACATATGCATCTTTCTATCAATTTCGTTATATAAGTCTTCTGACGATTTTACTCCAAATAATTGATTAACTTCAGGAAAAAGAATAGATAGTGTACCACAATCATGTAAGACATGAAAATAAGTTTCTGGAGAAGATGATCGAAGTGCTTTCTCAGTTTCTCCCCAAACTCTTTCTGCGCTAATTTCACCAATTTCATTATTAAAAACCATTTTTTTCATTAACGATTGTGTTTCATTGGCAATAGTAAATTTTTGATTAGATAGATGAGCAGCAAATCGTGCCACTCTAAGTATTCGCAAAGGATCTTCCTCAAAAGAATTAGAAATATGACGTAATAACCGATTTTTTATATCATGTTCCCCATTATATGGATCAATCAATTGTCCATCTTTAGTTTGTGCGATTGCATTTATACTTAGGTCTCGACGTAACAGATCTTCTTCTATAGTGATATCAGGTGTAGTGTAGAAAGTAAAACCGGTATATCCTACACCAGTTTTTCGTTCTGTTCGAGCAAGTGAATATTCTTCATGTGTTTTTGGATGTAAAAAAACAGGAAAACCCTTACCTACTTGTTGAAAACCTAATTTTATTAAATCATTTGATGTAGCACCTACAACTACCCAATCACGATCAGAAATTGGCAATCCCAATAGTTGATCTCTTACTGCACCACCAACAAGATAAATCTGCATGATATTTTCTTTAATTCATCCTTAGATCTCTATATATTATAATATAATATGAAATAACAATACATCAAAAATCAATTAATCAACATTTATTCCTACGACACAAATAAAACTCTTTAAAATGAGTTTATCCTGATTATCATTAAGATTCATTTTAAAATTTATTTTTTTAGATAAATTACCTCATTATTTTATTTTAGTTTTATTTTTATATTTAACAATAACTTGATCACTGATCGTAACTTCTCTTTTGATATTTTTATAGTTTTATAGTTTTATAGTTTTATTATTATAAATATTAGTTAATCTTAAAGTAATTCTTAATTTTTCTTCTCAAGTAATTGAATGCATAATTTTGTCCAGATGTTTTATTAGATATTTACTAAACAGACAAACCATTTCTTCTTTTTTAAATAATAAACTTGCTCTGAATATTCTGAATATATTTTTATTTTGTAAATGCGATTATTTATTAAAATTTCTAATCAATTTTTAATCTTATCAATAATTCCATAATTGATTTAATAATCTATGTAGACAAGATTAGAACTTCGCAGAAATGTAAATTGTTTATTATACTTTAGTGCATAATATACATTAGTGCATAATATATATTCTTAACACAATATAAGAATTAAGATAAATAATGGAAACTTTATTATTTTATTTAATTATTTATAAGCTATAAAAGCGTTATAAGCTATAAAAGCGTTATTCTATAAATATTAATATATTTAATGTATTAATAGAATAAAAATTATATAAATTGCTTTTAGTTATGATTAATTTTTATGTAACATAAATGAACAGTAAAGTTACTTTTTTTTTAAAAAAATGACCAATATAAATATTGATAAATTAGATTTGTTTATTGTTTTTTTGGATTACTTGTGCCAATAATAATATTGTATGTTAGATTAATTATTTATTTTAAATTATTAAAAAACAAACAAAAATTATAACTTGATTAAGTATTGACATGTGTATTAATAAGAAAATTAAAACGTTTATCTTTGCTGATATAGAGTTTATATAGAAATTTATATTAAATAAAATTTATATAAAAATTAAATGAAAATTTCATATTAATATAGAATTTTTTATTAAGCAATTTTACAAAAAAATCATATACTTTATTATTTTATTTTATAATTATATTCAAATGTTAAATATTTTTTTATAAAAAGTTAATTATCAATTACTGTACTTATTATTAATATAAATAGATAAAATGTTCTGTAATTTATATAGTAATTTTTAGAATTACTTATAAAACTTCAGATAAAATTTTTATATCATTATGTTAAAAACATGAATACATAAAATAATTTAAATTGATAAAAAAATGAATATTTTATTATTTTGATCGAAATGTATTATTAAAATATTAAGATCAAATATATTAATTAAATAACATTTAGTAATTTTATTTTATGACTATTTATATAGTTTAAATCGCATTAATGATTGTTAATGTAGTTGAGTTGTATTTCAATACAGTAGTATTTATAGCAATTAAAAACTATTATAGAAATAATAATACATGAAACGATATGTAAATCAAGCTTAGTACTATAAATAAAGCTTTTAGTTTAAATTGGTTATGAATTATAAATAATAATAAATTAATATTAACGTATTTAATATTTAAAATATAATTTAAAATATAGTCTATTGAAATATTTTATAAATTATTCTTAATATATGATATATTTAACATAGTTATTGATCTGTTGCAAGTAGATTCAAATTAAACAAAACAGTGTTTGTTTTAATTTTAGTTTTTAAAGTTAAATTAAAACAATTTATTAGTTCTGATAAAGAAATTGTAGTTAATTATATTTATTGTTTTACAAATTTGATTTAAGTAGTAATATATTGATATTAATTTAGGAAATCTTAATGAGTAGAAGATAATTTTTATTATATTATTAAGATAATAAAAATTATTTAATAAATAATATTCTTTATCTTAAGTAATTAAATTTTAAATAAAAATATTTCATAATGGTTAGTTATATTATTTTATTTAAAATAGTTATTTTATCAAAAATTAATAAAACAAATATAACTATTACTTATTGAGAATAGTTATATTTGTTTTTAAGACATTTGTGTAATTATATTATGATTTAGTGTAATATGGTAATACAAATTGTATTTGATAAAATAATAAAGATATTGTGATATTTTAATATTTAACTATTATTTGATATAATTTAATTATTATAGAAAAATTTTGATATATTAGATGCGATCATGTAGTATGGTTTATAAGGTGAATATGTTTTATGATGACTAAATAACTGTTTTAACACTTATTAATTTTTTGTATTTAATAAGTTCAGTGTTGAAAAATTTATTTTTATTAAAATCTATCTTATTTTACATCTTTTAAGAAATATCTATATAAGAATAGTAATCGCTAAATACAAAATAAATAGTTTTTTATCTGAGTTAGAACAAAAAAACTAATATTATTTATTTAATAATATTGTTCTATTAATTTTTAGTTTTACTTTAGATTGTTATTAATATTAACGATGAAGAATCTATGAATTTTAGTGCTAATTAAAATGTACATCCATAATTAGAAATAATATATTTTCATTGCTATATACATGTAGCATTATTATGTTGTTAATTAATCTACAATATAATAAAATTTGAAGCGAGTTATATTATTTAGCATAATATAATTAAACTGGATATAATTAGTATCTGTGAAGCATATTTAATTTATTAGTTTTTCAATTTATTTAATGTTGTAGTAAACATAATTATAATCAAAATAAATAAAGTAATTAGAAAATAATTATTTATTTTACATCAATAAAAATATATGATGATTTATGATAAATAATATTATTAAGCTTTACTTAAATAAATTTTGTATCAATCGAATAAGTTATTTGTAAGATATGTAGTTGTTAACTATCATTTTATTAGTATTCGACATCATAATATATAATATTCATTTAATATTTTTATTTATTTTATTAATAAATTGATGTTGTGCACTATGTCTATGTATGCGCTAAATATTTTATATAAATTTATCATTAAAAATAAAATTTTATTAAATAATTATTGTTATTTGCCAATATTTGATTAAAAAATTATTGTGTATCAGTGTTATATCTCATTACGCTTAATCAATATAATATCTAATACAATAATATTTTTTTAATAAATTTTTATTTGCTAATTAATAAAATAAAATGAGAAATAACTTATTTAAAATTAATGTTATCTACTAAACAGTAGATATATTTTTATATATATTTGTTCTGTATCATAAATTATTTACTAAAAATTAACTCCTAATCTGAGTTATATTATTAAATAAATCAATAATTTTCTAATAGTTATACACCATTTACTTAATACTTTATTTTGCTAATAATTAAAATAATATTTATCGCATAATTTATTAATATGCAATATATATAGTTTTGTTATGTTCATGTTATTAAAAGAAATATAGATTTTATTCACAAACGATATTTTAATATTCTTTTTATTACGAAATCAAATATATTATGTTTTTAATATAATAAAAATTAAGTTTTTTTGATCTGACACTAAAATAAATAATTTTATAATATAAAATTATTTAAATACGATAAAATATTTTTATAAAAAAATCAATAAAAAAATTTTTTATTTAAATTCATCACATTGATATCTATCGCTAACGTTAAACTCATTTCTCAATATTTACAATTATCTCATTTATTGTAAATATAATGTATAATTACTATATTAGTTAAGTAATATAAATATTCTATTGTATATATTTAAATATATTTAAATATATACAATAGAATATAATCAATTAATTTAGATTGATACTAAATGCCTGACATATTATATCATTTATCCTTGTATGTCATACAATTAAAGAGTCACTCTTTTAGTTTATATAAAGAAGTAAAAGTTCATATTAACTTAATTATATAATTACTTTATATCAGTTCAGTTGAAATAAAATTAACTAGCAATAGATTAACATTATTTATAACACTGATATATGTTAGTATTAATATAAATATTTACTGTGATTATTTGTTGATAAATGGAGCATTAATGAAAATTACTATTCCTAATTTTAAACAAGCTAATATTTTAGTTATCGGCGATGTTATGTTAGATCGTTATTGGCATGGATTAACTACAAGAATTTCACCAGAAGCTCCTGTTCCTGTTGTTAAAGTAGAAACAAAAGAAGAACGCCCTGGAGGTACTGCTAACGTTGCAATGAATATTGCTGCTTTAGGAGCTAATGTTCGTCTAATAGGCGTAATAGGTCTTGATTATTATGCTAAAATATTGATTAATAAACTAAATGAAGCCAATGTATGTTGTGACTTTATCGAATCGTCAACTCACCCTACTATCACTAAATTAAGAATTGTATCTCATAATCAACAACTTATTAGACTTGATTTTGAAGATAAGTTCGATGTTGTTGACATAAGAACGTTATTAGATCGCATTCAAGAAGCTATCCATGGAGTTGAAGTTATAGTGCTTTCTGATTATGGTAAAGGTACATTATCACAAATTCAACATATCATTGCATTGGCAAATAACGCTAAAATACCAGTACTTGTTGATCCTAAAGGGAATGATTTTAATTGTTATAATGGAGCGACTTTATTAACTCCTAATATATATGAATTTGAAACTATTGTTGGTAAGTGTTATAATAATGCTGAAATTGAGAAGAAAGGGATGAAATTAATTTATTCTCTTAATCTTAAAGGGTTATTGATTACTCGTTCAGAGAATGGAATGTCGTTGCTGCAACGTGATAAACATCCTTTGCATTTACCGATTCAAGCTCAAGAAGTTTATGATGTTACTGGAGCTGGTGATACTGTTATTGGTGTTTTGTCAGCATCTTTAGCTTCTCATCTAGACTTTTATCAATCGTGTGTATTGGCTAATGCTGCTGCTGGAATAGTAGTTGAAAAACTTGGCACTTCAGTTGTATCACTAATTGAACTAGAAAATGCAATTCATGCTCGGTCTAATTATAATTTTGGTGTGATGAATGAACAACAACTAAAACATGCTGTTATTGCTGCACGTAATCGAGGAGAAAAGATTGTAATGACTAACGGGTGCTTTGATATCTTACATGCCGGGCATGTTATATATTTGACAAACGCTCGCAAGTTAGGTGATCGATTAATTGTTACTGTAAATAGCGATGCTTCAATTAAGCGGATAAAGGGTAGTGATCGCCCAATCAATCCATTATCTCAACGTATGATAGTATTGGAAGCATTATCTTCGGTAGATTGGGTAGTATCTTTTGAAGAGGATACACCACAACGATTAATTAGTGAAATTTTACCGGATGTATTAGTAAAAGGCGGAGATTATAAACTTGATAAAGAGCACATAGCAGGAAGTCAAGAAGTATTAGATTCTGGAGGTAAAGTTAAAGTGCTTAATTTTGAACAAGGTCTTTCTACGACAAACGTCATCAATACTATTATAAAAAATAATTAAAATTTTGTATAAAAAAGCAAAACTGCTAAAACAATACAACGTTAATATTTTATATTTATTTATTTTCATTAGTTGTGAGATTTTCTTCTAATTGTTCAATACGTTTTTCTATTTGTAGAATTTTTTCATGAACTAGTAGTAAATCTTGAATTTGAATATCAAATTCTTTGCGTGAAACTAAATCTAGTTTTTCTAACTTAGATTGTAGTATTGCCAGTAGATTTTTATCAAAATCTTCACCCAGGTCTCGAATTTCTTTTGGCAAGATATCTTTTATCTGACGAGCAACACGTTCAATTTTTTTTATATCAATCATTGCAGTATCCTTTCTTGTAGTAAATTATACTATATAGACTATTTAACAAATATCTTAAAATAATTAATTTATTTTTACAAAATTATATTTAATAAATTTGATGATAATATCTAAGATAAAGTAATTAAATTAACAATTTAATACATATTGATTAAGGATATAAATTATAATTACTAAATCAATATATTTTCTGTTGTTGATTGCTACAGAATTATATTCACGTTATAGTTTACATTAATTCATTATGAATTTGACTACTGGTAACAATATTTATTCTGTTTATTAAGCAACTAATTATTCAAACTTTCCATTATAGCAATTCCATAAGAAAGTCACCAGATTCAGAAGGTTCTAAAACCGACAGTTATAGTTCGGGTGGGAGAAATAGTAATATCTATAATTTTGAAACCTGTAGGTTATACTAGGTTTTTAAAATATTGGTTTTATTTACTCTTAAATTTACCATGGTTCTGGCAATTTAGAATTTATTGATGAGGTTTTCCATGAATCAGACGTCACTTTCTTCGTATGGCAATCCTATTGAGCGTATAGAGAGAGCTCTTAAAGCGTTACGCCAGGGAAATGGTGTTATGGTACTTGACGACGATAGTCGTGAAAATGAGGGTGATATTATTTTTTCTGCTGAAACTATGACAATTGAACAGATGGCATTAACTATTCGTCATGGTAGTGGAATTGTTTGTCTTTGTATAACTGAAAATCGTCGCAAACAATTAGAATTACCTATGATGGTTAAAGAAAATTCTAGTAAATTTCAAACAGCATTTACTATTACTATAGAGGCTTCTCAAGGTGTTACAACCGGAGTCTCTGCCAGTGATCGTTTAATGACTATTCGCAAAGCAATTGCTGATGATGCAAAACCTACTGATCTTAACCGTCCTGGACATGTTTTTCCACTAAGAGCTCAGAAAGGTGGTGTATTGGAGAGGAGAGGGCATACAGAAGCTACTATTGATTTAGTAAAATTAGCTGGTTTTAAGCCGGTAGGAGTTTTGTGTGAGTTGACAAATGACAATGGAACAATGGCCAGAATGCCAGAAGTTATTGTTTTTAGTAAACAATATAATATGCCAATAATAACCATTGATGATTTAGTAACATATCGTCAGCAATTTACAAAAAAAGATAGATTATGACGATTAATAAGTTATTTCTATTATTATTTTTAATAACTGCAATTAAATATATACTTATAAACAGAAATAAATAATATTAAATAATTAAAGCAGTACTATTCTAATAAAAATAATCTTGCTTTAATTAACTTCTTCATATTGTAATAATAATTATATCTAAAAGTAATTTTAAATATTATACAAATAATATTTAAATTATTTATCACATATATACTTATGTCAAATTATAATATGAATAAATTATATACTATAATTTAAGTATTACTATTTGTTTATAATACTGTTAGTAAAATAATTAAAAAACTTTTTACAATTATGATGTTTATTTGATTAAAATGCATATTTGTAATTGAATAAAATTATATTAAAATTAATTATTAATTAATTTTATAAAAGATAAGAGATGAACTTTAATAACTAAATTTAGTTTTATTTTGTCTATGTCACATATTAATTAATATATTTGTTATTTTCAGTTGTTAACTTTATAAGACTTTTTAAAACTAAACGATTAAAATCGATACAACTACAATCGCAAGATTTATAATTAATATCTAAATTTATGTCGGCATATTATTTTATATTCATAAAGTTATGCGTGATTTTTTATAAAATATATATACTTATTTTAAATTAAAATATCATAATAACTGAGAATAATAATAACTTTATTACTATGTGATGGACATAAATTATTTTATAAGATAAATCTATTTATAGATATTAATCATATAATAATATTTAATATATATAATTAAATATAAAATATTTTCTTTTTATTCATAATAATATTGATAATTAATGTAGTGAGAATGATATAATTATATTAAATTTAATTAAGATATCTCATGGAGTAAGATACTTAAGATACTATAAGTTAATAACTATTATATTGTATATAATGCAAATGTTAGTTATATCATTGTGGACTTACAAAATATTTAATTATATTAAATATTAAAATATTTTCTATAAAACTGTAAAAATATGAATATTAACTAATTATTTTTTTTACTTAATGAGTGTACATAATACATATGCATTAATAGATAGTTATTTTGTTCATCATTTTTTTATAAATATTTATTTTATTAATTACAAGATATATTAATGTTCATAATCTTTTTATAAATTATGTAAGATGTTTCTATCAATATTATTTAAATGCATATGAGAATAGATAAATTTTTAAATTATTAATTTGGTAGCTATAACGCATATTACTACTTAATAATTGCTAGACTGAAATTAACTTTCTTTTTCATTCAAAACATCAATGATGGTGATGGTGCTAAATGTAAATTTATTGATGTAGTATTATTTTTAATAAAATAAAATAATTTTTATATAAAAGTACTATTTAATAAATGTATGACAATAATTACTTTTAATATATCTTATTGATACTAAACAACCATTATTAATTTTATTAAAGCTCTTGGTTGACATTACAAGAAATACAATAAATATGTGATCAATATTAATATGACGTTATTTTGTTATAAATACATATATCTTATTGTTATATATCATTAATTCTAATATAATAACTAGTATTATTAATAGTTTTTTTTGAATAAAATAGATTGTAACATATTAAAATAATATGTATCACTATATGTACATAAAATCAATATTTTCTGAGAGATTCATGTGTGATATCAGTCAGGAATTTTATTACTTCTAATGTATTTTAAATTTATGATAAGTTAATTATTTTATGTTTATCGAAGTTATCACAATAACTATCGTTGTAAGTAAAATTTACTACTAAAATTAATTGAAAAACAAAGCACTATAAATTTATTAATTTTAAAATGATTTATTGTTTTCAGTAATCTATTGCGAAAACATATATTATTTATATATTATATTTTTTAATATTTTTAGTTTTTTTTATTTAGAGATTAATTTAATTACTTGGTTATATAATTTCTTGTTTTAATTATACTTATTAAAATATAAATATTTCTAATTCTAGTAGAACGTATTGTTTTATACTGGTATACATTTAATCGATATTGTCTATTATCTTAAATATAAATAATATTTTAAAAGTTATATGCAGTATTTTATGTTAGTTTGTGTACATATCTTCATGTAGTTTATACAAATTACTAAATTTATAATAAAATTTTTAATTTAAAATAATATTATTTTACATAAATTATTTAATTCTAATTCTAAAAAATATAATTTATCTAAAAGTTAGATCATTGTAATTTTATTATTTATTTATATTAATAATTTTTGACTTTATAATATAACATTGATTGAGAATAGATTCGCATTTCATCCATTTAAATTAAAAATATTATTACTGGTAGAAAATGTTATTTATATGACATAAAAAATAAAATACTAAAACACTTAGTTTGTTTGTTTGTTTAAATATGATAAATAATAAGATAATATTATTATAATTAAATATTGTCACTATTTAACAGTAAGTTAAATTAGATATTTAAGTATAAACACTAAAATCATTGATCTTCACATTGGCTTGATTGGCGACACGAAATCAAATAATTAAGTATCTTAATAGATTAATATTTTAAAATAAAAATATTAATATCTATATTTTAATCAGAATGAAAGTTAATAATTTCTTAAATTAATGTTAATTGCCTAAATAATCTTTTAAGTTAATGACAAATCAAAAACTTTGTCAGAGCAGAGTCTTATAAATTATCTATAATTACTTTTAGTAAAAGTGATATTTTGTTTAATAGTCAAGTCAACGCTTTTATTTTTTTGAACAACAATCGATGCGATTAATTCAAAATTAAGATTATGAACTAATTATCGTTCTTATTATAAATATTATTGAAAATCAATACGTATTTAATTATAAGAATTTTGCAGAAAAATTAAATAATTATCTTCTATATCAGGTTAAGATACCAAGTAATCATATTTATCAAAAATATATAGTTTAATTTCAATAAAGTATAAATTTATTATTTATGTCGATGATAATTAATGGCAGTTAAAAAACTTTTTTATATATAAATTTAATGTGCTGTGTATTAAAAATTATAAAACAATAGATGTTATGTATAAAAAGCTATTCTGATATTTATATAAATCATAAATTATAAATTATAAATTATAAATTATACTAATTTATTTACATTATGTTTATTTTATTTTTTTTCAAACATTGAGCAATTTAATCAACTCAATTTACACAATACTAATCTTTTGTATGAGTATTTGCTGTAATATAAACAATTTAAATAAACTTTATATATATTTTATCAAAAAAATAAATAAAAATTAGCAATCGATTTGTATGATAGTACCGTTATTAACATATATATAATTTAAATACAATTCTAATAATCATATTACATATCAAAAAACAATTGTGATGTTATATTAATAGCGCTATATAAATTATTCAATAAAAGATTTTATATATAAAATCTTTTATAGTAAATAGTAATAAATTTACATAAATTTAAATAATAGATTACCTATATTAACATTAGTTTGTATACTCACTTTAAACCATTATCCTTTATAATATTGCATAATAAAAATATCTAAAAAACTTAGTTATATAAATAATGTCCAGAAGTTAGCATTCTGATAACAAATATGTTGCTCTTATCAATTGACAGTGATTTAAGTTATTATAAAATCTTATTAACAGACAATGATAAGAGTAAATAAGGTTTTTATCTTAATAGTTATGCTATAATTTCTTGTTTAGCTTTCTGATAAATTTAGTTTATAATATTTTTTTATAAATTCAGTTTATATACTATTTAATTTACTTAAACAGCGTTATTTATGTAAATAAATTATTAAATGAACGAATAGTAAATTTATCTATTTCTATTATTTAAATAAACTACAATAGTATACATTAATATAATAGCAGAACTTGATTTAATTTTCTTATTATAAAAAATTATAAAAAATGATAAAAATTGAACTATTATTAATTTATGACATATTTATGTTCTTAAATAAACAAGATACTAAGTAAATAAATATTTTATTAAACTTAACTACTACTTTCTTAAAAAAAAATATAGATTTTACTTTATTAAAAGTAAAAATAAATAAAAATTTTTAAATATCTGGATGACTGTTATTATTATCAATATATCATTTATCTAATTAATAGTTAAATCATTTAAGAAAATAATATGAATCAATCTAATTATAATGCAGAAGCAATAGAGGTTCTTAGTGGTTTAGATCCTGTACGTCGTCGTCCTGGAATGTACACTGATATTTCTAGACCAAATCATCTAGCGCATGAAATAATTGATAATAGTATAGATGAAGTTATTGCAGGTTACAGCAAACATATCGATGTTATATTGTATGAAGATGAGTCATTGGAAGTAATAGATGATGGGAGAGGCATGCCTGTTGATATTCATCCAGAAAAAAAAGTACCGGCTATAGAGTTAATTTTGGGGCAATTACATGTTGGTGGGAAATTTTCAAATAAAAATTATAAATTTTCTGGAGGGTTGAATGGTGTTGGAATTTCTGTAGTGAATGCGTTATCAAAACGCATTGAAGTAACAGTTAGACGAAATAGAAAAATATATCGAGTTGCTTTTGAAAATGGTGAAAAAGTTCAAGAACTTGAAGTAATTGGTAGTTGCACAAAGATGACTACTGGAACTAGTGTGAGATTTTGGCCTGATAGCAATTTTTTTGATAATCCACGTTTTTCTATCCCTGATTTAATGCATGCATTGAAAGCCAAAGCCGTACTGTGCCCTGGTGTAAAAATATTCCTTAAGGATAAAGTAAATAATACTGAGAATATATGGTGTTATAATGGCGGGTTAAAAGATTATCTAATGGAATCTGTTAATGGTTTAGTTACATTACCTGAGAAAGCATTTGTTGGCGAATTTTCAGGAAAAATAGAAATAGTAAATTGGGCATTACTTTGGTTGCCAGATGGTGGCGATTTGTTAACTGAAAGTTATGTTAACCTTATCCCAACTCCACAAGGTGGCTCGCATGTTAATGGACTTCGTCAAGGTTTGTTGAATGCAATGAAAGAGTTTTGCGAATATCATAATTTACTTCCTAGAGGCGTAAAGTTGACTTGTGATGATATTTTAGAACGATGTGCTTATGTCCTATCATACAAAATGCAAGATCCACAATTCTCAGGGCAAACAAAAGAGCGTCTTTCTTCTAGACAGAGTACTACTTTTATTTTCAACGCAGTAAAAGATGTTTTTATTATATGGTTAAACCAAAATATTCAAAAAGCCGAGCAATTAGCAGAACTAACAATTTCTAGTGCGCAAAGGCGTTTACGAGTCACAAAAAGAGTTACACGTAAAAAACTAATAAATGGGCCTACATTACCAGGTAAATTAGCAGATTGTACTTCTCAAAATATTAATTTTACTGAATTATTTTTAGTTGAGGGAGATTCCGCCGGTGGATCCGCTAAACAAGCGCGCGATCGAGAATATCAGGCTATTATGCCTTTAAGAGGAAAAATACTTAACACTTGGGAAGTTTCTTCTGAAGATGTATTATCTTCACGCGAAGTTCATGATATCTCAGTGGCTATTGCTATTGATCCAAATAGCAATGATATTAGTCAACTACGTTACGGTAAAATTTGTATTCTTGCCGATGCAGATTCGGATGGGTTACATATTTCAACACTACTATGTGCACTTTTTTTTCGTCACTTTCCAGCTTTAGTAAAAACAGGCCATATTTATATTGCAATGCCACCTTTATATCGCATTGATTTAGGTAAAGAGGTCTATTATGCTCTTGATGAATATGAAAAAATTGCAATTCTAAATAGATTAAGTTGTAGGCGTGTGAAACCAAATATTCAGCGTTTTAAAGGATTGGGTGAAATGAATCCAATTCAATTACGTGAAACTACCTTTAATCCAAATACGCGACGATTGATTCAGCTTATTATAAATGATGAACATTATAAAAAAACTATTGGAATGATGGACATGTTATTAGGAAAAAAAAGGACAGAAGATCGTAGAAATTGGTTAGAAGATAAAGGTGCTGAAATAGAGATTGAAGTGTAATTATAATAATTAATTGAAAATAGAGGAATAAAATAAATGAGTGATATAACTCAAGATAGTGTAGAAAAGCAACCACTTTACACATTTATCGAAAATTCCTACCTCAATTATTCAATGTACGTTATAATGGATAGAGCATTACCATTTATTGGTGATGGTTTAAAACCTGTTCAGCGGCGAATTCTTTATGCCATGTCTGAGCTTGGTTTGAGCAATTTAGATAAATATAAAAAATCAGCTCGCACAGTTGGAGATGTATTAGGAAAATATCATCCACATGGAGATAGTGCTTGTTATGAATCAATGGTATTGATGGCACAACCGTTTTCATATCGCTATCCATTAGTTGATGGACAAGGTAACTGGGGAGCTCCAGATGATCCAAAATCCTTTGCCGCTATGCGTTATACTGAATCAAGATTATCAAAATATTCTGAAATATTACTTGCTGAATTAAGATTTGGAACAGTGCCATGGAAGCCTAATTTTGATGGAACACTAAATGAACCAAAAACACTACCTGCAAGATTACCTAATATCCTGTTGAATGGTGCAACAGGGATTGCAGTTGGTATGTCTACAGACATTCCACCTCATAACTCTCGTGAAGTTGGGCGCGCATTAGTTGCTTTACTAGAAAATCCAAAAGCAGATCTTAAAATGTTGATGAATTTTATTCATGGTCCTGATTATCCAACAGAAGCAGAAATTATTTCATCAAAAGAAGATATTCGAAAAATTTATCAAACAGGTCGTGGTTCTATTCGGTTGCGCGCTGTATGGAAAGTGGATGATGGTAATGTTATTATTACTGCGCTGCCTCATCAGGTTTCTGGATCTAAAGTGTTAGAACAGATTGCCTCTCAAATACGTTCTAAAAAATTATCAATGATAGAAGATTTGCGTGATGAGTTGGATCATAAAAATCCAATACGTTTAGTAATTGTACCAAGAAATAATCGTGTTAATTTAGAACAATTAATGAGTCACTTGTTTGCTACAACTGATCTAGAAAAAAGCTATAGAGTTAATTTAAATATGATTGGATTAAATAATCAACCAGAAATTAAAAGTTTGATTAAAATTTTAAATGAATGGTTATTATTTAGACGAGAAACTGTACGCAATCGCTTAAATTATTCTTTAGAAAAAGTATTAAAGCGTCTTCATGTCATAGATGGTTTATTAAAAGTGCATCTTAATGTAGATAAAGTTATTCGTATTATACAGAATGAAGATGATCCTAAATCTATATTTATTGCCTGTTTTAATATTTCTGAAACTCAGGCTGAATCTATCCTAGAATTGAAATTACGTTATTTAACTAAATTAGAGGAATTTAAATTGCGTAATGAAAAAAATAAATTAGAAAAAGATCGTGATCATCTTCAGGTTATTTTAGAATCTGATAGTCATTTAAATATATTAATCAAAAAAGAGATTAAAACAGATGTGCATACTTATGGAGATAAACGTCGATCCCCAATTAAAAAAGGCATTGAAGCAAAAGCAATAAATAAACATGATTTAGCATCTGAGCTAATTACTATTGTTATTTCTAATATGGGATGGGTTAGAATTGCCAAAGGACATGATATTGATCCTAATAATCTTAGTTATAAACCTGGAGATAGTTTTCGTATAGCAGTAAAAGGTAGAACTAATCAACCAGTTGTTTTTATTGATAGTACTGGCCGTAGTTATTCAATAAAGTTCTTTAATTCTCTTGATTCTCGTTGGAAATATGAGCTTATTTATAGAAAATTAACTATACCAGCTGGGGCAACGATTGAACATGTATTTACTTCTACAGAAGAGAAAAAATATTTGTTAGCGTCTGATGCAGGTTATGGATTTATTTGTTCATTTAGTAATTTAGTGGCAAAAAATAAATCAGGTAAGGCATTAGTTAAATTATCTGATAATGCTAAGATACTTGCTCCATTAGAGGTTAAAAACAAACAAAAAGATTTATTATTGGCAATTACTAAAACAACAAGAATGTTGATATTTCCTGTTAGAGATATTCCTCAGCTTTCTAAAGGAAAAGGTAGCAAAATTATTAACATTACTACAACTAAGTTAACTGGCGGAAATGATTTGTTGATTTGGTTAATGTTTTTGTCTCCTCAGTCTTCAGTTATTCTATATTTTTGTAAACGAAAATTAAAATTAAATCAAAGAGATTTACAAAAATATCGTTTTGAACGAGGTCAAAAAGGTTGTTTATTACCTAATGGATTACAAAGTATTGAACGTATAGAGGTAATCAATCAATAGCAATTTAGTAGTATTCAATTGTTTTATGTATGTAAAGTTACTTATTACTTGAGACAGGTATGATAGCTATTATTCGTATTATTATTGCAATCTTATTTACTATATTAGTTTGTATATTAGGTTGTTTTTATTGCTTATTTACTATAAGAAATAAGCAACATGTTATGCGATTTGGAAGGATATTTGGTAAATTATCTTATATTTTTGGTATTACTATTATTAATCGAGTGCCTTCTGAAGCTAAAGATTATGGTCCTAGTATTTATATTGGCAATCATCAAAATAACTATGATATGATTACTATTTCAAATGCTGTACAACCAAACACCATTACTGTAGGAAAAAAGAGTTTAATATTTATTCCTATTTTTGGCCAATTATATTGGTTAACTGGTAATGTTTTGATTGATAGGACTAATAGATATCAAGCTCACAATACAATTTTACAGCTTGTTAAGGAAATTAAAAAAAGAAAAATTTCTATTTGGATGTTCCCTGAAGGAACTCGTAGTCGTGGTCGTGGCTTGCTTCCATTTAAAACAGGTGCATTTTATGTAGCGATCGCCGCTGGTGTTCCGATAGTTCCTATATGTTTATCTAAAACAGATGGTAGAATTAAATTAAATCGTTGGAATAATGGAGTAGTAATTATTGAAATGTTACCTCCTATTGATACAAGAAAGTATAATAGAGAAAATGGACATGAATTGGCAGAATATTGTCATGGCTTATTAAAAACCAAAATTATAGAATTAAATAAAGAGGTAATAGAAATTGAGCAAAATCGCAAGTTTTAAAAAAATAAATATCAGTTTATTATAATAAACTGATATTAAAAATTTTATTTAGTAAATAATTTAGTATTTATTAATATAGATGATATTGGTATATTAATGATCTTATTGGGATACATGTTATTAAATCATATATATTAAATAATTATATTTATTAAAAATAACTATAATTATTTATATTTTATATACTTCTTTCTGTTATCTAAGTATATAATGAATAATAATATATATTATTATAAACCAAAACTTTAATAGAATATAATTATGTTTTTTATTATTTCTTTCGTTAAAATTTTATTAATTTTTGTATAACAAATCTAGTTAATATTATTGCTTTCAATGGTTATTGTTAAGTATTGCAATTGAATTGCAAGCCAGTAGTAATTTTAAATTAGCGTATAGTAATTGATTTTTAAAAACTTGCTGCGACAATTTATCTGTTATTAAAATTACTAGATATGATAAAATTAATTCCATCTAATATTAATTTATTAGCAATAGTGTAGATATTCTAAAAATAATAAACTTATATACACACTCTAATGCACTTCTCTGATAATATTAAAAATTGTTATATTTTATTCATGTTGTATAGTCTATAGCACAAAATCAGTAATAATTTAAATATTAATGTTTGTTTCAATGTAATTATTTTTATTGTTTATTATATAAAATAAACAACTATATAGTTTTAGCAAACTTCAAACTCATAACTAAGTATTTTATGTGACACCTTATTAGTTAAAATTTATATAATCATTATATCAAAGTTGATTATGTTTTGTTAGTATTGCGATTACTTAATGAACTAAATTCTAACTATTATATATTGAAATAGATGATAATAGACAATTATATTTTATAACAGGTGATTAATAGTTTCTAATTATTAATATTGGTCTTTAAAAATATATATAACATCAGAATTATTAATAATTAATATATTAAAAATAAATTATTAATGACAAAGATAGATCAAGAATATTATAATAAATCATATTAAAATATTTTTTTTTAACAATTAATTTTATTAAATTCGACTAAACTTTTAAGTATTTAATATTAAGAATAGTTGTTTATAGTAAAAAAATAATTTAGATTATATACTAAAAGTTAAACAAATAATATCAAATCCACTATTAGTAATTACTAATGACAATTACAGAATCTTTAGAATTAATAGTACTATATACGATATAAATTGACTTTACTTGATAATAAAAAAGTAGATGATGCTAATGATTGATTTAAAAACGTATTAAATATAAGAATTTAATATTGAAGATTATTCTTTAAAATTATTAATAATAATTATATTTTCTATATAAATGGCCATACTCTTATTGATAGAAAAATATAACTTTGGTAAATATAATATAGTTATTTTTTGTTTAATATGACAGAATTATATTATTATTATTATTATTATTATTATTATTATTTTTATTTTTATTTTTTATACTTTATCAAAAAAAAAGCTAAATTTTATTCGTACATATTGTAATCAATTTAGTTGATTAATTTATTTTTTAATACATAATATTTTGTAGATAATTTCAAGAATATTTTAATTATTTAGTTATATGCATTATGCTAATAAATAATTTAATTTTTTATGATATATTATCATATAATAAATAATTATATTTTAACATTCAATAAATTTTATTTTTATTAGGACAATATGGCAATCTAATGAATATTAGTTTAATTGCAGCAATGTCATTTAATCAGGTTATTGGTTTAAAAAATAACATACCATGGATGTTACCAGGTGATTTGGCTTGGTTTAAGAATAATACATTAAATAAAGCAGTTATAATGGGGCGTATAACTTATGAGTCTATAGGCAAACCACTACCACAACGTTTAAATATTATTCTTAGTAATGTTCGCTTTAATAATATTAAAGACGTTTCTTGGGTTAATTCAGTTAATGACGCTCTGTATGCTGCTTCTGGAATAGATGAAATAATGATTATAGGTGGAGGTAAAATTTATGAATTATTTTTGCCTATATCAAATCGCCTTTATTTAACGCACATAAATGCAAAAATTATTGGCGATACATATTTTCCAATTTATGATATTAATGAATGGTATTCTGTATTTACAGAATACCATAAAGCAGATGAAAAAAATTATTATAATTATTATTTTGAAATATTAGAACGTCGTTCTTAACGATAAATAATTAAATGCGTTTATAATCATTTATTTATCAAATTAAACCAATTAATTTTATTTAATTATTTATATTTATATTCTGAATAACACAACAATTATTGTGTTATTTATTTTTTTCACAAATGCATATTGAAAAATATTTTTTTATAATTCAAACGAAGTAAATTTAGTTTTCCTTCTCAAACAATAACAAGTATCAAGTTCATAGATGCCATGCTAATAGGAGTTACTTTTCCTTAATTAAAGATTAATTTCTAAAAATAATATAATATTCTTGTGTATTTTTTTATAGAAGATTAAACAATAGTTTGTAATTTTTTAAAGTATTTTTTATGTTTCTTTCTAAAAGATAAATTTAATCTACTGTCAGAGAAAGTAATCTCAGATACGAGTGAAGGAATTGATATTAAAACGGAAACGTGATAATTAATTAGAATGTATTACTAATTATTTGTATTATCTCAATATATATAGTTAATAAACAAATCGTAAGTATCACTGTTAAGTAATACTTTCTGCTTCTTTAGCGACATATGAGCAGTCGTTAAATCACATTGCTGCATGTCATTCAAGCTGAGACATAATTATTTTTTATTGTCGATTTACAATAGAGGATTTTATGTTGCAATCAATTAATTAATTCATCAATATCAATAAATGCTAGTATTCTTTTAAATTTGTCTTTTGGTTTATTATGACGAATATTAGCATGTATTTTAATTAGATAGATATCATGATTACATAGCGCTATTTTGATTGATTGTCCTAGTTTTTTAATATAACGTAAAACTTTAATGGAATCTATTCCTTGTGAAACTAGATCACAAGTAAGCCATAAAACATCTTTTTTGATTAAATTTTACTTGCTTAAGAATAACTATTAGTTCACGATAACAATCGTAAATATCTCTTATAAAAAAGTTGTAATAATTAATTTATAATTATTGAAATAACAAAATAAAATACTTATTTATCAACATAAAATTTATTATTAAATCTACTTTATATATAATAAACTTCAATAGTTAGTTTGCAATATCATTTATGTAATATCAATTGACAATAAATAATATTCTGACTTTTTTTTAAAAATTTATCATGCTGTGCAATAGTTATTGTGCTTGTATATGTTATAAATTATTAGCAGAAATAAGCCAATAGTAATTTATTAGTTTCACTAAAGTTTAATAGATATAATAAATATAAATTATTTAATATAAAATAAATTTAGCTTTTGGTAAATATTATTTTTAGATATAAGCTTATTGATATAATATACATTAGATTAATTTTATCATAGTTTTACTAAAGTTATCATTATAAGACAGTTTTTCAGACAATCTCCTTGCTAATCTACAATAACTTTCTACTGAAATATTTTCAGGGCGACAATTTGGGTTAATATCTATCTGTTTAAAATCATTATCAAAAAATAAATTACTTAAACTATTACGAATTGTCTTACGTCTTTGATTAAATGCTTGTCTAGTAATATGATTTAATAATTTAACATCACAAATAGGATATGGATTTTGTTGATGAGGAGTTAAACACACCATATTTGAATGCACTTTTGGAGATGGTGTAAACGCAGATGGTGGTACAGTTAAAATATGAGTTATTTGATAGTGATATTGCGACATTACACTAAGTCTACCATATGATTTAGTATTTGATCCTGTAGATAATCGATCGGCAACTTCTTTCTGCAGCATAAATGTTATGTCAGCAATAGCATCTGAACAAGTAAAGAGACGAAAGATTAAAGGAATTGAAATATTATAAGGAATATTACCTATTATTCTAATCGGCTTTCCTTTTTTTTTGGCTATTGTTTCAAAATTAATTCTCATTACATCTGTTTGTATAATTATTACTTTAGATCTAAGCGTTGGGTTTGTTGCCAAACGATTAGCAAGATCTCTATCCAATTCTACAACAGTCATAATTTTTATATGATCACAAATAGGCAATGTTAGTGCGCCTAAACCAGGGCCAACTTCAAGAATAGCTTGATCAGGTTTTGGATTAAAAGTAGTAACTATATCATCAATAATAAATTGGTTAGTTAAAAAATTTTGTCCAAATCTTTTGCGAGCAAAGTGCCCTTGATGGATTTTTTTATTCATTTTTTTTTGTTTTATATCATGTTAATCGCTAACTTTAAGGCAGTTATAAAACTATTTACATCTGCTCTTCCAGTTCCAGCTAAATCTATCGCTGTACCATGATCAACTGATGTTCTGATAAATGGCAATCCTAAAGTAATGTTTACAGATTTACCAAAACCTTTATATTTTAGTACAGGAAGGCCTTGATCGTGATACATAGCTAAAATTACATCAGCTTTATGTAGATATTTTGCTTGGAATATTGTATCAGCCGAAAAAGGGCCATAAAGTTTTAATCCTTCATTACTCAACTTTTTAATAACTGGGATTATAATATCAATCTCCTCATGTCCAATATGTCCATCTTCTCCGGCATGAGGATTTAGTCCACAAATATAAATATATGGTGTTTTAATGCCAAATTTATATTTTAATTCATTATTTAAAATATAAATAACTTCTTGTAAATTTTCAAAAGTAATTGCATATGGAACATGTTTAAGAGGCAAGTGAGTTGTTGCAAGTGCAACTCTTAATGTTTTTTTTACTAACATCATAACAACTTTTTTTGACTTAGTTCTGTCAGAAAAAAATTCTGTATGTCCAGTAAATGGAATTCCAGCATCATTGATGATACCTTTATGAACAGGACCTGTAACTAATGCTGAAAATTCGCCATTTATACAACCATCACACGCTCGGCTAAGCGTTTCAATTACATAAGTACTATTTTGTTTATTTAATTTACCTGATTGGACAGGTGTTGGTAATTTTATCGGCAAAACAACTAATGATTTAGCAGAATGTCCATTATTTTGTAATTCAGTTGAATATATGCTTAATTTTAATTCTAGGCCCAATTGATTTGCTCTAGTTATCAATAGATCTGGATCAGCACAAGCTACTAATCTAACTGACCAATTTTGTTGAACAAGTTTAATTAAAATATCAGGACCTATCCCAGCTGGCTCACCTGATGTAATGACTATAGTATTAGCTTGTTTTTTCATAAAGATTATTATTCTTCGCTATTATTAAGAATTTTTACATAAGCTGATTCGCGTAATTCTTCTATCCAAATTTGCGCTTCTTCATTAAATTTTCGATCAAACAATAAACGATATGCATTATCTTTTTGTATTATATAAGTTTTATCAACTTGACGAGTATCTTCTAACTGAATAAGATGCCAACCAAAAGAAGAATAAATTGGCTGAGTTATTTCACCTTTACTTAAGTGTACCAAAGCATCACGAAATGCTGGATCATAAGAATTTGATACACTCCATCCAAGTTCACCACCACTAGATGAAGAACTTGAATCTTGTGAGTATTGTTTAGCTGCTTCATCAAAGGTTATTTGATTGGTTTGAATTTTTTTTGCAATTTCTTGTATTTTTGCATACGCTTGTTCATTATTCATAATAGGTGAGATCTTAATAAGAATATGACGCAATTTCATTTCAGTAACGAAAATCGGAATGTTGCCTTTTTTTATATCATTAAGTTTTAAAATATGAAATCCGACTGTGGAACGTATTGGTCCAATTATATCATGCTTTTTAGCTAGTTGAATTTTTTGAAAAAAAATAGTTGGCAATTCTTCAAGTTTTTTCCATCCTATTTTCCCACCATTCATAGCATTAGAGTCAGAAGAGTAAGTAATTGAAAGTTTATTAAAATCATCACCATGCTTTAATTTAGATACAATTTTATTTGCAATATCTAATGCTGATTGACTTTGTTTATTAGTCGAATTTTTCATCAATGGAATTAAAATATGACTTAAATTAACATTGATATCCTGTTCAGCTTGATAATTAAGTTTTGAAACTAGTGAATCTACTTCTTTCATAAGAATTCTAATGCGTCTACGAACTTCATTGTTTCGAACCTCAGCGATCATCATTTCCCTACAAATATCATTACGATAATTTTGAAAATTTATACCATTCATAATCAATTGTTTCTGTAATTGGCTAACAGTTAATTTATTTTGCTCTGCAATATTTGCAATGCTAAGATCTATTTCTTGATCAGGAATCTTAATCTGAATTTTTTTAGCGATTTGAAGAATAATTTCGTCTATGATTAATCGTTCTAATATTTGGTAACGTAATATATTTTCATCTGGAATTTGTTGTTCTGAATTCTTTGAGTTTATTCTTACTATATTTAGCATATTTTCTATATCACTCTGTAAGATAATACTATCGTTAACGATAGTATTTACTTTATCAAGTTGTATAGGTGATCCTTGTGTGATAGAGCTAATTGTAAACAATAAACTAATAATCAGTTTTTTAAAATAATTCATAAAATTCTCATTTTGTTAAATTATATTACAGTTTAATCCTATTCTAATAGTTTCGTGTATTCAATGTAATAAGCTATTAGTTTTATTAAAATGCTTCCTTGTAAGGTAAAATACTACTGCCAACAAGCATATCATAACTTTTTGAATTATGATTATTATTTAGACCCCTTAGTTCCACATTAAATGATAATCTACCATCATAGTCACTACTAAAGTTTTTATGTTGCCAAGTAACTGTTTTACCTTCATAGCTCATATTAACTGACCAGCAACAAGTAGTGTATTGAAAACTAATTGATCTACTTGATGAGCGGTTTTCATTTATATCATAATAGTATGAACCAACCAATCCTAAGTTTCTACCAAAATGCCAACTACCAACAGCTCCTATTTGAGAAATTCCTTTTTGAAATGATGTAACGTTTTTAATGGTTGTTTTAATATAATTGCTATTAACAAATCTATAATTTAGCTGAATTAAACTATCAGAATCAAATTGACATTCTGTTATAATATTACCAATAGTAATATTACTAAATCGTCCATCATACTGCAATCCACCACGCAACCCAAATTTATCTGTTATTCGTAAATAGCTTTCACCAGACAATAAAAATGAACCAACATTATTTTTATTTCTAATAGGTAAACTAGAATCTATATTTCTTGGATGTTCAAAATAGTATCTATGTCCTATAGAGAAATTAAAACGTTCAGATAATTTTTTATTATAAAGACGAGCAGTAATACTGCTAGTTAATTGATTGGCTGAAGATATTCGATCTAATCCACCATAGATACGGTTGCGGAATAAACTATTATAATCATTTTGCAATAATGATGAATCATAATTATTAATATTAGTTTGATCGCGATAAGGAACATAAAAATATTGAACTCGAGCTTCCATTGTTTGTATATAATTATTATTTATCAATAGGTTATGTTCAAAAATAAATTTTGCATCAGAAGTTATTGATGGTAAAATGCGAGTAACCTCTTTTTTTAATTTGCTATCAGTTAGATTATGTGGGATATTTTGATTATAATAAGTTGCCATTATATTTATGGTATTTTTAATAGTTGTTGAATTATTAGATAAATATAGATTCAGTTCCGGTTCTATATGTAAACGTATTGCATCAGGATTATTAGATGTAACACTAGAAATACGTGATATTTGCACGTATGTTTTTATATCAAATGGCCACAAATTATTTTTATAAAAATAAAAGTCTAATTGAGGTTCAGTTTTATATGCTTTGCTGTTATGTGAATTAATAAAAATCTGAAATTGTTTATATGTTAAAGTTGCTTGCCAATTAGGTTTAACGCAAGCGATACTAAATTTTTGAGTAACATATCCATCAGTGCTGTTACCATATTTAGATGTAAAATCTGTAAAATATTTTGAATCACTAACTTTTGTATAGTCGATATTTAATCGACATATTTTATCTAGTACACCAAAATTTCGCCAATATAAAAGCCATCTATCATTAGTATTGCTCAATGGATATTTCCCACTATTTTTATCTTTTATATAATTGCGATCGTGTTTTAGCCAATCAAAAGAAATAGCACCGACTCCAGTAATAGAAAGATAACGAAACTCATTACGCAATTTCAGACCACGAAATGTCATAAGCTGTGGTGTAATGGTTGCATTGTAATTGTGAGCTATATTCCAGTAAAATGGTACTTCTAATTCTAATCCTGAACTTTTAGAATAACTAGTATTAGGAAGTGAAAAACCTGATTGACGTTTATTACCAATGTGTAATTGTAAATAAGGGCTGTAAAAAATCGGTATTTTATTAATACGAAATCGTGCATTCCATATTTTTATAATTTCTTCTTTATGATCAAAAATAACTTTTTTACCATCAATACTCCAGTTATGTCTGTTTTGAGGACAAGAAGTAAACATGCCTTTTTCTAAAATAGTATATCGTTTTTCATTACGTATCTTCATTTTATCTGCAAAACCGCGTCCATATCTGCCCAACATTAAATAATCAGCTTTTTCGACATCCATGTCTTTATTATTCAGATTCAACCATGCTTTTGTGCCTTTTATAATTATTTTTGGATCATCATAATGTACGTTTCCTGTTATCACTAATCTTCTCAATGGTTTTTGGTTTGTTGTCTCTTTTTGTGTTAATTTAACTTCATTAGCTGTGATAGTCTGGTTACCTTGTTGAATATTTACATTACCTTTATACTCAATGAAAAGAGGATATTCACCGGCCGCCTCTTTTGCAGTGATGTTTATTGTAATATTATTTGGATTATCTTTTTTGATTGATTTAGTATATTTCGGAACTCCTAACATGCATTCTTTAGTTATGTTACCATGTGATTTCTGACTATGAAATGCTATTAAAATCATGGTAGTAAATAATGTATAGTAATTTTTTTTTATCATTCTGTGTATGGTTTCCATATCGATATTATTGATATCAGCAAAAATTTTAAATTTAACGTTACTTGATAACGTTTTGCTGTATAGAATAATCATATATTTATTCAACTTATTAGACTCATTGTAGAATTAGCAGCATGATAATACAAAATTATGCTCAATGTATTGAGGAATCAACAATTTTATGAGGTATTGTGGAAAAGTTATTGGTATTATGTTGGGGATCATGTCTGGTACTCATATTTTAGGTGTTGTAATAGGTTTGGTTATTGGTCATGCATATGATAAAGCATTAGAATCTCAAAATTTAGAAAAATTAGATACCAATCAAAACTATCAGGTACTTTTTTTTGCAAGTACATTTCAGATTTTAGGTCATTTAACTAAATCAAAAGGTCGTGTTACTGAAATTGATATTAAATTAGCAACAAATCTTATAAATAAAATGCAATTGCATGGTTATTCTAGAATTTTAGCGCAAAATTCTTTTAGAGAAGGTAAGGAAAAAGATTTCCCACTAAGGAAGACGTTAAGGAAATTACGTAGAGTTTGTTTTGGTAGATTTGACCTTATTAAAATGTTTCTGGAAATTCAAATACAAGCTGCTTTTTCTGATGGCGCTCTACATGCTAATGAGCAAAAAGTGTTGTTTATTATTGCAGAAGAATTAGGGATTTCACATAATCAGTTTAAACAGTTCTTATCTGTGATTAGAGGAAGTCGACGATTTGAGTATAATAATGATTATTTTAATGAGTCAGATATATATCAATACGCTGGTCAAGAGTCAGGGTTAGTAGATGCATGTAATGTGTTGGGTATTAATTTTAATGATGAATATACTAAAATTAAACGAGCATATCGTAAATTAATGGCTGAATATCATCCAGATAAATTAATTGCTAAAGGATTTCCTCCAGAAATGATGGAAACTGCTAAACAAAAAGCACAATCAATACAAGCAGCTTATGATTTAATTAAAAAAAAACGTAACTTCAAATAGATTATAGTATAAATTATGTTTGAATAAGTTTTATAGATTATAGAAATTTACTTCAGAAGTAAAAGTAAATAGATAATTAATAAATTAAATAAATAATCTAATATTTTAAACACATAATTCTATATATTAATTAAGTATTATCTATGTTTTATTTGCATAAAAGTGAAATATAAGTCTAATGATGCAATGATGCAATGATGCAATGATGCAATGATGCAATTAATAATACATATTTTATTTATACATTTACAATATGTATAAGTTCATTTATAATTATTTATAATTTAACTATTTTAGCTTAGTTATCTTATTTCTTGTTCATTCATAAAGAGTAAAATGTGCTTTTTTTTTAAAAAAAATAATTTAATTAATTATATAATCATATGATTAATTATTAGTTGCTTATTAATAATACATATTATTAAGTTATTACAATTTTTTATTGTTCTGTTTATAAACTTTATATTTTAACTTTTTTTTATAATTTATTTAATATTTTAAGCATAACTATGTTTATTTAAATATCAATATGTAAAATGTTGTTAACCAGAAGACAATTAATCTGAATTTGTTTCATAATTATCAGCTTTATATTTAAAATAGTTAGGAAAAAAAATAATGATTATAATAATAAATATGTAATTAAAGTTATTGAAAAAAATAATATGTTATTTGTATAAAATACATTTTGTCGGTGATTAATATAGTAAAATATATTAACTGTTTCAAAGTTATTAAAATTTTATTGTTTTTTTGTTAATAAATAATTATTAATTAGTTTTGTTGGTATTTGTCAATGCTTATTACTAGTTATATTAAACTAGTAATTAATTTATAATAGTAAATATTTTAATTAACAAGTTATATTATCAATAAGCATAAATGCAATTTATTATAAAATTTGTGTTTTCTATAATTAATATATTTTTACATTTTTATTTATTTTAAAAAAAGTTGTAATATATTACATGTCTTACATATATTACTAACTTGTTATTATCATGTTGTGATTGATAATATTTATCTATCTGTAATTTTAAATTTAATTAATTTATTAACTTATTAGTTATAAATTAATTAAATTTAAAATTAGCGTTGTTGATAAAATTAGATATTTTATATTTTTTGATCTTCGATCTGAATTGTATAAATTAATCTATAAAGATGTACGTTTCGAGTGAAAAGTTTTATTTTTAATAATATGCAAATATATAAATATCATTTTGTTAAAAAATATAAATTTATTATTATAAATGATTTTATTTTAATAGAGAAAAATTCTATATTAATTATAAAAATATTCAATATAATTACAAATGATAACATATTAATATTGTGAGCTTATGGAGATGGCATATCAACATGTAATTAATTAAAATAAAATAATTAAATTATCGCTGTGATCTTTTTGTTAATTCAATTATTTTTAATAAGTTAAATTAATGATTTAAATAATTAAAATTGATAAAAATGATCACAATTAAAATTTATTTATAATAATAGATTGTAGTTTTTACAATTGTATTTTAAGTTCGTTATTTTTAATGTTTATAGCAGTAACTTAATAAAATTTTTAAACTTGTTAATAATTTGATATTTATATAAAATTTTAAATAATCACGGATAATGTTATAGTTAATAACTTATCTTGTTTAATGCATATATTTAAAGACATCAAGTCCATTATAATATAAATATATCTAAATACATTTAACAGTATTTTAACATAAAATATATTAATTTATATATTTTAGTTTTAACTTGTGTTATCTTTACTATCAATATTATTTTAAAATAAAGAAAAATTAAAAAATATTCAAACATAACTAATTTAGGATGACTAATTGAAATGACATCATTCAAAGGTAATTTATGAATATAATAAAGAAAGATTTTCTTATCATATTATAAATATAGATAGATATTAATTAAATTTTTAATATAAATACTATAGATAATATAAATACTGTAGATATTGATAAAAAAGTTTATTTATAAGAAAAGTCGATAAGAGTTTTAATATAACTTATGTGTCAATATTACTTAATTTTATATAAATAAAGTAAAACATAAACTTCTATTTAGGTAGAAGTAAAAGTAAATTATAATTAATAAAAGATATTAAACGTTAATCAGATTCTGTCCTTGTTAATAACATATTATTTTATTTTTTTAAATAGTTAAAAAAATATATATAACTTATAAAATACCAAGAAATTTAAAACATTTAAATTCTTATTAAATAATAATAATCTTCTATCTATTAATGATAAAGCGTATTTTCTTATGATATTTACTTACACATGATTATTTAATAAAAATTACTGAGATTGTGATTATGATAATTTATTAGATAAAGAAATTATTAATACCTATTAAAATTTTATAATTATAGTATGACTAAATATTAATACTAATATATTTTATTTATATTTACTACATATCTAGTAATCTACAAAATAATAAACATTTAATTAATAATCTCGTTTTAATATATATTAAATAAAATTTTATATATTTAATTTCAATCTTTTAATTTAATAAAATACAAACAAATAGAGATCAAATAAAAATAAAGTAAAATTAATTATAACATTGATATTTTATTTTAACTTCATTTTATACTTTAAATTAAGTATTTTTATTATATTAATTATTTTTTATTTTTTTATTTTTTTTATTTTTGTATTAATTAAAATTTAAATTAGCAATCATTACTACTTTATTAAGAACTATTTATTATAGCAAAATATGATATATAAAAACGATTGATTTAACTTATCTATTTATAATAGATTAAATACTTAAAATTAATATAATAGCTATTTTATTAATTTTTTATAACAGTTTATTCAATTTTTATTAATTAGATCGAAGGAAGATATAATTAATTTAATTTAATTTAATTTTTGCTAAAGTATTGTAATATATAATAAATTTTAAAATAAGAAAGAAAATTATAAGATAATTTAATATTAGCTTTTAAAGCTATTAATTATAATATTATTTTTTTTAAATTTTAAAACTTATATATAATTAATAAAGTTATAAAAATATATTTTTAAATAAATTATATAATTTTTTATTAATACAGATAATTAGTATAAATATAGAAAATTCTTCTTAATTATCTTTCAATGTATAAATAAATAATTCTCTAATTTTATTAGTAATATCAAGGATAAGATATACCAAATAATATACTTGCCGGTGTTGATCCATTAATTAAAAGATATGGATGACCATCATATGCAATTCTTCCTTCAGAAATAACAATAGACCGAGTTGATATTTGGTTTGCATCTTCTAAATTATGAGAAACCATAAGCATGGTTAATTGTTGTTCGTCACATACTTTTTTAAGTAGTATTATCATTTCATTTCGTAACGCTGAATCCAAAGCAGAAAACGGTTCATCTAATAATAAAATAGATTTTTTCCGGATTAAACAACGTGCCAATGCTGTTCGTTGACGCTGTCCACCAGATATTTGAGAAGGCAATCGAGTTGTACAGTTTTTAAGAGAAACTTGCTCTATAATCTGTTTCACAGTATTATGTTGATCTTGTTTTAAATGTAAATTTGGTGAAATACCTAACGCAATATTTTGCCAAACAGTTAAGTGAGAGAAAAGATTATTTTCCTGAAAAAGAATAGAAACTGGACGCTTTGATGGAGCAGTAGTAGTATGATTTTTATTGTTTAGCCAAATTTCACCTTGTTTTGGATATTGAAACCCTGCAATTAAATATAGTAAAGTGCTTTTTCCTGAGCCACTAGGACCTAATATGATAACTTTTTCAGATTTATTTACTTGAAAATTAAATTGCATTGTTATATTACTGTAACAATAAACAATGTGATTTAATTTAATCATACAATTTTCCTGATAAATATTCTAATAAACTAAATAAACTAAAACAAATTAATAGAATTAATAACGCAGTAACTGCCGCATCATTATTACGATAAGATCCAAATTGTTGATATAAGTAATAAGATAGTGTACGTAAATTTTCATTTCCAAACAATGCCATAATACTAAAATCGCCAATTGATAGTATACAAGAAAAAGCAAAAGCTTCTCCTATTGTATATCTTAAAGCTCTTAATTCAATTAGACATAACTTATTGACACCTTTAATCTGTAGTGAAATGCATAATAAATTATATCGTTCAGCTAAACTGTACATTGGATTTTCTAATATTTTTAAGGCATAAGGAATGGCAATTAAAGCATTTGTCAATATAATTAAGCTATAAGGTAAGTAAATTAAAGTAACTATTTTATTTAGTAATAAAAAGAAACCAGTTGCCAAAACTATGCTTGGTATAGAAAATATCAATAATCCACTTAACTCAAGGGCTCTGTGTAGAATTATTGAGCGCCTAAGTTGTAACTCGCGACTGCTCCAAAGAATCATTATAGTAAGAATAATACAAAGTATTCCAGAACTAATAGCAATAAAAAATGAATTAATAAAAGCTTGCCATAAACCAGGTTGTTTTAACGCGTATAATAGTGTTAAATTTAATCCATCAATGATTATTGCCAATAATGGTGTAATTAAAAAAAATATTGCAATACCAATCAGTAAAATATCATACAATTTTTGCCATTTATCATAAACTGTATTTTTCCATTGTAATTGTCTGCTAGAACCAACTGAAAATGTTACATTTAATTTTTGACTTAATAATATAATAACTAAACAGCAAAAAAAATGTATCAGTGTAAGGAAGGCTGCTTTATTTAGATCAAAATCTAAACTTAATGATTGATAGATTGCTAGTTCAATCGTTGTTGCAGAAGGACCTCCACCAATTGTTAGTACAGTAGTAAAGCTTGTAAAGCACAACATAAAAATAAGTGTGGATGTTGGTAAAATTTGTTTTCTAAGATAAGGCCATTCAAGAATATAAAAATGTTGTAATTGATTCATGCCTAACTGTGCTGCAAGTTGACGCTGCTCAACAGCAATATTTTCCAATGCTAATAATAACATCCTTGTAGATAATGGTATATTAAAAAATATATGTGTTAATATAATACCTTTTATTCCATAAATAGTAAATTTGTAATTAATGCCTAGCAATTGAAAAAATTGAGCAATCCACCCCATTCGTCCATATACTGTTAATATTCCTAAAATAATAACCAATGACGGCAATACAAGTATCACAGAACATAAGCGTAAAAATAATATCCTACCTGGAAAATGCAGGCGAAAAAGAGATTTTGCTAAAAATATTGATGGAATGACTGATAATAATGTAGACAGTGATGCTTGCCAAAATGTAAATATAATTACATTCCATAAATATTTATCATCAATAAATTCTTTCCAATTTATTTTTGAAGAATGTAACAATAAAGTGCTAAAAATTATTATAAAAATACTGGTTAATATACTGAATACAACTATGCCAGGCAAAAGCGAATTTACTATTACTGTCTGACGGCATTTTGCCATAAATGGAGCCACTGATTGCGATATTTGCTAATATCTTCTGCATTAAATTGTAATGATTTCTCAGGAACTGGAATTTCTTTATAAACCTTAGGCAATTGTATATCAATCACTGGATACATCCAGTTTGTTGTTGGCAACGTTTTTTGAAACACTGCAGATAACATGAATCGCATGAATTGTTGAGCTAGGTTGTGGTGTTTGCTATTTGCTAATTGAGCAGCTACTTCAATTTGAAGATAGTGTCCTTCATTAAATAGCGCTACTACATAATTATTTTTTTTATAATTTAATAGATGATAACCTGGCGAAGAGCTATAAGTGAGTAAAAAATCACCTTCACCTTTTAAAAATAATCCATATGATTCGCTCCACCCCTTTGTACATGTAACAGTTTTTTTAGCTATTTTTTTCCAAGCTTCTATGCTATTTTCACCATAAATTTTTTGTATCCAAAGCAATAATCCAAAACCTGGAGTACTTGTGCGTGGATCTTGATAAATAATTTTCCAAGACTTTGGACCATTAATAAGCTCATTGAGACTTCTAGGTGCTTTAGTAATTCGTGTTTTATCATAAATAAAAGCAAAATAACCATAATCATAAGGAATAAAAATATTATTATTCCATTTTATTGGTAACTTCAGCTTAGTTATGTCAATTTTACTCTCAGTAAATAAACCAGTTTTTTTTGCTATATCAATTAAATTGTTATCAAGTCCTAGTACAATGTCAGCTGGACTATTTTTTCCCTCCATTCTAATGCGATTCAATATAGATACTCCATTATTTAATCCAATGAATTTTAGCTTGCAGTTACAGATTTTCTCAAATTCAGGTTTTATTATAGATCCAGCTCCCCAATCTGTAATAAATGAATCATAAGTATAAACAATTAATATAGGCTTTTCTTGGATAGCAAAAGCTGAAAAACAAACTAAATTAAAACTAAATATTTTTAGTAGTATATTTTTCAATATTTTGTTCTCCTTTTATCCTTTATAATTAAATAAAATAATTTTATAATATATAAGGAAATATGAATAATAAATTTGTTTATTTATTAAATATATTATTATAGTATTCAAATAAATGAACTGATATTTATTAAATTAGGTTAAATGTGTTTTTATTAATTAACTATCAATAATATTTATCACAGATATAATTATGTTAAGATAACATTATTATAATATTTTATCTTATAATTTTAAATACTACATTTTATAAATATTTACAATACATAGTAGTATAAATAATAAACTATCTTTCAAATTTTAAATGAGGCAGTCAGATGGTTAACAATGATGGTTACCGCCAAAATGTAGGAATTATCATTTGCAATCAGCAATCTAAGTTATTATTGGCTCGCCGTTATGGGCAACATTCATGGCAATTTCCACAAGGAGGGATTAATCCTGAAGAATCTCCAGAACAAGCAATGTATCGTGAATTATCCGAAGAGGTTGGTTTGTGTAGTAGAGATGTTAGAATATTAACATTTACGAGAAACTGGTTGCGTTATAAATTACCAAAACATTTAGTGCGTTTGGATACAAAACCAATTTGCATTGGACAAACACAACGTTGGTTTTTGTTGCAATTGGTTTGCAATGAACAAAATATTAATGTGCAAACAAGCAAAACACCTGAATTTGATAGTTGGTGTTGGGTTAGCTATTGGTATCCTATTCGTCAAGTTATTTCTTTTAAGCGAAATGTTTATCAACGTGTCATGAAAGAATTTGCTCCAATTGTTATGTCTCTTCAAAGAGATATAACGAGACAAAAAAATAATATTAGATATAAGTATAAAAATAGTTAAATATATCTATTAATAATATACTACTACATTATTATATTTTTATCTTTTATTAAAAAAGTTAATAGTAATAAAATTTACTATTGTTTATATTTTGACAATAATTACTATATAAAAAAAATTTAAAATTTATGTATTTATAAATTTAATTAATAAAATACTACTAAATTTAAACTACCAGTTTATGCAGTTTATGCAGTTTATGCAGTTTATGCAGTTTATGCAGTTTCTGTGATTTTTAGCAAATTTTTTAAAATTAAAGAGTTAATGTTGTGAATAATAATTACATTAAATTTCCTAATATTGATCCTGTTATATTTTCAATTGGCCCAATATCAATTCATTGGTATGGTTTAATGTATTTAATTGGATTTATTTTTGCTTTATACTTAGCTAAGTATAGGTGTAGTAAAGAAAATAATTGGTTGACAAAAAATGAAATTGAAAACCTACTATATATAGGTTTCTTAGGTGTTTTTGTTGGTGGGCGTCTAGGATATGTCTTATTTTATAACGTATCATCTCTTATAGATAATCCTTGGTTTATATTTAAAATTTGGAATGGAGGAATGTCTTTTCATGGTGGATTAATTGGAGTAACGTGTGCTATATGGTACTACTCATTCAGAATTCGACATCATTTTTTAAAAATCACAGATTTTGTTGTTCCATTAATTCCATTTGGATTAGGTATTGGTCGCATTGGTAATTTCATTAATGGCGAGCTTTGGGGGCGAGTAGCATTAAATATTCCATGGGCAATGTTATTTCCAGGATCACAGGAAGAAGATATTCATACAGTTACTAAAGATCAATCTTTGCTTCCTGTTTTACAAGAGTATGGAGTGTTACCACGTCACCCATCTCAACTTTATGAGATGTTTTTTGAAGGAATTATTTTATTTATTATTTTAAATTTGTTTATTCGCAAACAACGACCAATTGGGTGTGTATCAGCGTTATTTTTGATTGTTTATGGTGTTTTTCGTATTCTTGTTGAGTTTTTTCGTCAACCTGATATACAGTTAGGATTATTAAATGGTATTAGCATGGGTCAAATTTTATCAATTCCTATGATTATTATTGGGATTATTATAATTATTTATGCGCAAAAACAACAAAATAAAATCTATACAAAGTATTTAATTAATAAGAATATAGAAAAAAGTAATTAACAAAACTTTAATACGATTTTTATTTATATTTAAAATGAATAATAAACTCTACGTGAGTAATAATAATGAAACAATATTTGGATTTGTGTCAGCGTATCATTGATGATGGTCAGTGGATAGAAAATAAACGCACAGGGGTTCGATGTTTAACAGTTATTAATGCTGATTTAGAGTATGATGTCGCAAATAACCAGTTTCCTTTAGTCACAACTCGTAAAAGTTTCTATAAAGCTGCAATAGCTGAATTACTAGGTTACCTAAGAGGTTACTCTAGCGCTGTGCAATTTCGGAACATTGGTTGTAATACATGGAATGCTAATGCAAATAAAAATCAAGCATGGTTCAATAATTTAAATCGTAAGGGTAAAGATGACCTTGGTAGGATTTACGGAGTTCAGGCGCGATCATGGCGCCGTCCTGATGGCACTTATTTAGATCAACTACAAAAAGTTATTAATAATCTTTTAGCTGGAATAGATGACCGTGCTGAAATAATAACTTTTTATAATCCTGGTGAATTTGAATTAGGTTGTTTACGTCCATGTATGCATACTCACACTTTCTCCCTATTAGGAGAAAGATTATACTTAACTTCATATCAACGTAGTGGAGATGTTCCTTTAGGTCTTAACTTCAATCAAATTCAATGTTTTGTTTTGTTAGCACTAATTGCTCAAATTACAGGTCACAAACCAAATAAGGCCTATCATAAGATAGTAAATCCTCATATTTATGAAAATCAACTTTCGATTATGCGCGATATTCAGTTAAAGCGCTCTCCATATTCCTTACCACAATTACGCATTAATCCTGATATTAAAACATTGAAAGATATTGAAACTTGGGTAAGTAGTAATGATTTTGAAGTTATTGGTTATCAGTATCATGATGTAATTAAGTATCCATTTACAGTATAATATTTTTTTATAAGTTATTTTGATTATTAATATATAATAATTCAATTAGTATTATTATTTTATTTATATTTTTAATTAATAACATAATAACATTCTTAAATTAATAAATATATTTTAAAAATATTAAAATCGACGATATTTATATTTTTTTCTCTAGAATTTTATAATATATTTTTTTAATATGTCTATATATTTATATTTTATTCAAAAATTATTTATTTTAAATAAAATATCACAATAGTTTTAATTCAATTATGCAATATATAGAAATATGTGTATGAAAATAATTCGAAGTGTTTGTAACTTTTAATTATAATTATAATTAAAAGTTAACTTGCACTATAAGCATTAATTATTAATGCTTAATCTGTAAATAAAAACTAAATATAGTTAATTTATCTAAATTAAAGTATACAACTTATAAATTGAGCAGAAAAAATTCAAATTAGATAATGATATTCGTAATAAGTATAGAAAGATGTTATGTAAAGTAAAGTAAAGTAAAGTAAAGTAAAGTAAAGAGGTTGATTGAATTAATTGTAACAACGAAATATTGTTAGAAAGCTGTAATCAATGCATACTCTATTATATAGAGTATGAGATGAATTATCAACTATTTTATTTTTAGAATCATTCTTAAGATTTTTAATTTTAATTTCTAGTACAACATTAATGTACTTATGCAGTAATCAAATTCGTTAAAAAGTAACTATAATTCTATAAAAATTATATTTATTTAAGTCTTAAGTAAGATATATTTTTAATAATTAATTCACAATAAGATCTTCAATAAGTTATGTTATTTTTTATTATTAGAACTATATACTTAATGTTTATACAGAAAATTAAAAATATGTAAAGTATAGCATTTTAATGCTGTATAAAGCAATATTCATCAATTTTCAAAATATATTTAATATTTAAGTTATTATTAGTGAATTATCCAAGCAAGTGTCATTGAAAATAATAAAACAATGTAAGTATATTACACTTACATTAATCTTATATGCTACTGCAATTTAGATATAGAAATGCGAAATAAAAATATTATCCATAATCTCTTTATTTTTGTATATTATAAAAATTATTAATTTTATTTATATTACAATGATGATATAAATAAATTATATTTTTATAAATATATAATTTATTAAGAATAGAAAATTAGTTAACTTTTAATACTAAAATAAATTTCTTTATTATCAAATTTATAATAAACTAGTAATTATAAAAAATATAAATAGCAAAGATATTAGCTACATAATTCTGTTGATGCTGATATTAATAGAATTATTTTAAGTAAAATATTAATAGAAATATGTTTTATTCATTTTTTTATCAATAGTCTTATATCTATAGTTTAATAAAAAATTAATTTGATATTAATATTTTATTTTATATTTATTTTATTATGTATTGAAGAATGTTTTACTTAGTATTATTTTGTTGTTGATATAATGTTTTTGTTAGTTTTATAAAAAATACTGTTATTTATTTTATTGTTAATTTATTAAAATGTTATGTTATGTTATGTTATGTTATGTTATATTATGTTATGTATGGATAACAATCATAACACTATTTATTTATTGTTTGTGTAACGAATTAATCATTATATTTATAATATGAAATAGAAATATTAATTATATTTATTATTCCATAATCAATTATATTCATATTTAACATGCATCTTTTAATTTTTTAGATCAATATAATTACATCTTATTACTTTAGCTCTATAGTTTTTGCAGTCAACATTTTAATGTTGATATATTGGTTTATATAAATTCTATAATTTTAAAAAATTGGTATTAATTTTATTTTTTAGCTATAGTTATTATTATATCAATGTTTATGAATTGTTCGTATTTTGCAGATATCAATTATGTTTGGTAACTAAATTAATATAATACTAGTTATATAATTATTATCTATTGATTTAAATTAATAGATTGTATGAATCTTAGTGTAAAAATATAATTAAATATTGCACTGTGTATCGATAAGCCAGTTAGATTATATTTAAATTAAACTCTGTGCGTTACAATTATATAACTTTTCAAGCATTTTTAATGTACCTAAAGTTCATAAATTTGCTTACATGATATATAGTTAATTTTTAGAATGATATTTATAATTTAGAATCATATAAAATTTTTTAGCTCTTTTAGTGAAAAATCAATAAGTTTATATTTATATATTTTAATTTTTTGTATTTATTGGTAATTTATTATATTTATTAATGTTTTAAAATTACTGGTAATCACTTCACTGTAGTTATGATACATGTTAAGTATGAGTTATATTCAGAATCAAGATAACAGTTAAATTTTCAATTTTTAATGTAAACAAGTGGATTTTAAAAAAAAATGACTTATACAGTATCTTATGCATTTTTAATAGAAATATTTCTTATTAGCATCAAACAATTAATTAATTTATACTAGAAATATTTAAAAAAAATAATACATATATTTTCTAATGCGTTTGAAATAACAATAAGCATTATAAATTCATTAAGTTAACAAGGAAATAATTAAATAAAATAATAAAAATACTTAAATAAGCTAAGGATTTTATTATTAGTGTAATTGGGACGCTACACATATAATTTTAATTGATGATATTTGTTTATGATGCTTGTTAATTATATTGTTTAGTATATAAAAAATATCTTTGTATGTTCTAAATAATATGTTATTATTATACTATAATTAGATCTCAAAATTAATAAAAATTCACATCAATGAGCATGAATATCTTTAAAGATATAAACAAGTAATGTCATTATTAAACGTAAATATTAATATTATTATCTATTAAACTTATAATATATGAGTTTAATCAATAATATCTTCAATTTTATATAGAAACATATTACTATATTATCTAGTTATTTATATTATAAAATCTCGATGGAATAGAAAAATAAGTCACTTTATGATGAGAGATAGAAATGGTTGACATCAGAGAATAAATAACTAAATATGATAATTTAAATTAACATATACATACTATATAAATAACTATGAAGTGTGATGTAGATAACAAAAGGTATTGGATATCAATTATAAGATTTTCTGATATTTCAAGTAACCAATAAAACCAATATATCAAATTAGTTAATCAACGAAATAAATATTACTATTATATGCATATTAAGTAATAATGGTGCAGCTAAATGAAACTCGATATTTATTTATTATATAGTTATATAAAACAAAGTGCATGCTGTGATAAATGATCTGAATTTAAATTTATAAACTTTAGCTAAAATAATATATAAATTGTCAAAGAAAAAAAATAATAACATACGATTATTGTATTGTTACGTTAATATATTATCTATTTTAACCATGGAAGATTAGCTCACAAAATAAGTAATAATGAAATAACTACAAATCTATCTAAAAAACTATTATTAAATTTAATATTTACTTAAATAACAACAATATGCATTAATACTAATCTAGATTAGTATTAATGCATAGTTTAGAACTATAAATAATAGAATGTGTTATTTTTTTATTAATCATAAAATTATAATATAGAAATTAATGTTAATGATAAGAATTAAATGTAATTTGATAATAAAACTAAAATATCTACAATTTTGAATGAGAATAATTAAAAATAGATTAAATTAAATGCAATACTGCAAGATTATCAGTTATAATTTTATTATTTAATAATTTGATGTATAAGTTAAATAAAAAATATAAGCGTAGTTTGCATTGTTTTTATTAGTATATTTGCAATTTTATTGCAAATATACTAATAAAATGAACAACCGCCTACCTAAATTAATCATAAAGTTCATTTATAATAAATCGAAACTTAAGATAAATGGTAAGAAGATTTTAGTGTGGATGCATAAAAATATAAATTTTATAACACAGCTATACAATTATAAGAAGAGATTCAACTGAAATTTATATAAATAAAATAAAATTTAAGAATAAAATATTTAACGTTATAGTTAAGTCAAAAATTATAAAAAAATGAATCAATGCTATTATTAATTAGTTTAATACTGCGTTATTTTATTAAAATATTATATAAGTGGCAAAAAAAGTTAAAAATAATAGTTTAAAATTCTATAATTAAGTTGGACAAAACTAGAATTCTTATTATGTCGATGCTAGTAGAAATTATGCAATAGCAAATTAATTTAATAGTAAGACTAATATTTGAAGTAGTATATTAATATGTGAAAGCAATTATAGAATAATTTGTTAAATTTTTTAATACATTTATATAAATTAATAAATAAAATTATTAGAATTAAAGATATGTTACTGAATATTTTTTATTATAGAAACTGTGTATTTAGTTATTAAGAGGAAATAACTCTATATAATTACACATACTTTTCTTGAAATATTGCTGTTTCGATCAACTTTTACTCTAAGACATGTCAGTAATTTGTAGTTAATTAATTAAAATTTATTGATTATATCTTTAAACTATCTAACATAGTATAAAGTAAAAATTATTATATGGTTAGATTTGTATAAATATTACAATATAAATAAAGTAAATCAGTTCTACAAATTGATAATAATTCTCATGTAAAGTATATTAAGTGATATTTTATTATTTAAGATATTAAAATTTATAATATATCTGTATTAAACACATATATAAATTAGATATTCTTTGTTTCGAATGAAACTCTAGGAATTTTATTAATTAGTTACTTTATAATGGCTTAATAGCAACATAATATATTTTTCGTTATGTGTTTAGATTATAACATTAATATAAATCGCTCGATAGAAGATGGAAATATTTTAAGTTTAATATAAATTTCTGCTTACTTATGCAATTTATGCTAGTTCATATCTTTGATATTTTATGATAATTTTTTTCAATATTTACCATTAATTATGTCAATAATTCTCTGTATCTATAGGATTTTTAATTTATCATATAGTTTATTAGATATATGAATGCATGTATGTTTATTAATACACATTAAAAATGTTGTTATAATTTTTATAATTTCATAAATTTACTCATTTTAGCATTGTTATTTTAGTTTTATTTTAATAGATGTTATTAATATATTTTTCCTTTATAAGTATTATGATTATACGGTTACTGATAAGTATAATTTTATTCTATTAACAATAAAAATATTAAAGAAACAATGATCTCTTTAATTATGGTGTATATTATTAATTTAATTTTATAAATTATCATCTTTATTATTTAAAAGTCATTCTTGATACTAAATATAAATTAATTCAATAGATTAATATTGAAAATTATAGTTTGTAATTTGTTGATTAATTAAGTGATATTAACGATCATTCGTTGCACACACAATCAATCTGTTAAACTAGTTTAGTTAACATATTTATACAATTTAATCTAATGTTCATACCTAATATCTGCAATTATTCATGTAGAAATTATTATTGCTGAATTAAATTTATTTTATTGCCAGTACATATATTTTGTTGTTTATGTTATATTAAAATTATATTTAGTGGATATTATTAATATATCGCCCATATAATTATATGTATTTTCTTATAACAATCAAGAAGATATAAATCGTATATAGACTTATTTTTCTAATATTAAAATAAGTAACATGTCTATGTTTAATCATTAATACTTGGTATGCGAGTATCTTAATTTGATAATCCTACATTTCTTTAATTATTTATTTTTTATGGGAAAACTAAGTGATTACCATATTCTAAAAATAATTAATATAGTATAACTAAGATTAGTGATTTACTTAATATATTATAATTAACAGTTGTTTAATTAATTGCATGGCTGTCTACTATTGAATATTGCCAATCACAGTCGACTTTTACAGTTAAGAAAGTAAATATTTTATTATATAATAAAATATTTTTTACTATATACGACTATAATAGTTATATTTAATATGTCACAGCATAACTTCAGTATGATTTTTATTGTTTTTATTGAAAAATAAATTATATCACAATTTATAAATAATATTTCTTATAGATTGTACTTAGTAATATAAAAAAATTATATGTAGTTGTTGGCAAGTAAATTATTTAATTTAAGTTATATATGTTTTATGTCAGAAAAATAATCAATTAATTATTTAAGAGTTATATTATAAATAATTTCATCTATTTAAATTATGATAAATATCAGTAACGACATTTATCTATCCTTAAAACAAAAGATATTTTTATTAAATAAAAAATACGTGTGTTCGAATTTTTACTATTTACTTGAATGTTTACGTTATTAGTTAATCAACTTTATAATCTTACTTTATAAAATTATTTAAGGAAATTTCTAATTTATTAGTAAGTAATTCTGTTCATTGATTAATTAATACTCAGTGTTTATCATTTTCTAATAAAATCGATTGCTTTTAGTCAAAATATACACATTTAATAATATTTGACTTTTATGTAATTTGTATTAATTTGATACTTTTAGTTCTTGTTTAGTTAAGAACTATATCCATAATACTATTATTGTATTTGTTATTGTATTTGTTATTTTTTATTAATAGTTGTTATTTTATATTTATATTAAGATGGATTTAAAAAATAAGAATCACTATATTTTCATTGTTTATAATTTAGTTGACTTTGCTATTTTCTATTCTACTTTGATTATATATTACTACTAATTAATTTTTTGTATTATCTTAAATAATTCCATTTTTTATGCCATATATACTACATTTAGTGTTAATATTGTTCTGTCTATCGATCCTATATAATAATTACAAATTATAATCATAATTGATATTATGAAATTTTTTTATTAATTAAATTTTTGAGTAAAAATTAATCTAATTAGATTTCTTATTGTTTGTATGTGTCTAAATTTTAATTAAAGATCGGAAATTTTAATATCATTTATTTATTTTTAATTTTTATTTTTCTGAAAATTATCCAATTTATATATATTTCTTGATTTTCAATTGTATGCATAAATTCTTAAAAATATATATAATAATATAGTAAGTAATTTAAATATACTTATTTTGTATATACTAAAATGAGTTTATCGTCTTGTTTAAAATTATTGAATAATTATTAATTAATTATTCAATTATCTAAAGATTAACAATTAGTTAATAAGAAGTAACTAATCTATAATTACTATCTGTTAAATAAAAAATATCTTTCTTTAGACAATATTTATTAGTATTCATAATTTTATATTATTTTTATATAAAATTAATTTGAGAAATTTTTATTTCTGTATTAAAAACAAAGAAGATCAATCTGCACAAGAAAAAGTATTTATATTTTTAATACTATCTTTAAAACGGAACTTATAGTTTATTGTTTTTAAATTGCATATAAAAGTAATTTACATTTATCTCAATGACACTTGAAATATTTATAATATATTTTATATATAAATCTATATAATTTTAATGTTCAGATATTAAACTTATGGTTACTTATAACTATTTAACATATTAATATTTGTTATTGTCATAATTTCTTCAGTTTCTATTTAGTTATCAAGATCAAATCTTAAATATTATAACTAATAGTATATATATAAGTCGCAGTTTTAATAATTACTATATATCATATTTATTTATTATTTGTAATGCGCAATATTTTTTGATTGAAGAAATTAGAGAAATTAATTAGCTTATTTAATATATTGTAATTATTTTAGTTTTAATATTAAGTCATTATAATTTATCTATAAAATTTATAATGTTATTTTGTGCTTTTAAGTATTCTAATTTATAATATACATTATATTATTCTATCTAATATTTATGCCTATCTATGTATTTAAAATAATGTACTAACTCTAGTATTGGACTAGAAAATTCAAAAAAAACGTTACAAGTTTTAAACTGTAACTAAATTTTAGTTTTTCAATAGTTATAATTACTATTTGTAGCACTACATTTTGTTCTTCAGTCATAGTTAGATAATTTAAATAGATATTATAAAATTTCTTCTTATATTATAAAATATTTTATTTTTAACATTAAGTAAATAATTTTTATAATAACAATAAGTTTTAAATAATTAATTTCATACAGATCATACAATACAGATTTCGATCATTTTTTATTTGTTTTCTTTTATATAACATTAAAATTATCAAAATTTTGTCAATGTTATCATTTAATTAATTCATTATTAATTAAATTTACCTTATTGTAAATTGTAATTAATATTCATTATTTTAATTAGTGATAGATTTCTATTAAAATAAGTTTATTAGTTTAAACATTTATTTTTTGTATAATATGATTATTTTTTTTATTTTTTTACTATTAGAATATAAAATTATGGCTATAGATTGTTCATATAATACAAAGACAATAAAAGAATAATTTTATTTATCACAACATTATTATTTGTATTAAATAAGTTAAATTTCTATAATTTAGATTTGTTGGCTATATTATACATTTATTTGGAAATGATCAGAAAAAGATGACATTAAATATATGTTACAATCTTAGTTAGTTTTTATATTTTTATTGTTCTTAATACAATTGCTTTATCATAATTATGTAAGTTTGTATTTTAAAATTAAATTTTATACTAAATAATAATATTATTTACTATAAATTAATGTATTATAGTTTATATGGTATGATCTTGATTGTAATTATTTTAAACCTTCTTTTTCGACTCTTCAATTATTAATATCTATATTTATCATTATATATAGATTAGTATTAATATTTTTAGAAACTTCTAGTAAAATTGCTATTTTATAGTTTTAATATATTTAGCGTTTAATAAAAGACCTTCTTCTATGAAGAAGGTTAAATATTATTATTAGTACTTAGTGTTATTGTTTATACATTATTTAATAATTTAATATCTATTTTATATAAGAGTGTTTAATGTCATTAGTAGTTTACTTACTTATTCATTCATTCATTCATTATTTATAATAATATATTTTGTTGATGACGTTGATTACTTTATAGATTAATGGTATCATTATATTAATAATTACTATAATAATCTATTTTATTTGGCATTTATCATATAATTTAAATATTTTCAGTTTTATTAATTCTCTGTATCACTTTACTTACTGTTATGATGATAATATCAACATAAATACTTATAGCTATAATGTGATATTATTAGATTTATGAAATTATTTTGTCAATTATATATACCACATTAGTATATATAATAATTATTTTATATTTTATTGAAATTATATATTAATTAGACAATTATAATATAAAATTAATGATATTATTTATGTTCTTTAACTGTTTTATATTGAATTAAATGCTAGAAAATAAACTATCATAAATACACATGTATATTTATCTACTTTATTTAAAATTACTATTACTATATTTGTGATAATAACTATGATCTTTATAGATCATAGTTATTATATTATCTAGATAATTATTCTTAATAGATAATAAATTATTAAATATTTTATTAAAACAGAAATAGTAGAATACTAATATAATACTATATTAGCTTGATAAAATCATTTATTAAATTGTAAGTATAAAAGCAATTCACTTTACTTTATTAAAAATTAATAAATTAATATTTTAATAAAAATAAATAAAATATAAATTTATTATAAAAATTAATTAATAGTGATAAAAAAAATACTAAATATGTAAATTATGATAATAATATTAATTATAAATACTATAGATAATTAATTATTTAGTGATACTGTTTTATATTTTTTCGTTATAATAAAAAAAATTATAATTATTTCAGATATATGTTTTTGCACTAACTATATCTTTATAGGTTTAAACAAATAAAGCATGTAATCATAACAATATTATCAACTTTTAATTTTTAAATATTAAAAATTGTTTAAATGTTCTATGTATTATTAAATATCATGCTTTAGAGTAAAACTGCACAATCTTTATTTTAAAATGAATTTATTTATATTTATATTTATATTTATATTTTTGAGTATAAATGTTTAATGCTATATCATAAAACATAATATATATAATATATTTGTTAATGAGTTATACATCGTATTGTAATTGATATAATTTCTAACTTATTTTATTATAGTAAAATTTATTTAAAATAATAGTGATTAAATTTATCAATGTATATATGCACTACAATTCATACTATTAGTTAATACCTAGCAATATAATCAATAATTAATACATGTAAGTAACTAATCTAAAATCAAAATAACTTTTGATCTAAAATATACTTAATGATGTATAATTTTAGAAAAGACTAAATTTATATTATATTTTTTTTGTAAATATTGCCTCTTAACAAAAAAGAAAGATTAATTATTAAAAACTACTTAGTAGTTTTTAATAATTGTTCTCACAATCCATTCTAATTGAACTATATTACGTTTAAACAAACAAAATTTCAATATTAAAATTAATAAATCAATACTAGAAAATATATTAAATAATATCAAGATTATTATTAGAATTACAAATATTTATAATAGTAATAATTTATTTGGAAAATTTTAAGTACTTAAAATTCATAATTACCTATACTAAAATGTCTTAAGTTTTATTATGTAATATGAATAGAAATAAGATATTAATATAAAAAATTATTTTTTTAATTTTTATATTAATTTTAGTTTTGTTTAGTTAATATATTATAAATAAATAGTTAAAATTAATAAGTGCAAAAAATTTAAAATTATAAATTATATTTTTAAATAAATTAATCTTTTATAGTTAATCAAAATTTATACTAGTATTTTAAATTATTTTTATTTAATTTATTTTTACATTTAAATAAATTTTAATTTTGATCATTAAAATAGTTTTTAAATAAAATTAGACTTTTTAAATGATTTGATAGCTACTAAACTAGTAGTAATTTAAATAGTTAATTATTATCATAAAAATATTATTTGTAATTATTAAAAGTTAGTTTATTTTATATATAAAAATTATTGATTGTTAATAGTGAAGTAAAGAGATTCCTAATGACTAAAGTTATGTATCTAGTTATATACATAACATCAAATTACAGTAAGATACTACGATTTGATGTGACGAATAGTTTCATGACATCTTTTATATTAATAGTTTGTGAAAGCTATTAAGTCGTATTACAAATAATTTACTATTTATAAATAAGTTATTAATTATAGTAATTTATACACAATATATTTATTGTCAATAACTGAAGTTAAATGCTTACATTTATTTTTATGTATAATCTATTCTATCAATAAGAATAAAAATATTTAAATTAATATAATTTAATTTATTAAAAGTTATAGTGAGTATTGTATTATGGAATAATTATAAATATGTTTTTATGTTTTATGAAAACTTGTATGATTAAAAATCTACATTATATCAAATATAATAATAAGTGAAAAAAGTTTATTTTTATAATTTGAAATATAAAAATATAGAGAATTATTGCCTTATCATTTTTTTTAAAAAAAATGTTAAATACAGAATAATTTAATTTATATAATACGTCAGATAAATAACTATACTAGATGAGTTTGCTAAAAGTATTAACTATTATTACTAAAGAAGTTTCATGATATTATGCTATAAATAGTAATAAAATTATTATTTATAGCATATATATTTATCAATAAGATTAATAAGAAATATTTTTATGATAAATCAATTTAGTTTTAGTAAATAGAGAAGTTTAAAAATTATATGATATAGTTGTAAACTAATTTGTTGATTAGTATACAAAAGAATAGAATAGATTAGTTTTTTTTAGATTGTAATATTTTATATCTTAATCCTATTACATATATTCTTTGTTTGTAATTATATATAATTTTGCAATTTGCAAAGAGAGAGTTGAGTAAATTAATTTAATAAGATTTAAAATTATAAGTATCCAATATCTCTTTTATATTTATGTTATTTAATTTTAAATATCATAAACTATACAAATTTTACTTATATTATATGTAAAAATATAATAATATTGTTCTTATACATATAACTACTTGATAAAAATACAAGAATTAATCTTTATCTATGCTTTTAAAAAAAATTCTACTTTTTAATAAATTTATTATGAATTCATTATTAAATAATAAGTAATATTAAAATAAAAGCAAATAAATATTATTTTACTATATTAATTTATATTTACTAATAATATTTTATTAAAATTATTTTTAATAATATTTAAAATTTCAATAATAAAAACGAAATTTCTTTTATATAGGTTACAAGAGCATTAATCATTTGAGCATTTAAAAATTATACATATATAAAATTCCTGTTTTTATATCAATTTTATTTAAAAAAAGAAATTAATCTAATAAAATGTATTAAAAAATAATGCAAGTGCATTAATTAATATAATAATATTAATTAATTTTGTTTATATGATAATTCAACTCATCAATGTATTATTGTTATATAAAATATATTTTTAAGAAAAAGTTACTAATAAATTTAATAATATATATAAAAACTACTTACATATATTTTATATATTTCTTGAATTAATTAAAATACATTATAAGATAAAATCTTTTTATATTAAAGTTACTTAAATTTAATATTTGCATTCAAATATATTTGTGGCTTTAATATAATTTGTCAATATAAATTAATTATCAATTAATTTATATTGACAAACACAATAATTATATTGTAAAAAATTATACAAAATTCAAATATTAAAATGATAAAAATTTTCTAAGGTTATTTACAATGTATAATATATCGAATTATATTAAATTTATGTTTCAGTAAGTATTATTTTATCTTCTATCTAATATTGGATAGTAACGTATTTGATAGTAACGTTATTAATCTTATTTATATAATTTATATAAAAATAATATTCTATAAATATGTTTATCTAACTAGTTATTCAGTTCTATCTATCGATTTATATTCAGAATAATTATATATTGCAGTATAGTTAAAAATAACTATTATATTATTTAGCACTATATATTTCTATTATTAGAAATAATAAAGTACAATAATATTACTCAATTTTTAATCTATAATTATGAAATAACTAAACCATATAAATATCATACTAATCAAACTATTTATTAGTAATTACTGTTAAAAATATTGTTTAATTATTCATATATTAATTATTAATATATGAATAATTAAACTTAATATAGAGATATAATACAATATGCAGATTGCTTTTTGTCTATACAAATACTTCCCTTTTGGCGGACTACAAAGAAATTTTATACAAATCTTAAATGCTTGTCAAAAAAAAGGACATCAAATACGTGTTTACACAATGGTTTGGGATTGTAAAATTCCTTCTAATATTAACGTTATCATAATACCAGTTAAATCATACACAAATCATAAACGCAACGAAGAATTTTATCTTAAAGTAAAAACACATTTAACTCAACATAGTGCAGACATAATTATTGGTTTTAATAAAATGCCTGGATTAGATATTTATTATGCAGCAGATATTTGTTACGCAGAAAAAGTTAAAAAAGAAAAATGTTTTTTTTATAAGTTTACAAAACGATACAAACATTATATAACTTATGAGAAATCTGTTTTTGATGTAAACAGTCACACCAAATTATTAATGCTTACTCAACATCAAATTAATGATTTTAAAAAATATTATAGAACACATTTTTCTCGTTTTTATCTATTGCCACCTTGTGTTGAATATAACATAAAGTATGATCACCAAATTGATGATGCTAAAATAATTTATCGTAAAAAAAATAATATCTCTAAAAATCAATTTCTTGTATTACAAATTGGTTCAGATTTTAAGAGGAAAGGAGTAGACAGAACACTCAAATCAATTGCTGCATTGCCGAAAGATATAAAAAACAAAACTATATTAATAATTGTAGGACAGGATAAGCCTGAGCGTTATAAACGCATGGCCAGAAAATTAGGCATCCATAAACAAATTTTATTTTTTCTTGGAAGTAATAATGTAGCTGAGTTTATGGCTGCAGCAGACATTCTAATTCATCCAGCTTATCAAGAAGCTGCTGGTATAGTATTGATAGAAGCAATTGCTGCTGGGTTGCCTGTAATAACTACAGAAGTTTGTGGATACGCATTCTATGTTAAACTAGCAAATTGTGGTATAGTAATAAATGAACCTTATAAGCAAGAAAATCTTAATAATGCTTTATCTTTAAGTTTAATTAATAACTCTTTATTAAATCAATGGAGTAAATCTGCTAGAAATTTTGCTGATACACAAGATTTATATAGTTTGCCTGAAAAAGCTGCTGATATTATTTTAGAATGCAGCCATATTTAAACTTAAAAAACTTTTAAAAATTTATAAAAAACTAAAGATTATTTTATCGAAAAGTAAAACTAGATACTCATATTTTTAATTAAAAACTCATAAGTATTACTATCTATAGATAAAACATAAGAAACTATTCGATATAAATTAATAATGATATGGTATTATAACAAATGCTAAAATTTATTTCATTTATAATTTTACATATCATGTGTTGATATATATCATAAAACATTACATCATTAAATATATTATAGAATCAATACTATGTTTTTAAAAACATTTTGATTAAAATAGTTAATATTTTAATCAGAAAGCTCTTAATTGTTAATTATAAGTTATTTAAAACGTTAATTTTAAAAAAAATATGCGAAAATTCAAAATATTTAGATCATAAATAATTACTAAAATTTATGCATGTAATATTAATTATTGCAATTATTATATTTATAATCTTTGATTATAGTTATCATATGAGAGCAACAAAAAATAAACATTTAATAGTAATATTAAATGTTTAAGAAACATGTGATATTATTATCAATAAAATAAATATTTGCTTAGATTATATTTCTTGACTTAACATTGAAGCAGTAAATATAAAATACATAAATATTATGATAAAATCATAACATAACCTATTAATTTTTTATAAAATTAATATTTTAAATTATATTATATACAATATATAAATAATAATTATCAAACTAAAATTATATTTTACTATAATTTATTAGATTATATAATTTATTATCATCAATTATGAAATATTTAATTGCAATGCAAAGAGCTCATTCCATATTATCTTTGTACTGTTTTATATATAAAAATATTGTTAATTACCTTTTTGTAAATGTATAATATTTAAAATAATTCTTAAAATCTAAAAATTCTTTATATTTCAAAATATTATTTATATTCATCATTTATGACTATTTAGAAAAAATAGATAAAATTTTATAATCATATCAAAATACAATATAGTAAATTAATTTAATTTTTACTTTTTTTTTGTAAAAATTTACCTTTCTTATATATTCATATTAAATCTATAGAATTAATTATAGTTATTGTGAAGTTATCAATAAATTAAGTTATTACCATACTCTAAAGTTATTATCATGCTCTATAATAATTTATAAAATATCATTACGTTTATAAAAACAGATATTACACATAAATCTTTCCAATTGTGCAAATAGATATATGTAGTTCTTTAATTGATCTACCAATAAACACATTATAATATTCTTGTAAATAATTTATTAACAATACTATTATTATAATAGTATTTATTTAGAAAATTAGTTTATGCAAATATAACAACACTAACATCTATGATAACAACTATCATTAATGCAGAGACTATAAAAAATAAACTTATATCATCTGTAATGATTAGATTTTAATATTTATCTTATTTGTGATGTGTAAATTTTTATAAATAATAGTTAGTTTTTAAAATAGATTAAAAATTATAAGTTGATAAAAACTAAATGGAGCACAAACTAACATTACGTTTGGTGGTAAACTTAATATTCTTTAATATATATTTTAATTTTTATAAATGAATTTTTAATTTAGTTAAATTGTAGATTTATACTCAATCTAATTAATAACTAGAAATTTGGCGAAAAGCCTATATAAAATCTTTAAATATTCTTAATATTTAAGTTTTTTATTTTAAGACTCAATGATTTCTATTAAATAATATAAATAATTAATATTTATAATAAAATTATAATTAAGTCTTTTATATTCAATTAATTTATTATCAATCAATTAATGGAATAATATATGTGTTAATTTTTAACTACGTATAATTTATTTTTATTAACTTATATTTATTATAAATATAAGTTAATAAAAATAAATTATACAATTATAAACTTTAATTATAATAAAGATATTAAAGAAGAATAAGAATCATGTGCTTAAATAACATAAATATTTTATAACAATTACCAAAAGTTATAGTTTAATATTAATTAATTCCTATATCACTTCTTTGATTCTATATGCTATTTATAAAAATATTCATATTATTAATGATTAATAAAAAAAATAACAAAAATATTTGTTTAAAAAACATAATGTTTAAATTATTGTTATAGAATGTAAGTTAGTATGAGCAAAATAATTATATAAAAAATTTTTACACAAAAGTATTTAATATAAAATTTTGCTAAAAGAGGATAGATAATAAACAAGTAGAAGTAAAAATAAAAAAAAATAACCATGCGTGTTAAATAGTTTTTACTATAAATTAGTGGCAATATTAATAATTAGTAATAGGATTCATTCTATTTATAAATTTTACACATAAAATTTTTGCAATATTCATTATCTATATATGATTTGGTGATTAAGTAAATTAATTGTGATTCTGAAAGTGATATTATATAAGAATTTATTTTACTAAAATTGTCATCTAAAATAATCTAATTGTAAATTAACTATAATTATGATTATTATCAATATCAATCATTATTAAAAATAATAATATTAAAAGCAATACAATGATATATATCATCAATTAAATTTATAATTTATTAAAGCAATGTGTTTTATTATTATAATTTATTAGCATATCTATGCAATTAATTAATAAAATAAAAAAGATTGTAAGCTTTCATATTTTTCTTTATGATTCTTATTAATTAAATAAACTATAATAATACATATTAATAAATAATTGTTTCTTACTTACGTATAGTAAGTGATAAAATCGTTATCATGTTTTTAATTAAGGACTATCATAATGAATGAGACAGATATTAACAAAAAAAATTTCATTCGTAAAATTATTGATAAAGATCTATCTACAGGTAAATATACTAATATATACACCCGTTTTCCTCCCGAACCAAATGGTTATTTACATATTGGTCATGCAAAATCAATATGTTTAAATTTTGGTATTGCAAAAGATTATCATGGTCAATGCAATTTACGTTTTGATGATACAAATCCAGTTAAAGAAAATATTAAATATTTAGATTCAATTAAAGAAGATATTAAGTGGCTAGGATTTAATTGGAGTGGTAATGTTAAATATTCATCACAATATTTTAACGATCTTTGTCAATATGCTATTGAACTCATTAAAAAAGGATTAGCTTATGTTGATGAATTGAGTCCTGCTGATATTCATGAATATAGAGGAACTTTAAAGAATCCAGGTAAAAACAGTCCATATCGCAATCGTTGTATTGATCAAAATTTGCAGCTATTTAGAAAAATGCTAGATGGTGGATTTGAAGAAGAAAAGGCTTGTTTGCGTGCTAAAATTAATATGTCATCTCCTTTTATTGTTATGCGCGACCCTGTATTATATAGAATAAAATATGCTAAACATCATCAATTGGGTAATAAATGGTGCATTTATCCAATGTATGACTTTGCTCATTGCATTTCGGATGCAATAGAGGGAATTACTCATTCATTTTGCACATTAGAGTTTCAAGATAATAGACGGTTATATGATTGGATATTAGATAATATTACTATTAATTGTCATCCAAAACAGTATGAGTTTTCTCGTTTAAATCTTGCATATACAGTGATGTCAAAGCGAAAATTAAATAAATTAGTAAAAGAAAATAAAGTTAAAGGATGGGATGATCCTAGAATGCCAACAATTTCAGGTTTTCGCCGACGTGGTTATACAGCCGCATCAATTAGAGAGTTTTGTAGGCGCATTGGAGTAACTAAACAAGATAATACTATTGAAATAGGAGTGTTGGAATCTTGCATTCGTGATGATCTCAACCAAAATTCACCGAGGGCAATGGCTGTGTTAGATCCAATAAAATTAGTGATTGAAAATATGACTGTTAATGAACTACCTCTAACTATGCATAATCATCCAAATAAACCTGAAATGGGAACACGTCGAGTTATGTTTACTAGAGAGCTTTATATCGACCGGTCTGATTTTAGCGAAGAACCAAATCTAGAATATAAACGATTGGTTTTAGGAAAAGAAGTTCGTTTGCGTAATTCTTATATTATAAAAGCTAATCGAATTGATAAAGATATAGGATACAATATTTCTACGATTTATTGTACTTGTGATTTTAATACATTAAATAAAAACCCTGGAGACGGTCGTAAGGTAAAAGGAGTTATTCATTGGGTAAGTGCATTACATTGTTTGCCAGCAGAAATTAGGTTATATGATCTCTTATTTACCGTGACAAATCCTACAGCTAAGGAAGATTTTTTAGTCAAAATTAATCCAAATTCTTTAATAATTAAACATGGATTTGTAGAACCAACTTTAATTTTAGCTCATCCTGGAAAAACATATCAATTTGAACGTGAAGGATACTTTTGTGCTGATGCTTATGATCATACTACTGAGCATCTCGTATTCAATCGAACTGTAAAATTGAGAGATACTTTTACAAAGTAAAGATAAAGATTAAAAAATTGTATACTGTATTATGATATTTTCATAAAATAATGTTTATAAATAGATTTTTTATTAAAAGTATTAATTTAATTATATACAATGTTTTAATATAAAAAAATAATTTTTAATTTATTTACATCATGCTAACAAATGTTTTATATAAAATTTTTTTGTAAATTTAAATAATTTATCAAATGTGTTATATGTTTAAAAAAACAATAACTAGCGCTTCTTAATTATTATTTTGCTAGATAACTAAAATAATAATATTTTATGAATATGATATTTATAAAATATTTTCAAATGTATTACATATACTAAATGATTGATTTCAGTTATATATGTTTTATGTATTTAATAATAATGAATATTAAATACATAAAACATTGTGAGTATTATATAAATTACGTGACAATATTATATTAAATTATATAAAACAAATGAGTTTTACATATAATGCCTTATACTATCTGTAAAAGATTATAAAATTAGCATTAAAAATATCACACAATATAAAAAATAATTATTAAAATTCAAAAATAATACCATTACATTAGCATTTCAAATGAAAACTTATGAGTTTTTTTATTAAAAAGTATAAATTAATCAAAATAAATGAAATATATTAATATTTTGTGATAAAAGTAAGTTTATTTATTATCTTTTAGATACTAATAATTATCCTATAAAGATCAATATGGTTATAATTAACTTATATCATTAACAAAAAACTAATATTAATTCTAATATGTTATATAACATATTACTTTTAATAAAATTATTTTAACTGATATTAATATATTTTATTTATTTGTTACTATAATATTTATATTTTTTATTTATAAAATAAAAAATATATTAAATGTAGAATTTTAAAATTTAATTTGTATAACTTAATATATTTTAAAGTTTTTAAATTAATTAACTTATACGTGCTTTAACACTAAATTGTATACTAATAATGTATGTGTTAATTAGTCTAATTAATTAACACATGAAAATTGATATATTAATGTAAAAGAATAATCTATATTTTTTTTAAAATTAATTATATACTTCTTTTTAAGAATATAGAGTAAT
>JBHEQS010000006.1:0-102458 GCA_046530765.1 Arsenophonus sp.
TAAAGTGTTTATATCTTTATACAATAATTAAAATTTATTTATTTTAAAATTCAGTATTTTACCTTAAAAATATAACAAATAACTTGTATTTTATTATGAGTAAAAACCTAGTTCTTCATATTTAATTTTTTAAATATTTAATATTATTACTTTATTATCATAAAGTAATAATATTAAATAACATTATTATTTTTAATAATAGGATGCTTTGCAATTAAAATTAAAATTTTATAAGAGGTAATTTGATTAATTTTTAACTTCTAATGAATTACTTAATAGAGAGATATCTGCTACATGTAAAAATAAATTGCGTAATTTATTCAATAATCTTAAACGATTAATTCTTAACAGTTTATCATTGTCCATAACCATTACATTTTTAAAAAAATTATCAATTACTTCATGCAATGAAGCTAATTCAATTAATGCACTCTGGTATTGTCCAGTAGCAAAAAGAGGTGCTAACTTGTCTTCTAGAACGACTAAATGTTTCGATAATATTATTTCTTCTGGCGCTTTTAGTAATGTACTAATAACATTTTCATTAAGTATCTCATTTGACTTATTTAAAATATTTATAACTCGTTTGTTGGCTGATGCAAGCGAATTTGCTTCTGGTAAAGTACGAAAGTGAGTAATAGCCTTGACTCGAGCATCAAAATCTGTTGGTCTTGTTGGACGCCTATTTAAAACAGACTTGATGGTGTCTGTGCGGTATCCACGATTCTGGTACCATGAGCAAAAACGTCTAAGCATAAATTTGATAACATCATCGATAACATTTTTATTGGTTAATTTATTACCATATAGTTTAGCAGCATAATGAGTTAAAGTTAATAAATCAAGATTATAACTATTTTCAATAATAATACTTAACACTCCAGTTGTTGCTCGTCGTAATGCAAATGGATCATTATCTCCTTTTGGATGCTGGTTAATACCAAAAATTCCTACCAATGTATCTATTTTGTCAGCTATAGCTAGAGCTGCTGAAACATTATTAAAAGGTAATTTATCACCAGAAAAACAAGGTTTATAATGTTCTTTAATTGCAATTGCTACATCTTCTGGTTCACCATCTAATTGAGCATAATGCATTCCCATAATACCTTGCGTATTAGTAAATTCAAATACCATGTTGGTAATTAAGTCACATTTAGACAATAAAGCAGCTCGAGCAGCATGATTAACATCAGCACCTATTTTATCTGCTATCCATACAACTAATTTTTTTAATCTATCTGTTTTATCAAGCAATGTACCAAGTTGTTTATGAAATAAAATTGTTTCTAGCTGTGGTAAATATTCTTCTAAACGCTTTTCGCAATCAGTTTTAAAAAAAAATTCAGCGTCCGTTAATCGCGAATGAATTACCTTTTCATTACCAGAAATGATCTGTTGAGGATCAGAAGACTCAATATTTGCAACAAAAATAAAATTAGTCATCAAATTTCCAATCTGATCATAAATTGGAAAATACTTTTGATCATATTTCATTGTGTGAACCAAAGCTTCTAGAGGTAACTTTAAAAATTTTTGTTCAAATTTTGCAGTTAATACAACAGGCCATTCAACTAATGATGTTACTTCTTCTAGTAAAAAATCAGGCAATTCAACAATACCACCTAATTGTTTTGCTATCTTATTTGCTTCATACTTTATTAAAGTCTTGCGCTCTTCGTAATCAGCAATAACTTTTCCACACTCATGTAAGATTTCAGGATATTGTTCAGCTGAATAAATAGTTAATTTAGGTTCACCCATAAATCTATGTCCATTAATAATTCGATTACTCTGAACACCTAATACTTCACCTTTTATCAACTTATTGCCTAATAACATAATTAATGTGTGAACAGGACGAACAAATTGTATTTCATTGCTTCCCCATCTCATTAGTTTTTGAATGATCAACGCATTTAGTGCATTAGATACCATATTTACAAAAATTTCTTCTACGCCGTAGCCTTTTTTAACTGCTTTATAAAATAATGACTCTACATTATTAGCAACCAAACATTCATCTTCTTTAATTGGTATTCTGCAACTTATATCCAAATTTTTAGATTCATCTGTCAATTTATCTTTATCATCAAAAATATGACTAATTGTTTTATATCGTTTATTTGTTTTGCTATCAAATTGATCAACAATTAGGTTGTTTACTTTTAATCCCAAACGGCGTGGAGATGCATAAGAAAGAACTTTTCCATAATAAATATTAGCTTGTTTTAATTGATTTTTAAAATTTTTAGAAAATGATACAGCTAATGAACGAAGAATTTTTGGTGGTAATTCTTCAGTACCGATTTCAACCAGGAAAGTATTCTGCATAATGATATCCTATTAGTTCTTATTTTTACAGATATGAAAACCTCGTATTTTACGAGAGGCATAATAAGTTTTTGCAACCAATTTAGTTAATGTTCGAATACGCATAATATAACATTGTCGCTCAGTGACAGAAATTGATTTTCGCGCATCTAATAAATTAAATGCATGAGCGGCTTTTAAAATGCGTTCATAAGCTGGCAAAGGTAACGGTGTTTCCAGTGTTAATAAATATTGTGCTTCTTTTTCATATTCTTCAAAACGTTTAAATAAAAAATCAATATTTGCATATTCAAAATTATAAGTAGATTGTTCAAGTTCATTTTGATAATAAATATCACCATAGGTTGTTTTTCCTAAAGTTCCATCATGCCAAAGCAAATCATATACATTATCAACGTCTTGAATATACATAGCTAATCTCTCAAGTCCATATGTGATCTCACTTGTAATTGGTTTACATTCTAAACAACCCATCTGCTGAAAATAGGTAAACTGTGTAATTTCCATTCCATTTAACCAAACTTCCCAGCCAAGTCCACAAGCCCCTAAAGTTGGATTTTCCCAGTTGTCTTCAACAAATCGAACATCATGAATATTAAGATTTAATCCCAATGATCTTAATGAATTAAGATATAACTCTTGAATATTATACGGTGAAGGTTTAATAACAACTTGAAATTGATAATAAAGCTGAAGTCGATTAGGATTTTTTCCATATCTTCCATCGCTTGGTCGTCGAGTTGCTTGAACGTAAGCGGCAGCAATAGGCTCTTGCCCTAGAGCGCGTAAGAAAGTTATCGGATGTGATGTCCCTGCGCCAACTTCCATATCTAATGCTTGAACAATTGCGCATCCTTGTTCAGTCCAGTAATCTTGCAATGCTAGAATCAATCCCTGAAAAGTTTTAGTGTTAATCTTTTGCATATTTATATTCGCACTATATATGGATTATACTTTAAAAGTAATATATTACCACTATAAGATTAGTTATTTGACATTTGCACTATTTTATAAAAACGACACAAAGCATTATAAGAAAAATCATTTATAAAAATAAATTTTATTGCGACATCTAGTTTCTATTTGTTTTTTTTATTTTATATGTATTAATTATAATTATATTATTATAACAGCATCTGTATATGATTATAAATTTTATTGAAATTTCATATTTTAAGTAGTTTATAATATACTTATGCTTTCAAATCTATTGTAATAAACAAGATTCTATAATTTTATTTAAATATATGAATAAGAATTTAATTAATTCGATGCGTAAAACAGATTGCTATTTATACTTTTTAAACAACTCTACATTATGTATCTTCTTACTTGATAAGAAAGATACATAATTTTATATTTTGTATACTATCTTTTTATGATATTGGAATTAATCTTTAGAATGATAAATTTATGCGTGCAACTGATCATAAATAATTTTTAAACAATTTGTTGTAATTTTTAAAAAAAACAAAATTATTTCTATATATTTACTTTCAATAAATAATTAATATTGTTCAATATTTGATTAATAATGATTTATTAAACTTCTGTATTATAAAGATAAAATCTATATAAAACACTTCATATACATTACTATTATTATAGATAATTTTTCTTGTTGATTTTTTTTGCTTTTTGTATAAAGATAATCTAACTATAATGCTATAATTAAAAATTAAATCATTTGTTGTATGTTTTTAAAAAAAAATATTTTAAAAATTATCAATATCTTTATTTTTCTACAGAAGTAAAATTTTAATTAAATTTATAATTCTATTAAAATGGCAAAAAAAATAAATTTAGTACTAATTATTTTTGAATTTTAATTAATTATTGATTTAGTATAAATACTAACATAAAATTATATGTGTGTAACTTGTTTTATATTATTAATTCTTACTCAATGTTATTTAGTAAGAATTTTATTTTATTCAAAGCTTTAATTATTATAAGTTATATATGGTAGAATAAAATTATAAAATTGCTTATAATATAAGTATTTCTTGTAACTTATTATTAATAATAAGTTACCTTATATATTAATATAATAAGATTTTTGTTCAATGCTATTTGTTCCAGTCCAAAAGATCTCACCAGTTTGTGCTTTAATTAACTGCATTTCAATTTTATTTTCTTTTTCATTTCCTGAAATTACAGAATAAAGCACATAATCAGCCTGTACATAACGAGCCAATCCAATAGCTTTACTCCGAGTAACTAAACTATCTTCATGAGATAATCCCAAAGCTTTATGTGCTCTCGATATCATATCTTTAGGAACTAATTTAAATAAATTTTTATTATTAATAGCATCAACAATAGAATCTGTTGCTTGCATTAATTGAATTGACATATTAGTATTATTTTTCATTGAAGGAATTAATAAAACTTCTCCGTATTTAATACTGTGAGCTTGTACCAATTGATTGATTAAAGGAATGACAGTAGTTAACCAATCTATTTTTTTTATTTTTGGAAGTTGTGGTACAGTATATAAATAGGTTGATGTTATTGATTTGTCTTTTGGATCATTAGACTTATCTGTAATTGTAACTTCTGATTTTTTATTAATTATTGATGAGCATCCGATTAATGATAACATTACAATTACAAGTTGAAAAATATATCTCATTTATTCTTTTCCTTATGTCCTTTAAATTATAAGATAAAATAAATAATAAAACCTAATATAAATATTAATATAAATTTCTTAACAATTAAAAATAAATTAATAAAATTGTTGTTATCTATTTATAATTAATAGATAAACAAAATAATTATTTTAAATTTATCAATTATTTTGCTACTATAGGGCCCAAAGGATGACCTCCCAACAAATGCATATGAATATGAGAAATTTCTTGACCAGCGTGTTTGTTGCAATTCATAATAAGACGATACCCTTTCTCAGAAATTCCTTCTTGTTTACTGATCTTTGCAGCAACCGTAATCATATGTCCTAATGTTTTTTTATGATCAGATTTTACATCATTAATAGTAGCGATTAAAATATTAGGAATAATTAGAATATGGACTGGAGCTTGCGGTTGCTTATCCCTGAATGCCGTCACTAGTTTATCTTGATAAACAATGTCAGCAGTGATTTCATGGCGTATAATTTTACTAAAAATTGTTTCTTCTGGCATAATTTAATCTTTTAATTTATCTTATGAAGATTACTGGTTTCTTAATTGTGTTTAATTGTCAAGTGAAAAAGATCGAAAAAATTTTTAGTAGTAATTTGTGCAATTTCTTCAATATCAACCCCTTTTAATTTTGATAAAACCTCTGCAACATTTCTTACATAAGCCGGTTGATTTTCTTGACCACGATAAGGAACTGGCGTCAAGTAAGGAGCATCTGTTTCAATCAAAATTCTATCCGATGGTACCATACGAGCAATTACTCTAATTTGTTCTGCATTGTGAAATGTTAATATACCAGAAAATGAAATATAAAGTCCTAAGTTTAATAATGACTTAGCCATCTGTTCATCTCCAGTAAATGAGTGTAAAATTCCACCGCAATTGCCAACTTTTTCTTCTGTCAATATCTTTAATGTATCATTTTTAGCTAACCTACTATGTATAATAACTGGTTTATTTAATTCACAACCTATGCGAATATGTTGGCGAAAATATGATTGTTGTAATTTAGTATTCTCATTTTTATTGAGATAATCTAAACCAGTTTCTCCTAATGCAATAACTTCATTTGATTTTGCTAAACATAGAAATTCATTAAAATTCAATCCATTATGAAGATTAAGAGGATGTATACCACACGAAAATCCTATATTGTTATGTTGATTAATATTTTCTTTAATTTTAATAAATCCGGCCAACGTTGAAACAATAGCAAGAATATATTTCACATCGTTATCTATTGCTTTTGCAATAACATCATTAATATTTTTATGTTTGTTCTTATAATCTAAACAATCAAGATGACAGTGTGAATCAACTAGAAACATAGTGAACTCTTTTAATTATATTGATAAAGTGCGCTCTGCCAGTTAATTAGCTGAGATATTAATCGTAATTGCTGATTCAATCCTATCACTGATATTAGTTGATGGCGACATTTTTGCCATTCAGTTGCACTTTTTAATAAAACATTGGCGGAATTAATGCTAGCCAATTTGATGATTAATAATAATTGATCTTGATTAACACAATAATTAACCAATTGTTGTTGATATTTTACTGCATCCAATAAAATACTTATTAGCCATCTAATCCGTTCAATACTGTCTGGTTGATCCAATTCAGATAGCCAATTGAAAAGCATCTTATTTTCTAAATGCTGCAATAATGATTGAAAAAATTTTTTTCTTTTTATCCAATTCTGTGGCTGTAAAAGAGATAAGGCTGCAAGAGGTGCACCTGAATTAAGTTTTATAGCTGTTTTAATATCAATTAATGATAACAGTATTTTTTGATTTTTTAACCAGGAAATTGTAGATTTACTATCTGGTATAGAGAGATAATAATAAAAACATCTACTGCGTAAAGTACCTAACAAAAATGATGGAGTGCGACACTCTAGAAAAAAATATATATTATTAGGTGGGGCTTCTAATGTTTTTAATAATGCATTACTTGCTGCTTCAGTTAATTCTTCAACACAAGAAAACCAAATAACCTTAACACCTCCTTGTTGTGAGTGAGTAATTAAAATTTTACTTAAATAACGAATATTTTCAATACCTATTGTGTCCTTTCCGTTATCTGCTTTAATTTTATGGTAATCTGGATGAGTTTCTGCTAACATTAATTGGCAACTGTGGCATACACCACAGCTTTTTATTCCAGATATATTTTGACACATTAGCCAACGACTAATAGCATAAATAAGTGAGTCACTTCCCATTCCAACATTGGCATGCAATAGAAACGCATGATGTCCTTTATTTTTATGATAGAATGAAATTATTTGTCTATATGCATAATTTAACCACGGGTACCAGTTCATTCTAACCTACCTTGAGATATTAACCAATTTGATAATGCATTGCGAATAGTTTTTTTAACAACATTTAATGATTTGTTAGCATTAATTATAATAATTGTATTATCTTCATTTGCTAATTCAAGATATTTTTGACGAACTCTTTCAAAAAATAGTAATGACTCTTTTTCTATTCTATCTGGTTTATCGCGATATAATGCTCGTCTTAAGCCTAGAGATGGTTCTATGTCAAGATATAAAGTTAGATCTGGTTTAAAATTACCAAGTATATTATTACGCAATGATTCAATTAACTTAGACGGCAACCCTCGCCCTCCACCTTGATAAGCTTGCGATGAAAGATCGTGTCGATCGCCGATTACCCATCTTCCATTTGCTAGAGATGGCTTTATAATGTTTTCAATTAACTGAATGCGTGCAGCATAAAGTATTAACAGCTCAGCTTTATTAGTTATTTGTTCTTCTAAAATACTGTGCTTAATTAATTGACGCAATTTCTCTGCTAACGGCGTTCCTCCTGGTTCTCGTGTAAAATCAATTTCAGTTATTCCTACATTATTAAGAATTTCCACAATAGTTTTTATTGCAGTGGTTTTTCCTGCTCCTTCAAGGCCTTCGATAACTATATAACAACTTTTCATTTATTTTTTAATTTTTTTTGCTTTACGATAGTGTTTAATGGCTAGATTATGATCATTAAAATTAGTAGTAAAAATATGTTTACCATTACCCATTGAAACAAAATAAAAATAATTAGTTTTATCAGGGTGAGCTGCTGCCTTAATTGAAGCTCTACCAGGCATAGAAATTGGTGAAGGTGGCAAGCCAACAATTAAGTATGTATTATAAGAACTCTTATTATATAAATCATTACGATAAAGTATACCTCGATATTTATTACCCAAACCATATATAACTGTAGGATCTGCTTGTAATCTCATTTTTTTATTTAATCGATTAATGAATACTGAAGCTATTTTAGGCTTCTCTATATCGCTACCAGTTTCTTTTTCAATAATTGAAGCCATAATTAACATTTCATATGATGTTTTGTATGGCAAATTCTCAGCTCTTTTTTGCCATTCATATTCAATAACCATTAGCATTTTCTTATGCGCACGCTTTAATATATCGATATCAGTAACTTTCGCTGTATAATAGTATGTATCTGGATAAAACAATCCCTCTAGTGACTTATAAGTTTGTAAATAAACTTGTTTTTTTAGTTTACAAGAAGATTGATTTTTAATAGTTTGTTTCAAATAAGGGGCTTGTCGCAATATTTTTTTCCAATCTTCAAAACTAGAACCTTCAATAAATAGCAAACTAAATTGCGTTTCTTTGCTAGCAAAAAACGTTTCTAACATTTTAAGTAAAGACATTCCAATATCTAATCTATATGTTCCTGCTTTAAATTGTAATAATTGTGGTTTTAATCTCAACAACCATTTAAATTTGCCGCTAGAATTTATTATTTTTTTATTTATTAATAATAATTCCAACTCTGCACTTCCTATGCCGGATGGTATAGTAAAAATAGTTGTTTCATGAATATTTATGGCCGTATCACCATAATTTTGTATTTGACGATAAAATATATAAAAAATATAGATATTAAATATTAACAAAAAAATAATTAAGTACAATATATATCTTACATACTTCATTTAATACTTATTTCCTAATATTACAGTATAAAAAAATTAATATAATGTTAATTTCAAAATTAATTTAATCTTAAACAAAATCTTAAAAGAAAATTAAATAATTCACGAGAATAATAGTTAATTACTAGTTTATGTGATTTAATTAGAATTTTGTTGACAGATAATATAGGCATTAAAGCATTAGTAATAATTACTTCATCGTAATGCGACAATATATTATATTTTTCTCTGATATAAAAAACTTCATAATCAGTATTAGATAAACAAGCAATAACATTTTTACGCATTACACCTTTAACACCAGCGCAATTTAAATTTGGCGTATATATTTTTTTTCCTTTACGAAAAAAAATATTTGCTGCGCAACATCCGATTAATATATCATTTGCATCCTTTACAACAGCCTCATCAACATTCAATAAATCAATCTGTTGTTTTATTAATATTTGTTCTAATCGGTTCAAATGTTTAATACCAGCTAAATAACGATTATTATTTATTGGTATTGTGCTTAATATTAAATTAATACCTGTCTGTCGTTTATTTAAATAAATAGATGGATAATCAGTTAATAAAATAATTATAGTTGCTTTTTTGAATCCTTTAGCACTGTATCCACTGCAACCTTCGCCACGACTAATAATAACTTTAATAACCGCTAAATCATTTTTATTAAATTTTGCTATTTTATTTATATTATCATTCAATTTTTCCCAATCTGGTGTTGGTAAAAACAGTTTTTTAGCACATTTTTGTAATCGATAAATATGATGTGTCAATAAAGCAGGTTTTTGTCTAATAACGCAGATTGTTGTAAAGCATCCATCACCAAATTGAACAGCTCTGTCTATTGCAGAGATATTATTTTGTATCTTATCATTAACCCAACAAATCATAATGTTAACTTATTAATAAAACTCAATATATGTTATTTATCTATACATCGTGCTGTAATCTTATCATTTATTTTAATAAAAATCCCTAAATATATTTTGAATTAAGATATTTTATGATAATTAATTAATTAATTAACTTTAAAAAACAATAATTTATATAAATTATTAAAATTAAAAATTAGTTATATATACTAAATATTTTAGATTTTGAATGACAATTATAACACAAGATTCATCTGCAGATTATTTGATAATTTATTATCAATATTTTCAATATTTATTTTAATTTAAAATATGTTATTTTTTAATAAAAAAATAACAAAGATACATTTAGTTAAATAAGATAATTATAATAAATAATAGGTTATAAATTTATATGATCTAAACTAATAATTAATTTTTATTTTATAAATAAATAATACACAAAGTGCTTCGTGAACAACTACTAAAAAATTTGGTGTTTATACATGACAAAGATTATTATATTTTATTTTGCTACTATATTTACATCATGCAATACATTTATAATAAAAAATTATATAATCTAATTCTTTAATTACTATCTTATATAATACAATTATTAATTACAGTAAAATTAACAAATTAAGAATAAATTTTGTTATTTTGATATTTAGTGCACACATACTCTCTTCAGAAATTGAAATATCTAAATGATAGGTTAATAAAAAATTTTGTTCATTATTTAAAAAGCAACTTTCTAACTAATACTAGTGATTATATATTTGTAATAGATTAAATAATGTTAACCTAGTAGCATAAATTGCACTTTATTTGTTTTACTTTCCTGATTCTAATGTTAATATTTGCGTATTTAATTAAGAAATAATATACTTTGTTATTGACGTTATTCATTATTTAAATAAACGAGTTAGATAAATAGACTTTGGTATTTGAGTATATAAACAATATTTAAATATAAATGAATCACATTATGTAATGATTAAAAAAATAAAAATTCTGTATTTTTCGAAAGTCATTCTAAGTAAATTCTTACAGTTTTATATATTAAACTAACGTTCTAAATATTAGAATCAATTGTTATATTTATGAGATTATTTTTTATGATTTTAATTTTTATATTTTAATAGACCGATTACCAATAGAAGATCTATTTTTAACAAAAAAAATTTATTTTGTATATCTTTTAGTTAAATGTTATATTAATCATAATTAAGATTTTTAAATAAATAAAGTTATATCATTGTTTTTAACATTAAAATTATTAATAAGATTTATTTTTTGTTTTGTATACACACATCTATTAAAATAATCTTGTTATGTTATCAAGATGTATCGCAACATTCCTATTTTAGTAAAAATTCAGGCGGTCGGTCAAGCGCCTGAATATGTTTACAAAAGCTATCTATAATAAACTTAAGACTTGCTGTTATTAATATAATCAATAGCTGCTTGCACTGTCGTAATTTTTTCTGCTTCTTCATCAGGAATTTCGGTATCAAACTCTTCTTCTAATGCCATAACCAGTTCAACAGTATCAAGAGAATCTGCACCTAAATCCTCAACAAATGAAGAATTATTAGTAACTTCGTCATCTTTAACTCCTAGCTGCTCAGCAATTATTTTTTTAATACGTTTTTCAATATCGTTGTCAACACGCCCTTCTTTATTGTTCATAGTATTAAATTCCTATTAAAACTCGATTTCACGATTGTTTTCGTATTTTAGATGCAGGAAAGTATAACCATCCTGGCTATTTGAACCTGATTCTGCATTATTATATGCTATTTTAAAATTAATTATTTACATGATTAACTAGTTTTTAAATCATACATATGCCACCATTAACATGCAATGTTTCACCAGTTATGTAGGATGCTTCATCAGAAGCTAAGAATGCTACAGCATTTGCAATTTCTTTTGAATAACCTAATCGTCCCAAAGGGATGCTAGATAAAATGCTAACACGCTGTTCATTTGTTAATTTTAGAGTCATATCAGTTTCTATAAAGCCAGGTGAGATAACATTTACAGTAATACCAAAACGAGCAACTTCACGAGCTAATGATTTACTAAAAGCTACAATACCTGCTTTAGCGGCTGCATAATTTACCTGTCCAATGTTACCCAATGAACCAACAACTGAACCAATGGATATAATACGACCATAACGTTTTTTTATCATTGAACGAATTATAGCTTTAGATAAATTAAAGATAGAAGTTAAGTTTGTATTAATAACTATATTCCACTCTTCTTCTTTCATGCGCAGTAATATATTGTCACTCGTAATTCCTGCATTATTAACTAAAATATCAATTTGACCAAATTCTTTACGAATTTTAGATAAAGTGCTATCAATAGATTTAGAGTCTGTAACATTTAAGATGTATCCTTTTCCTTTATCTCCAAAATAACTACTAATCAATTCAGCACCTTTTTTGCTTGTAGAGGTACCAACTACTTTTGCACCACGTTTAGCCATTAGTTTAAATATTGAATGACCGATACCACGACTTGCTCCAGTTATCAAGGCTACTTTTCCATTAAAACTCATGTTTTCCTCAATTATTTATTAATGCAGCGTTCAATGATGATATATCATTAATCGATGCCGAACTAATTGTATTAACAATACGCTTGTTTAAACCTGTTAATACATTTCCTGGACCTATTTCTAATAGTTGAGAAACCCCTTGTTTAGCTATAAATTCAATGGTTTCAACCCATCGTACAGGTTTGTAAAGTTGTTTAATTAAAGCATTTCTAATACCATCTACTGAATTTTCAATTTTAACTGTGACATTATTTACAATAAAAATATTAGGTTTATTAAATACAATTTTTTTTAATTCTTCTTCTAATTTCTTTGCTGCTGAACGCATTAATACACAATGTGATGGTACACTAACTGATAATTTTAAAGTACGTTTTGCGCCAGCAATTTTACACAATGCAACAGCTCTTTCAACAGCCATCTTTTCGCCAGAAATTACAACTTGATATGGTGAATTAAAATTAGAGATAGAGACAACCTGCCCATGTTCTGCTTGTTGACATAATTTCAATACAGATTTATTATCTAGACCAATAATTGCATACATGGCACCACTACCTATTGGTACAGATTCTTGCATTAATTTTCCACGTAATTCAACTAATTTGATTGCTGATTTAAAACTAATAACATCAGCACAAACCAATGCAGAATATTCACCTAAACTGTGTCCAGCCATAAATTTAGGCATTTTTCCTTTTTTTTCTAGCCATACTCTAAAAATTGCTACAGATGCGGATAAAAGAGCTGGCTGAGTTTTCCATGTTATATTTAATTCTTCTTTAGATCCATTTTGAACTAAATTCCATAAATCATATTCTAAGATATTAGAAGACTCAGCAAAAGTTTCTTTTACTACTGCAAACTCTCTTGCCAAATCAGTTAACATTCCAATGGATTGAGAACCTTGTCCGGGAAAGATCATCGCAAAATTAGACATTTTATTTTCCTGTATAATTTAAAAACGAATCATAGCTGAACCCCAAGTAAAACCAGCACCAAATGCTTCAAGTAATACTATTTGTCCTCGTTGTATACGACCATCCCTAACTGCTTCGTCAAATGCTGTTGGAACAGAAGCTGCGGAAGTGTTGCCATGTCTATCAATGGTAATAATGACCTTATCAATTGGTATATCAAGTTTTTTTATTGTTGCTTGAATAATTCGCAAATTAGCTTGATGAGGTACCAACCAATCCAATTCTGACTTATTTAGAGAATTTTTTTCCAATGTTTCATCTACAATACTTGATAATTCGTTCACTGCGATTTTAAAGACTTCATTGCCAGACATTGTAAGATAAGTTGTTTCTGAAAATTTAGTATGTTCTTGATGTCTCAAAGTTAACAAATCACCATATCTACCATTTGCATGTAAATGGGTTGATAAAATTCCTGGCTCCATCGAACATCCAACTACCATTGCGCCTGCTGCATCTCCAAATAAAATTAGTGTGGTGCGATCATTCGGATCTAGCACTCTAGATAATACATCAGAACCAATAACTAATGCTTTTTTTACCATTCCTGTTTTAATAAATTGATCAGTAATACTTAATGCGTGAGTGAAGCCAGCACATGCAGCAGAAATATCAAATGCAGCGCAGTTTTTAATTCCTAATATTTTCTGAATTTGGCAGGCTGCGCTTGGAAAAGCATGTGTTGAAGAAGTCGTTGCAACAATTATTAAATCAATCTCATTAACTTTCATGTCTCCCATTGCTAATGCTTTTTGTGCAGCTTTAGCACCCATTGTAGACACGTTATCTTCTTTTGTTGCAATTCGTCGCTCCTTGATCCCAGTACGTACAGTTATCCATTTATCAGAGGTATCTACTATTTTTTCTAAATCAGCATTAGTACGAATTTGTGATGGCAAATAACTTCCAGTACTTAAGATTTTTGTATACATTTCGCTTCAATTACTCTTTTGTGGTTAAGATATGCAAGCTAGTGACAATATTGTAAGGAATTTACTTTCTATTAGTTAATTGCCTGCTCAATTGCACCTTCAAAATACTTTCTTTAGATTTCTTATAAATTATTTAGTTATAATATTGCGTAATCCAAAAAGAAAGGTGTCATTATATTGATCTAGATTTAAGCACTAAAAATATTTTGTAATATATTTTGTAACGAAGATTTCATAAATTTTATTAGTTACAATGAAACTTTATTTTTTCCTAACTAAAACTTTATCAATTATTGTATATATATCGTATATTCTATTATTTTAAATGTTACATCATCAGCAAACGATATTACAAAATTAATATAATTTGTTTTGTTCAATAATACTTTCATCTCTTATATCAAAGATGTAAGAGATGAAAGTATTATTTTAATATTGAGTAATTATTGCGTATATTATTTATATAATTACTGTATTGTTTGTATTGTTTGTCAATATTTAATAATTCACTCAATGAGATCTTATGTTAAAAGTTACATTTTATATATAACTGTTCTATTTATTATAAATAATGTAAAATAAATAATGTAAACAGTTAACAACTTCTATTAACATGTTATCTTATAATTAAATAACATGTTTTTTATTTGCAAAAAACATAATTAAGGTTAATATTTCAATAGGACTCATTGTTCACAATGTTAGTTTTATTGGTTATATATGCACATAAGTATTTTTAATACTAATAAATTATTGTATTTTGATTAGATTTTATTGATTTTAAAATAATCTTCACTGAAGAATGTTTGTTTTAATTTAGTTATTTACAATATTAAGATATAATCAGTAATATCATATATAAGTAAAAATATTTTTAAATACTTACGTATCTTATCATCCAGATAATACATGAGTATTTAAAAATTTATAAACACGAACTAGTAATAATATTAACTAAGGTTAGAGGTGAATACTTATTACACTGGAAGTAAAATAATGTAATTATATTATCTCTCTAAATGCACTTAACGATAAAGTTAAGTTATCAAAGGCGACAATCAGTTAATAATTAAACAAATAGTTATTTATTAATAATCTTTATACCACGATAATACCCATTAGAAGTCAAATGGTGTCGTAAATGTCTTTGACCAGATATTTTATCTACTGATACTTCTGTTGCTATAAGCGAATCATGTGATCTACGCATGCCTCGTTTAGAACGACTAGGCTTGTTTTGTTGTACTGCCATTTTTATTCTCCATGAGTACTTTTTAAAATTTAACAACATAAATAAAATTTGAATTTTTTATTCATCTATGATACTCGTAAAAAAAATTACATGTGAATTATATTTATAATTAAATATAGTATTATAAATCATGATAAAAAAGAAATATAAAATTATGTAATATTATTTTATCTTAAATTATATCTAGTGAATCAATTTTAGTAACTTAATTAATAATTAATGAGTTTCATTAGTATGATTGTAAAAAACTTTATCACATCTCTTTAATTCTAATAAAACATAGAAACAAAAAATTATTTTCATGGTAACTAATATTGATTATATATTAAAACAACATCTTAGTAATTATATGACTATTTATTTTTAATACAAATGTATAACATTCATAATTTATTTAGTTAAATAATTTTCTAACTAATCTAGTTTTTATGATAAATGCCAATTATTAATTGTTAATCAGTAATTTTGTATTTTACATTATCTATATTATATATTAGTAATTATTTTAAATATAATTAAATAAAAATCATATATTTCTTGCTTTCTAATTAAATATTTTTATTTAAGATATTTAGTTTAAAACTACTAATTTTAATTTACTTATAGATTTTAAATGCTTCAAAAATATATTATGTTTTAATAAACACTATTCCATTTTATCACTTTATGTAAACGTTTGTATTATATATTGTTGTTTTATATCATAATATAAATTAAATTTTATTAATCAATAAATTGTTAACTTTTTGTATTGCTTAATTAACGATTAAAAATAAATTGTTGTCAAGTTTAATATATTGAACAATAAAATAATAAGCACTGATCAATATTATCTTATAGAAATGATATAACAAAAAATAATAATTTATGATAAAATAATTAAACAACTAAATCAATATTTCTTAATGACGAATTTTATATTTAATTATATTTATTTTAAAATAAAACTTTAAATAAATGTTAAAATTAAACATATATCTAATTTTAATATTTATTAGATATATAAGTTAAATTTTATCCAGTAAAAGAAGAGTTTTGTTATTAACTTCTATAAGAATATTTATTTAAGAAGAAATTATATCATTTTTTTTACAAAAAATGTTTAAAAATGTTAATGATTAAATCATATCACTTTGAATTATTTAGTAGAATCTTTCTAAGAAAGTTTTGAGTCCTTTATCTAAAGGAGCATTAAGAATCAATTTTTTTGTACTAACTGGATGAATAAACATTAATGAACTAGCATGCAAAAAAAGTCGATTTAAACCAAGAACAGTTAATTGTTTATTAAAATCAAGATCACCATAACGATTATCACACGCAATAGGATAACTTGCGTATTGTGTATGCACTCTAATCTGATGTGTTCTTCCTGTTATTGGCGTGACTTTAACTAAAGTAAAATTTAAAAAATGCTTTTGAATTTCAAAATGAGTTTCTGAATATTTACCATAATCACTAACTTTTACTACACGCTTACCGCTTTGTGAAATATTTTTTAATAAAGGTACTTTAATAACTTTAATGTGTGATGGCCATTGTCCTTTTACAAGAGCAATATACTGTTTTTGCATTTGTTTTAGTCGAAGTTGTTGATGCAATGCCCTAAGAACTGAACGTTTTTTAGCTATTAATAAAGCTCCAGACGTTTCGCGATCTAATCTATGTACAAGTTCTAAAAAACTTGTTTCATGATATAATATGCGTAAAGCCTCAATAACACCAAAATTTACTCCGCTACCACCATGAACAGACATACCGGAAGGTTTATTTAATACTAATAAATCTTCATCTTCATAAATTATATACTTAGTAAGCGCCACTACTTTATCTAAATTATATAAAGCAGTATTTTGTTGACTATACTTCAATAAAACTGGTGGAATTCTAATTAAATCATTTTCTTTAAGTTTATATTTATGCTTTACTCTTCCCATATTTATTCTTACTTCACCTTTTCGAATAATACGGTAAACCATATTTTTAGGAAGTCTTTTCAATCTCGTAAATAAAAAATTATCAATACGCTGACCAGACTCATTGTTATTGATAGTAATGAATTGTACTTGATTATTGATTTTCATTATTTAATTATGCCATGTTATTAATATTTAAGTTTATTAAATATTATGATGCCTTATTTTATCTTTTTTTTTAAACTTTCTTAACTCTATTATTAAATATATTTATTATTTTTATTATAAAAAAAAATAATAAATATAAAAGTTATCTTGATATATACCCATAAGCAATGGGATAATAAAAGTTTTCATAATGCTTATTAAAAATAATATTTAGTTTAATTTAAGATCTATTTATTTTTAATAATATACAAACTCACGAATTGGATAAATCGAAATTGTATAAGAATTCATGTAAAATAAAAATAAATTATTAAATTTTTAACAAAGGTTTGCTAAATTATATAAATATATATTGAATAAATAAATTTAAAAACAGCACTAATTTAAGTATAAAATATTTTATTTAAATGTAACCTAACATAAATATAACCGATAAGCACTAATTTGACAATTTTAAAAAGTCATAAAAATTATCGGTTAGTGGTAAGTATTTTAGTCAAAATTTTTTGACTTAGTAAAATTGAGTATTAATAATGAAAAGAATGTTAATTAATGCAACTCAAGAAGAAGAGTTGCGCGTTGCTCTTGTTGACGGTCAACGTCTTTATAACCTATACATTGAAAATCCTGGACACGAACAAAAAAAAGCAAATATTTACAAAGGAAAAATTACTCGCATAGAGCCTAGTTTAGAAGCAGCATTTGTTGACTATGGATCAGAAAGACATGGTTTTCTTCCTATAAAAGAAATTTCACGAGAATACTTTCAAAATTATTATCAACATTATATCCATCAAAACATAAAGGATGTTTTAAAAGAAGGACAGGAAGTTATTATACAAGTTGATAAAGAAGAGAGAGGAAATAAAGGAGCTGCCCTAACTACTTTTATTAGTTTAGCTGGAAGCTATCTTGTTTTGATGCCAAACAATCCTCGTGCTTGTGGAATATCAAGGCGTATTGATGGTGAGGATCGCGTAGAACTAAAAGAGAAATTATCTTCACTGGAAATACCAAATGGTATGGGATTAATTATTCGCACATCAGGTGTAGGTAAATCAGCTGAAGTTTTACGACAAGATCTACAATATCTTATTAAGCATTGGCAAGTAATAAAAAAAGTAGCAGAAAATCAAGAAGCACCTTTTCTTATTCATCAAGAAAGTAACGTTATTGTAAGAGCATTTCGTGATTATCTGCGACCTGATATTGGTGAAATACTGATTGATAATCATAAAATTGCAAAAATGGCTAGACTTCACATTGAAACAATTGGTCGCAGTGATTTTTCAAGTAAAATTAAATACTATACTGGAGATATTCCACTATTTAGTCACTATCAAATCGAATCACAAATAGAGTCTGCTTTTCAACGTGAAGTTCGATTGCCATCTGGTGGCTCTTTGGTTATCGATGCTACTGAGGCATTAACTGCTATTGATATAAATTCATCACGCTCAACCCGTGGAATTGATATTGAAGAAACGGCATTTAATACAAATTTAGAAGCAGTTGATGAAATTGCTCGTCAGTTGCAGTTACGGGATTTGGGTGGGCTTATTGTTATTGATTTTATTGATATGATACCTGTTCGACATCAGCGTGAAATTGAAAATCGTTTGCGTGAAGCTGTGCGACAAGATAGGGCGAGAATTCAAATTGCTCGTATATCACAATTTGGTCTACTTGAAATATCTAGACAGCGTTTAAACACATCATTAGGTGAGTCTACTCATCACGTTTGTCCTCGTTGTAGTGGAACTGGAACAATTCGTGATAATGAATCACTTTCACTTTCTGTTTTGCGTTTGATCGAAGAAGAGGCACTAAAAGAAAATACTCATCAAGTACACGCTATTGTACCAGTACCAATTGCTTCTTATTTACTTAATGAAAAACGTCAATCCGTCAATGAAATTGAGAGGCGGAAACATAATATACGCATTATTATTGTTCCTAATGATAGAATGAAATCGCCTAATTTTAATGTAATACGAATTCATAAAGGCGAGGAAGTTTTTGCATTGAGTTACTATCTTGCGCAATATTACGAATCTGAATCAAACAATCCAATATATGATGCTGTTGCTGAAAAGAAATCAACAGAACAACAAGATATTTCTAATTTTAACTCTCAATATAAATCGAATATAAAAAATATAATGTTTACTAAAAATATCTTAATAAACAATAAAATTTCGGCAAATCTATTTAATCTAATATTCTCTTTCATGAAGAGAATATTTACTTTTCTACAAAAACCAGTTGTAGAAATAGAGAAAAAATCGAAAATTGATAACAATAAACAATATAGCAGTAATCAGTTAACTCAACATTGTAAAGATAATGATGGCATGAATGCCAGACAAAATTATGTAAATATTAATGAACTTCAATTGAAAAAGAAGAGTAATCAAAAAAAATATTTTAATGATATTCAAAATGGCTCTACACATGAAATTCAATATCGACCACGTGATAATCAATCAGAATATAATTCTCAAGAAGAAAAACAACAGATTCAATTTAAAACTAAAATTAAAGAGTCTAAATTAAAAAACCAAATTGCTTTAAGCTCACAAATCGAACAACGCAAACCACTTCAATCACTGCTGATTAGAAATAGAAAAACTAAACAACAAAAATTTTTTAATAAAGAATATAAGAGTATTGGCTTTAATATTAAAAATAAAGAAGATGTAGTATCTAATTCTACCGTACCTAAACATATTATGTTAATTAAATCAGCAATAAAGCAAAAAATAACAGATATATCACATGTTACAAAACAATTTAAATCTAAAGAAGTATTTACAAAATATAGTAATGATCAACAAGATAGTACAATTTTACGTAGATCAAGACGATCTTACAGACATTTGCGTATTAATGGACAACGTCGTAGGCGCTATCGTGATGAGCAAGGGAGGTCATTAGTACCATTAAAAATGGCTGTTGCTTCTCCTGAGATATCTTTAGGTAAAGTTTGGGTACAGCATCCAATTAAATTAAATAAATGGAATGAACTATCATCAGAGAGCAAAAACATTATGATAATTAATAAAAAACAATCATTTATCACCGAACAAATTAACTGCAATAATACTGTTGATAATCTTAAACAAAAAGAAAAAATAGTGGCAATTCATAAAACTGGAGCCATTTTTAAAAATAGTACTAATACAATTCCAAAAATGTTAATTAAAAGCATATCAACAAAAAATCAGATAGAAAATAAATCATTTATTAATAATGAGATTTTTATAGACAATAAAATTAAAAATAATGGATATTTTATTAATGAAACTAATCAAGAAAAAATATTAATTTCATCGAATAAAAATTCTAGATATATTAATCTAACTATATCTCCTATTATTGATATTATTTCAAAAAAAACTAATAACTACAAAAAAGAAAATAATGCAATAAAATTAACAAAAGAAATAGGTTTTGCTTATGCACCAACAACAAAAGCCCCACTAATAGAAATTACTAATAACTATTTAGAAGTCAAATCTTATATATGCCCTATAATTTCTTTTGACGGAAAAAACGGAGCTGGTGGTCATGCAGCAACAAATATTGCTACATCAAAAATATTTAAACCAAAACAATAATAAATGAAAACTTTTTAATTTTGCAATTTTATTTTTAATTTTAATTAAAGATAACTTTTATCAAATTTACTAAAAGTTATCTGTAACTATACATTGCGAAATACAACATTAATATCAAAATTAATTTTATCTTGTATTTTTGTCTATAAAAATATAATTCCATAATATATATATTATATGTATGATGCAAAATTTAATATTTTTTGTTTATTAAAAAAATAGATGTAAAATTAAAGTAATTAATGAATAAAATATATTGCTATTAATATATTCCTTATATAATATTGTTTTTTATATAATTAATCTTTGCACTTGTAATTATGTTGATATTTTAGAGAATAATAATTTGCAAAGTCGAATCTAAAAACATTCTATTTTATAGAGAATAATGTTTTATCTTTCTTTCTAAATAATTTTTTTTAAAATTTACAAAATTTTAAAAATGTTTTATTGTTCAATAACATGTTATGATTATAAATAATTTTAATAAATTAAAATTAGATTTTATAAACGTTAGATATTTTTTAAATGTTTATCATTTATTTTCGCAGACGATAATTTCTTATGTATATACATTTACATATTGATTAGAACATATTGTTACATATAGAATATGTATAAAATAGTTAATAGTTAATTAAAAAACTTATATGGCTATATAAATGATAATTAATATCTATTATATAATAGATATTAATTTTATATGTAAAATAACATAATAATTGTATATATTACTATAATATGATAAAGAAGAAATATAATTTTTTTAAATACTATTAACTAAAGCTATCATACATATTTTTTTTAGTTTTTATAACAATTTTATATATTTTTAATACTTTTATAGTTAATATTATAATTTAATATATTATGATAATAATCATTTATAAACTGATGAAAATATGTAATGCTATTAATAATTATTGTACATTTTTTATTATTATCCAATTAATATATAAATTCATTTTTATTTTGTAATATACTTAAATTTATGATTATATTACAAAATAACCATTAATTCAATAATATAATTTTTTATATACTATCTCTTATTATAAATAATTTTGTTACTTTAGAATTAGTTGTAATTTTTATTTAAAATAAATAAATGACATTTCATATAAAGTAATGATAATATTCATTTTTTACTATTTTATATAAACTACGGTTAATATTTTTAACTAAAATTAATTAATTAAGTAGTTATTTATAATGAAATGTGTTTCATTAGTTTAAAAAGTAAAATATAAACAAATTAAGATATTAAATTATTTATGTACAATCTATATTAATTATGATATGTGATTGCATCTGGCATTTTATATTAACACTATAGTACTCTTTCTTATCTATTTATTGTATTAGTCTTAATTTTTTTGTAGATTATTTATTATAATTATAATAAAAGATTGTATCTTGTACTTTAGCAATTTAGGAAAAAATAAAATTGTATATTCTATAACTAATTTAACTATGGTGTATATAAAATATCTAACTTACTAAGTAGTATCATATTTAATTAATTGATAATAGCGGTAGAGTTCGATTATTTTAAATAGTTTTACATAGTCCGACTACGTAAAACATCATTGAATCATATTGAAATCATAATTTCAACTTTTAGTTATATTTATTTTGTTTTACGTCTGAATATACTATTTTTTTTAAAAAATAGTTCTTGATATTAACTCGCATATGTTTTATGTGAGATTATATATATTGTAGTTATCAACAAAATTACAGAAAATAATATTTCTTAAACATACGTTTATTTTTCAATCAACTCATTTTATATTTGATAGCAAGTCAGACAGACAGTAACCATCATATTATATAGCGTTCGCTATCATTTTTATCTATTTTTTTTGAAATCTATAATTTAATGTAGTCTGTAAAAAAGCTAGAACAATTGTTTATTATTAATCTCTTAAAGTAAATTCGAGATTATGATTTAGAAATAAAATTATTATGCAATTAAATGATATAATACTGATATTATTATTTATTCAAACTTATGATAACAATATAGTAGTTCAAATCTCTAAAAGATTTGAACTACTATATTGTTATCCACTTAAACATGATGATATATGCAAACATAAATATATATAATTTTATGCTACAATACAATGTTTTCTAAATTTTTATTTATCGTACTATTTATTATAGGCATCTCTATTATGTTTATTTTATACTATCATCTCAACAAATCTTAATATAATTAAAGTTAATTATTCCTGGTAGGTTAAATTCTGTAAAAGTTAATAAGTTATATAATGATATTTTGTTACAATAATTTATATATTTAACAATATCTTACATATCTTTCTAACAATCTATTATATGAATTTTATAAAAATAAAATATCAACAAAGATTTCTATCAATTAGTTTAGTTATATATATTGACATATTATTAATTCTAATTTAGTACTTGCATATTGATTATAATTAATGTTTGTTAATAACTCATGTTTTAAATTAATAAACATACATAGCTAACATTTAACAGAATAACAGATCTTTGATAGCAAACTGTAAATGTACTAGAATATCAATGTTGGTTATACATAAAAGAACTTAATATAAGTTATGGTATACAATATTATAATCTTTTGCAACACATTGCGGCGTATAAACTGCTTTTTATTTGTTAGATTAGCTCTTTAACTTACTTTACATCTAAAGATTGAAGTAACTTTTCGTTCAGTTAGTGGATCTTATAAACAAATATATAAGATTTTGCTACTATTCATTCCTTTAGTTGCTATAATTAATAAAATGTCTATCAAATGATATACACCGCATATTGCGCATTAATAAATAATGCTATTTATAATAAAATATTATAAAAACAAAATAAATAAATTTAATCTATTAATTTTATGTATAAAAATTAACTCGATCGCGTAATGTTTTACCTGGCTTAAAATGAGGAACATGTTTCTCTTTTAAATTGACTTTATCACCAGTTTTTGGATTGCGACCAGTACGCGGTGCGCGGTAATGAAGAGAAAAACTGCCAAATCCGCGGATTTCAATACGACCTCCATTAATAAGTGTTATTACCATATGATCAAGCATTTCTTTAACTGCCTCTTCAATAAGTTTTGCTGGTATATGAGCTAATTGCTTAATAAGTCTTTCAATTAATTCAGACCTTGTCATAGCACCTAGAATCTCCAATAAATTATTGTTATAAGGTGATAATAGAATATTTCCATAATAAATTAACTTAATTATTCACCTTTAGCTGCCTTAAAGGCTTCGGCCATGGCGTTATTTATAAAACCAATATCTTCCTGTTTATTCACAGAAGTAATTAGATTTTTTTCACCTTCTTCATTTTTTATATGAAAAGATAATGTAATAATACGATTTTTTCGATCAACTCCAATATATTTAGCTTCAATTGTGTTGCCAATCTTTAATATTTTCATAGAATCTTCCATTTGATCGCGAGAAGCTTCTAATATAGATAGGTGACCTTCTACGCCACTAGCCAACTTAATTGTTGCTCCCTTAGAATTAACAGCAATTACTTTACCGCTAACAATAACACCTTTTTTATGAGTAGACATATAATTATTGAATGGATCTTCAGATAATTGTTTGACACCCAAAGAAATGCGTTCACGTTCAACGTCAACTTGCAATACAACAGCAGAAATTTCATCACCTTTTTTATATTCACGAACAGCTTCTTCACCTGCAACATTCCAGGAAATATCAGATAAATGAACTAAACCATCAATGCCCCCATCTAAACCAATGAATATTCCAAAATCAGTAATAGATTTTATTTTACCATCTACGTGATCATTTTTGTTATGTGTTTCTGCGAATTGCTGCCATGGATTTAGTTTGCACTGTTTTAATCCTAATGAAATTCTACGACGTTCTTCATCAATATTTAGTACTATAACCTCAACAAAATCATCAACATTAACAACTTTAGATGGATGAATATTTTTATTGGTCCAATCCATTTCAGAAACGTGCACTAAACCTTCAACACCTTCTTCAATTTCAACAAAACAACCATAATCAGTAAGATTACTAACTCGCCCTGTTAGTTTATTTCCCTCTGGATAACGTTTAGAAATTGCTACCCATGGATCTTCTCCCAATTGCTTTAAGCCTAAAGATACGCGAGTGCGCTCACGATCAAACTTCAATATTTTAATATTTATTTCATCGCCAACATTAACAATTTCACTTGGATGTTTGACGCGTTTCCAAGCCATATCAGTAATGTGCAATAACCCATCAACACCACCAAGATCAATAAATGCACCATAGTCAGTTAAGTTTTTGACAATGCCTTTAACTTCTTTTCCTTCTTGCATGTTTTCAAGTAATTGATGACGTTCTGAACTGTTTTCAGACTCAATAACAGCACGCCGCGAAACAACAACATTATTACGTTTTTGATCAAGTTTTATAACTTTGAATTCAAGCTCTTTACCTTCTAGGTGAGCTGTATCGCGAACAGGGCGAACATCAACCAATGAACCAGGCAAAAATGCGCGTATACCTTTTAATTCTACAGTAAAACCACCTTTTACTTTTCCATTAATAACACCCATAACTATTTCGGCATTTTCATATGTTTTTTCTAACATCAACCAAGCTTCGTGGCGTTTTGCTTTTTCGCGAGATAAGATCGTTTCACCAAAACCATCTTCTACTGCGTCTAAAGCAACAGCAATTTCGTCACCAATCTGAATTTCAATCTCACCTTGTGTATTTTTAAATTGTTCTATTGGAATCGCTGATTCTGATTTTAAACCAGCATCAACTAATACGACATCTTTGTCGATAGAAACAACAACACCACGAATGATAGCTCCTGTACGTGTTTCGATATTCTGTAAAGATTCTTCAAATAGTTGAGCAAAAGATTCTGTCATAGTAAGATCTTCTAAAATTTTAATTTTAATTTCCATTTAGCATCCTGATAAATGGGATTATTTTATATACTTTATAACACTCCTTATCATCACATTTAATATAATTAAATATTAATTTAATTATATTAAATGTGCACATTAACTTATTATATGGCTATATATGGCATATTGTATAGATAATGTTTACTTTTTATATTTTACTTTTTATATAAGTAAGCGCTTGCTTTATAACTCCTTCAACAGATAACTTTGTAGAATCTAGGATTAGCGCATCTTTTGCAGGCACTAATGGAGCTATTTGTCTATTACGATCTCGATAATCACGCTCCTTAATATCCAATAAAATATCACTTAATTTAACATCAAAGCCATTTACCTTCAACAACTGTATTCGTCGGCGAGCTCGCTCTTCTGGTGTGGCGTCAAGAAAAATCTTTACTTGTGCATCGGGAAAAACTACTGTTCCCATGTCTCGACCATCAGCAACCAATCCTAGTTTAGTTCTAAATGATCTTTGCTGATGTAATAATTCTTTTCTAACGCGAGGAAAAGTTGCTATAATAGATGCAATATTACCAATAATTTCGCTACGAATTTCACTGCTAACATCAATTCCATCAATAATAACAGATAATTCTTTTCCTCTGTTATCAAAACTAATATTAATATTTTTAGTTAATAATATTAATTCTTTTTCAGATTTAATATCAACATCATAATGAAATGCTGCTAAAGCTATAACGCGGTAAATGGCACCAGAATCAAGTAATTTCCAACCAAGCTTATTTGCTAATGCGTAACATAATGTACCTTTACCGGCACTACTTGGCCCATCAACTGTGATAACATGCGGCAAAGTTGCCATTATACTTTTCCTTTTTCATTTGTAAAAATTGAATTTTTAATAAATACTTTCTATCAGCCTATCTAATAAATATTCTATTATATTATACTAGATTAATTCTATTAGGTTAAAAGAGATGTTTATATCAAATTTAACATTGTATTATTAGCTTCGGCATTATGGTAATTTTACTTTAATATTCTAATATCGATAACTTAATTTTTCTAGTTGATTAAAATAATTAGGAAAAGTTTTGGATGTACAATTTGGATTTAAAATAGTAACAGTGGTATCTGATAAAGCAACAAGTGAAAAACACATCGCAATACGATGATCATTATAAGTTTCTATTTCAACATGCTTCAATAATTTAGAAGGTAAAATGCTAATGCTGTCATGACTTTCTTTTACTTCAGCGCCAACTTTTTTTAATTCATTAGCCATCGCAGTTAATCTGTCAGTTTCTTTTATCCTCCAGTTATAAATATTACGAATAATCGTTTCGCCTTCTGCAAACAGTGCCAAAATTGCAACTGTCATAGCTGAATCTGGGATAAAATTCATATCCATATCAATTCCAATTAACTTATCTCGTTTACATTCAATAAAATTTTTACCCCAATGTATTTTTGCACCCATTTTTTCAAGTATAGTGGCAAATTGTATATCACCTTGCAAACTATCTTTGTCAATACCAATCACTCTAACATTCCCACCTTTAATTGCAGCTGCAGCTAAAAAATAAGATGCAGAAGAGGCATCTCCTTCAACAGAATAATTAATTGGTGAAATATACTGCTGTCTAGATTTAATCTGAAATCTACAATAATGTTGATTTTCTACTTCAACACCAAAACTGCGCATTGTTGCAATGGTAATATCAACATAAGGCTTTGAAACAATATTCCCTTTTATATGGATAGTAGTATCGTTGCATGTTAATGGTGAGGCTATTAAAAGTGCAGTTAAAAATTGACTAGATATGCTACAATTTAATGTAATACAACCACCAGTAAAGCCACCTTTTATTTTTATAGGCGGATAACCATATTGCTCTAAATAATCAATATTTGCCCCTCCTTGCTGTAAAGCATCAATAAGATGGCCAATAGGACGTTCTTTCATTCTAGCTTCTCCAGTTAAAATAATATCATTATCCGATAATGATAAAATAGCAGTCAATATTCTCATTGCAGTGCCAGTATTACCAAGGAAAATTTTTAAACCATTTTTATAACTAAAGAAATTACTTCTACCATTTACAATGCATGTTGTAAAATTATGTGATAATTTATATTCAACGCCTAATGAAGCTAAAGCATTAAGCATGTTACGAACATCATCGCTATCAAGAATATTAGTTAATGTAGTTTGGCCATGTGCCAATGCAGACAACAATAGAACACGATTAGAAATGCTTTTTGAACCAATAAGATTAATTTTACCTTCAATGTGAGAAATTGGTTGTATAGTTAGATCATGCATTAATAATAAATTCTCCAATAAAAAAAATAAATAAATTATTATAATTATAGTTTTTAATCATTTAAGAATGAGTATAAAATATTTTATGAATTCAATTAATCCATATAAATAGATTCAATAATCTTTTATATGGATTAATTGAATCTATTTATATCTGCGCTCAAAATCAATTATAAAATTAACTAATTTATTAACTCCAGATAAAGGCATTGCATTGTAAATTGAGGCGCGCATTCCACCAACCGATTTATGTCCTTTTAAAAAAAGAAGCCCTTGTTGTTCTGCAGATTTAATAAATTCATCATCTAAGTTAGGTTTTATTATTTTGAATGGAACATTCATTATTGAGCGATTATCTTTATCTATCTGATTAATATAAAATTTACTGTTATCAATAACATCATACAGTAATCTAGCTTTTTCTTGATTGCGTCTCTCCATTTCCTCTAGCCCGCCTTGTTTTTTTAACCATTTAAACACCATGCCAGATAGATACCATGAAAAAGTAGGTGGCGTATTGTACATTGAGTTATTATTATCAAGTATAGTATAATTAAAAATAGAAGGAGTTATTTTTCTTTCACAACCTAATAAATTTTTACGAATAATAACTAATGTTATTCCAGCTGGTCCAATATTTTTTTGCGCTCCAGCATAAATGACACCAAAACGACTAACATCAAGAGGACTAGATAAGATTGCTGAGGAGTAGTCAGCTATAACGATCTTATCTGGTGAAAAATTAGGTAGAGAGCGGATAGCAATACCATCAATTGTCTCATTTGGACAATAATGAATGTATTTTGCAGTTTTTGTTAATAACCATTGACACATAGGTTGTACGCTTAAATAATCTGATTTTTCTAGTTGAATATTAACTTTATTAACAGTGCAATATTTTATTCCCTCTTGTGCTGCAGATTTTGACCAATGTCCACCAACAATGTAATCCACAGTTTCATATGCTTGAAATAAATTTAATGGTAATATAGAAAATTGAGTTCTAGCGCCACCGTGACAAAAAAGTATTTTATAGTTATCAGGTATTTTGAGTAGTTCTCGTAAGTTTTGCTCAGCCTCTATAACTACCTCAATAAATGCTTTGCTACGATGGCTTATTTCCATAACAGAAGTACCAATTCCATTCCAATTACAAAGTTCTTTTTGTGCGCATCTCAAAACTTCTGCCGGCAACATTGCTGGACCAGCGCTAAAATTATATATCTGATTCATCACTTACCTTATTTATTTAATTAATCAGTTAATATTACATATTTGATTATGTTTTAGCATTATCTGTTAAAATTTATACAATATTTAATTTTAATTGCATAAACAATATATATAATTAATCTTAAAATAATATTTTTATTGTATTATTATCTTTTCATAAAGTATAAATTATAATTAAAAATTAATTTTTCCATGTTTTGAAAAATTTTACAGCAATGAATCTATATTTTGTTTCATTAATTTTTGTATATTGATTCATTAAATCGTTGTAATTGGAGATGATAGAAATGATAGTTAGTATAGTAATGCACATGAATTTAGTAATTGTATGAATAGTACTAACTTTAGGTACTACTTTATTAAACTTATTAATAAAAAATGAAATTATTAGTAGTAAATTTTACTTTAGTATAAATAATTTTTACTATTAAGTAAAAAATATATTTAGATTAGTATTAAAGTTGATATGTAATATACTTAAAATAAAACTAATATTTATTTTATTATATTATTATAAGTTTATAGTTTAATACTAAAGACTTTTGTTTGTCTATAATCTTTGTCAAATATAAACAATAAGATAAGTTATAAAAAATTAAATGCTAATTATAATTCGTAGTTATAATTTTAATTATATCAAATATTACAATAGAGGATTTTGATTTAATAATTTTAAAATTAATTTTTTAATATATATTAATGCAACATAATCAATATGTATTTTTTTTATTTTTAAATATCATAGATTTCAAGATAAATAATATCATAATATTTTTATCTAAGATATAACAAAGATTTATATAAATTATTGTATTTAAAATCTTAATTAATTAACTAAGATAAACTTTTTATAAATTACAATATTAGTCAACTATACAAATACACTTATAATACACTGATCAATACTTAAAATTATTATCTTGGTATATTACAAATAATATGTATTTTAACATATTGATTATCTTATTTTTTTATATAAAAAAATAATTTATATTATTCTATAGTCACTAAAAGTATTAAAAGATACTATCTAAAATATTTCTTTGAATACACTTAAAAGATACAAAATTAATTTTTGATATAACTATAATTTTTAATAATATCTGTTATTATTAGTTTAGTGTCACAAAGTAATTGTACTACTTCATTATTATATTTAAGAATTATTATATTTAAGAATTTTTTTATGTAAGTAATTATTTTTGATAACTTTCATATATAGTTTGCAATATAATTTGACTTTCTAATTATATATAAGTAAAGTTTATGTCGACTCGTTATAATTTTTACATGTTCTATAAATTTCATATATATAAATTTCTTAAAAAAATAAAAAAAATCTGATGCATATTTTAAATTTTTAAATAAATTAAATAGCATTTTTTACTATTTACAATCGTTGATATCATATTGTCTATGATAAATTAATCTGATCTTTAATATATTTAATATATGATCAAATAATTATTTAACTTAAAAATATACTATAATATTATATTCCAAAAATCTACTATAATTAATTCACTTTTCTGTTACATAAAATAAAATTATCTACTGAATCATTAAATAATTTTATTATAACAACAAATTAATTTTAATTATATCATGTAAACTTTTAAGTATTATAAATTCATCATGTTTGATTCAAGCATCTATTTAAAAATTAATATCGATATATTTACATATTTGTTGTTTTACAGAAAATACATAATTAAACAATTTAGACATAGAATAAAATAATTTTATTAATTGCAATTTTTATTTTTATAATAACAGTTAATAAAATTTATAATAAGTACGCTTAATCTGTTAATAATTTTTTGAACGCTTTTATTTTAATTTCTTTAAATTTATTAAATTTATAATTTTTGACAGGTAAGGTAGGCTAAAATTTTCTTTAAAAAATCTATTTTAATTGCATAATTTTTTTTACATCAAGAAATCAATTTATTTAATATTGATTTTGATTGATTATTTATATTAATTTATGTTTAAAATAATATAAATATATCTAAATATCTCTGTATTTATTTAATTTATTGGATGATAAACATGATATAATCCCAATTTTTAGAATATATTCATATATGTTTTATTTATATAATATATAATATGTATTTTAATCTATTGATTTTTGATATTAGAATTGATTAACTTAATATACTTATTACTCATAAGTATATTAAGTTAAATTTATTTATATTTTATCAAGTTACTTTTAGTTATAAAAAGATTATCTCTAAATATTATTATTCTAAATAATTTTAATTAATTTTACTCTAAATTTTATTTTATGTTATTACAATTATAAAATATAATTTATTGAAATGTTTTTACGAATAATATGTTTGGCATAATTTAATCCTTAAACAAACATCAGGAGATATTAATTTTGAAATAGTTCGATAAATTGCTTGTATATTCACGATGATAATTAAATCACCTTCTTTATTTATATAACCTTCTTGCTTTAATGTTTTTACCAGAGTATAAAAAACTGTTTTATCGAAAAATTCAGGTGCGTTAATACCATAAATTACAGATAATCGTTTAGCAATAATGCGACTTTTTTTTTCTAATATCGCTCTGTTAATTTTAGAAATTGTGCTAAGTAGTGAAAGTGTAATTGTATATCGTTGTAACGTTTCTTTAATATTGTTAGCTAAAAGATGAAGATGATTAATGCGAGTTGGATTAATAGTTATAAAATTCTCTGTTGCTAATAATATTAGCTCTTGACGAGCCAATTCAGTTAAAAGAATATCTATAAATTTAGGTAATTCTTCTACACTATATCTCATGAATAGTTCTGCTTTTAAAAATGGATATATTAGCATAACTTGATAATCAATATTTTTACGTATAATATTTTTATTATTTAATATAATTGTAGCTATTAAAGAAGGCAAAACAAGTAAATGCATAATATTATTTCGATAATAAGTTAATAATAGTGCATTTTTACGCAGCAATACAGTAATATCACTAATATTTTTATGTTTTACTTCAATCTTATATAATTCAAATGCCTCTTCTAATAGTTGTTTAGCAGTTTTATTAGGTGTCATGCTATCATCACTATAAGACACATTTCTTAATAGTTGAAGGTAACAATCTATTTGCTTAATTAATTGTTCTCTTGTTAATGAATTTTCATGTGAAGCCAATAAAACTGTAGAGCATAAATTTATAGCATTAGCAACAGCAGCGTTATTAATACTGATCATGATTTTATGAGATAACTGTGCTACAGTTGAATTTAGCCATGTCGGACGATGTAATTCAAATGAATCTATAGATTGACGCCATTCTGGAACATGTTTATTTAAATATTGTGTTAGCTTAATCGGTTGACTGAAGTTGACATAACATTGACCTAATTTACGTAATTTACATAATCCTTTTAACATTGATAAAAAACTTTCTTTTTCTTTTTCTGCACCATTTAACTCTTTTGCATAAGCAGAAACTTCCAATACGTGCTCATAACCTATATAGATAGGTACAATAGTAATTGGACGTGAATTGCATCGCAACATTGCTTGGATTGTTATTGATAGCGTACCTGTTTTTGGATCTAGCAACCTTCCAGTTCGAGAGCGACCACCTTCAATAAAATATTCAATAGAATAACCACGTACAAATAATTCACTGAGATACTCGCGAAATATTGTAGAGTAAAGCTTATTGCCTTTAAAAGATCTTCTAATAAAAAAAGCACCTAATCGACGAAAAATTGGCCCTGCAGGCCAAAAATTAAGATTAATACCAGCGGCAATATGAGGTGGAACTAAACCTTGATGATAAAGTACATAAGAGAGTAATAAATAATCCATATGACTGCGATGAGATGGAATATAAACAATTTCATATCCATCCTCTGCTAATTTACGGACTCGATCCGCATGTTTCACATTAATTCCTTGATATAGTCTATTCAATGTCCAACTAAGTATGCGATCAGTAATACGAATCGATTCATAAGAAAAATTAGCAGCAATTTCTTCAATTATATTAATCGCATTACGTTTCGCCTTCTCAAGTGAGATCTTTTTTACTTTAGATTCATCTTCAACTGCTTTTTCAATTGCTTTTAAAGATAATAGCTTATTGAATAAATTGCGTCGAACAGGTAGTTTTGGCCCAATAGATGCTAATCTTTGGCGTGAATAATGAATACGTGCCACTCTTGCCAATTTTTTTATGATAATTTTATTAGTGCCATATTTACTAGCTATTTTTTGCAAAGAGATGCTTTGAGAAAAACGAATAAAACTATCACGCCCAAACCAGATAATAGAAAATAATTTTTTAATATTTTTAATGGAAGACAATGTAGTCATTATTGAGTTGCCTTCCAGGCCTGGATCCCTACCGAACATTACCGACACAAGTAAAATTTGAACGTTTATTTCTGAATTGTGGCAATGAATATTAAGATAATCGGTAAATATTTTTACTGAATATTCACGTGGATCTAATGAATAATAACTAAATACACTTATGTCATCATCTATAAATATATAGGCAGGTAATTTAATTTCGTTTATTTCAATAGGATTAAGTGGGTCAGGTAATCCAACAGAGCAACATTGTTGACGCAGAGTCAACAAATCTATTTTTGAGCAAAATGGTAATACATACAAGAATGATTGAGTTGGATCAAGATGCAATTCTTTAATTGGATCTTTTGGTATAAGTTTGCTTTTTACTAAAAATTTTATTGTTATATTCAATAGATTATAATAAATTTTACGCCAAAATGACATATATAAGATATAACCTCTTATTTAAATTTTACTTAAGAATATAAGAAATAATAATAATATTTATTTTAAAAATATGATTATAAAACAAATTACCATAAAACTTCAAATCAATATCTTAAATGCGTATTTATATATTCATATTTATTCATATAAACAAAACTCATATGAATATATTCTAAAAATTGAGATTATATCATGTTTATCATCCAATAAATTAAATAAATACAGAGATATTTAGATATATTTATATTATTTTAAACATAAATTAATATATATAATCAATCAAAATCAATATTAAATAAATTGATTTCTTGATGTAGAAAATTATGCAATTTAAAAATAGATTTTTTAAAGAAAATTAGCCACCTGTCAAAAAATTATAAATTTAATAAATTTAAAGAAATTAAAATGAAAGAAAGTGTTCAAAAAATTATTAACAGATTAAACGTACTTATTATAAATTTTATTAACTGTTATTATAAAAATAAAAATTGCAATTGATAAAGTTTATTTCATTTTATTTTATGTCTAAATTGTTTAATTATGTATTTCTGTAAAACAACAAATATGTAATAAATATATCGATATTAATTTTTAAATAGATGCTTGCATCAAACATGATTAATTTTTAATACTTAAAAGTTTACATAATATAATTAAAATTAATTTGTTGTTATAATAAAATTATTTAATGATTCAGTAGATAATTTTCTTTTATGTAACAGAAAAGCGAATTAATTATAGTAGATTTTTGGAAAATAATATTATAGTATATTTTTAAGTTAAATAATTATTTGATCATATATTAAATATATTAAATATCAGATTAATTTATCATAGACAATATGATATCAACGATTGTAAATAGTAAAAAAATGCTATTTAATTTATTTAAAAACTTAAAATATGCATCAGAATTTTATTTTTTTTTAAGAAATTTATATATATGAAATTTATAGAACATGTAAAAATTATAACGAGTCAAAATAAACTTTACTTATATATAATTAGAAAGTCAAATTATATTGCAAACTATGTATGAAAGTTATCAAAAATAATTACTTACATCAAAAAAAATTCTTATATATAATAATTCTTAAATATAATAATGAATTAGTACAATTACTTTGTGACACTAATAATAACAGATATTATTAAAAATTATAGTTATATCAAAAATTAATTTTGTATCTTTTAAGTGTATTCAAAGAAATGTTTTAGATAGTATTTTTTAATATTTTTAGTAACTATAGAATAATATAAATTATTTTTTATATAAAAAAATAAGATAATCAATATGTTAAAATACATATTATTTTTACTATACTAAGATAATAATTTTAAGTATTGATCAGTGTATTATAAATGTATTTGTAGTAGTTGACTAACATTGTAATTTATAAAAAGTTTATCTTAGTTAATTAATCAAGATTTTAAATACAATAATTTATATAAATCTCGCTTATATGTCAGATATAATATTTACAGTATTTTTCTAATCTAATTATTAATTCTAGTGTATAAAAATAAAAAATATTATATTACTCTGACGCGAATTTATTCAAAAAAAATCTACCAATATTTAAATTTTTTAAATATTAAATAATTATATTATCTGCATTTGTGTAATTAAACTAACAATTATTTTTTAACTTCAAATAATAGATAATAAATTTACAAATTCAATTAGTTAGTAGGTTATTTGTTTTTCATGGCATAAAAATAAATGTTATTTCGTAGAAAAAGTAATTGAATTTATAACTTGATATTATTTTTTTAAATAACTTCATATTGTGATTTGTGAAAACTCTTTGAGTAAAATAGTCAAATTATTAAAGAATGATATTTATACAATTATAAAATTTATTACTATTGTAGAAATTGTCACAATAATAACTATTTTATTGTTATTTTCTATTTTAATAATTAAAAATTTATGTTATACAAACAACACTATGATCTTACGTTTAACATATTTTATCTATAATTTAATTTTCCATGATAAATAATAGGCCGATAAAAGATTATAATTAGATAAACCACTATTTTATTCTTAATAGGCGATTTAACATAATTAAATAACAAAATTAAATTAACTATAATTTAATTTTGTTAAATCTTACTGAACATATTCATTATAAAATTAAAGTAGTTTTGTAAAAAAAATCATTTTAAATATTTTTATTATTATAATTTGATAATATGATTTATATTTTCAATGTATTATTAATTTAATAATACATAATCTAATAAACTTTACTTAAAGTTATATTTAAAATTATTTATGTGTTTTCTAAATAAATATTAACTAATAATTTATTGTATTAATTAATGATTTGTTGATTATATGAATTCTTTATAGTTTAAAGTTAATTTAATTGTTATATAGAAGATTATATTCTATTATTAGATTTTATCTATTAATAATCAAAGATTGATTTCTTGCTTATTACTAATTACTTCTTATAAAAATTTATTGAATTGATATTAAATTGTATCTGACTCAAATTTCGTTATTTCATGTAAAAAATTAAATTTTTAATTATTTTTTAATTGTTAATTTTAAACATATTCTATAATTGAAATATTATTTCATTGCAATTATTATTTCATTGCAATATTATTGCGTATTAATATTGTAATAACTGAATATATGAACTATTATTATCGATAATAAACATTATACGTTATTTTATGATTTACTATTATTTAAAATATAAACAAGTGATTTAAAAATTTTATAAATAATTTTGATAGTAATTTACTATTAATAAGGTTTCTTATTTTTAAATATTACTTTATATTAATCTAATCATGTTTATTGCATTTTCACTAGAAAAATTATTTGATTATAAAAATTGTTTATTAAAAATAAAATTTATAATAATAGATTAAACTTTGTTTATAAATTAATGTTATCAACATTATATATTATATTTTTAATAAAAGATTACATTCTTTAAATGTAGTTAATTTTAGACAATATCGTTCTTAATTTATTGAATGAAAGAACAACATTTATATTTTTTATTTTTAAAAAAATATCTATATCATAGTTTTCTTATAATTTTTAACATAAAAAGATTTTAGTGACAATAAAATATCTTTTATTTTATAGTATTTATTATATCTATTATTTAGTAATCTTAGTTTAATTAAACTTTATCTATTAAATTAAAAATTAAATTAAATATAAAATCTAATAATTATGTTAATTAATTTTAACATTAAATAAATATTTTAAAATTATTAATACTAAAAGTTTTTATATTTCTAATCTTATTTTATAGATGAAAATAAGAGAAACAAAAAGTTATTAGTTTTTATGATAAATATATCAGATAAATAAGTTTATTTATTATTTTAAATTAAATTAAATTAATTTCCATATTTTTTTCTAAAAATATGCCAGTTTTTAACTTCTAACAACATATTTGCAATGAAAGGCAATATTTTTATTTTAAGTTTTTTATTAGTTAACACTAATGATTAATAATATTTTTAAAAAAAATATAGTCTATACTTTATTTTAATTTTTCTAGTGTTCTTATGTTATTTAAGAGTGGCGTATATTTTAATATTTTAGCTGATTATATTTTATTAAATCAGTAGTTATTAGTTCAAAACTGTATCTTTATTTTTTTAGTTATTTATATATTTAACTATATTATTAATAATATAGTTAAATATATAAAATCTTAAAATTATATAAAAAATATTTATTTATCCAAATTATTTATATAATTAAATATAATAAATATTAATTATATTTTAGTATTATATACTAATTATTAAAAATAAAACCTAAACATTAAATAAAGTGTTTAGTTATTTCATGTACAATATTAGTATATTTACACTGTATTAAATAATTTAAAAATTAAATTAAAGTTTTTTCTATACAAAATATTTATAAAACATCATTAAAATATTAATGATATCAACATGTTTATTAAAATTATTATATAATAAGTATCATTTATTATTAGATATTACTTCATATCAATTTATGTATTTATACTTATTATGAAAAAATATTATTACAAATTTAATATAATTAATATTTATACTTATATGACTATTTAATTTAAATATTTAATAGAAGTTAATTATTTTTAATAAAATTTACAAATATTTTTAAATAATATAAATTTTTTATAAACATCATAATATTTTATAATAAATCAAAAATAAATTTATTGAATTAAATTTTGCCGTACAATAATCTGCTTAATGTTTATCAAAAATAATACAAATAAATCTAGTAAAAAAACGAAAGAAAATATAAATTTGTTATGATATTGATATCTTATTCTCTGCGTATATATTCTGATCAAAAACAAGTTATTTTGTTGTATAACATAAATAAATAATAATTTTTAAGATATTCTAAAAAAATATCTTTTGTATTATAAAAATAACTATCTATTATTTAACTTGATTAACTGAGATTTTGTTAATTTCTCAAAATAAAATTTTTTATCTATATTGTATATTATTTTTTTTAAAAAAATAATAATATTATTAAATTAACCAATATACTTTAACCCTTTTATATATGGTCGCAAAACTTTAGGCACTTTAATTCGCCCATCAGACTGTTGATAGTTTTCCATAACAGCAACTAATGTTCGACCAATTGCCAATCCAGACCCATTCAAAGTATGAACTAATTGTGGTTTTTTATTATCTTTATATCGGAAACGAGCTCTCATTCTGCGCGCTTGAAAATCTCTAGTATTTGAACAAGAAGATATTTCTCTGTAGGTATTTTGAGCTGGTAACCATACTTCAAGATCATAGGTTTTACAAGAAACAAATCCCATATCGCCAGCACATAAGATAATTTTACGATATGGCAATTTTAATAATTGTAATACTTTTTCAGCGTGTTGAGTTAATTCTTCAAGTGCTTCCATTGATTGTTTTGGCTCAACTATCTGAACTAATTCAACTTTATCAAATTGATGCATACGAATTAGGCCACGTGTATCACGGCCATAAGAACCAGCTTCAGAACGAAAACATGTAGTGTAAGCTGTAAACTTAATTGGTAATATATCAGCCTCTAAAATTTCATCTCTGATTAAATTAGTAACTGGCACTTCAGCTGTTGGAATTAAAGCATATTGATGATTTGATGCTTGTTCTTTCAATTGTTTAATATGGAAAAGATCTTCACTAAATTTTGGTAACTGGCCTGTACCATAAAGAGTTTTGTGATTTACCAAATAAGGAACGTTAATTTCAACATAACCATGTTGTTCAGTATGCAAATCTAACATAAATTGTGTAAGTACTCGGTGCAAACGCGCAATCTGTCCTTTCATAACAACAAATCGTGAACCACTAATTTTTACTGCGTTTGAAAAATCTAGGCCATTATTTAATTCACCTAATTCTACATGATCTTTGATGGAAAAATCATATCGTCTTGGCGAACCCCATCGGCTTATCTCAATATTATTAGTTTTATCCTTGCCGTTTGGTACACTTTCATCTGGCAGGTTAGGTAAATTTAAAATAATATTACTTATGTTATTCTGTATTTTTGTTAACTTATTTTTAGTATAATTTAGATTTTTGCCTAGCTTATTAACTTCTTTTAGTAAATATTCAATATTCTCCCCTCGTGCCTTTGCTGAGCCAATTATCTTCGATCTATAGTTTCGTTCCGACTGTAATCTTTCTGTTTTAATCTGTAAATCTTTGCGATCTTGTTCTAATTTGCGCAATTTATTCACATCGAGAATAAATCCTCTTCTAGCTAGTTTTTCAGCAACTTTATCTAACTCATTACGCAGTAAATTTGAATCGATCATGATTAACCTGTAAAATTATTATTGCTTAAAAAAAATTATAAGTATTATTTAATGATAACCTTTTTACTGTTTTATTTCGACTTTAAAGATATTGGCTTTTATATTTTTTTTGCAATTTCATATTATAAATTATTGTTTGATGAACAGCAATTAACAGACTTTTTTTTATTTCTTATTTAAAATCTATTTTTATCTGTTATATATTATATATATTCATCGAATATATTATATATTATTGATGTAAGATAAGATCTTTCATTAATTTAATCATTTAATTAGATAATTTAATGATTAAATTAATCAAGCTTTTATTTTATATTAGTTTTTGTTTACAACACAACACAGGTCACATTAAATAGCACCTGTTTTATTTTGTGATATATAAGCTAAATAGCTTATTACTTTTTAGATAACTTGCATATTTTAAATTAGTCAACATATAAAAAATTTAGATGATTCAAATTGTATTACCTATATAATCAGTATTTACAACTATGTTTCAATAATCAATAATAATTTTATTATATAACAAATCACAAGATTATAACCAGAAAGCATAGATAAATTTATAAATTCTGAAATTAAATGATTACAATAATCATATTTTTTTAAATTTTTTTGTGTTTTCTACTCTAAAAATATTCAGTAAACTTAATACTACATGTTTGCCAATTCTTGTTATTAATTTTAATTGCATCAATTATTATTTTACAATATATTTAATATTAACTTGTATTATCATTAAGTATTTTTTTTTGATTATCTTTCATCTAATTAATTTAGTAAAATAAATTTTTGTTATTACAACTATCTTTGTCATACACTATAGTCATCTGTAAATATAAAATATTTATTTATTTGAAAGTAAATCCATAGATAAATGTAGATATATACAGTAAACATTACTTTAGTTTAAGAAATATTTTTTTTGTTACATATAAATAATAAAATTATTATCTTTTAATTAGAAATTCAAGAGATCTATCTTGATCTTGATAGATTATTACTTATATAGCACTTTATAGATAGATTCCAAATATCTTTTAAATCTTTTATACTTATTAAATAATCTTGATAAATAATTTATCAAGATTATTTAATGTGCAAGTTGAAAAACATGAAAAAGTAAAATTTACTTTAGTAAATATAAATGACATAATAATATGTATTTATTAACCAAATAAATGTAGTCTGATAATATATTAGATACAAATTTATTATTTGTGTTTTAAAGACAATTTATAAAATTTATTAGGTATCAAATTATTAATATCCAATAAATTTACCTTTGATCATCAATAGTTGTACCTTGAGGTGGAACAAATTTAAATTTGTCATCATCAAATTTACTATTTTGTTGTACTTTTAGTTCATATAAACTAATCAGACCATCTTGCTCCATTACAGAAAATTGTTTAATTGTACCATCAGTTGTGATAGTAATTGAAAAATATTTTTTATTCTCATTATTTTCTTTACTTGTTAATAAAAAGTTATCATTATTTTGACTAATTTTATAACGTTTCCAATCCTTATTATCATTGCGAGTAATTAATATAAACGGGATATCATTTGTTGTATCATTTAATAAGGTTACTGTTACTTGATCAACAATTGGATTGTAAAACCAAAAATTAGTCCCATCAGAAATTAACCAATTTTCATCAGGCGATACAATATGCCAGTTAAATAAATTTGGTCGTTTAATCCATAATTGACCTTCGGCATTATGTATTAAATTACCATCAGCTTTTATTACTTTTTGCAAAAAATTAGCATGAAAGTTATTTATTTTATTTAGGCGAGATTGTAGTTCAAACGTTGCGTCTGCAAATACACGACCAATATAAAAACTTATCGCTAACAACCATAATATAATTAGTTTTTTCATTAACTGATAGCCTTTATTTATAATATTTGTTAATTTTATTTAATATTTTCAAATTAATATATTGTCTGATTATTTCTAGAGAAAATAGCATCATTATTTTTATTTCACTAATAATATTTTATTTTTTTTATATTTTAATTAAAATATATATAATATTTTAATTATAACCAATACTAAATTATTATTGAATATTTAATGTATAGATCATTATCTTATCAGATTAATTAATTAGTAAATATATTTTTATTATCATTATAAATGATACACAATATTCACTTATATCACTAATACTATTAACATATGTAAGTATTACACTTATTTTTACATAAAATATTCAGCTCTACTTCGATAAATTAAGATGTACGAGTCTATTTTATTTAAAACAATAAATGTAAATTTAGCAATCGTACTTCTTGCATTAGACATATAACAAAAACATTAATACATATATACTTAGTTTCTAACATAAGATGATAAATAATAATAACAAAACTTTTCGCATAAATATAAAATATAAAAATAATTCTTTGGCTTTCTTTGCGTTAATTATAATTCTATTATATTATTCTTAATAATTAATATCAATTTTTATGCGCATTAATTTTATAATTATTACAACTAATATTATGCACTAAAAATATATGATTTTACTAATCAGAGTCTTAAATTGCATTGATATACTACAACATAATATTAGTCCTTTTATTATGATTAAATTTTATCTGTATATTATAAATATTTAATATTAAATCATAATAGAATAAATAGTTTTAGTTTTACATAAAATATAAAACACCGAATAATTAAACTGCACTTAATTTATTAAAACTATTTTCTATAGTAAATAGCAAACACAATATATTCTAAATTATTAATAATAAATTTATATTTAATATATACAACATAACTATAATGAATAATAGTAAGTTATATATAATTATATCACAATCAATAAACTCTAGCAAGCAAGTACTCAAATATATTTTATTTAAAAATTTTAATTTAGATAATCTTCATTCTAGCATTATGTAATGCTACATGTAGAATTTTATTTTTCAATCAAACTTAATTTAAATTAAGAGATAATATTTTCTATAAAAACTGTTACTTCTTATTTATTATTAATTACTTAAACGTATTTTAATTAATCTAGATTTTTTGTTAATATTATCTTATATAAATAATATAGCTTTGTATTTGTTATGATGCAACCAAATACAATAATTTCATATACATAATAAATTTTAATATTTTTCTTATTATTAATTCTTAAAAAATAGTTATTATTCACTTATATTCTTGTTACTTGTTACTTGTTACTTGTTACTTGTTACTTGTTACTTTTTCTACGATATCACTTCGTATTCTACAATACCATTTTAATAATATACATATACATCTTTTTAGTTAAAAAATTTGATTCTTTTATTTTATCCAATTATATTTTTATAATTATTTTTTATTTATTTTCTATTAAAGATAATGATTATATTATAATTAAAATATTTATTTTGTAAGAAAAAATAAATATAAAATTAATTGGAATTATGACGTTCTATTTGATTTTAATAGAATTTTAGCCATAGAAAACAGTTCTATATTTATTTTATTTAAACAAAAAAAACATAAAGTTAATATCGTATTATATATAAAATGATTAAAATTAAAAATTTATATCTAATATTATTCTAATTTACAAATTTTTAGATACATAAAATATCTTTAATATTATTTTTCATAAGATATTAGTTTTATTATTAAAACTAATATCTTAATAAGAGTTATTAATTTTTTAGTTGTAAATTAAAGCAACGCCATTTGTGTATATTGGTTTACTTGAATTACTATTATCATTTATTAAATTTAATATATTATAAATTCTTATATAAAAAATATTTTTATTATATTAGTGATATCATTCTTTTAATGTAATATATACTAAATATATATTAAACATTAAATGTTGATATATAAGATATATATAATTTATTATTTTAATGTGATAATTTTTTAATGTGATAATTAAATAATGAAGATTTATATAATTTTTTTTGCATCTAATTAAATATTGTGTAATTTTATGAATTAGATTAAACGTAAATTTTTCTATATTTATAGTTATTATTTTTAGTATATATTAGTGATATGTACCTATTTAAATAAAATTAGTTTTCCAATCTTTTCAGCTATATCTATCCATGATAATCCTGTAAATAAAGAAAAAGAAATAATCCAAATACATAGTAATACTAACTTTGTTCCTAAATCACCAAATAATTGCAGCATAATATTACTAAAAATATTACCAATAATTCCACCAGAAGAAAAATTAGCTAAATCATCAATATTAAGTTCTACAAAAACGCATGATGTGATTATTAAAACTATTCCTGCAACTAGATATAATGAAAAAGTAAAAAAATCAAATAAATTTTTATTATCCATATTTTTAAATGTATTCCAAAATGCTAACAATATTACTAATGGTATACAATATCCTAAAATTCCAAAAAGAGATAAAAAAATATCTGATAACCAAGCACCAAAACTACCAGCTAAATTTACAATATGTACATTTTTATTTGTTGCCTGTGACCAGCTTGGATCTGATGGATGAAAGCTTATCAGAGATATAATTAAAAAAATTTCCAATACGGCAATTATAAATAAAATAATTTTTGTTAGTATTTTTATATTATTTCTCTTTTTTTTGATTAAATTTTTTTTAATTAAAAATTTTTATCTTCTATGGTGTTTTTATTTAAAAAAATAAAATGTTATGTTTTATGTTAATTAAAAGAAAATTACTAAACAATATTCACTATAAAAGCTAGCGAATAAACTAAGTATATCTAACTTTTTATAACATATCATCTATTTAATTAGCGTGTTTTGATAATTAAGCAATTACTCTGTTTTACTTCTTCAATTACTGATAAGTTCTCGTGTTGTTAACATTTGCAAGACGAAGCAAGTGTCTCTCATAATAATTTATGATAAGCAGATATATTTGGAACACGAGTTTTAAGTGAATAATCAAAATCTTCAGAGACTAAATACACCAATAAATCCATTCAAGCTTTTGCACGACAGAGTTAAACTGTTCAAAAACATTAACAGAACAGCGATTTAAAGTAATCTCAACAAAAATTAATAAAAAAGATGCATAAAGATAGTATGGATTTAATAAAGTAGCATAACCTGAAATAAAATTTTGACGTTCTAAACGACGCACTCGCTCCAAGCAATGATCGGCGATAACACTACTCTTTGAGAAAGCTCCACACTTAGAAATGCGACCATTTTTTTTGTAATTTATTAAGTATGTTTCTATATGCCATCAAGATCTTTTGCTGTGCTATTTTTGTTATTAATAATTTTATTATCTCTCTTTTATTAATTTTTATGCAAACTACATTCTTTTATTTTTTTAATATTAAATTTAAGGATGAAATAAAGTCAAAATTTATTATAATTAGTATTTAGTTATAATTTATATTAATAGATAAATCATCTATTTAGTTTTTAACTTTATAACGAATAAATAATATTTGTCTATTTATTTAAATTATGTTTAATTTCGATCAATTAAATTAAATAATTAACATTTATAATATGTTTTTAAAATAGGTAATTTAAAAAAGATTGTGAATTAAAATTAAAACATCATTTTGGAATAAAATTTAATATCATCTAGTTTAATAAATAAAATATATGAAAATTATAAAAATTATTTTACAAATAAATCTTCTTTCATGACTTTTTTTAAAGAAATATTAAAACATGTTTTTAAAGAAATATTAAAACATGTTAAAAATAAGTATTTTTTATCATTTTTGTTTAATTTACTTTTTTAATTCTTTTTATTTCTTACAATTACAATAATAAAATTAAATAAATTTTCTTAAAAATAGAGGATTTAAAAATGAAGGATTTAATGAATACTACTAATTATAGTAGAATTATTATTTTGGGATCAGGACCGGCTGGATATACTGCAGCTATTTATGCTGCTAGAGCAAATTTGAATCCTCTATTAATCACTGGTATTCAACAAGGAGGACAATTAACTACTGCTACAGAAGTTGAAAATTGGCCTGGAGATCATTCAGATCTAATTGGATCTGTGCTGATGGAGAGAATGCTGCAGCATACTAAAAAATTTGTTGAAGAAAAAAATATTATTAATGATCATATATATGCAGTCAATCTTAAACAACGACCGTTCCAACTTACTGGTGATAATGGAATATATATTTGTGACGCACTTATTATAGCTACAGGTGCATCAGCTCGCTATCATGGATTACCTTCTGAAGAAGTTTTTAAAGGTCGCGGAGTCTCAACATGCGCCACTTGCGATGGTTTTTTCTATAAAAAACAAAAAGTAGCTGTTGTTGGTGGTGGAAATACTGCTATTGAAGAAACATTATATTTATCTAATATTGCTTCAGAGGTACATGTTATCCATCGCAACGAAACATTTCGCGCTGAAAAAGTTCTATTTCAAAGAATGATAAAAAAAGTAAAAACTGGAAATATTGTATTACATACTAATTTTATACTAGATGAAGTATTAGGTGATATTGGTGGTGTTACAGGAATCAATTTACGTTCAACAAAAAATAATAGTATAAAAATGCTCTCTGTGAACGGAGTATTTATAGCTATTGGCCATATCCCAAATACAAATATCTTTATTGATCAATTAGTATTAGAAAATGGATACATTCAAGTGAAATCTGGAACAGAAGGCAATTCAACACAAACTTCAGTTAAAGGTGTTTTTGCTGCTGGTGATGTAATGGATCATATTTATCGTCAGGCTATTACATCAGCTGGTACAGGTTGTATGGCTGCAATTGATGCCGCTCACTATTTAGATAATCTATACAGAAGGTAAATCCTATAAATTATTATAATATTATGTATTTTTTATATATTAGAGTAAGAATGTTGTTTTGATATCTGTACATGCATATAATACATATTTATGTGTATTTAAAATTAATCAGTTGTAATAATTAACTTATCACACATATATATAAATTATGATTATGAATAAACAAAAACAAATTAAGTTGGTTAAATGGCTGAATAAACAATCAGCCCCAGCAAAAAACTGGCTACGGTTATCAATGTTACTAGGAATTATTAGCGCTATATTTATTGTTATGCAGGCATGGATTTTATCCGTTATTTTACAAGCACTTATTGTAGATAATGTTCCTAGAGAACAACTGATATCTCAATTTATATTACTCATTTGTATATTTACTTTAAGAGCAATAATTAATTTTATACGTGAAAGCATTGGATTTATTTCTGGTAGAATTATTCGACAGAAGATTCGTAAAATGGTATTAAATAAACTTGATCAATTAGGTCCTATTTTAGTTAAAAATAAACCTGCTGGAAGTTGGGCAACAATAATTTTGGAGCAAATTGATAACATACAAGATTATTATGCTCGTTATTTGCCTCAAATGTATTTAGCTATTATTATACCATTTATTATTCTAATTATAATTTTTTCAATTAACTGGGCCACTGGATTAATTTTATTTATTACTGCGCCTTTAATTCCTTTATTTATGATATTAGTTGGTAGTAATGCATCTGATATCAATAGAAAAAATTTTATTGCTTTGGCTAGATTGAGTGGAAGATTTCTTGATCGTTTACATGGACTTGACACATTGCGACTTTTTTTTCGCGCCAAAAAAGAAATAAAATTTATTAAGAAATCTTCAGAAGAGTTTCGAAAAAGAACAATGAAAGTATTGCGTGTAGCATTCCTATCTTCTGCTGTATTAGAATTCTTTGCATCAATTTCAATTGCGCTTGTCGCTGTTTATTTTTGTTTTTCTTATTTAGGGGAATTGCATTTTGGTAATTATGGTATACCGATTACACTTTTTGGAGGTTTTTTATCATTAATATTAGCACCAGAATTTTTTCAACCATTACGTGATTTGGGTACTTATTATCATGCCAAAGCACAAGCAATAGGTGCAGCAGAATCTTTATTTACAATATTATCCGACATAGATAGTCAATATTTACAACATAAAAATAATAAACAAATTATTTTGGATCAGCCATTAACAATTATTGCAAGGCAGCTAGAAATTTTTTCTCATGATAATGTATGCTTAGCTGGACCATTAAATTTTACTATTTTTCCAAAACAGCGCATTGTTTTAGTGGGCCAAAGCGGTGCTGGAAAAAGTTCATTATTAAATGTATTGCTAGGATTTCTACCTTATCGCGGATCATTAATGATTAACGGAACTGAGCTTTGTGATCTAAATATGACTTATTGGCGACAGCATCTTAGCTGGATTGGTCAGAATCCTAATTTGCCAGCGCAAAGCATTATTGATAACATACATCTCTATTCAGAAAAGGTTTCAATAGCAGAAATAAATATCGCAATGGAAAATGCTTATGTAACAGAATTTACTAATAATTTATCAGAAGGTGCTAATACCAAAATTGGCGAAAATGCCTCTCTCTTGTCAGTTGGAGAAGCACAACGAATTGCTGTTGCTAGAGCTCTATTAAACCCATGTCATTTACTTTTGCTTGATGAGCCTACAGCAAGTCTTGATATAAAAAGTGAAGAGCGTGTAATGACTGCATTTAATGTCGCCTCTACAAAACAAACAACATTGCTGGTTACACATTTATTAGAAAAAGTAAGAAAATACGATCAAATCTGGGTAATGTCTAATGGTTTTATTATCGAACAAGGCACTTATGATGAGTTAAGTCAAGCAAAAGGAGCCTTTAGTCGTCTACTAACTTATCATGCAGAGGTAATATGATTATGCATGTATTACTACCTTTCCTTGCACTATATAGACGTTATTGGGTACTACTTAATCTTGGAGTTATATTAACTATTGTTACAGTATTGACTAATATTGGCCTACTAACTTTATCTGGTTGGTTTTTAGCAGAAACAGTGATCGTTGGAGCTCCAGGGCTTTATACTTTAAATTACATGCTTCTTGGAGCTGGCGCTCGTAGTTTAGCAATTATACGAACAGCAAGTAGTTATGCTGAACGATTGGTTAGTCATGATGCAACTTTTAGTATTTTAGCTAATTTAAGGATATTTGTATTTCAAAAATTATTTTTACTATCACCAGGAGAAATTTCATCCTATTGCCAAGGAGATATTCTTAATCGTTTAGTATCTGATGTTAAAAGTCTTGATCACTTATATCTACGAGTACTTTCTCCAATATTTGCTGCTTTTGTTATTACTATTTTAGTTATATTTGCTTTAAGCACATTAGATTTACTTTTAACAATTACTATTAGCACAATCATGTTGTGTTTACTGCTTATTTTACCACCAATTTTTTATCGGGCTGGAAAATTCATTGGATACGACATCACTATATTATGCAGCCAATATCGCGCTTCTTTGATCAATACTATCAAATCTCAAGCTGAATTAACTATTTTCGGTGCATTATCACGGTTTTTTGAAAAAATGACAGATATAGAATACAGGTGGCTAAAAAGACAACATCAGCAATCGAACTTAACTGCATTGTCACAATCTATTATAATCTTTATTTCTGGTTTTACTATAACTATATTAATATGGATGACAGAATTAATTATCAATGATCAAAATAAATACAATACATTTATTGCTATATTTGTTCTTTGTGCATTAGCTGTATTTGAAGTTCTTAGACAAGTAGTTGTTACATTTCAATATTTAGGTCAAGTAGTTAATTCTGCAAGTAGATTAATGGAGTTGATTAATAAAAAACCAGAAGTAATATTTCCAGATTCAGGCATGACTGCAAGTGATAAAGTTGAGATAAAATTGCATAATGTATATTTTAGTTATTCAAAGCAATCAAAAACAATATTACGAAATATCTCATTAACACTTACTGCTGGACAAAGTATTGCATTGCTAGGAAAAACTGGTTGTGGTAAATCTACTCTGTTACAATTATTAACTCGCGCATGGGATGTTAATTCAGGTCAGATCTTAATAAATGATTATCCAATTAATTACTATGATGAAAAAACATTACGTAAATTAATATCAGTGGTACCGCAAAGAACGCATATTTTTAGTGATACTTTACGTAATAATCTTTTATTAGATAATGATGCTATTAATGATGCTGTGATAATTAATGTATTGGAACAGGTTGGCTTGAGAAATCTTACTGAAAATAAAGGGCTTGATTGCTGGATTGGTGAAAGTGGTCGACAACTTTCAGGTGGTGAGCAGCGACGATTGGGTATTGCAAGAGCTTTGCTTTATGATGCACCAGTAATTTTATTAGATGAGCCAACTGAGGGGTTAGATGCAAAAACTGAAAAACAGATATTAATTAAATTACAACAACATTGTATAGAAAAAACTTTATTAGTTATTACGCATCGTTTACATGGATTAGAAAAAATGGATCAAATATATGTAATGGATAATGGGAAAATTATAGAAAAAGCTACACATAATGAGTTATTGAAACTAAAGGGGGAATATTTTCAATATTACCAAGCTAAATATAACTATAATAATTATTAAATTAATTAATAATTGTATGTTGTAATATCTTCAAGGTTAATTATTAATCCTGTTTATTTGCAGCATTATTATAAACTTTATGTAAACTTAATAATTTTCTTATTTATTTTAACTAAAATTACATTTTACTACTTATTATATCATAAGATAACATATTTTCTAATAGAAAATATGTTAAACTAATAATTAAAAAAGAAAAAACATCTTACTTATATTGAAGTAAATCATGACTTTTAATAAGTCGTTTTATTGCAATCACTTTAATAGAAGTTAGCACAAATTACACAACAATAATAAAAATATAATATTTTGCATTAATTTTTTACTATTTACATAACTAAAATTTAAAATAATGCAAAATTAATTTTAATGTTGTAACATTTTCTATTGAATCAATCTTTATTCGTATTTATGACTGCTATAAATACTCACTTATTACTTTTTATTATTTCATTAATTTTTATAAGAAGTCATTGATTACTGAATAATTTGTTAATATAAAAGCTTCTTTTATTGACTAAAAATAAAATATTCATTAAATATAATTAAATATTTTATTAAAATTGCATCAACTTTTTAACAAAATATTTTTTCTAAGAAAATAATAATTCCTTTAAATAATGCAAAATAAATTGCTTTTATATTATTAACTATTCTTAAACAAAATATAACTAATTAAGTATAAATATTTAAGATAATTTGTAAGAATTTTTTTACAAAACAAGTTAAATAACTTATTATAATATTTTTATTTTTTATTTTTTATTTTTTATTTTTTATTTTTATTTTTGTCTATCTAGTTGTTCTGTGTGTATAGTTGTTGTATAGTTTTATACTAATTAGTTTTAGTTGTTAATAACATTTATTTCAAATAAGAATGTTATTCTGTATTATTTTTCTATTGAATTAGTAATTGATTTAGAGGATTAGATGCCAAAAGAAGACAATATTGAAATGCAAGGAACTGTACTAGATACTTTGCCAAATACAATGTTTCGTGTTGAACTAGAAAATGAACATATAATTACTGCGCATATCTCTGGGAAAATGCGTAAAAATTATATTCGAATTCTTACTGGCGATAAAGTAAGTGTCGAGTTAACACCTTATGATCTAAGCAAAGGACGAATTATCTTTAGAAGTCGTTAGATCTTTCTTTTTTTAGACTATTGCCATAGATCATATTGAGATTATCTATATGGCAATAGATCACTAAAATTAAATCATTTTTACTATTATTTAGTTTTATTATACTATCATAAAAAATAGATTATTTTTATTTTATTATTTAAGTCGATCTGAACAACAAAACCATGAGTCGCTTTTCCAAATAAAAGTTTATTATGTAAATTGTTTTATCTAAATCTTAAGTTGTTTTTACTATTGCTCTTAAACTCTAATTACCTTATTATATCTTTAACGCAAATCAATTCATTTTCTAAATTGCTAATTTTGAATTAAATGTTTATATTAATAAAAACATTTAATTCTATAATAAATTTATCAAAAACATGAGCTATAACTCCTGGAATCAAAACATTAAACTATAAATTGCATCCAATCAATTGAAAAACTTCTTTATAAAAAATATTTATTTTTGACAATCAATACGCACTTTTATCCTTCTACATAAAACAAATTTATTTTCGTTGTATTTTTTTAAATGTCAAAATTAGTAGCAATCATTAATGCAACATTGTAAAAATTATTCTTACGACTTTTGCTATCAGTTCGAAGTACAATTATCTATCACTTATAATAAAATATTTAATATATAAAAATTCGCTTTTTCTATTTAATCTAATAAAACAACTGAATAAGTATTTATTTATAACCACATTTATAAATAAACAATCTTTATTAAACTAAAAATATCCTGGTTACTCACGAATAATGTTATAACTTTATGCTGTTCACATACTTTACTAATACACATCAAGGCTCAGCTATTTAACATCTAATACATTTACATCTAAACTATAACTTTATTTTACCAACGCAAGTTGGTATAACAAATAAAAGCACAAATTTATCTGATGCCACCACATAAACAAGCTATATTTATTTTAATATTTTCGATAAAAAAATAAAATTGTTTACTATTGACTAAACATAAACAACTTCAATATTTTATATATTTTTTAAATTGTTTTTTATAATTAGAAGAGATCGCTTAAAAGAATGAGAACAATCATAGCAACAAAATAAATCTATTTCTTGTATTTTAATTGTCTTTTATCTCTATTTTGTTGTATTAAACGTGTTATTTATCATATATAATCAATAATATTGATCTAATTTATCTTGTAAATGCACTCTTAATATATTTTTTATAAATTGAATAATATATTAATCTATTTTTAAGTATGACAAAACATCATAATTAACCTCATGCTAATTATATAATTTCTTAATAATTTCTATAGTTTCTTCAGCGAAATGTTCAACAATATAATTTTAAATCGTGTTGCTAATATACAATTTTTTAAAGATATTACTAAACTCTTGAGTCGTCGTCTATAGTTAACATAATCAAACGAATTCTTCCACTTGATAATAATGACTTAATTAGATTAGAATCATCAATTTATTATACATATGAAGTACAATCAAAATAATTTCATGTATCTTATTAATGAAATAAATGCTTTTTATCTTTTTCTAATAAATTTAATAATACTCTACAATAGTTTATTAAAATCGTTACAATACTTAGCTCTAACTAGTAATTAATCGATATATAATATTTATAGTGCAATATTCATAACTTTAGTAATATAATTTTTATTATACACTATTACAACACTTTAGTGATATCTGTTTTGTCAATTCCAGATTCATAGACTAATCTATGGTTATTCTCGTCGAAGAAAAGGTCTTGAGTCATTCTTTGAAACCATATTAATTGACAATTAAAGGATAGGCTTTACCATATTTAGTAATTTATTAAGATTCGCTAAAAAGCTTTCTATTCGACATTTAAATTAACATATATTTTATTATTTTTAATCATGTCGAAAGAAATAAAATTAACAACATATATTAAACTTACACTGTGTTTGAGTAATAAATAATAATATTGAGACTTATACTAGTTAAATATAGTAACTAACAAATTGTTAAATGTAATTTCGTTTCGCACAGCTGGATTAAACATGAAATGTATACAGAGTAATTCTTGTTAAAAACAAATTCTAATTTAGCGCTTATATTATTACATAATAATATTGTCTTTGTTTGTGAAATAAAATGCTATAATTATTGTCTTAATAAAAAGATTAACTTTGCAACTTTCTGAAGTTTTATGTATAACGTTTACACAGTAAACAAATAAATAATTAACAATTATAATTTATTTTTGCTATCTCTTTTTTTTATAAAAAATTAAGACTAAATTAAAGCTTGTTGTATGGCATAATTACATTCCTGCAAATTAGTCTAATTAGATTTCTCTTCTAAATAAAATTAATTGATATTGATATTCTATTATATTAGTTTTATTTATGTGGCATTAACAATATAAATTGTTTCACGTTTTTCTAGTAAAAATAAAAATTAAATTTTAATTATATTATTTACTTTTAATTTAAAGTATTTATGTATTATTTGTACTATAAAATTTATTAATATTTATTAAAATATAATTATTAAATAATTTATTATAAAATTAAAGTAACCACAAAACATATTTAATTTTGACTTAATTATAACATAAGTATGTTAATCTGCTAAATACTTACTTAATTAGATAAAAACCTACTTAAATATTTTAATTATATATTTTATTAATTACTATTTACTACATTTTAAAATAAAGATTTAAGCATATAAAAATTTATAAAATAATACAATTGATACTGATACTATACATATTTAATGCAATATATTTCACGAATAACTATTTTTTAATTTTCTTTAACTTTAATATAAAAAGAATATTGCATAAATATTACTAATAAAATAATTTTATGAAAAAAAATGATTATATGTAGATATCTCATATAATATAATGTTAAAAATTATTACTATTTTGTTTTATAAAAAATAGTTGAAAATGTTTAACATACTATATTTTAATGTAAAAATAAAATAAAACATAAAGCTAGATAAAATATTATTTAATTTGAATAAAATCTCTATTATATAATACACATATTTTATTATTTCTGTATAACATAACAAAAATTATTTACTGTTTTAATTATTAATTTTTCTTTTTTTAAATAAATATAATTTTTTATCAATTTATGCTTATATTAAAACGTCTGTTAACCTTAGTACGTCATTGACAAATAAAAAATAAAATTATCATAATGATAGTCGATAGAACTAAAAATATATGTAATCATATATATGATAGAATCAAATTAAAATTTGATAACATAAATTAATTAATTATTCAAAATAATAGAAAGAAAAAGATCTTTAATAAATATTTAAAATAAAGAAAATAGATCTATTAAAAATAGTTTAGTCATATGATTATTTAAATATTTATTTATATATTAATAATAATTGATTCTATTAATTAACTAACACAATACTTGTAATATTATACTATTTACTAGTGATTAAATAATAGGAGTTCATAATAAATAATCAAACTATAAATAAAATATTTTTATATAATATAGTTAATAATATTATTAACTGTTGTTCAGCTTTTGCTAATTTGCAGTCTTACCTATTATAATATAAAATTATTAGAATAGATCAATTAATAAAAAATAGATTTTAATATTATGATCTATTTTATAATTTAATTATTACATTTTAGGTTATACTATTTAAGTTAATAGTAAACGTAGGTGAAAATAAAAATTAACTTTATATATTTTAAAAAATTTAAAAATATTTTTTTTGTATTTTTTAAATTTTAAATTTTAATTAAAATTAACTATAAAGATTTAATTTTTATTAAAGAATAAATTGTAGTAATAAAGGTTTAAATAATAAATTAATAAAAATATTATAATTAATATTTCAATAAAATAATTTATACAACAAAATATTTTCATTTCTGTGTAAAAAAATGAGATTACTTATTTCGTTAACTAAGAAGTGTCTACAATTATAATGATGTTCAATTTTCAGAAAATAATAATTAGTCCAAAATATAATAATGAAATATATCTGAATAAACACATAATAAATATTTTTTTTAATAAATTGAAATCTTTTCATTAAAAGATTTCAATAAGATTTTAACTGTTTTATATGAATATATATTTTGTCAGTAATAAGTAACTTTAAAGTGTTTTTTATATATTTTGATAAACTATAAACAATTTAGACTATTACTTTAATATGAACATTGATATTTTTAAGATCTATCTCTATTGTTTATTTGTTAATCATTAACTTAATACGTAAATGATTTCCTTGATTTAATACAATATATTATTAAAAAATAATTTATATGAAATTTCTTATAAATTTTTAATATTTAAGTTTTTCTTTTTTTTTGATGTTAGTTTATTATTAATCAATAATATAACATATATACTATTTTTATAGTATAGTTAATGTAACTCTCTTAATATATATAAGATTTTTGATAAATGACTAATATAATTAATATGTTAAATAATTACATTAAATTTATATAGTATTAATTAAATAAAGTAACTTAATTAAACCAAGTGAAGTCAATTTACTTAATATAATTGTACATTTATTGAGGCTAAATTATTTAATATTCTTAAATAATTTTATATCTTGATTATTTTTGGCTGTTTTTAAAACAAATAAACAAAATTAAATTTTTAAAATTATTGAAAGATTTGATATTAAAGCTAATTTTAGTTAAAAAACATAAATAAATTAATACTTAAACTTTAAACTGAATTGAATTAATAATGTACTAATTAATAATTATAATTTTTATATTATATAACAATACTTATTGGCGCTAAAATTAAGAGTTAGTGTATTAATTTCTTATTCTTATGCAGTAAGTTAAAATTATCCTGTTATTTAAAAGCAGATTATATTGACAATATCTATAGAATATTATTTTTATTAAAAATAACTCCGCATAATAAAACTTAATTGATATGAAATAAAAATATTATAAATATTACTCACTATAAAGTTTATTAAATATATAAAAATCCAACTTTTTCTATAAAAGCAGTATATTAGTTATTATAGTTTATTTTAGAAAAATATTGAATAATTTTATTATGTTACATAATATGATAATTATAAATTGTCCGTATATAAATTATTTCTATAATATATTTATTATAGTTTGTTGTTAACTTAATTTATTTATATTTTATTGATAAATAAATTTTACTATAATAATTATGTTTTTTACTTTAATTTTAAAATTAACATTATTCATATTTAACTTAAAGTTATAGGATCTATTTCTAATTAACATAAATACTAATTAAATGTATTTATGTTAATTAGAAATTTTATTTTATAAGAAAATATTTATGATTTATTATAACACAATCTTATATAAGGTGGTTAATTTAATAATGATATATAAACTAAATTAATAATATTTTATTTATGGCGCCATGTTGTTCCTTTTTTGCTATCCTCTAATATAATACCCATTTGAGTAAGTTCATTTCTGATTAAATCAGCTTTTTCCCATAGTTTATTTTTTCTAGCAAAGTTTCGTTTCTTGATTAATACATTAATTTTTTCTATTTCATCATTGCAAGAAAGTTCTTCTCTGTTTTGTAAAAATAGTTCAGGATTTTTAGTTAATAATCCTAATATGTTTGCTAATTTACGCAATTGTACTGCTAACACGTTAGCCATTGACATATTATCGACTTTTAATCGATTAATTTCTGCTGCTAAACTAAATAGAACTGAATATGCTTCAGGAGTGTTAAAGTCATCATTCATTGCTTTCATAAAGCGTAACTTGAATATTTTTATTTCAGTAGATTTAATATGATTACTATCAGTATTTTGCAAGGCTGTATAAAGGCGCTCAAGTGACGCGCGAGCTTGATTTAAATTTTCTGTTGTATAATTTAATTGACTGCGATAAAGTCTTGATAATAAGAAATAACGTATAGTTTCATTATCATAATTCATTAATACATTGCGAATCGTGAAAAAATTATTTAATGATTTCGACATTTTATTATTATTAGTCATAACCATCCCACTGTGCATCCAATAATTTACATATGGTCCATCATATGCACAAGTTGATTGAGCTATTTCGTTTTCATGATGAGGAAACATCAAATCAATTCCACCACCATGAATATCAAAATGTTTACCAAGTTTTTTTTCATTCATAGCAGAACATTCAATATGCCAACCTGGTCTACCTTCCCCCCATGGAGAAGACCAGCTTGGCTCCTTAAATTTGGATATTTTCCATAATACAAAATCTAATGGATTAAGTTTTTTATTATCTATATTAATACGCACTCCTTGTTTTAATTGATTGAGATTTTGTCTTGACAGCAACCCATAATCAGGATCGCTATTAATAGCGAACATAACATCACCATTATCTGCAATATAAGCATGACCGCGATCAATTAGTCTTTTAATTAAATTAATGATTTCTTTAATATAGCAGGTTGCTTTTGGTTCAAAATCTGGACGTAGAATATTTAATGCATCAAAATCCTTATGCATTTCAAACAACATCTGTGATGTTAAATCGTCACATGTTTTATTATTTTCAGAAGCATACTTAATTATCTTATCATCTATGTCAGTAATATTACGCACATAAGTAAGATCATAACCAAGATATCGAAAATAACGACTAATCATGTCAAAAACTACAAAAGTTCTAGCGTGACCAATATGACATAAATCATAAATAGTAACGCCACACACATACATACTAATTTTTCCAGGAGTTATAGGTATAAATTTTTCTTTTTGACGAGTTAATGTATTATAAATTTTTAACATAGAGATTTTTCCATCAAAAATTCTACATGCTGTAAATACATACAAGATCATACAAATATATTAGAAATAAATAAACGTTGTTATTTGAATTTTATATTCAGAATTACTCAATTTCAAGCTGCAATAAATTTCATTAATATTTTATAAATATTAATGAAATTAAACTGATATTGCATAAGATATCTAATTTACTTTAAATTAATTAATTATTCTTTCATTTTTAGATTTTACATAACCATTTAATATAATCTGATAGATAATAAATATTGGCATTATCATTGCATTTCATGAAATAGCAAATAATGCTAATCCACTTAAATATTATGTCGTGCTATATTTATTATAATTTATTTTCATGGCATTATTTATGATTTATAGCAAAAATTTGGACATATAATCTAATAAATATATTAATAATCTAATCAAAATAAAAGAAAATAACAGATATAAATAATAACAGTGTTATCAATAGCAAATATATAATAAAAGTTTATATGTTATTATGTTTTTTTAAAAGCAATTGAATAATTTATTTTTTTATATATACTACAAATATCTTAAATAAATATATCAGTAGTTTCGATAAAATTATAATAGTAAAATGTTATTATTAAAACGCGTAACAATTAATAAATATTTATAAAATATGTCAATCTTATTTATTGCTGACTTGCATTTAAGCGAAAAAGATCCGACCATTACTGCTCGTTTTTTGCATTTTTTGCGTGAGCAGGCAAGCCAAGCTAAAGCTTTATATATTTTAGGTGATTTTTTTGATTATTGGATTGGTGACGACGATTGCAACATACTGTATAAATACATAGCTAAAGAACTCAAAAAACTTCAAAGTAAAGGTGTTGTTTGCTACTTTATTCATGGTAATAGAGATTTTTTAGTTGGTAAAAAATTTGCTCAAGAAAGCGGTATAATCTTATTATCATCTGAAAAAAAGTTAACTATACATGGTCATGATATACTTATTTTACATGGTGATACACTTTGTACTGATGATATTACATATCAGATTTATCGCAAAAGAGTACATCATCAATGGTTACAAAGGCTATTTTTATCGCTTCCATTATCTATAAGGCACTTCATTGTTAAAAAAATTAGCAAAAAAAGTCATTCGTATTCTAAATTATTCTCAAAATGTACTATAGATGTTAATACACAAACAGTAATTGAAAAATTTCAAAAATATAAAGTGGATTGGATGATTCATGGGCACACACATAGATCTTTTGTGTATGAAATTAATCTCAACGGAAAAATACTACATCGAGCAGTACTTGGTTCCTGGCATAAAAAAGGATCAGTTATCAAAATAACGCATAATAATATTGAATTAATTAACTTTTTTTTCATTAATATTTTCTATCCAATTTTAATGACTCGATAAAAATTTAGGTAGATACTTTTCTTATTTATTATTCAATAGTATTATTTAATATAGTTTTCAATTAGTTAATAATTTAAATTAAGGAATGTAAATTAATGATATCTAAATTTAATAAACAAGAATCATCACATACTAATCCTAAAATTGCTATATTAATGGGCTCTAAAAGCGATTGGAGCACGATGAGATATGCTGCTGATATGCTCTATGAATTAGAATTATCATATCATGTAGAAATTATTTCTGCTCATCGTACACCAGATAAACTATTTGCATTTGCCGAACAAGCAAAAGAAAAAGGATTTCAGATTATTATTGCTGGCGCAGGTGGAGCAGCACATTTGCCAGGAATGCTAGCAGCTAAAACATTAGTTTCTGTTTTTGGTGTCCCTATCGAAACTATCCCTCTTAATGGTATTGATAGCCTTTATTCAATTATTCAAATGCCAAAGGGTATTCCTGTTGCTACATTTTCAATTGGTAAAGTTGGAGCAGCAAATGCTGCATTATTAGCATCTCAACTGCTTGCTTGTACAGATAACAAACTTTACGAACGTTTATCAATTTGGCGCCTAAAACAAACAAATGATGTATTAAGTAATAACGATCCACGCGAGGTAGCATGAAATCAATTTGCGTTATTGGTAATGGCCAGCTTGGTCGTATGTTGCGTCAAGCTGGAGAGCCTTTAGGCATTAGAGTTTATCCTATTGGAATTAATGATAAATTAGAGAATATTCCTTATAAAGATAGCATTATAACCTCTGAAATTGATCACTGGCCAGAAACTCCTATTATATATAAATTAACTAGGCAATCCACATTTATTAATCGTCATATATTTCCGAAATTAGTCGACAGATTTTTACAAAAACAACTTTTAGATTCATTGTTGTTAATGACTCCTATCTGGAAACTTCTTAGCAATCAAACGCAATGGGAAGAATTATTTAGAAAATTAGGTAATCTTGTTATTGTTAAATATCGAACTGGTGGCTATGACGGACGTATGCAGTGGAGAATAACACCTAACAATTTATCAGTGCTGCCTATTGAAATTTATGGCAAAGCGATTGTTGAAAAATCTATTCCATTTTCAGTGGAAGTTTCACTTATTGGTGCGCGTAATATAAACGGACAATGTGTTTTTTACCCGTTAACATATAATCTACATCAAGATCGTATGTTGCGAGCAACTATTGTTTTTTCTGAGCCAGATAAAAAATTGCAAACTCAAGCAGAATTTATGTTGTCGACAATTATGGCAAGATTAAGTTATATTGGAGTAATGGCAATGGAATGTTTTGTATTAAATAATAATCTATTAATTAATGAATTATCACCACGCGTTCATAATAGTGGACATTGGACACAAAACGGTGCCTCTATTAGTCAGTTTGAGTTACATTTAAGATCTATTTTAAATTTACCAATTCATAGGCCAAATATAGAGACTACTACAATAATGATTAATTTGATAGGTACTGAACTAAACACAGAATGGCTTTCATTGCCTTCGGTACATTTGCATTGGTATGAAAAAGATATTCGTCCAGATAGAAAAGTAGGTCATCTAAATTTATGTAGTAATAATTGGCAAATTATAAATAATTCTCTAAATGATATACAAAACTTACTTCCCAATAAATATGTTGATACTATTGAATGGTTAAAGAAAAAAATAATATTTTATAACACGAAATCATTATTAAAATAAATAACTATCATTTAAATTCATATATTGTATAATTATTGTTAATATTAATAATTTTACTTTGCTTGTTGTGTAATTACCTACATTTTAATAAATTTAATTGCTAATTGAAATAGTTTAGTCTTTTTGATTTCAATATTGAGTTAAGATTGTGTTAACAGGTGTCTTAAAAATAAGATATTAAGTTTAATTATATATAAATTTAACCATAAATACTTTTATTTTCTATTTATTTTATAAAAGAAATTTATATTACTAACAATATTGCAATTACTTGTATAATTTTTTTATTATATTTTATGTAATGACTACTTTTCTATCATACTCTATAATATTCATTTTACTATCTCATTAACTAGCCATGAATTTTAAATATAAAAATAATTATTAATAAGTTAATATAATAATTTTGATAAAAATATATAAAATTAAAAACGAATCTAGAAATCAGATTTCTACATAACTATATTTTATATTATTATAATTTTTATATAGGTTATTTCTTTAAGACGTAATTATCATCAATATTTTTCTGTATATATTACATGCAATGATTTAGTGAAAATATTTCTATAAATTATTTAAATGTAAATAATTTTATCATAACTATCTATAGGATTGTTACATCTTTTATTTTGATACGTTAAAATAAAATAAATATTAATTGTATTTCGAGGATATTTATTGTTGCGATCAATTTTATTTATTTTTTATGTAATATCATCTATAAGATGATATTTCTGATTTCAAGTGTTTAATTTACATATACTTTATAATAGGTTTGTACATAGAACTTTTTTTTGTAATGAATTTGACATATATTTGTGCTTATTTGCGTTATTTTTTTCAAGATAATAAGAAATTATAAAATTGATTTTGCTATTATTTTTTCAAATAATTAATATTTATATTTTATTATTTTATAATCAATTACTATTATATTATAATTAAATAATTAATATAAGAAATACATAATAGTTATATATTATAATTTTAAATATTATTAATTTATCAGAATGTTTATTAGCAATAATAATAAATGTTAATATCTAGTATTAATAATTTTATTTAAACTGAGAACTATGAAAAAAGTAATTTTTATTACAGGCACTTCTAGTGGTATAGGATTGTGCGCAGCAAAAATTTTATTAACAAAAGGTTATCGGATATTAGCCGGTTGTAGAAAAGAAGTAGACTTAAATGGTATGAAAGCACTAGGATTTGAACCAATTAAAATTGACATGGATAATTCAGAAAGTGTAAATCAAGCCGCCAAACATGTTATTGAATTAACTAACGGAAAACTATATGCTTTATTTAACAATGCAGGTTATGGTGTCTATGGTTCACTTAATACCATTAGTCGAGAACAACTAGAACAGCAGTTTTCTACTAATTTTTTTAGTGTTCATCAGATTACTAGATTATTACTACCGGCTATGCTTCCACATAATGAGGGTCGCATTATTCAAACTAGTTCTGTTTTGGGGATTGTTTCATTTCCTAATCGCGGAGCCTACGCAGCCAGTAAGCATGCTTTAGAGGCATGGTCAGATACCCTTCGTCTTGAATTAAGTGGATCTGGTGTAAAAGTTTGCATTATCGAACCTGGACCAATTAAGACAAATTTTACTAATAATGTTAAGCAAACAAACAAAAATAATTTAATTAAAAATCCAATTGTAGCTGCAAGGTTAGCATTAACTCCAGAACACGTTGTAAAACGATTAATTCATGCACTAGAAAGCCCAAAACCTAAAATTAGATACCCTGTAACATTATTGACCTATATAATTACATTCATGAAACGATTATTGCCTGATCGATTGATGGATAAATTTTTAAGATAAAAAATATTTTTTATACTAAATAATTAATTTTAACTTTATTTTAAATAATAATATTAAAATTTAATTTTTTGTAAAAAATATTTCAAAATAATTTAATTTATAAAATAAACGTTTAATTTAAAATCTTATCTGAAATATTTGATAAATTGCTTAGTAAGTTAATAAATTCATACTATCAAAAGTTAATGTAATAGATAAAATCATTATATATTAATTTTGATCAAAAATGATTTTAAGCTTTAATTTCATGTTGAAGGTAACTTATTAATTTCTTTTACTAAAATAAACTTTAAAATTATATAACTTGAATGTTTATTTACTTTTCTTTCCAAACTACAGAATAATTAAAAATTGTTAAATAAATTTTATAATAAGAGAAATGTAATTATTTATTATTTCAAATAGTAATGAATTAATTATAATTATCTAAATTATAGAATTCAAATAACTTATTTATATAAATTAATCTAATTAAGAAATGTAATGATAGAAAATTAAATATAACTAATTCCTAAATATCAAGATAGGCATTATTAATGTTTGTTAGCATAAATTGAATAATAAAAGATATATGATATATGAAAAGTTAGGCAACATGCTATATAATAGCTGATAGATGAAAAGTATTAAATTAATCGTACAATCAACTTTTAAGTATAATATTTCAAATATATACATAATGATAATAAACGGTTTTTTGAAACAAATCATTATATATATTTAATATGCTTTTAAATTTAGTTATGCTTTTGTAGTTATTTCATTATTATATTTATTTATAATTTTGTTAAAAATAAGAAAGTAAGGTACGATAAATTTATTTCTTTTTTTGTGTCTAAACTTACTGGTTATTACAATTTTATACAAATAAAAATTATAATAACAGTAAGTTTATTATCTATTAAAAAATTTAGTCGTTATCTATTCTCGTACTATATTTAATTTATATTTCATTTTAAATAAAATAAAATGAAATATAAATTAATTTACAAATTTTATGATATTACACAATAAAAATTACTTTTAAATATAACACAAATGTAACTATTTATAATTGTTTTTATTTAAATAATTACTATATTGTACATTTACAATCAATTAAATAATTTCAATTAATACAATTAATATAATTAATATAAGCGTAAAGAATATTTATAATTCTATTGTATTTCATGGAATTATAAAAATATACTTTTAATAAATGTTGTTAATGTTCGTTTATTAAACATTATCGATAAGATAATTAATATCTATAGAATTAAAAACAACTCATAAGAATCGTAAATTTAAAATTTTGTAAAAATTAAATAATATTACAATTATTTAAATAAAATTAGAAGAAATTTGCTGATCTATTATAAAATAAAACAAAAAAAGTGATATATCATATTAGTTAATTTAAAGTTAAATATCACATAAGTACTGTATTTAAAATTGTTAGAGTAAATCTTATAAAAGTTAAATTAATTTTTATATGTCTTCATTGGTAGCACTAACTATTAATTAATGTAATAAACTAATTGTAATACAAAATATATTTATGTATAACGAACAATATTAAATATAGATAATAGTAAAATAAATTATTATTTTTTAAAAAATCTTATTTAATTAAAATTATTTATATAATAAGCAAATTATTTTAAGAAAACTAAAAGTTTAAATAAAGTGGTTTATATAGATCAACAAAGAATTGTATAATTATTATACTTTTCTATTTATTTTATATATTAGATTATTTAACATTTTATGACATACCAAAATAAATTAGAGTATATTAAATCTAATTAAAAATAATTAATTATAATAAAATATAAAATAATGTTTAAGATATAATAAAATAATTTAAGTATATTACACAAATATACATAAAAATAAAAGTATTAGTATTATACTATAACTTATTTTACTTATCTTTTAATTTTGTTTATGCGTATTTATTTTTTATTAGATTAATAGATGAGAATTCAATCGAATTTAACTTGATTTTATTCTATTTATCATGATTAATTATTTTTAATAAAAATATTTTACTTATGCTAAAGTAGATATGTAGGTCTTATTACAACAAATGAATATAAATATTAATGATACAGATATCAATATTAGCTTTAGTATAGATAAATAAATGTAATTCATTATTCTTATTTAAAGAAGTTACTACAAATATAATTGTATATTTTTTTTAAAATAACTATAAGTGTACAAAAAAAGATTACAAAAATATACTTATTCTATTGTGTGAAGATGGCAATTAATAACGGAGTCAATAGGCTTAGTACAAAACCATGTATAATAGCAGCAGGAACAATAGATGTTCCTGCATTACGTTCTAATATTAGTAGCGTAAAATCCATAGATGTTGAACCGCAGATTCCTAATGAAATAGAACGAAATTGATTGATAATAATTGGAATAATAATAATAGCCACTAATTCGCGTATTAAATCATTAAAGAAAGCAATGCTACCAATAATAGGCCCATAAACTTCAGTAAGTAGTATACCTGTTAAAGAATACCAACCGTAACCTGCTGAAATAGCTAATCCAACCTTAATTGGTAGACCTAATAAAAATGCAGCTAAAATACCACCAAATAGAGCGCTGGTGGCAACAATTATAGCAATTATTGTACCTCTTAAATTAATTAAAACTTGCCGAATATTTATTCCACTATTACGAAGATGACAACCAATTAATAATAATAAACAAATAAGCGCAACTTCATTTCCATATTTAACATTAGATAAAAATGGCAATTTTATTAATCCTATCAAAAAACCTAATATTAATGCACTAAATTGTGGTAGTAGACTGAAAATTACTTTTAATCTAGGTAGTTGTTTATTTGTTTCGCATTTAATATTTTTCCATGGAAAAAATTTATCCAACAAAAATAAAGCAATGACGTTAGATGTAAATGTGAAACAAAAAAAAATTATTGCATAAATAAAAATTGAAGAAAAATGAGTGTTAATATTATCTAATAGCGATAGCGTAATACCCATTAAAAATAAAATAATGTAAAGCATTGATCTTAAGAGACAATGAATAATATTTAAGATTTTTTTATTATTAAAATAAAATAAATAGCCTAATGTTAACGGTAAAAGAATGATAAGTAGTCTTGAATACATGGCCCATCCTTATTGCAGTTAAGATTTTTATAAAGTTTATTTTGTAGAAAATATAAAAAGATAGATAAAATAATAATAAATATTTTATAATAGACTTCAAGTATGTACAACAATACAAATTAATACTTAATTGCAATTCATTTCTTTAAAAATTATATGTTTATAATAAATATAAATTTTGATTAAACAATATTTGGTAAGTCAATATTTATAATATAACTTATAGTCTATTATTATATTATTATATTATTATACATTAATATAATAATATTAATTTATATTAAATTAATAATATAAAATAATTTTAATTTTTTTTATGAAACTATAAAAATAATAGTATTGTTTTACATAACAATATTTTATATAAATAAAATAATAAGTTAATTTAAAATAATAACAATAAATGTGTTGAATTTTTTTATTATCTATTATTTAAATATAAATATATTTTTATATTTTTATATTTTTATAGACACAAAATTTTAGTAGTATACTAGATATAAAATATTTAGATATAAAATATTTATTAAATTTTTTATTTACTTTAACTAATTAGAATGTGAATTAGTTAAAACAATCATCAAAATTATTCTAAAACAAGAGATGGCAACATATTAAATAAAATATTACTTATTAATACTTCTATTAAATTAATATATCACAAATAATGTTTGATATAGAACAGTTGAATAATATGATTATATCTTCTGCTAATTATTGAGTTTATAAAAAAATAACATACTAATTTTTTTAAAAAAAACAACAATAAGCGATTGTTATGCACAAAAAAAATTACTTATATTATTCATTATTATTTCATTTCTTGTTAAAAATTTGTTTCTATTTTTATAAAAAATTTATAATAGTTTAGATTATTTAAAATTAAATATTTCAAGTAATAATTAATTTTAAAATGCTTGCAAAATAAGTTTTAATAAACATTAAAGAAAGAAACAACTATAAATTTTTATTTATATAAACAATTTATTGTAAAATAAGTAATTTACTAAACATTTTTTAAAAAAAAATCAAATAGTGAATATATTAAATTGTAAATTGATATCATCAATGCATTTAAAATAAAATATTATTAACTAATAATTATTTTTTCATTTAAATATAAATGCTTTATATTTAAATGAAGTTATGATATTTAATATTATTTTGTTAAATACTATAAAACGACAAATGATAATTAAATTGATATTCTATAAAAAAATTAATAAATTTAGTTTATTTCTGATACGTGTAATGATGATTTGCTAAGCTTATAAATTAATTTTGTAATATTTATTACAAAATTAATTTATAAATTCTATTTAATATAGTGATTTTAGTAAATTACAAGAATAGTTTTATGTTAATTAACAGTTTATAAGTAAAGTATTTTTCATTGTAGAATTAAGTAAAATATACATGTTATTATATATTTATTTAAACTTATTTATTATATCTTATAGAAGATATAATAAATACTTTGTTGATAAGTTATAAAATAACTCATAAATATAATACTAATATAATTAAGTGAATAAATTTTAGTAAAAAATAACTGGCTCTATATTTATTAATAATTAAATTATAAATTAAAAGTCATTAATAATATTTTGCTTAAAATAAAACCAAATTTACATTAAAACTGGTTTTTTATCTTTATGTAGAGATTATTGTATTGCATTATGTTTATAGTTTTGCGATAGAATAACAAAAGAAATTTAGCATTAGTGTTGAATGACAATAATTTAAAGTATTCAATTCAAAAATATTTATTCAGATATAATTAACCAATTATATTTAAGTAAGATGGATATTATTTCTTTTAAATTAAATTATTAAACTATTATTTACTTATTAATTAAATACTTTTGGAATAAAATAGATAGTGTGTTATGTGCCAAACATCACTAAACAATTTATATAAAATAAATATCTTTTAATAAATAATTAGATAATTATAACAGCCGTTAGATAACTTATACATATAATTATACATAAAAGAAGCATAAATAATTTATGCTAATGTCAATACATTAAAAAAAATCTATTATTTAAATATCAAATTTGCAATGCAACTAAATTTATTAATATTGATCTAAATAATTTTATTATATATCGCACAAATGATAGCTACTACTATATAATTTATATATTATTATTGATTATTTCGATAATAAAATTTCTTATATAATCTTATATAATAGTCTATAAAAATTCATGAAATACATATAATTAAAATATTAATCTTAATTAAAGCAATAACACTTTTAAATGATTATCTTGCAATGATTTTGTTAAATAATTTAAAAATCATATAAGTTTTATTAGCAATCAGTAAAATAATATGATGTTATAGATACTTATCTACTAAGAAATTTATATATTATTTATTCTATTCAGATAATATATATAGGTATTGAAAAACTTTAACTTTTAATAAATTATTATCGCTTAATTTTAATTATATAAATTTATCATTAAAATAATATCTTATTATATATTAAATAGAATTTAATATATTATGTATTTTTAATCAATTTAAAAAATATTAACAAATAAAGCAATTCTTTTCCGTCAACTCTGTTGAAATATTAAATAATATTACATAAGTCAATATTTTTACTATAATTCTGATTATTTAATTTTCTAACGTTAAAAATATTATTCACTAATAACGTGCTTATTACATTGTAAGTAATACATTCAAGTTTTATGACATCAGTATGTAAAAGCCTTAAATTATTATTTATATATTAATAATAGAATAAATAGATATGTATATTAGAATTGCTATGATTAAACCATGATTAATATTATTATCATGGTTAGTTATAATAAAAGGAAGTTGATAACTTAATATTAATTATAATATGTATATTACTTAAGTATGATATTAATGATATTAATGAACAAGAAGTAATGTTAATTACTGAAGATATAGTAATATAAATATATATTATCACCGAGTATTTAATACTGTATTGATACATTATCTTTAACCAATTAATCACTGTTTTATATTAATCAATTGACAGTATTCTTTATATTATTAATAATTGTATAATTAAATTTTGCAGGGGCTATAGCTCAGCAGGGAGAGCGCTTGCATGGCATGTAAGAGGTCAGCGGTTCGATCCCGCTTAGCTCCATTAAACTTAAAATTCCAAACAAATATATCTAATAAATAACAAAATATTGTTTTTTTGTGGAAATAACAGATTTATTATTTTACTTCTAATTTAGTTTTCATCAAAAAAATGATTCTATCTCTCTCTTATGAGAATAGAATTAAATATACTTTTATTAATCCAATTATAATTTCTTATTTTTATTATTTAAAACAATACAAATTTCAAAAAAAAGATAGTAAAAAGCTTATTTTTCGTTTAATCTTAAAATATTAATTGTTAAATTAAATTTTATTTGTGTAAAACTAGTTATTAACAAAAAATATGTTTTACAAAACTATCTGTTGTTTAATGTAGATCTTGTATCTATAATTAATGAGAATAAGCAAATTCTCAATAGAGAAGATATTTTATAATATTGATGCCGAGATTGATATTGTACATCTTACTTTATATGTATTTATTTATATGTATTTATTGAAAATAATTTCATAAGTATTTTAAAAAAAATTGTATAATATTTAAAATATTAAATATCTATAAAACATATAAATCAATATGAATTTTTATAAAAAATCAACAATATATTAATAATAAAAAAACATAATAATCGCAAATAATTTAAGATTAATTTAATTTTATATACAAAATCTTTCTTTTTAAAAAGAAAGATTTTTATTGCTATTCTACTATAATCTTATTTTATATATAGATAATCTAATTAATATATGTCTAGACTATTCTGAACATTATTTGTGATATAATTTAAGTAGGTAATATTTTTTCATAAAAAAATATTAAATTTAATAGAAGATATTAATATTAACAAAATTAGAATATTCTATAAATAATTAACATTAGCATATTATAAGTTAAGTTCATACATGCTTCTAATATTAATTTAATATAAGATAAATAAGAACAGATAAAAATAAATAAAGAAAAATTATTTATAGTATCAAAATCTTGTTTTTCATTATATTAAAATTAAAAACTCTATTTATTTTATATCTATATAATAAATAGAGTTTTTAAGTGAACAAATATATAATTTTTAATTAAAATAATATATATTATTATATAATTAATTTATATAAGCAACATGTATATTACTGATGTATTTATATATTAGTAATATAGTTATATGTTTACTTGCATTAATTAATAATTAAACAAAACATTTAAATATATTATACGTAAAAAAAATAATATATCAATATTTATATTAAATATATCGTAAAAATAAAATTGATTATTATTTACTTAAAAAATTAATAAGTAATCGTAGTTTAACAAACTAAGAAACAAATATTAGTGTAATATTTTAATTTAAAAAGTTTATATAATATTAATTAATAAAAAATAATATTCAAAATGTAATAAATGCAAGTAATTAAATAATATTTTTAATTAAAATCTAGGAGTTAAATGTTAAATAATGAAGTATTAAGATATTAAAATTTTTAATGTAAATATTTTATATCTATCATTTAATTTAATAAATAATCTAGCTAGATTTTCATTGCAAAAATATAAAATGTGAATAATTATTTATTTAATTTATAAATATTTAACTTTTAATGAATTAAATAATTATTAAATTGAATCAGTTAACTCCATATTATTTATTACATAGTAATATAGTACTAAATATTAATAATCCACTAGTAATGCCATTAATTTATCCTCATTGATAATTTTTATTTTTAATTTATTTGCCTTTTCTAATTTAGAACCAGCGGAATTACCAACTATTACTATATCAGTTTTTTTAGAAATAGCAGTTGTAACTTTTGCCCCTAGCGATATTAATTTATTTTTAAACTTATCGCGAGTTAAATAATTTAATTTACCAGTTAAAACTATTGTTTTACCAGAAAACAGATTATTGTTTTTATTAACAGTCATTGGTTCTAATTTAATGCCAATCTCATTTATTAGCTCATGAACAACATTTTGATTATGTTGTTCATTAAAAAAGTTGGCAATATGATTAGCAACAATATTGCCAACATCTTTTACCATTTTTAAAGACTCTATATTTGCAACCATAAGTGAAGTTAGTGTTCTATAATGACATGCCAAATTGTAGGCTGTTGTTTCTCCAACCTCTCGAATGCCTAACGCATAAATAAATTTATCTAATGTATTTTGTTTAGATTTATCAATTGCATTAATTAGATTTTGTGCAAATTTTACACCAACTCGATCCAATTGCCTTAAAATATTAAAATTTAGATGATAAATATCGACCGCTGTTCTTACATACTTTTTATCAACTAATTGATCAATGATCTTATTACCAATTCCTTTAATATTCATTGCTCTACGAGATACAAAGTGTCTTAAAGAGGCTTTTCTTTGAGCAGCACAAACTAAACCGCCACTACAACGAATTATAATATTATCTTCAGTATACTCAATAGATGAATTACAAACAGGACAATTAGTTGGGAATTTAATTTCTTGTCTATCATCAGATAGACGATCATTAATGACATCAATAATTTTAGGGATAACATTGCCAGCTCTACGAACAATTACAGTATCTCCAATACGTATTCCTAAACGTTTTATTTCATTAGCATTATGTAGTGTTGCATTACTTATAGTTACATTATCAACCTGAATAGGCTTTAATTTGGCAACAGGTGTAATAGAACCAGTGCGACCAACCTGAAATTTAACATCACGCAACAAAGTTATTTGTTCTTGAGAAGAAAATTTAAAGGCAATTGCCCAGCGGGGAGCTCGAGCAACAAAACCTAGCTCTTCTTGAATTTGTAAATTATCAACTTTAACAACTATTCCGTCGATATCAAAACCTAACATTAAACGATCATTCTTGATTTTGTTATAATATCTTAAAACTTCTTGACTATTTTTACAAATTACTGTGCTGTCATTAACAGGTAATCCCCATTTTTTAAACTGAATCAGGCATTTATATTGACTCTTAGGCAACTTACCACCAAATAGCAATCCAAAACCATAACAAAAAAAATCTAATTGTCTTTTAGACGTAACACGGAAATCAAGTTGTCGCAAGGAACCTGCTGCAGCATTGCGCGGATTTACAAAAATTTTAGTACTATTATGCCTAGCTTCTTCATTTAGCTTTTTAAAACTTTTATGTGTCATAAAGACTTCGCCGCGAATTTCGATACGCTCTGGAATATTATTTCCTATTAAACGAAGTGGAATTTCTCGAATGGTACGAATATTTTTAGTAATATTTTCACCTGTTTTGCCGTCACCACGAGTCGCTGCTTGGATCAATTCACCTTTCTCATATAACAAGCTGACTGCCAGCCCATCTAATTTAAGCTCACAACAAAACATCAACTGATTTTTATTTTTCAAACGATCATTTAATCGTTTATTAAAGGCCAAATAACCTTCTTTATTAAAAACATTATCTAGTGACAACATTGGTGTTTTATGATAAACTTTTTTAAAGGCAATTAATGGAGCAGCACCAACCTGTTTTGTAGGTGAATCAGATGTAATCCATTCTGGATATTTAGACTCCAATTTTTTTAATTCCTGCATCATTCTATCATATTCTGCATCTGGTATTTTAGGCATATCTAATACATGATATAGATATTCATGATATCGCAATTGTTTCTTAAGCCACGCAAAGTAATTTTGTTGTTTTTTCATTTTTATAATAAACCTAAAACAATCATCATCCATCTAGTATGGTTGATTGTTTATTATTTTAATATATTATTCTGTTTGTAATATAAATTTAAAATTTTATGATAAATTACAAAATTAAGTTTATACTATAGTATAAACAATCTTGATTGCTAAAAATTAGATTTACTATTATTATTGATAATAATAGTTGAACATGCTATTCTAATCTGAATAAAACTAACTTATAACAAGAAGTGTTGCTATAATAATGAAATTTTATCTTTAAATAAATTAAAAATCTAATTAAAAATAGTTTTTACAACAGATAGTAGCATTAAATCATGATCTTAGATTGTAGTTCATAATACAAACAATAATAATATATTTTTACTAATACCTTATTTAGTAATTTATTTTGTTTTTATTAGAATAAAAAATTCTATTAATAATTTCTTGACAACTTTATGTTATTATTAGAAGTTTTCAATGAACTTTATTTTTGCAATTAGTAAATTTATTGATAAAAAATAAATTTAAACTTTTACTATAAATAATGTTTTCTTTACAACTAGATATAACATTATTCAACATTAGATAAGTATTAGTTGTTAAATATTTTAACTACATTATATGATATATCTTATTTAAAGATAAGATATCAATTTATTTAGTTATATAAGTAAATTGTGTGTTATTTTTTTGTTATTCTGTTTGATTGTTAATTTTTATATTAAATATATAATGATTATTTTTTTGTAGAACTACATAACTATATTTATTATATTAAATATAGTTATGTAGTTATAAGTGTATTATTCTATATAATTTTCTTATAAAAATTAAATATTTAGTTTTTATTGTTTTTTTATAATTTAAATACTATACTATACACATAAGATTCTATTTATATTATATAGATAGAATCTAAATATAACTTATTGAGTAAAATTATTTTAGTAATTTTACTAAAATTACGAATAAATTATCTTGCTCGTACTCGTATTAAACAATTATATTTAAAAACTTTTGCAAGCATGATTAATGTATTTTCTATTTTACTACTATTAGTAAATATTATTTTATTATCTAGATCTTTAGACTTATTATATTATAAAATATATTATAAAATAATTGAATTAATAGACGTATTGCATTGATGTGATTTTGATTTTATTTAATCTTAATATTTTCATTAAGTTGTATAATCATCAGTTTTATTTTTTAACAATTAGTTGTGATAAAAATTATCAGAAGAATTAATAATAATTAATCCAATAAATAATCACTGCACAACAAATTATTAAGATGATATGATTTTAATGAAAAAAAAGTTACATAATAAATTAAATTAACATAAAATCCATTAAGTAAATATAATTTAATTTATATATATTTATTTTTAATAATTCATAAAATATTTTAATTTTACTAAAAACTAGCTATAGCTCTACTGTTAAAAATACATAATTTTATGAAATAGTATTAACAAATTTTAAATAATACATGAAGCAGTATAAATCTTATTATTAATATTATTTAAAATAATTACTACTATAATTAATTTTTATCGTAGCGTGTAAGGTTTCTAATAACATTTGTTTTTCTTTTTAAACCTACTATCCATAGAATGTTAATAGTATATTTTTTATAGAATAACAATAATAGTTTAAAAGATAAGAATATAATCTAATTTATAAAACACAATACCTGCTTCTTATTTTAATAATTTTTTTATTTTTTAACAAAATATTTTTTTGTAAATTTTTATTTACTTTCGAATATTATAATGTTTTATAGATAAGTGATAATTTTTAAGTTCTTATGAATACTTTTAATAAATCTTATGAATACTTTTAATAAATATTAAATCAAATATATTTTATTAATTATCTATATATTTTATTAATATATTTATTTATTAAAACAATATATTATAACTAATATTAAATATATTTATTATATTTAATTTCATAAGTCTTATTATTTTTTTTTAACACAGTATACTGCATTAAAAAAAATAATGAACAACTAATATTAATATATAATTATAATTAAGTATTTAGTTTACAATAATAAAAGAATGAATTTTATTTCTAAAATAATTATATTATAGTTAATTATTATATTTAAGAAATATAGAGTATGAATTACTGTTATTTAAATAAATAATATTTATTTAAATAACTTCCTAAGTGTTAGTTATATTCTACTTGTTAGCTTAACATACATTACTAATAAATATTTTTTAGTATAAATAAAATTATTTATACTAAGATTTAGCATAAAATAGTGGGTTATTAAAACTATGATTTTTACTGCATAAAAGATATACTAATTTATATCTAATGTAAACAAAATTGTAATCAATAAATTTAAATAATATGAAATCAATATTAATTAAAAAATTATCTAAACTTTTCATGATTAACGCGTAAATATAAATATTTATTTTAATAACATACGAAATAATAATCTTTGAGTTATGTAAATTATTAAAATAGTTAATGTTAATGTAATTTTAAATGAAGATATTAAATGATATAAATCAAATAAACGAAAAAATAATTGAACTTATTATCACTATTTTGTTAATTGTTTTTTAATAATTAAATAATTCAGGAAATCTTAAAATTCATAAAAAAAAACTAATGAATATGAAATTTATTAATATTATTTTATTGAGGTTAATACTGGTTATTAATGAATTCAAAAATTTAGCAAAAAAAGAAAAAAAATTAAATATTTTCTATCGAAAATAACAACTTTAACAGTAAAGATAACTGAAATATTAATTAAAAAATCTATAAAATAATCTATTTTATATAAAATTATAGACATAAATACTTATTTTATAATAGATAATCTTAATATGTTTATTTTATTATGTATTTACTATTAATAATTTAAAATCAATAGAAATACTAATCTAATTATTCATATTAGAAATATTATAACTGTTATATAAGTAAGCAATTAATCTTGTTATAGTGACAAGATTAAAAGAAAATTTACGTTTTAAAATAAAAATTTTATGTAATTATTTTATCTATTTTAATTTCAGTGTTACTTATTTAAGTATAATTAACTAAAATACTTTTAACTATTTTAGTTACAGGTCATAATTAGAGTTTATGTAGTGTGTAATTTCTTAAAACGAGTTTATAGTTTAAATCAATAATTATTTTAAAAAAAATCGAAATTAATTAAAATAATCAGTGAAAAATTCAAAAATAGAACATAAACTAAGCAAATCATTTTATCTTATTACAATGTTTATATATATAAAATTTAGTATTTATTTTAATATAAAAATATTTATATTTTATTTTTACTGAAAAGTAAAATGTAAATCTAGATTATTTTAACTAAAATATTTAGGTTTGCAGATAAAAATATTAAGTTTGTTGGGGGATTATAGTATGTTTCAACAAGAAGTTACAGTCACGGCTCCTAATGGTTTTCATATACGCCCTGCTGCTCAATTTGTTAAAGAGGCAAAGCGTTTTTCTTCTAAAATTATGCTTACATATAATGGCAAATCAGCAATAGCTAAAAGCCTATTTAAACTCCAAACACTTGGACTGTCTCATGGAACTATTGTAACTATTTCTGCTGAAGGCGAAGATGAACAAAAAGCTGTAGAGCATTTGGTTAATCTAATGTCTAAATTAGAATAATGATACATAGAAATATAACATTGATTTTCTATTTTATTTTTTTTTGATATTTTATCTAATAAAATTGATTTAATTGTAAGCATTAAATCTAGAGTGTATTAACTAACTATTTTTGCTAATTAGCAGCAAGGTAACATTTATGATTTCGGGAATTTCAGTATCACCAGGTATCGCCTTTGGCAAGGTAATAATTCTTAAAGAAGAACCAATTAATATTAATCAAAAAAAAATTTCTTATGACCAAATTGATAGTGAAATCAATCGTTTTATTACTGGGCGAAAAAAAACAATAGAACAATTAGAAATTATCAAAAAAAATACAGAAAAAAAACTTGGAATAGAAAAAGCAGAGATATTTGAAGGTCATATAATGCTTATTGAAGATGAAGAATTTGAACAAAAAATTCTTTCTTTAATAGAAAAAGATAAACAACTTGCTGTTGTAGCTGTCCAAAATGTGATTAAAGAACAAGCGGAAGAGTTAGAAGAATTAAATGACGAATATCTAAAAGAACGCGCTACTGATGTACGAGATATTGGCAAGCGTCTATTAAAAAATATTTTAGGATTGCCTAACGTTGATCTTGATTCAATTACAGAAGAAGTAGTTTTGGTTGCATCTGACCTTAGTCCGTCAGAAATAGCACAATTAAACTTTAATAAAGTTCTTGGTTTTATTACTGATTTTGGAGGGTGTACTTCTCATACTTCAATCATGGCAAGATCGATGGAAATTCCAGCTATTGTTGCCACAAGAAATGCAACTAAAAAGATACAACAAAGCGATTATATTATTTTAGATGCAATAAATAATCGAATTTATCAAAACCCATCCAGAAATGAAATTCATAATCTTAAACAAATTAAAAAAGAATATATACATAAAAAGAATGAGTTATTAAAACTAAAAGATTTACCAGCAATAACTTTAGATGGTCATCAAGTTGAAGTTTGTGCAAATATTGGCACTATGCGTGATATAGAAGGAGTTGAGCACAATGGTGCTGAAGGAATAGGTTTATATCGCACTGAATTTCTATTCATGGATTGCAGTAATCTACCTACAGAAGAAGAACAATTTAAGGCATATAAAGCTGTAGCAAAGGCAATATACCCGCAAACTGTTATTATTCGTACAATGGACATTGGTGGGGACAAAGGTCTTCCATATATGAACTTTCCAAAAGAAGATAACCCATTTCTTGGTTGGCGAGCAATTCGTATTTCACTTGATCGCAAGGAAATTCTTCACGCCCAATTACGCGCTATCTTAAGAGCTTCAGCATTTGGTAATGTAAGTATTATGTTTCCTATGATAATTTCTGTAGAAGAAATTATTACATTGAAAAAAGAGTTATCAATACTTAAAAAGCAGTTAAATGAAGAAAAATATATTTTTGATCAGTCAATTGGAGTTGGTATAATGATTGAAACGCCAGCTGCTGCAGTTATTTCTAATCATTTAGCAAAAGAAGTTGATTTTTTTAGTATCGGAACAAATGATCTAACACAATACACATTGGCTGTTGATAGAGGAAATGATCTTATTTCTTATCTTTATAATTCAATGTCTCCTTCAGTATTAAAGCTAATTAAACAAGTTATTGATGCTTCACATGCTGAAGGTAAATGGACAGGTATGTGTGGTGAGCTTGCATCTGACGAACGCGCTACATTATTATTGCTTGGTATGGGGTTAGATAAATTTAGTATGACTTCTATTTCAATACCAAGTATTAAAAAAATTATTCGTAATGCAAATTTTAAAGATGCAAAAATATTAGCAGAACAAGCCCTAACTAAACCGACAGCAAAACAATTAATGGATTTGATTGAAAATTTTATCAAATAAAAATACTTTTGTAAGATAATCAATTAACTTTAATTTAACAAAACTAATTAATTAGTTTAATAACTAATATTTTATATAAAAAAATAAATCACTAGTTTTTGATAAAAAATATTATCATTAAGATTAATTTTATATATTAACAATTTTATATAAAATTGTTAATATATAATGTGTTATAGATGCTTTTATTTTGAAATTATTGTGTATTTTATTTATATTGAGTCTGCTTGTAATAAAGTTATTGATAAAGTTAATTATAATTTTTATAAGATATTTAAAATAAATTATAAATTTTTGATGTATTAGATAAATACTATTAAGTTATTTATCCATTACAATACTGATGCAGATGAATTAAATGTAAGTAATTAATTTATCTAGAAATAAAAAATAAAAATATAAAATTTCAGTACTTGAATTTGATAAATTAACATTATGATTAATATCAAATTAATATTAATAACTATCTTTATTTTTAATGCATATAAAATAAAAACCAACAAATCTAACAGAATTTTAATTGTAGATAAAACCTTTACTGCAAGAATTAAAAAATAAATTAATATTATTATATTTATAAATAACTACTAAAAGAATTTATTATTTATCTCACTATTTAATAAAAAAATTATTTTATATAGATTATATATCTATTAGATTATTTTAAATTAAATTATCATATATATAGTAATTTATTTTATCACAAAATTATAATAACAGATTGAATATTTTGTTTAGTGAAGATTGTACTACTACTCATTATCTACTAAACCATAGTGAAATATTCTAATTTTAATTATACAATAAAATTTAATTATTTATTATACTTAAGTGTAAGTAATAACAAAAAAAATTTAATTATCAAAAAAATAGATAATGATCTATATATCTATTTTACTAAACATTATACTAAATTAAGAAAAAAAGTAACATTAATTTATAACTTTTAGCAAATGGAAAATTAATAATTCAACATTAGAAATAAAGTTAAGATTACTTATTATATTTATAATAATCATATTAATTTTAAAAGTTACATAGTTACTATTGAGATCATTTATTAATTAAAGCAAGAATTAATTCTATTACAATTTCTTCACTAAGAACATAGTTCTGTATGTAGTTATTTGAAAAAACATTTATAGTAATTTATTTATCAGCTATAAAAATCTTTTTTTCCTATCTATACATAAAATAAGTTGAATTTATAAACTAAGCTTCATAAAAAAATTTTATGACTTTGAATAGTAAATTTAATAAATTTAATTTTTTCTCTTTATTTTTTTTGTAATTAATAAGATAAAAAAATTGATTAATATATAAAAAAGTAAAAATGAAAATATATTATGAAATTTATATATTATTCTATTTTAACTAATATAAAATATTTGGTTTTTTGTTAGATAAGCTTTTATTATGTAAATCCATCAATAATTTCTAGAATTGAAATAATATATCATTAAATCTGAAAAACTAATATAATATTATATATAAATTTGAATATAGCGTTTGAATTATTAAACGACTGTTTCTATTTATATAGATAACGATACTATTCGAACAATAAAAAATATAAAATATTTATTATTACATATAATAAATTAATAGAATATTGTTATAATTTTAATAAGTATTTTCATTGTCTAATTTAACTAAACCTATCATAATGAATAATTAATACTTTAAAGTTAAATATCAAAAACAAAAAGATTGTAAGATATTCGTTTTATTTAAAATAAATAATACGAATATCTAGAAAATTAATATAGATTATAAAATTAATTTTAATAATATTTTATAGTATTTCTATGAATTTAAAATAGTATAAAATTACTTATTTTATTTATAGCAATATATTATATTTTGTTAAATATTTTATTATTAATATTAATCTATTTGTTAGTTATTATTTATTATAAAATAAATAATTTAACATTGCATCTAAATCAAATGTATATAACACAAATTATTAAAACATTAGATAATTTTTATAAAATTACAATTTCAAAAAAAATAGTATTAAGTATAATATACATGAAAAATTATTTATTCTGCTGTAAGTTAGATAATAACACGTTATTTAATTTACTAAAATTATATTCTTATATCTCTCATCATAATATTAAAACTAAAATAATAATTATTTATGCTTTCTAAGCAACGAAATCCTATTATTAATTGAGGCATTCATATAAGTACATTATAAAAGTTACTTAACTTATATATATGAAAATACTCTATTTTATCACAAATATTGTATTATGTCATAGATGTATTATAATACTAAACATAAGTTAAATATTAGTTAGGTATAATTATTTTATAATTATTAAACCTTTGACACGATAGTATTTATATCCAAATATAAACATAAACTAGAACACAATTAAAACTATAATCTTATTAAGATGATATTTAAGTAAAACTTATAACGTTAATACAGTGTATATAATAAATTAATTAAATTAATTTATTGAACTTTAAAATCATCTCATAAAATATCGTTGTGAAAATATATCTCTATTTCGACATAAAACCAAGAGTTAGCATCGCTTAGATGCTATATAAGATTAAATTCAAAAAAAATATTTTTTAATAAAAAAATACAAATAATATAATAACTTATATATTATTTATAATTTTATATTAAATAAGTTATGGTTGCTTAATATATTAATAAGTAATGCATATACTATTTTAATTTAGTAAATTTAACTAATAATAGTGTAAATAAATTAACAATAGAAGTCATTGTAAACATTTATTATATATATTATTAATAATTAATAATATATATAATATTAATATAAATTCCATATTATATGATAATATAGTATTATTTCTTATAGAAGTAATCTACTTTAAAATCATTCATTTATAATAAAAATATAAATTTAGTAATCACATTTATTAATTAGTTGTAATTCAAAAATTTATTTTTTGTTCTAAATAAAAATATTAACAATACTAATTAAAATTTTTTCTGTAATATAAATTTACAAAATAATAGAAAGGGGGCCGTTGGCGCCATTCATCTATTTTCGATTATGATTTTGTATAAGTTATTGTAACTTTTAGAATTTAAAAAATTTTATGCGTATAATACTAGAATTAACTTACTAATATAATGCAAAATGCTACTTATTTAAATATATTAAATTTATTAAAGTTTATGCATAGAAAATATTTGTCTAAATTACTATTATATATCAAGATACATTAAACTTATATCAAATAAATGATATTTGTCTGTAATAATAATTCTATGGAAGAGATATTCATATGAAGCGTATAGCATTACAGTAAATCACTTTATATTATCAGATAAAATATTTAATTGATAAATAATTAACTTTTATATAAAGATATTAATTATAATAGGTTGAAATCTAAAGATAATTAAAATAATAAGCTATATAAATATTTAATTTAAAAATTAATACAAACACTTCTATAAAGTTTTTTGTTAAGCAAGATAGACAAGAATTAATATGTTGATTATCTGTCTGGTACTTATCAAGATACGTTCTGATATAAATTACTTTTGTATCTTGCAATAACATGAAAGATATTAATTAATATTAATTAAACTTAATTACTACAAATACATATCTTTTAATAGGTTTCTATTATGTATTAATATTTATACAAAATTTTTTATGTGTACCAAATTTTACAAAAAAACGTTATTATTAAGTTAATTGACATTAAGTTTAATGTGTTATAAAAAAGATTTTTATATAAAGCTAATCATACTTATATATACTTCTATCTACAGTTTTGTTATGAAAATTTCTGCATATATCTTTAATTAAGAAATTTATAATAAAATGTAAATAATAATTCAATATATCTTTTTATTATTTTGCTAGAAATTAAAACATTCATTACAATTTAATAAAATATTAGACGTCTATAGAAGCAAAAGTTTATACAAAAGTGAATAAGAAATTGCAATTTTATTTTATTTTATGCTACAATAAATACGATTTATAATTGTATGAAGTTTATGATTGCCTTACATCAAATAGATCATTAGCTGATATATTATTTTTTTCAAGTTGTATATATATCATTTGAAGAAATTTTTTATAGCTAACCATGTTTACAAGGAATTAGTATTTTGTCAGATAATTTCTACAGTAGTAAATACAATTATAAATTAAGAATCTATTATATTGGTTATATTGCACATAAAATCATGGCGATACCTAATAACTTATTAATCAATTTATACTCAATTAATTATATATTAGTTAAACAATGAACTAACTTTTATGCATGGATTTGTATTCTTTTCGTTTAGTTTTTCGTAATTTATTATATATTGCGATTCTTGATATCATCATCATTCAGTTTACTTTACTTAATTTATTAAAAATAACTAATATCAGAACAGAATGTGCATACATAATAATTAAGATTTATTTGTATACTTTATTATGAAAATTGAAATTTATGGCAATATATGTATTAATAATATGTATATTAATACATGTTCTAAAAAATAATTAAAAAAATATTATTTGGATTAATGATAATTATCTAAGATATATTGCTGATATACAAGATAATATCTGCTAATAGATTTTACCGATATTGATTGTTAATAATGAACGTTCACTATTGTTATATGAAATAATAGAATTTTACTATTCCAGATTTGATATATAAATATTTTAATGTTTTCGATCGGATTATTGACATGTTAATATTTGTCTATATACTATATTAATAGTAGCTTTAAAAAATCCAAATTTTATGTAATTTACATATTCTAGCAAAAGTTATTGTATATTAATTATATAACATTATTAGAAATATATAGCTGCGCATAGTAAGCAACGATGTATATATGAAGGCAAATATTATTGTCTTGCTTTTAAGACAACTCTACATCTTTAATATTAGTTATTAACCACAGAGATCTTCTATTTTAGAAAACATATTAATATATAGAGTTTGATTCATAAAAAAATAATTTTTATTTTACTTAAGTGTTTATTTATAATATTTCTATAAATAGAATTGATCTAATTTATTATATCTATCTAAGCTATTAATTATTATTTTGATTAAATTATTAATTGGTTTATAGAATTTTTAATATTTAACTATCAAAATACTAGTTATTACACTCAAATATTTACATATTTATAATATGTAATGTTTAATCGTTATAAGTTTATTTTTTTCTGATTTTAGATGAATCTCTTTAATGTGTCCGCTTCATTCAACATGTGATATTTTATGTTATATGTAGAAAATTTCTAACTATTTAATCTTTTATCCGTGCAGTAAGAATTATGTTGATATTTTTTATTAGAAGAATTTCTGACATATTTGAGTTATGATATTAGTTAAACAATATTTATATATGCCAATCAATGAAAATTTATTCAGTATTACAAAATTATCTTTGTTGTTATCCTGACTTTGTTAATTTTTTATTATATTGTAGATATGCAAATATAATTAACTAAACAAGATATACATACGATATATTCTAAGATTCTCGCTACAGCAAACAATATTGGTTAATTCAACAATAAGTTCTATCTTTATTGTATATAACTTATTCATAACATGGTCTGAAAATTACTTATTTACTAAGTATCTTAATTAAATTTGTTAGATTATGAAAATAATCATATTTATCTTCAATAATAAATATTAAAGTAATTAAATATTTAATATTGCGATCAAGTATATTAAAATACATATTGTAAAATGTAATATAAGTCATGGACTTGCATATATTATATTCTTATTTTCATTAATTTTATTGTTTTAGTAACATCATATAGATTACTTATATATTTTATCAAATTATCTTTTTAAAAGCAAATCGCTATCTAATTTTGATTAAAGTTTAATCAATTATTTATTTATATTAAATTTTATTTTGTTGTAAAAACTACTGCTCGTATAAAAATAAATTTTATAAATAGGAAAACAAAATTATTACAATATATATTATATTTTAAAAAACTTAATTGTTTTATGAAGTGCGAGAATTGTCATTTATGAATAAAATAGTAATGCTTATAAATAATTTTATGTCAGTAATATCACAGACTATATTATTGTTTTTGTTAATAAGATTAATTATATTTATACTTGGTTATTGTTATAAAAAATCTATGTGTTTAATTTTTATATAGACGATAGATATATAATTGAAGTTTTGTGATATAGTTGATAACTCATAAAACTATGTTATCACTTGTGTTTATTATATATTATGAATAATTTTATTACATTATAATAATATTTAACTAATTAATATACAAATATATTATTACTAATCTTTTGTCTATGTCACTAAATGAATTGTTGATGAAAAGCCATTATTAGTTTAAGAAAGCCAATATTTTATAAAAATAATATTTAATTATAGCAAAAAGGTATTATATTATTATTGTAATTAATATGCATCATGTTTATATTCATTATGATTTAATGCAGTAAAGTCTATATTTTATTGCGGCAAGTAAGTCTGAAATAGTATATATGTTTTTGGTGATAATAAAGTTATTAAAGAAATTCACATTAATTAAAAATTGCAATAACATAAATTTAAATTAAAGTTTCATACTTATATACACTGTGAGATATTATGACATCTTTGAAAGAGCGTTTGCATCTTAATATTGCAACTAAACTCTATGATATTTATTGCTAAGATTATACAATTCCTTGTTATTATAAATATATCAATCATTATCAATGTGTAGTAAATTAAATTAACAAAATTGTTATAGAAAATAAAGTAAAGTTAAAATAAAACTCTAATAATAATATATATGAATATAATATTTCTATAATTTATTTCTTTTACATTTATTATTGTGCATTTTATATTAAAATATAATTATTTTCTTCATTATATTCTAGATTTACAACACTGTAGTTAATTAAATATATAAAATCAAAATAAAGTCGCTAACAGAATAAGATTAAACGAAACAGAATTATAATCTATGATACATTGTGTAAATTTTCTTCATAGCATCACTTTTCTTACGTTAATATCTTTCGTTAGTTATATATATTTAATCTAGTCATTTGAATATATGATAAATTTTCAGATGAAATATGGAAGGAATTTGTATGATCAATAGCAAAATTTTAAAAATTAGTATTTTTCTTATAAATATTATTGCTATTGCAAAAAAAATAATCTAGTTTATATGTTTTTAGTATATATATAATATAACTAATGTCTAGATTTTTAGATTCAATATTCTAACATTGAATTATAAATATTTATATGTTAGTAAATATTTTATTGTTAATTTTACTATTATTAAATTTCTATATTTTAACTATTATTTCATATTAAAAATATTTTTTTCAAAATAATTTTTCGATATTTTGAAGATGTTACAGACATTCTTATTTTTAAGAACTTCCAGTTAATTAACAAGTTAAGTTTTTTTTAAATTTTTTATTATTATTTATAGTATTTAGAATTATATTAAGTATATATAATTTGATACTACGTACAATATCAATCTGTGTATAATATAATTTATAATTTTCATCAATTTATGTATTTCTAGTAAATTTTATAGCTTATATAATAGTTAAAACTTTTCATTTTTAATAAAACCATTTTATTAAAAATGATATTCTAATATTTTTAAATATCAGATGTAATGTAAAAACTGCTTTATCGTTTTTAATTTTTATTAATAATGCAGTGCTATCTAAGCAAAATACATATAGATTAGTTATTCATTTTACACATATAATATTATTATTTAATGTATATTATTAGATATTCATCAGGTAGTATACACAAGACTTTTTAAATAGCTCATTTTTTTTATTTTTCATTTTAACATATATATTGATTATATAGTGATTAATTTTTAATGTTACAGTCTTCTATACTATTTCATTTGTTAATTAAATATTTTTATGAAGTTATGCATATTTTATATTGTAGATAGTATCTATTATATCATTATATACATGAACGTAACTGAACTTTTATATGAATATTAGCATGAACGAACTTGCTTACAGTTGAAAAAATGTCTAAACGTATTGTATAATTTTTATACATCAAGTGTTAATAAATTGATTAACTTCTTATTATACTTCAAGTATGTCTAGATATTCGAATACTAAGTTCTATTTTTATCTTTAATAATGAGATTTACTATTAACTAGACTTTTGTTGGTTTTCTAAACAATAATGCTAATATTGTATCGCAAATTTATCACACTTACTTTTAGTAATAGTAAGCGGCGTGTTAATGAATTCAGCATTTCTAGTAATATTTCTAGTGACATATATAATTATATAAGATGACAGTTATTAATTATGTTAATAATAATTAATAGGCTAATAAAAGCTTAGTGTAGAGATCAACCGTACAAATCATAAAATAATACAAACTTCTATACTGGAATTGAATTGTATAAGACAAATCATATTATGTAACAATTTATTATATTTATAGTGTTCTCTGTATTTGGCAAATTTAATTTATTTACAATGTATCTATTTCTGCCTTCGAGCATAGTTAAGTAAAAGCATTAAAATTATAAATTTAAACTATACAAAAACTCTATTCTACTGATATAATTACTGTATTTGAATTACACAATATTGTGCTAAGTTATTTAACTAGACAAGATGCATGCTCATATACAGACAATCATGTTTTTAATATCTTATTATTCTACGATTGCAATAAAAGTTAATTTGGTGTCTATAACATTGTTAACAAGTCAGTCTGCTATAATAAACATTGTACAGTCATTAGACTGAATTACATCTTTTACTAAAATTATCTAGTTAATAATGTGTATGGATTTGATTCAAGTTTATAGTTTTATTTTTTCTTTTGATCTAATTATAGTACTACTACTGGTATCCAGTGATTATGCATCAATTGCTGGCAATTGTACATATTATATAAAACTGCATAACTAAATAGTATATCTAAAACGAATACGATTTTGCAAACACTTATATATCGTTATTTATCATGCAACAATCGGTTTGGTGATGATTAGTTAAGTATTATAACATCGATTACATAAATTATCGTACTGATTTAAGATAGACTACTTACTGTCAACTTTTTTACATCACAACCTAATTATGTGTTTATTATTTTCCTAATAGAAATTATCTAAGTTTAATTTTTATGTATATGATAAATATCTGGCTATCTATAATATTTATCTATGTACTTGTTTGTATTGTACAATACAATCTATTATATTATAAGACCACAAGAGAATTATATTATACAATATATATACATTGAGTTAGAGCAAAATAATCATATAACATATATAAATGATATATGGTTTTATAATTTATGCATCTCATATAAAGTATGATATATTTTGTTTCTAGGCAGATTGAATGACGACACTAATAACGTTTTATATTGATCTAATATCTCAATTATCTAGCAACTTACAAGCTCTTTATGAATAATTTTTTTCATGTTTCAATACGATATAATCATTTAATATATAACTACTATTTATCCTATTCGATAAAATTACATTATTAACGGCTATAAACATGCAACTTTTATGCGTTAGATACTTCATCTGTCGTACAGTTAATCTGCTACAAATATTTAACCACTTCTATGTTAATAAAGAATAATACTGTAATTCATATATTATATAACGTAACCTAATTATTTCAAGAATTTTTCTTATGACATACATTAATACTAGTTTATTTATTAAATTTAATGGTTATAAATATTACTAATAAAATACGATTGATCTTGTTATTTTTATTTCTGAATACTAAAACACTATTATGTATATTTAAATATTATCTGATGTCACCAATCTGATTATATGTGAGATCAGTAGGATTGGTAGTATGTTGTGTTAAAATCTTTACTATATTAGTCAAGATAGTTTCTTTATCGGCTTGTATATACTTTTCAGATTAATTTAAACAATCTTTGTTTATACGTCTGTAGTTTAAAACAATGTAGTATATGCCTACAAATTGTCATAACTACTGTAGTATTATAAACTATAGTAGTCGAATAGCTGATGTACTAATAGATGTATAACGTTAGATAAATAAATTATTTTGTTTGATAAGACTTTTTGATAAATAAGTATTATTCTGATAACTAGAAGTAATATTTTTTTGCCATAGATGTTGAGTTTTTCGTTAAAATAAGCACATTATATGGTGTGGATAATGCTAATATATGTGTTTTATAATTGATATGCATCATATATTTCATTACATACTCGACAAATTACATATTAGTAAAATTAACAATATAATTATAACGATTAACTTTATAAAAGTTTGTTAATGTTATATAATATGTTGAGCTATAAACATTGTTATTATCTATATTATTATAGCTGAAAACATCTATTAAGTAAATAAACGTGGCTCAATTATTGTTTACTTTTGGTGTTGCCTTGCATTACAGCAAGGCATTATATAAATTGTCAGATGTTATCATAAAAACTAAGAAATGCCGAATTGTAAATTAAAGATACTTAAATATTGCAGGCTGTAGAACATTAAATATTGATTATTCAATCAGATCATTTTTATTTAGATTGCTCAAGTAAATTATATATTTTAATTTATCAAATTCTATTGATAATTAAATTTACTAATAATTAATATTATTAAACGTTATTGCTTAGTATGCTGATCTCTGCTATATCTGTCTTTCATAAATATAGGAAAATAGTGCTATTAAAAGTAAATTAATGCATTGTAATTTATTAGAAATGAACTACATTTCTATTTATGATGTTTTATGTAATTATCTTACTTTGCTAGCATGCATTACGAAAATATAAATAGTTAGCTTATAAAAAGTAAGATTGTACTATATAATTTTTACATAAATTTAATGTTATCAATTTTATTCAGCATAAAATGTTTGAATTTAGTTTTAATTACTAAACTATCTAATAGTTTCTTGGCACTTATAACAGATAATACTTAAACTAAAGCCAAGTAGTAACTATCTACAAATGCTAATAATACATTAGAAATATCTATGTTTTGTTTTTATTAGGATAATCATACAGATAATAATTATATTTTCTACTATCTATCAAAAGTATATCTTTTTTAATTTGCACTAACTATAGATTGTTATAAATAATAGTCATAAGTTTTAAATAGTGATTGTTGATTTGCTTATGATAATATTCTATCATCTAATTATCTCAAATTTTTGCAATTATTATTAATTACTTTGAACATATAAACAACAAAACAAATTGTTTTTCTATTAAATGATATTCAATATAGTTAGTTTTTGTTTTATTTAAAATTTAATCTAATTAAATGAATAGTATAAAATTACTATATACATTAATTTTAGATATATACGTTAGATAATATTCTGTTAATATTTTTGTTCTAAATTATAATGATTTAACATATTAATTAATTACCTGTTACTTCTAATCTAGAAGATTGAATAAAAATTTAAATGTTTTTTTGATAATATTTTGGATACTGATAAACCAAATAATATAAAGTAGTATTGTTGTGATAAAATTATTCTATATTATTCATTTTACAATAAATAACTAGTGCTGATTATTGAAACAGTAGTTAATGTCTATGTATCGATTTAGTAAATTCTAGATTTATTGGGATTTATGGATAAATAGAATATTTATTTTTTAGTTAAACTAAAAAATAAAATTAATCAGTAGTATGATTTTGGATATTTATAAATTTATATTGCTATAGTTATCATGATCTGCGTATTAAATACAAAGACTATATGATATCTTTTACTTAAAGCAAAAGATTAAAGATAAGAATTGTAGCGAATTTATATTAGTTTATTTGAGTATATAAATAAAAAGTTTGAATCATCGTTTATTACTTAATACAATAAAGCTTAAATATTATTTCAAAGAGACAGATCCAGTTTATTGAATGTATATAAATATTTATCTCATGTTTCTCATCTAATATATAACATCATATCATCCTGCATATAGTTTATTCAATTATTTATAAAAAAATAAATTATCAATAACATAAAAATAATGTTGTTATGTTCTACATATGAATTTCAATATATCAATATTATTTGCTTAAATAAGAAAGTAACTGTGCTAATATAATTATATTAATTATTATTTATATTATATCTATTACACTGTAGTAAAATAAAATATGAAATAATTTACAATCAATTAGAACAAAAAAATAAGCTATTAATAAAGATGATTAGTGCGAATATGTAAATGTAAGCATTTCACAGTTAATTTTTCATTCTTAGTTCTTTTTAAGTAAAAAATGATGATAGAGAAACCAAGACTAAACGTACATAAAGTAAAAATATCCAGATTCAACTTATTAGATAATTACTAAAACTTAACCATAAAATGATATTGTTGATCCAACAGATAAAATATGGTCATCTGATTAGTTATAAAAGAAAGCTATTTATCTTATATAGTTAACAAATTAATTTTGATTACACAATATAAACAAAAAAAATAAGATATTAATATTACAGTTTATTTAATTTTAATTTTTTTGTTATAATATATTTTTATTTTTTTCGAATTAATTGTTATTGAACAATAATAGAAAATTTAGTTTAATTTGTTATTTTCGGTAAGATATAAAAATAGAATATTTTTTAAAATAATTTATAAAGCATTTAATTTTTATAAAAAAGTATAAAAGTTTAAATAGTACATCAATAGAATATATTATTAACATTTTACAAATAAAATTAGTTTAAATAAAAATAATCGAATTCATATTCATAAAAAAAGAATAAGCATTATAAATATTACAAGAAAATCTATTATTATTGATTACGATCGTTTTTTTTATTTTTTTATAATTTTTACTTTTACTAAAAAATTTCTATAAATTTTAATATTATTTTTCATAACTGAATATTTTAATAATACATTCGATAATTTTTAAATAATTACTAAAAAATTTTTGACAAATATAAAATCGATGTACTCTTATTTATTTAATACATATTCATATATTACTAATATCTATTCTGATACTTATTTATTATTTTTTTGTGTGGAAAATCTTTAAAAGTGATGATTCTTTGTATAATATAGTATTATATTCCATGAATTCATATAAACACTAATTAGTTTTTTTGATACTTAATTTTTAATATATAGCGTTTATTAAAAATTTAATAAATAACTTATTTTATAACGCCTCAAACATCGATTGTCCTAAAAAATTTTCTGCAAGCTTTACTCCTGGTAAAGCAAAATAGTAACCTCCACCAAATGGTTTTACATAGCGTTCAAGTGGTTCACCATTAAGACGTTTTTGAGTATTAATAAAACCAGTTTTTAAATTTTTTTGATATGAAACAAATATTAATCCCATATCAAGCAATCCATTTCTATCAACACCTAATGAATAGCTATAGCTTCGACGTATTAATTTTGATGTATAACGATCAGGATTTCGAGGTTCTGCGCGACGTATATGGGAATTAAATAAAATACGATCACCATGTGGATCGTTTTCAAATTCAGGTGAATCCATTTCTTTATTTTTACCAATAGGAGCTCCTGTTTCTTTATGGCGACCAAAATAGTTTTCTTGATCTTCAAGTGGTATTCTATCCCAAAATTCTAAATTAAAGCGAATGATACGTACTGCTTGATATGATCCTCCATTACACCATGGTTGTTCTGTATCCATTTCTGTCACCCAAATCATATTATTCATTAATTTTGTATCATCAGTTGGAGCATTTCCTGAACCATCTTTGAATCCAAATAAATTTATAGGTGTTAAATGTTGATCAATGTCACGCGAAGGCAAGAAACCTTCAATTTTCCATAATGGGAATATATATGCATAGGTGTGTCGTAAAATATCACGTAATGCATAAATTACGCTTTCTTGACTATTAGCGCAAATTTGTAGCAATAAATCTCCTCCACACCATTTTGATTCCAATTGATCATTTGGAAAGGAATCCATATCTATCAGAAAATTTGGTTTAATTTTTTTTAGACCAAAGCGTGAATCAAATAGACTGTTACCAATTGATACTGTAATAGTCAATGAATCAGGTTTTAAATATGAACCTAAAATTCCAGAATCAATAGGTGGCATTTTATCGTTATGGTTAAATTGTGTTTTTTGCACTTGCGTTAAATAAGAAATTCTTTGAGTTAATACTTTAAATAGATTTTTTAGATCATCCAATTTCGTTGTTGTAACATTCAAAGCGATGAAGGATGAATTTTTTTGTTGAGGTGTTAAAATTCCTGATTGATGAACGCCTTTAAATGGTATTGTTTTATTATAACTTAATTTACAGTTTTTTATATATTTTTTTATACTTAATATTGGTGAACCAAAAATAATAGTACTAAATGCTAATGTTTTCAACATATTTCGTCTTGAAAAATTTAATGAGATGTATTTCTTATTATGTTTTACTTGCATTTCTATTGCCTTAATGTTTTAGATATAGATAAATATCTAAGTATATTCTAAATTTATAAAGCTCTGTTTTAGTTTTTATAAGATAATAAAATAAAATAATAAATTTTTATAAATAAAAATTTACATAACTTATATTAACCTTAATAAAATTTATTTTACGGAAAATATCATTGTTTTTATGATTTTTTTCAAAATTAGTGTTGTTAATATTACTCGCAATAAGCATAATAAGAACTCTGATATTTTATTAAAGATAAGTAAATTAGTGTAAATTACATTTAGATAAGAAATTTATAAACATTAGCATGAAAATTATCTTTTTAAGATTAAAAATATTAAGAATATTGATATAGGTATATAATTTAATATTACGTGGTTTTATTTATAATTAATATTTATCATTTAATAAAACGATAGTATGATTATTAATCAAATAAATAATTTAACCTAGCACTAAATTGTACAAATTACATAATAAAGTAAAATAATAATTAAATGTATAATTTTATTTATTTTGATAATTATTAGTATAATTATTCTTAACTTTTTTTTAGTTTTAATGATTTTAGTTTTTTATTAAATTAAATTTAAAAAAAATATTATACCATGTAAGACTAAAGATAAATATCATTTAATAAATGTTTATTTATTTAAAAAATAAACATTTATTTGGCAAAAATTAGCAATAATAATTTTATGTAATATTTACATAGGAAGCTAATTTTTATGTCTAATGACATTAGATGTTGGAAATTAATACAACGCTGCAAACAAGTGTTATAAGTTTGATTGTAAAAAATATTCATATTTGCACTGAATAAAAATAATATAACAACAACAATTAAATAGAAATAAAAGTAATTATGCTAAACTAATTAATATATATGTATTCAAAAATAAGAAAGAGGTTTATTTATTTCCTATATTTTATAAAATAATTTATTTATAATTTATAATGAGTAAATCAAAAATTAAGACATAAAATAATTAAGCTTAATTAATAAATGTTAATTATTTAATCTATTAAAATAACAATGATGTGGCAATAAATATCAAAATAACAAGTTAATTAACTATAGTTGACAATATTAAGTTTAATACTATTTAATTTTATAATTTATTAAATTATCATATTTATTTAATAGTACGTTTTTTGTTATCAAAATAAAAGAAAACTATTTAATAAGAATAAAAAAACAACAAAATTTATTAGTTCAATGTACTGAATATACTATATTATTAACAATTTTATAATATTAAAATTGTTATCTAAATAAAATTACATATTTATAAATTTAATTTCATTATCTTCTTATAGTCCTCTTTATCCAATCAGGAATAATTCTGATAACTAATTATTTTCAAATTTTTTAATCCAAGAAGTATGTAAAACATAACTTATAAAAAGTTTGCTATTTTATAGCAATTATCTTTCCTTTTGTAGAAGATATATGAAAATCATCAAAAAAAGTATAAGTACCAGGTTTAAGTGGTGCAATAACCAAAATTGAATTTGCACCAGGAGCTAAAACTTTCTCTTTACGTAATTGAGTACTTTCAAATTCAGAAGGTTGAGTTCCTGTATTTGTAATTTTAATTCGAATAATAGTTTTTGAAGGAACTTTTAGTACACTAGGAATTAAATCACCATTTTTCATTTCTAATTCAATAGTAAATTTTTCTATAGAAAAAACAGATTTCTGCATTAATATACATAATATTATTAATAATAAACTAAGTAATATTTTCATTATAGAAACTCAAATAATTAATTATAAAAATAATTAAAATAAAAATAATTAAAATTAATAATATAATATATGCATCATATATTATATTATTAATTTTAATGTCAATAACTACTTTTACGTCCTACTCCAGAATAGTAAAAATCCCATGAAACCTCAAATGATTTAAACCATGGAGCAACTCCAGTTTCCTTATCAATATGTCGACCAAAAAAAACTTGTTTATTGTAAGATGGTGGATATATTTTATATGTAACACGGTATTTGCCATAACCATTTAATTTGATGTTTTTACCATAATGAGGACCATCACTAGCAATCATTGGCATAAATAATCCTGATTGTATTTGAGGTTTTACTCCTAGTTTAATAATAGAATATTTGATATTTAAGTAAGGAATCCAATCACCTTCAGCAAAACCATTTGGATTCTCTTCTGCTGCATGAATATCAGCTTCTAAATGAATATCTGCTTCATCTACTGTCAGGTCAGACATAGCATAATGTCCTTTTTCGCCATCCATAATAACAGGATGCAAATAAACACCCTGAATTTCTATGCCTTCTTTTATAACAGGTTTGCCAATAGGATATTCTTTAGCCAATATTTTCATAGAAAATAGTTCAAAACTAAAAAAAATAATATAATAAGTAAATTTCATTTTTTTATTTCCAGACTATTATAAATATAATATATGATAATAAATATCATTAACAATATTCAAGTTAATTTTATAGGCAATTAATAAAATATTATGATAAGAACTAAATATTGATAGTTTTTATATTAATGATTAGTTGAAAAATATTTTTTGTATGATGTTTATTTCTATACATGCTCGATCTATTTTTAAAAATTTACACTATTTTATATATATTATTAATTAAATGGTTTTAGATAATGTTAATGTATGCACTTAGTTTGTGCAATTTTACAAAATTATAATTAAATTAAATATGCTTATTAAATATATAAATTGCATTATTTAATTTTTAAGTTAAACTAATGATATATTAAACTAATGATGTATTAAGTGTTCGTTAGAAAAAAATGTTTACTTATTTATATATTGTTGTATTAATTAGGATTGTTTAAGAATAAAATATAAGTTTATATAGTATATATTACTATATTAAAAATAAATAGATAGACTATTGATTTTTGCTTAATGATAAAATAGGTGTAGCATATATTTTTTTATCTATTATTATTACTATTATTAGAAATTTAAAATAATTAGAATTTTTTAAATTTATATCAAATTCAGTAGCATCAAAACTTAATATAAATAAACATAAAAGAACTATTATTGTTAATATAGAGTAAATATTAAATATTTTAAATTATGTAATTTTTAAAAATATTAAAAAAATAAATTAAATTTATGTTTATATTCAAATTGTTACATCTTGAATAAACTTTATTTATAGGAATTGATTTCATCTATTTATTAATAATAGATAGCTTTAATACAAAAATTTGTATGATTTATTACTACTATTCAGTTTTATCTGATAAATATAATCCAATAATATATCAACTTCTTTCGAATCGCCACAATAAATAGAAATCTATTTTATTTTTGTTAGTAAAAATAAATTAAAATTTTACTTTTAATAATACTTCTCTGGATCTTGGATGCTTGAGTTATGCTATCAAGCAAAGAATATTGTATGTGATGTTCAACTAAATAAATGTAATATTAATAATATTAATTATTTCTATGTATAATAAAACTTAAGTAATTTAGAATTTATTTTCAAAAAAAATAAACAAGAGTTTTAGTCGACTTGCTATTTTATTATTGTTTTCATTGAATTTGCATTATTATGCGCGATAATTAACTATTCTTAATTTTTAGTAAACTATTGTAACATAAAATAAAAAACTACAAGATAAATAATATGTGCAAATAAAATTTATTAATGCGTTATAATAAATAATTTATATTAACATTTAAATTTGAATATTAATGTATATTAAATGTCAATTATTATATATAGCTTATACAGTTTTTTAGCACTAATAATGCATATTCTGATTTTAACATTTTTATTTGCATTATGATCTGTGCATTATATACATTTTCTCTAATATTTTATTATAAAAAATTAGTTATAATTAATACAAATTAATATTTTTTTATTTAAATATATGTTTTTATTATTTTATGCATAATTAGATATTTTGTTTTATAATTTACAATCTTTTATTTACTTGTTAAAAACATATAATAATTAGTTTTGTTTTAAATTTTATAAAAATTTTTAATTACATGAAACATTAGTTTTTTATAAACTATAAATTTGACTAAAATGCATAATTTAGTCAACAAAAATTAAGGTTAAAACAATAAATAATTATTTATTAATAATAATCATAGACACAAGTGTGTTGTGTTATAAAAATATAATTTATATATAAATTATATTTTCTTATCATTTGATGCAAATTACTAAAAACTTTGTTTGATTAACTTATATTAAATAATGATATATTTATTAATAATAATATTAATTTATTTATTAATTATAAATAAATTAAAAATTATAATTTATTATTTGAATTTATTAGATATTTATGTGCAGACAGCACAGTTAGTAATAAATTCAAGATATTAAGTACGTACTATGTGATATTAATCATATTATTGCACATACTATTCGTATACTAAAATATGCATATTTTAAAAAATATTTTAGATTATTGTATTTATATAAAAAATTAATATTTCAAGTAAATTTGAAATATTAAAAAAATGCAATTAGTGTTTTATTTTTTTATTATAATCAATACACTATCTATCGTACAAATAGATAGTGAAGATTTATATAAAAATTGAATTTAACTATATAATTACTACATACAACCTTTGCTATTTAAATGTTATATAGAATAATTAATATTATGTATGTAATGATCTTACTTTGAAAGATAGATGTGATATTATTTATACGGACAGTACTTATTTTTTAATTTATGTTGCCATGTTGATGTAGTCTTAAATACAAAAAACTGTTGTAATCTTAGTTGTGACATTTAATTATTTATTTAAATTTTTTATTTGCAATCTAAGAAGACTATATTATGTAATTTTTTTTCTTCATGCACTTGGTTGTTATATAGTAATGGTCTATTTTAATTTTTCCTGTACATTATTTCATTGTTATATCCGTATTGAAATTGTATTAAAATGATTACATAATTTATGTTTTATAAAAATAACGATTATTAAAGCAATTTAATTTAAGACAACTTTTGCGATATTAGGTAAAAGTAAATATTTAGAATAGTGTTACATTCGACAATTTTAATTTTAATAAATACATTAAATCTAAGTAAATTTAGTTCAATTACAGAATATGCAAAGCTATCAGTTAACATTTTATTTGTGATTTATAAGTATATCTTTCAATATTATTATTAGGTTTTATGTATGCACTACAAATCTTTAGAATTGATAATAGGCGAAAAATACATAAAAATTCTAATTATTAAATCTAATTTCTTAAAATGATCATTTATGCATGATCTTAAAGTTTATTTAACAAATTTATTTATAAATATTATTACTTATTATAAATATAGTAATGTTACTAAAGAGATATAAAATTAGATTATTATTATCATTAACTTTCTAATAAATTAAACATTTAATTAATGGATATAAATACTACTCTACTAGCCTTTAATTTTTTAGTAATTTAAATAAAATGTAATACTGATATCATAATTAAATAATGTATTTTATTTATTAACTAATATTTAGTTATTCTGCAACATATTATGTTAGTTTTAATTTACATATCCATTACTACGTCTATATAGAGTGTATATATAAAATAGTATTTACAACAAATAAATATTTTTTTTAAAAAAATATTTTTATGATCGATATCATAATTATTGATATTTTCACATATTTTGTTTAAGAGCATAAATGAGTTTTTGAATTTTATATTATAACTAATAATTTTATAATTTTTAAAGGCTAATCTTTTATTTATGATTTAAGATATAAGTGAACTTCATGCTTTATTCGCATCTCAGCTTTTTGTTCTGTTTTCTTATTTAATGCTGAATTTTTTAGTATATCTATTTTTTATATGAATACCTGAAACATGCATTATTTTTAAATAACTATTTACTATTCTACATATTGTTTGATTTAATAGTAGTTACTTTAAAATTGCATTATAGACTATTATTGTATATATTAATGATTTTTATGCAATTAATTGATATAAAGATCATAGCGCAGATAACAGGTTGCTTTATTTTATATCAAAAGATTACAAGTTTATAATATAACTTATGTTCCTTGTTAATTTATGATAAGATTGTTGAAAATAAAATGTGAATCACTCTGTATTCTTCACTATACCTAAATTATGACACATATTATTCTTTTGTTTGTCGCCTGAGAGTATTTTACTTTATTCTATATATCACCAAATCTAAATAAGTTTATTAATGACTAAATTGACAACTTATGCTTATACTACAATATTCTTAATAAAATTGTATCACATATCAGTTTAAGCTATACGCTTGATATAATTAACTATAGTTGCTCAATATAGTTATTATATGTACTACATGGTTATATCTAAATATATTAACTATTTATAATTCAAATTATATGAAATAGTGCAATTTGTGTAGTCTGCGCATAAAAATATTTTATATACTCACCAATGAGAGGGATATTTGACTACTATCTTTATTTTTGACCACACATGGTTAACTTAATGTTGATACAGTTCGTCAAATCAACTGTACGTCCGTACAGTTGATTTATGCTATTAAAGTTATAAATATTTTCCAATAAAACGCAATATAATAATATAGATATTACAATCTATATGTAATATAAGCAGTTTTAGATAACTTGCAATGAAACACTTAATGTTAAGTGAAAGCTTTTTTATAATTGTTAATTAACTAACTTATATGATAAATTATTTTCTTGTAATAATCTAGAAATTAAACATTTTAATGACTATAGTTTAGACAGAATAATGAATAAGCTTATTCATCATTCTTGGTATTTGAGTAAAACTTAAATTTATCTAGTCTTGTGTTATAACCTCTGAATAATTCTATACTGATACATTTTAACATTTATACATTTTATCTGATTCTAATCATATTGTAAATACTCTGATAGTCGATTAAAATATGAAATGATATTTTAAAATTAACTAGTAGAACTAAAGTTAGTATATGCATATCGATTAAGTTCGGCAAATGTTATAGTTACATATTAATTAACCTACTATGACTAACTTGGTAATTGTTATAATGAATATTAATTATAAACGAACTTTGTTTAGATGATTATTTTGTATTTAAACATACATCATGCTGCATTATTGCATTGATATAGATATTGTTTATGATCATTTTGATTCCTCTGACGTTATTCTTGATTCACTATCAGTAATAATATTATGTTTTCTTATGCTTAAAACTATACTTCTGTAATACTCTATTATTGCAAAATAAAACTTACTTTTCCATTATTGCACATAATTGCAATATGGTTATTCTGAGATATTACAAATGACCATGTAGATAATCAAACATTATATTACTTGAAAAATATAATCTACCTTGTTATGTGATAGATTAAATGATGTTATATACATAATTTTTATTACTATGTAAATTAATAAGAATTAATTCTAAGTTATAATGATTATCACAGTTAGAATTAGACTCATAATCGTAATAATATCTTTAGAACAACTTTTTATGTATCTTAAATTAAAAAAAATAGTTTACTAATGATTAACTCAATTAGATCACACATGTATTAATTATCTTGTATTTAAAAAAGTTATAGTAGAGTCGTAAATATATACTATGACGTAATTAACTATATACAACAGTCTCTATCTATTTATTATTATATGCGAAGATAAATTTAGCATCAATATTTAAATAGACATAAAAATAATTATTAACATTAAGTATATTATTGTTACTATCCTTCAAAGCAATTTAATCAATTTAATATACTTATAGATATTTTTACTTTTCTGATGCATTAATAGTGTCATATAACTATGTTTTTAGTTTACCGTGTTTATTATTTATTATTTATTATTTATTATTTTAGTTAAATGTGTTTATATGACAATTATAATATTTTTGTATATGATTAAGCAATTGTAGTGATGTGTTGATATTCATTTCATTAGACAAAGAACGCGCTTTATATTCATTATTAACTTACTGCAAAGTGCAATTAATAATAGTTTAGTCTAACAATTATTACAACTTTTAATATAAATGCATACTTGTTAGTTAATTGATTTTGAATAGTCAAGTTTCTAACTTTGACATAATGAAAGCCAAGAAGAAAAATTTTACTTTTCTTCAAAACTTCTTTTACGTCTTACATTAGAATATTTGTATTTTGCTTAGCATTATAATTTGTTTTTAACAAATGATAATTAATGACAATTTCATCCTTTCATATTCGACAAAACGGTCGTTAACAAAATTAATTCTCCATTTATTTCGTATTATTATAGTTTTCTTATAAAGCTTATAATAAATCGATCATATTAAAACTACATTATAGTTATTATCGTTAAGTAATAATAACCTATTTACAGAATCGATAATTCTATAAATCTTTGTTGTAATGAGGATTGCTTTATAATATATAAATTAAGTCAGAACCTATATTTTATAAGTAGACTGTAGGATAGTGCCATTTTGTATTGGTCATAAATATCGATGATATTATCATTTTTATTAACTCTACTCCTTTAATTCATATTTTTATTATGAAAGAGAGATTTTATTGCAGTAATTCTGAAAACTCCACATTAGAAATTTTTATCAATCATCTTATATTTTCGTCTATAGATTATAGATTATATGTTAGATTCGATTTTATGTTCTGTTTAAAAATAAATATATGTAAGATAATTTGTTTACTGTAACAAGCACTTTACAGAAATATCCCTGACATATTTTTTATTATAATTAACGCCATGTATAAATAAATAAAATTGCAATGATTGAGAGTTAATGAAAACCGGTATGCAATTATTCATTAATTTATTATTTTATACTTTTACTTTTACTTTTACTTTTACTTTTACTTTTACTTTTACTTTTA
>JBHEQS010000007.1:0-94056 GCA_046530765.1 Arsenophonus sp.
TTCATAGAGTTTAAGATACTATTCCTGCATCTTTAATTTTTAAATATACACAGAATTTATTACTTGTGCTTTATTAAAAAATCTTCTCATAGTTTATAACATTAGTATTTTTTTCTGCCAATTATTATAAAATTTATTATATATAATAAATTTTATAATAATTGGCTTTTAGGTTAAAATAATCTAAATATTTATAAGTATATAAAAGTTTGAATTAATAAAAACCAATGTCATCTCTTGTAATAAAGCGAAAGTTACTAATCATAAAAATTATAAAATTTTAGAAAAAATGCTGCATATAAATGTTATCATTATATGTTATAATTATAATAATAGGATATAAATTATATTGTATTTTATTTTTTCATACATTAATATTGTCATATTATTGATAGTAGTGATAAAATATAAATGAACTGTCGTGGATGGGTTATATTTCTAGTTAAAACTTAAAAGTAATTACAAAATTCTTAATAATTAATACTAATCATATAAACAAGCATAAGTTATGCAGAATATTAAAGTTGATTCATGATTATTATATTATAATGATGAAATTAAATATAAGGTTATATTGTATATTTTACTTCTTTTTTATTATAAGCAATCGATTCAATCGCTACTTTTGGGATAGAAGACTTATTTTTATGTAATTTAAATTAAATAAAAAATTAATTACACAGACTATTATATTATAAGTGAAGTGGTAGTTATTTTAATGTTTTTTATATATATTGTATTTGGATTATAGTTCTTCAGAAAAGAATGCCTCTTATAGAAATTTCTAAATCTATATGATTAAATTTGATAAATAAGCAATGAAATATTATATTGAATAATGCGTAAATATTTAAAATATAAATAGATATTTGCATTTTAAAGTTTATAAAAATATTCATTAAAACACTTAGATTTACAATTATTCATAAAACATACATCCATATCACAACAAATAAAAATTTCTAGATTTTATTAAAAATAAAACCTATTAATAGAAAGTTTATTATTATCGATTCTAAATATAATTTTTATATTCCATACTATACTACTTATGATTGCTAAATAAAAATCTAAATTATTATTATAATAATTTATTAGCTAAAGAAAAATTAATATTAATAATTTCATTAAATTAATTACGCACTTATGATGAAGTTATTTATGCAAATATTAATAACAATCTTATTATCAATTAAATTACTAAAATTTTTTATCTTACATGTTTTTAATAAAATTAAAAAAAATTTTATTTGTAATTTTAAATTTTAAAAGAATTAATGCGTTTTAGATAATATAAAAAGAATAAAATCAATCTTTTTTATTTAACTATTAGTATTAATCTGATATATTATCAATAAGGATAGTAAAATAAAATATAAATAGATTTAAGATTAACATATTAATTTTTGCTCATATATTTTATATAATAATATATTTTTATTATAATCTATTTAAATATTTTATATATAAATAAAAATTATACTAAATAATTTAAATTTGCTTTTTATAGTTAATTTTCTTAATTATTTTGATTGTATTGATATAATTTAAATTTAAATTATATCAAAATAGAAAAATTTTTTATTAAACTTACAATTGATTTTAATTAATTAATACTAAAATAAATAATTATTAATATTTTAAGTAAAAAATATAACTTTTTATAAAAATAATTAATATTTATTTCTAAAAATAAATAAATAAATATAGAAATAAAAATTTAATATATAAGACAGTAATTTTTTTTTGTAATTTTATTAGATATATAGTGATGAAAATATATTTTTCATATAAAAGCACTTATTTAAAATTATAAAAATATTATATAAAATATTTAACTATTAATTTCTTATTAAAATAATTATTAAAGTTATTTTTTTTAAAATTTTAAATTAGTACAAAGCTACTAGCAAAATTTATAACTCACCAAGTAATAAACTTTTAACTTACATTTATTTACTGTTTTTTATAATTTCATAGATTACACATAATTAAATGTGTACTAATTAATTTTTATTAAAACTTATATCATTAATCAAAAAAAATACTTCAAAAAAAATAAAAGAAGCCTGTCGTTTACACGACAGGCTTCAAGAAGTCCATCTATTTAACTAATTTCAAAGAGCAGTTACATTAGCAGCAGCTGGACCTTTCGAACCATCTTCAATTGTAAATTCTACATTTTGCCCTTCAGCTAGAGTTTTGAATCCATTTCCTTGAATGGCAGAGAAGTGAACGAATACATCTTTGCTGCCATCAGAAGGAGTGATGAAACCAAAGCCTTTAGATTCGTTAAACCACTTAACTTGACCTTTCATTTTGTCAGACATGTGCCTTTTCCTATATAACAAATAAACATTGCTGTTTTTAACAGCTATACAAAAGCCTACATCACTATTTAATTCATGTAGCCACTCAGAAAGAAACGGTTAAAAAGTCTATCAAGGACAACTTTATCAATAACACATTAACTTAAATGTCGTAAATAAAATAGATCTGTTTATTAGGCGCTATCTTATTAACGCACGAGTAGTTAATAATATCAACAATTTTATACATTTGTTTAAAAAAAAATTATTTTTTTTAAAAAATTATTCTTTAAAAAAAGTTAATTACTAAAAAAAATAAAAAACAATTTAAATAAATTCATAAACATAAATTTTTATGCTCAGAAAAATTAAAAATTAATAAAGATTTTTTAAATCAAAAACTAACATAGCAAACAGATAATTTAATTTAATATATTATTGTTAGGAATAATGTACATCTACATAGAAAAAAGTATTATTTCTATAAAATATAATAAGAAATAAAGTATAAACATTAAAAATTATTTATTTTTTTATTTTTTTTAGATATTCATTAATCAGTAAAAATTTTAAAAAAAATAATATAATAATTGTTCATATTTTAAATGGAATAATGTTGGTAAAAATAATTTTATATTCTTTTGTATATTTACAGAGAGATTTAATTTTTTTTAAATATGAATAAAGTTTATAAAATTTACTATTTTTGCAATAAATTCTGTTTTACTAGAAAAAAGTAAGATAACATTATTTGACAATTTTATAAATTAATCAATTAAACTAACTGTAATCATTTAAATAAAAAATTATATTTAACTACAAAAATATATCTAAACTGAGTTATAAATAGATAAAATTATTTTTTAACATGAAAATAATTGAGAATTTTATTTTAAATGCCAATTTACTTGCTACTGTTCTTGACAATCTTTGATAATTTGAATTTACTGGATTTTCTAAAAATAAAATAAGATGACAGATGAAAATATTTATTAGTATTCGCTTAATAAGATTAGTCATAATTTTTTATATAACACTAATTTTTTTTATATATATTTCAGTTAAAAATGTAATATAATTTTATAACACTAATTATAATAATAAATTATTTCATTTTAGAATCTCCTAGTGATATGTTTATATTACATCTATACGCAACATCATCTTTTTGTTGTTTTATTCAACTTGAGTTTATCAAAGTAATTATTCTAATAATTTTTATCAGCTATATTTTATTTTCTGTATGTAATACTAAGTCTTTTTTTGATTATTAGAATATATAAATAAATTCTGGAGTCTTATATATATTATCTAAAAAAAATAGGATTAGTCTATAAATTTTACATTACTAAATTTTAATTTTAGATAAAAATTATGTTAATTCTATTTATAATACTTATTAAGTATACATTTTTTGTAAAAAATATATATTAGAATTACAGATTGAATTTCAATCGTATGTATGTATCAGATAGAAATCTGATCATTAACATTAACTTTTCTTCTCTATTATATATAGTATATAATTTAACACTAAGGTTAAAAAATTTTCTTATAGTTAGCAATTAACATAAATACTATATGAATCATACAATATATTAAATGTACTATATTACTTTTATATAATATAAATACTAAATTAGTATTTTGTTTATCATTCATTGTTTTTATTAAAATCTGTATAAGGTCGATATTTACAAATAAAATAAACTAACTTATGATAATTATAGATTTTATTATTGAAACAACATTTTGGAAGCTTACAATAAATATCTTATTGCAAAACATTTCATAACTTATGTTATTTTATTTTTTTGTAAATTTAGCGACTTTTAATATTTAATATGTATTTTTTTATTTAAAACTATTTCAATAGTCTGAATTAAAATAGTTTTATTTGAGAAAACTTAAGTAAAAATAATTAAAACAAATAAGAATTAACATTAATTATTTATATAACTTTAGTTAATTGTTAAAGATAATACGAAAATTAATCAATTTCTATTTGTTAAATTTTAATATATAATTAAATGTGCAAACATTATATTTTTAGAATAAATTAAATAATGTTTTATGTGTCTATAACAGTACATTATTTAAAGATACTTATTTTAATAAAAATATAATTAGTTTTAATTTACATAATTAATATCTTTGTAACAAAATAAGAATATAAATTCCTAAATTCATTTTCTATTTTATATACATTAAAAATGTTTTTAGTTTATGAAACGAAATATTATACATAAAGTTTTTTTTGATTTTTATAGAAGAAAAAATATAAAAATTTAATTGAAATGTCAATAAAACATATTATTGATAATATTATTCAATATGTATTATTTGATTTAATCAGAAGCAATACATATTCTTATTTTTTTACGACACAACAAATATAACACCATAAAAATATTATTTTTTTTTGCATAAATAAAAAAGAATTTGTTGTAAAAAACATAATAAAGTCTAGTGACATTGTAGAAGCCTAGTTTATTTTTTTATTAATAAGTTTATTATTTTAATCAAATACTTTTATAAATTTTAGTTAAAAAACATGATAATATTTATCTGTAAACGTAAATTTTGAAGTTATTCGACATAGATTTTTTATAAAAATTACGACATTATTAATTATTTAATAAACTATCAGATAAATATTTTATAATATTTATCTGATAGTTTATATTTGTATTGTTTTAATATAAATACTTTGTTTTTTAATTTGATATAATTTTAATATAAAAATTGTAAAAATTATTGATGTTGACAATGATATAAAACATAGTTATTATTTAATAGTTTTAGATAACTATATTCCTCCATAGTTCAGTTGGTAGAACGGCGGACTGTTAATCCGTATGTCACTGGTTCGAACCCAGTTGGGGGAGCCAAATAAATTTAAGTTTAATAATTTTTATAATTTTTAGTATAATTATTCATCTATATTTTATTTGTGAAATCTAATATGCTTGTAATTAATTTTTAATTGTTTTCTTTAATATTGGGTCAATTTTATAAGTGAAATGACAACGACAATTAAAATTCACAGACCAGACGACTGGCATGTTCATTTTAGGGATTGCGATATATTAAAACTTGTTGTTCCTTACACAAGTCAATTTTTCGGCCGTGCAATTGTTATGCCAAATTTAAAAGAGCCAATTATCAATATTAATCAAGCAAAGTCTTACAGAAAAAAAATCATTAATGCAACGCCTATAGAGCATTCATTTACACCATTAATGACCTGTTACCTAACAGATGAAAGTAATGCTAATATAATAGAAGAGGGATTTAACAGAGGTGTATTTAGTGCCTGTAAACTTTATCCAGTAAACACAACAACTAACTCTAGTTACGGCGTATCTAGAATATCAAATATCTATTCTATTTTTTCTAAAATGGAAAAAATAGGCATGCCGCTATTAATTCACGGAGAGGTTACAAGAAATGACGTTGATATTTTCGATCGCGAAGCTTATTTTATTGATCAAATCATGTGTCCTATTATAGAAAAATTTCCTTGTCTAAAAATTGTATTTGAGCACATCAGTACTAAAGAGGCTGTGCAATTTGTACTTAATAGTAATAATAACCTTGCTGCAACTATCACTCCGCAACATTTAATGTTTAATAGAAATAATATGTTAGTATCTGGAATTAAGCCTCATTTATATTGTTTCCCAATTTTAAAACGTGACATTCATCAAAAAGCATTACGTTACGCAATAACAACAGATTGTAATCGTTTTTTTATTGGCACAGATACTGCACCTCATACAAAAAATAAAAAAGAGTCTGCCTGTGGTTGCGCTGGAGTTTTCAATGCTCCATCTGCTCTTGCGGTTTATGCAACTATTTTTAATGAAATGAATGCAATGGAAAACTTCGAAGCATTTTGTTCATTAAACGGAGCTAAATTTTATGGATTACCTGTTAATAATGGATTTATTGAACTTAAACGTAAAAAAAATATTTTTTCTGATAAAATCTCTAAAGGTAAAAATCATTTAATTCCTCTTCTAGCAAATGAAGACATCAATTGGGAAATTAAAGTTTTATAATTTTCTACTATAAATGTATTTAACAATTATATTATTATCTTAAATAATTCTACTATATTGAAAAGATAATAATCTTTCGTTAATTATCAAGTTTATGATTAACGTTTCCTACCATTTTATAAAAAATTATTAGATTTGATATAGCCAATAGATATAAAATAAAAGCATATGACTAATAAGTAAAGTCATTGATATTCTATAATGATTAATTTATTGATAGTATTTACTAATACGAGCAATAGTTTTTATTTAAAAATACTATTGGTAGTATAACTAAGATTTTAAATATATGAAATTAATAATTTTTTAACTATTTTTAACTTTTTTAGTTATAAGCTAATTGTTATGATTATGATTAGTATTATAATGTTTTTAAGTAAAATATGCGATTATTTAATTTCTAATTAATTATCATAGTTCTAAAATTATTAATTTCTTCAATATTTAATGTTAATTTTATATTTTAGTTAATTATTAACAACATGATTTCTTTTATTTTTTTATTTAAAAATTCTTATTAACATTTTACCTATATATAATTAACTTATAATATAAGTTAATTATATATTACAAATACTGCTCGCTTATTTTATGGTAAATTTTAATATTAAGTACATCCTAAATTAATAATTATATTTTCTATAGGCATAATTATTACAGTATTATATTTAATATAACAACAACTATAAGTCTAAAAAAATCCAAAAACTATGTATATCAAAATTATTATTTTATATTTTAGGTAATTTCTTTAGTTTATAATATTAGTCATTATTATCTCTGTACATTATTAATTTTAATAAATATAAAAATTATACATAATTTAAATAATATTAATATATATTTAATTGCAATGGATATCTTTTAAAAATAATTTTATTCTATATTTTCAATAAAAAATAAAATATAGTTATTTAAAATCTTTTTAATTTTTATTAATATTAAATTTTTAATTAAAATTAAGACTGTACTAGAAAAATTCATAACATAACATATATGATTAAGAACATCTTTTAAATTTTAATTAGATAAAGTTATTTTTTTAAATGATATAAACTATATTTTTTACAAATTTTTAATCTAACTTAATTCCTATACGCTTAGAAACCTCTTTATAAGCTTCAATTAATCCACTTAAATTCTGTCGAAAACGATCTTTATCTAATTTATATTTTGTTTTTTTATCCCATAAACGACTGCAATCTGGAGAAAATTCATCACCTAAAATAACTTGACCATTAAACAATCCAAATTCAAGTTTAAAATCAACTAGAATTAATTCTGCCTTATCAAAAATTATATTCAATACTTTGTTCACTTTATAACTTAATTTCTTCATCTCTATGAGATTTTTTTTATCAACTAAACCAAAAGTTTCACAATAAGACTCATTAATCATTGGGTCATGTTTTGAATCATTTTTTAAAAATAATTCAAAAATTGGTGGTTTAAGTAGCATACCTTCTTCAATTTCAAGACGTTTAACTATAGATCCTGCCGCTCGATTACGAATAACACATTCAACCTGGATCATTGTTAATTTTTTTACTAATAATTCAGTACTTGACAATAATCGTTCTATGTGAGTCTGAATACCGGCTCGTTCTAGTTTTTGCATAATGTGATAATTAAATTTATTATTTATAATGCCTTTGTTCTCAAACTGTCCAATTCGATTACCATCTAATGTTGACATATCATTGCGAAATTCTAATATTAATAAATTATAGTCATCTGTAAAATATACAGTTTTCGCTTTTCCGCGATATAATTCAGATGTTTTTTGCATTATATTTGTTCCGAATTTTCAATAAAAATACTTAAACAATATGCTAAAAAGTAATATACAAATTTTACTATATAAATAAAATAAATACAGTATTCTATATTAAATAAATAACTATAAATAACAAATTATTTATAGTATGGATTAAATGTTGTATATTAATTTTAATAAATTAATTTTACTAACTAATTACTGATAACTTTTTTTTTAAACATTACTTTAATGCTTTTATTATTTTTTTAATAAAATTATTACATTTTATCATTACAAATTAACGACTAACATTATTTATACGTTTAACTTTTAATATGTAATCACATTTTGTAGTTATTGTATTATTGTCATAAACATTTGAAATTAATTTCACCTTTACAATAATAAGCTGTATTGATATACAGTTACAAGTGTAATCATTATCTATCTATATGATAGATAATATAAGAAAAAATAATAGTCTATTCTTAATAATATTATAAATATCATATACAACAATTTTTAATATATAAGTTTATACATTAACATACTAATTTTATGCGTCTGAGTTTCTTGTCATATTTCGTAGCTTATTTATTGAATAAATAAGCTCGTTTAGCATTAAAGTATTGTAGCGCTGTATTTCCATAGGATCAATAATATTTTTATTACCACGCTTTATGTTTTCATTAGTTACTGTGATAACTAATTGATTATTTTGTGAATCAAGACTAATTTTTTGCATAGTTTGCAAATGAATATCTTCATCTTCTCGAGACCAAGTAATCCAATCTGTAATCAAGAAATAATTTGAGTCGTTTTTTTCAGTAATCTTGATCATTTTTTGTTGTAAAATAGTGTTAATTTGTGACCAAAGATTGCTATTTTCATCAGTTTTACTTAAAAATAAGCGACTCGACGTTAGGCTATTATCGCTATGAGTGGCGCCAAGCAATAAAAGTATTTGAATTGGTGGTCTAATATCTAATGCTTTACCTATAACGCCATTTTGATTTGCTAATAAAATATCAAATTCTCTGTTTTGCAATGGCAATGACATACCTTTAGGAATAATTAAATTTTTTAATGGTGGTGTATTTAAATATGACTCATTATCATTTACTTGACGCTTATAACCATTTCTATCGATGCCGTTACAGGAAATTAAAAATATAGTAAATGATATAATTAAAATTTTAATCTCATTTAATTTTCTGAATAATATTAACATTATATTTCACTGAACCTTTCTAATTTAGCAATCTTTATCGCTTTTTTTACTGCCATTTTACCAGTTGGTGTTAATTTCGTCATGGGTAGACGTAGTGTATCAGACTTAATAAGTCCTAGATGATAACAAGCCCATTTAACAGGAATTGGATTTGTCTCGATAAATAATTGATTATGTAATTCATTCAGTCTAAGATTTAAATTACTTGCGTCGACATAATTTTCTGTTAATGCTAAATTGCATATCTTAGACATCAATTTGGCAGCAATATTTGCTGTAACAGAAATTACTCCTTGGCCGCCTAATTTTATAAAATCTAATGCAGTTGCATCATCACCGCTAAGTAAAATAAAATTTTCATGATTAACTAATCTACAAATACTATTAACCCGACTAAGATCACCACTTGATTCTTTAATAGCAATAATATTCTTTAGATTTGCTAATTTAGCAATTGTCTCAGGTAATAAATCACATCCTGTTCGCGAAGGAACATTATATAAAATTTGTGGTAAATTTGTATGTTCACTAATTGTTTTAAAATGCTGATAAAGTCCTTCTTGTGATGGTTTATTATAATAAGGCGTTATTGCCAAACAAGCAATTACTCCTGTTTTTTCTAAAGATTTAGTTACTATAATAGCTTGTTTTGTTGAATTCGCCCCATTTGCACTACCTGCAATAATTGGAATCTTTCCATCAGCATACTCCAATGTAGTTAATATCATATCTAAATATTCGGAACTATTAAGTGTTGCAGATTCTCCGGTTGTTCCAGCAACTACAATAGCTGTTGTTCCGTTTTTAACGTGATAATTAATTACTTTTTTTAGACTATATTTATCGATTTTTCCATCTGTATCCATTGGTGTAATAATCGCAGCGAGGCTTCCTCTTAAAAAATTTCGATATTCAGTACAATTGTTAACCATAACTATTTTTCCCAAATAAAATATTTAAATTATGGCACTTTTTATCTAATTAATTAGATAAATAAATATTAAAAAATTAAAAAAAATAATAAAAATTGATGGTTATTTTTATTTAAATAAATTAATTACTTCTTATTATAAATATATATTATAAATAATTTTATAAGAACAGTAAAATAATGTAATTTTAATTAGATAATATGAATACAAAATAAAGCATCAATAACATAATTAAGTTATTATTTTTATTTTTAATGTATAAACCTGAGAACATTATATAATTTAAGAGTGATATAATAAATTTAATTTAATTTAATTTAATTTAACTTAACGCACCCTCTTTCTCTTTCTCTTTTCTTTGTAAATAACATGTAAAATATATAAATTTTATATTAACTTTAATAATTCATTAAATTTTATTATTGTTTAGTAAACACGGAGATAGATTTTAGTGACTCAGAAACAAATATATTACTATTAATATTTAAATCAAATAATTTTATTATCAGCAATAATCTACACATCGGAATTATAATAGAATCGACTCTTCTTGACATATGCGTTCGTATTTAAAATTATAATATATTATCATCTTTATAACATTTGTGAAATAGAAAGATAATAAGTAAATTTAATTTTAGCAACAAATATATTCTAAATTTATTGTTATTTATAAATTTTTTACTTATTTTTATTTATCTAAATTTTATTTTTTATCATATAATCAATCTATATGGATATAAATGCATGCATTATTTTAATAAGTTCATTGGTTTTTAATTATTTAAATACCTTATGTTTTGCATTTAATTATGTTGAACAACAATTATAAATAACTGTTGTGTTCGTTGAATGTTTTGATATTATTAATTAACCTTTGTTTAGATTGTCATCAATTAATAATTAAATATTAAAATAATTATATAGCTATGTACTTAGTTATTTAGATAGGAATTTTATTTATTAAGATATTGTTAAAATAGTAATTTTTTTAAATTTAAAGATAATATTTCTAAATAACAATCTAAAAATTTATTATTAATATTAATTTCAGAACAGTTAAAGTAATTTATTTCTCTATTTATTTCTTCAACTTTAAATAGATATAAAAAACAATTTTAAATGCAATAAATTTATAAAGATTTATTAATTAAAATAAATAAATTATTAAAAATAGACTAAAACGAATAATACACAAAATTAAATGATCATTGTATAATAGTATTATAATTTAAGTATAATATATTATAAAGCTAAATTGAGGAAATTTAATGAGTTCTAATTGAAACCATGAGATAAGTCTAATCAATTTAGTCTTTTTGATCAATATGGACAAGAAGTTTTAATTTACTTTTATTTAAAATCAATGACAACCAGGTTTATGTAATTAATGCAAGTTTATATATTGGTGATGAAATAGATAAATTAGAACAAATATCTATTAAAGTTTTTCCTATAAATTCTGAGAACTAAGAAAATTGTTGCTCTTTTATAAAAAAATAAATGTTAAATTTTAAATTATTATCATATCTTCATCACGAAGATATAGAAAAATTCTGTGATATGTAGAAACAAAGCTATTTATTGGAAAAACTTTTAATCGTAATAATAGTATTATATTACTTATTAATAAAAAAGGTGAAATTAAACATGTATTTGATAAAATTAAAATAACTAATAATAAAATTATTATGAATTATATAAATGTAAATGCATAGTAAATTTACTGTTAATTGTCTTTGCTAGTTTTTATTTTTCGGAAAATAATAATTTAAAAGTATTTTACTTATGATTCTATCTTTTGCATAGATACAAAATAATGCTGTAATTAACATTACACATGCATGCCAAAATATGCTTAAAAAGTAATTTAGAGTAATATAATAAACTATAAATCTGAATATTTGTTACTTTATGGAAGAGTAGATAGTAATAAGTTTCTTAATAGCTTTTATATAATTAAATAAAATGTTGTTGAAGACCAAATGTTTGTATCAAATTCTATAATTCAGAAATAGAAGTTAATGGTGTTTAAATTCCATACTAAACTATACTGTAAAATGCATGAAATAAGAAAATACAAACAATAATATATAAATAATTTTACTACAGTATTTGCAATTAAAATTTCAACATAAATAACCACTTAAGATGTAATCTTAGATTATAATAAATTGTATTATCCTAGTGTTACATTTAAGTAAAAATATAGATTAAATAAATTAAAATTATATATATTGTCATGATAATTTATTAATAAATATAAAGAAAACACTAATTATAAATTCATATAAAATTGATAAAATAATGCATAAATTATACTAGATTGCATCAATATTGCTAATATAGAGCAGAGTAAGATAACATCTATTCAATAAATTTATGTATTTATTAAAAAACTATATATGATTAAATTTGAATTAAATAATAAATACATCTTTAAGTAAATTATTTATTACAACAATTAAAATATAGTTATTTTTCAAATAAAATATTTATTAAAAATAACATATATATACACTAAAAGTTTAATTTACTTAATTTTTTATTTATCATTGGAATAAAAGTAATTAAAACAATATTAAAATAACATAAAATCAATAATTATAGATATAAATAATAGAATGATTTAAGAATCTAAAAAAATTTAATGATATTGTTTAGAAAAATATTTTAATTGTAAATTCACTGTTGAATTCTATTAATCAATATTTAAATTTATAAAATTATAACAATATATAAATTATTAAGTATAGTTTAGTATTATATCAATATATAATTTAACATTATAATTAATATTGAGTTCTATTTTTATAGAATAATACAAAATTTATTAAATTATTCATTACTCATTATTTATATTGTCATTAATAACAATATTTGAAATGTTAGTTAGTAGTAACAGTTGGTGAATTAACTATTAATAAAATATATGAATATAATATATCAACGATGTTGATATTGAAACATTAATTAAATGTTAATGTAAATGAATTATTTGTGATCAATTATTATATAAATATATTAATTATTTAGTATTTTTTAGTAAAAATATTAAATTAGCAAAAAAAAGATTGTTAAATTATTTAATTATAATTAATTATTATATTAATTCTTATCCTTAATTTTGATAGTAAAGTAGTTTTTGTTCTTAACTATTTTGTTGTAACTAAAATAAAAGTAATATGATATTTTTAATAATTAAGTAAATCTCTTATTTAAAATAAATACGTTACTTATACTTGTAGTATATCATACGAAAAAATTACATTAATATATGTAATATCTGTTGTTAATCGATGTTAGTTATAGATAAACCATAGTAGATATTATTTGGTTACAAAAAAATTATATAATCTACAAAAAAAGAATTATAATCTCTATTAATATAGACATAAAGAAGTTAACTAACTTATAATACTAATATCACTTAATTTTAGATTAGGTTGAATTATAATTAAGAAGTTTATGATAAGTTTATATAATAATAACTATTTATGTATATAACTAACCATAAACCTAATTAATATATTCACTGCAAATAATAATTTAGTTGATTCACTAAATTATTATTAATATAAAAAAAATAATTATCTATATTTTTTAAATTTTATGTTATAACATATATAGTTTTACATTTATTTTAATAAAAAAACTACTAATCAAATAAATTTTAATACATTATAATCAATGTTATTTCAAATAAATAGTATATACTAATTATATTATAATTACATATTGCTTTAAATAATAATAAAAATTTAAATAGTAAAAATTTAGTAATATTGTAAACTCATTTTTACTTAAAAAACTATTTAACTTATGATTTATTAATCTAATTATTTATATATATAACATGTTAAATCAATTATTAAAAACTATTACAATAGTACCTTACAAAGTTCAAATATTAACTGACTTTATTTTGTACAAACTCATTTATCTAATTCTTATATTGAAAAAATTAGTATAAATAGTCCAATAAGTTATTATGTAAATACAATTTCAATAATTCAGAGTATTTATATAGTTTTATTTTTCTTTCAGATTTTTTAACTAAAAAATAATATAACTGAATATTAATGTTTTACATTAAAAACATAGTTTATATTATATATGTAACACTACATTAAATATCTTACAGATAATACTGTCTGATTAACAAAAATTTATAGTTATTATTAAACTAGCTATAATATAAGAATTTATTCTTAATTAAAGCTTCAAATTATTAACAAATAATTATAAAAACTATTACGCCATCATCTTTTTTTACTAAATAATAATTATTTATAATAATAATTTTGTTAAAAAAATAAAAACTACATATTTATTAAATGATATACGAGTTAAATATAGATTGTTTAATATTTTAAAATTTTATAAAAAAAATAAATAGTTTAAAATTTATTTTCATAACTTGATTTCTATTAGTATTTAATTAATAAGGACTAATAAAATATTTTACGAAATATTTTATATTTTATCATATCTTTAATTATAAAACAATAAGTTGCTATAATCGATATAAAATTTAATTAATAAGACTCATATCTATTTATCAAAAATTATGATTATCTTATCTTGTTTATATAAAAAGTAAAAAATTATTTTTATAACATTGACAATTGAAATACAAAATTTTTCATTTTAATTTAAGTTTAAAAACATTTAAACAAATTTAATTCTTAGTTTACTCTGAGAATAAATAAATATAATGTAATATACAAAACATGGTAAGTAAGTATGTGAATTTTTGTTTAAATATTTAATATAAAACTATCAATTTATTTACATAATTTAAAATTTCGTAATTTATCTTATAATTATAATATATATCTTATTTTAATAAATAAGTAGATAAAATCTATGCATTTAAAATAAATAAAATAAAGTTTTGACTGTGAATAAGTTAATGTTAAATCAATTAACCTTAGTAATTATAATAAGTTAGTAATAAATAAACATATTTTATTATTTTTTTTTACAATTTATTATTATTCAAGTTAAAATTAATTTTTTTTTGTTTTTTAGGCATTTTTAATATAAATAATATTATTAATATTATTTTTTATATAAATTTTACATACTATCTAAAAATAATAAAATATACACATTAATTTATAATAGTACAATTAATTTCTTTATCTTTTTTTTGTAAAAATATTGAAAAATAATAATATAAATATATTTTTATAATATTTATTTATTATGCAAAAATAAATATATTTATTGTGCATTAATTATTAGCAATATATTCATGGTTTTAATTAAAAATAATATTTTATAGAAATTGGACTAATAAAAACAATTAAATTATCATATGCAGATTTAAAGTATTTATTTAATACAAATTAAGAAACAGATATTTTTTTAACGCATCAGGTTATAATTAGATAAATTTAAATAATATAGCAAATAACTTAATTTTAATTATGTTATTAAACAGAAAATAATAAGTGAATATTATAATTAATTTTTTTAATTTATTTTCAAAATTTTATTTTTATATTTTGTCATATCAAATTAAATTTTGTAATAGTAATTACAAAATTTAATTTGATATCCTGTTCTTCTCATATAAAGCAAAATATTCTAACTATTATCTTTCTATGTAGCGATATAAAATTTCAAGTGATTTATTAACGACATATTTCTATTAATGTTTCTATCAAATGATTTTACAATCACTAATTTTATGTATAATAAAGACTAATTATATTATTTATTTTTTTTGTTTTATCTATCAAATATAGTGAAAATTATATTTTTTTTATGAAAGAATAGCCATTTAGTTTGCAATAGAATTATAATGTAATTAATTTACTTACAAATATGAATTTAAAACTATTATTTTTGATAAACTTATATTTTTGATATAATTTTTCTTATTTTGCTTATTTGATATAATTGAATATTATAGAAAAAATTACTACTATTACTATATTAAGTGTTTGTAAGATAGTTTTAAAAATAAATTAATAACCTTTTATCTTACTGTATATTTTTGAAATGATTAATATTTTATTCTAAATTAACTTTCTACTGGATAATAAAGAAGGAAATTTATATGTAATTTTTTTATTTTAGTAGAAATCAGGCATAGTAATATCTAGATAAAAATACTTAGCATTTACTGGATGCTTAATTTTATTTTTTAAAGAAAAACTATATCTTGCCTCAAGAATTAATGAACGATTTATTTTTAAAGTATAATTAAAATGAACAATTTACAATATTAAAAATTATAAATTTATAATTTTTAATATTGTAAATACAATTAAGTTTAGTTTTATATCATTTTATAAAAAATATTAATTTATTATAAAAACAAATGATATATTAATTCTACAAAGTAACTATCCACTTCAATTCAATGATGTCGAATAAATTTCTTCCAAACTTAAATAATAATTAAAATAATTAATATATATATCAGATTTATTGTTTAATATAATATTAATAATAAAATAGTATTGATAATTTTATAACATAAGTGATTTAAACAATACCAATGATATATAAAATTTTATAATTATATTTTTTTTACAAAATAGTTATTTTTCTTTTAAAATAAAAATTTGAGAATTAAGTAAAGAATTGATTTAAATAAAATAATTACCATTAAAAATTAAAACTTATTAAAAAGTAAATATATATTATTAAAATATAATTAATACGTAACACACTAATAAAATGTTAAGCATTAATATAAAGTTATCAATAGTTGAAAACTTATAAAGAATATTTTTCTTAAAATATCGCTATATGCTTGACAAGAGAATATAAATTAAATTAATGTATATTCATAGTATTTAATGTGGTAACAACGTCAATATATTATAATATATTGATTGACGTACTGGGTTTCAAAACAATAAACGACTATTTAAAAAACAATATTTATACAACAGAATTTTATGTATTTAAAAAAGGATAATGTAAAATAAGTGTTATGTATAGAACTTTTTACTAATACTATAAATTTACTTAAAAAATTATCTAATTATGAGAGAATAAATGAATTACAAAATGAAAGAGAAGATAGATAACTATATCATTTATTTTATTATTGCTACGATAATAAAATAAATGATATAGTAGTTTACTTAATTTTTTTTAAAAAAATATTAAATTTGAAAAAAAATTATAATAAAATCAAAATGTAACTATGATCATATCATGAAAGTAATAAAATAAATTATCGAAAATATATAAATATATAATTGAATAATACAATTAAGTAATTGATGATTATAGAAGAGATAAATGCTTAAATGCATATAATAGAAATAGATCTACGAATCAGAATGTAATAATCTATTTATATTTCAATTAATATAGACTATTTAAAACGAGCTATATTTAAACCATAACTTGAATCTTAATTGTGAAGTAAAATTTAAATTATATAATTGCTGATTAAAACCAAGAGATAATTTTCATTATACAATACTAAATATGCATTGTAATAGTGCATAACTTTAATATTGAACTTGAAACTAGATGAGATGTGAATAGTCATATATTTTAATTAAAAAGTAAGTATTAGTTTATTTTGATAATATATATATCATAAAATGAATATTTTAATTATAAAAAATATCAATCTAATAAATATAAAAATTACACAATAGTCCAATCGTTTTAATTATATTATTTCGTTCTTGAATTCTAGCAAAAAAAAATGTAAAAATAAAGTTAGAAATTTATTTATTTACTCATAGTGAATTTAGAACTTCTTGTAATAAAAACTAGTATCAAATTTAAAAAAATATTTGATTTGTTAAGATTTAATTCAAAACATTATGTAACCTCTAAGAAAGAAAAGATATATGTATATGTTATTAATAAAACTCTTAAAGTAGTTTATTAAAAAAATAGAATATCAAATAAAAATTACTTATACAATAATCAATGACATTCTAACATAGTGAAAATAGTTTTATTCGATATAAAAATAATAGTATGCTATAATTGTTATAGCATTTACATATATGAAATAAAATATAGTTTAATTAATATTCCAATATGAAACTGTAGTGAATTTATTTATTTGTATACATATAAATACTGGTAGTAATAAATAACTATTTAAGTAAGATGTTAAGTTAGAGAAGAATTAAGTATAAAAAATAAATTAAATAATATATTTTAGTCTAATCATAAATTTATAAAAAACTATATCTAAGATTTACTTTTTTTTAAAAAAAAGTATTTTCTAGTTAATTACAAATTTTATGATTATTGACATAATGTGGTACCAACATAAGTAATTTATCATTTGTAATTACACATTACACTAATTATACAAAGATTATTATAATTTCTATATATAAAATTTTGTGCAATATCAAATAATTATATGTTTATTACATTCAGCTTAAAATATGAAATTATTTAATCTTATAATGATATCTAATCTTTATTTTTTATTAATTAAGCCATCTAAATCACATAATTAATTCTTATTATAATATTTAATTTCATAGTACAGCGTAAAGTAATAAAAAAAATCATAAAATAAATAAGAATAGGTTAAATTGTATTTGTTGATATATGAATATAGAAAATTCAATTCCTAAATTTGCTTATTCCAAATTACTTATTTTATGCATAGTTTAAAATATTATAATTATGTCAATACATTAATAATTACTTAGATAATTTTGAAACCAGCAATTTTATTAATTAACTAATATATTATTAACAGCATAAATTTATTGATAATACATAACAAGCAAATTTGATTAATCAAATATAAAGTTTTACGCTACTATAGATTTTATAAAATTTTATAATAAAAATTATCATTTATTTAGTTATTTAGTATATTAAGCAATAATAAAATAGTACAAGTAAGAATAAATTATCTTATTGTAGCTTCTTACTATAATATTGATTATAACTATTATTTAGTAATGTAGAGTAATATTATATGATGATAAAACAAATTAGTAGAAAAAATATTAAATTTAATATATAAAATATAAAAGTTAAAATATTTTTATCTAAAAATAAAATTATAAATGCTATAAAATTAATTACTTAAATTTAAAATGTTAGTTAATAAAAATAATATTAATAAAAATATTAGTTTGTGTAAAAGATTTTATCATTTACTTCATCTTTTTACAAAAAACAACATAACAATATTAATTAAACAATCATTAATATTGTTATTTATAAAGTTTAATATCGTGATGAACAGATTTTAGTTCTTAATATATTTAGATGAATAAACAAATATTAATACTTTATAAGATGCTATGATTTCTACTTATGTAAATTGATAATAGTATTAATTGAGATACTTGTATTAATCTTTGTTTAACAACAAATTCGATAAAATTTTTAATATTTGGTCTAATATATTATAATATAAAATTATGTCTAATGCCTTTTAACAACAAATATTCATACAATTTATATTGATGTTAATAATACTTCAATATTAGATAAAGTATTGCAAATTTAATAACAAATTATTTGATGGCAATTTATTATTAAATTTATTTAATATTACTATGAATTACATTCATATCGTATAAAAATCATATTTTTTTATAAATTTATATTAGACTCATAAGTCTAAATTTGATCGTTCCTTAATTTAATAAATAAAATAACAATATACCTTTATGTTAAAATAAATTCAATTTATAAATAAATAATTAATCTTTTCTTTAAATGATTCTCAAATAGTTTTCTTAATTAAAAATTAATTGTATATAAAAATAGTTAAATTAAATTAAATTAAATTAAATTAAATTAAATAAATTTCTATATCTACTTTCCACTAAATATTAGTATTTTGTATGTAATTATTTTTTTATAACTATTTTATTTGTTATTATTACAAAATTAACATAAAGTTCTAGGATAGTCTTTCTTAAACTGATATGCTTATTTATTGTTTTATTTTGTTTTGCTATTATATTTGCTTTAGGAGATTTTTGTGACACCTAAAATTTCTATTAGCTATAAAGATGCCGGTGTAAATATTGATATAGGTAATAATTTAGTTAAACGCATTAAAGATATATGCAAAGAAACTAATCGTTTAGAAGTAATAGGAGAATTAGGTGGTTTTGGAGCACTATGTACTTTACCAAAAAAATATCGTGAACCAATATTAATTTTAGGAACTGATGGTGTAGGAACAAAACTAAGATTAGCAATAGATTTGAAACGTTATGATACAATTGGTATCGATTTAGTTGCTATGTGTGTTAATGATATTGTTGTTCAAGGTGGTGAGCCACTATTTTTTCTAGATTATTTTGCAACAGGCAAAATAGAGATAGATACAGCTAGTAAAATAATTAAAAGTATTGCAGCAGGATGCAAACAGTCGGGTTGCGCCTTAGTTGGAGGCGAAACAGCAGAAATGCCAGGTATGTACAATAATGGAGATTATGATATTGCAGGTTTTTGTATTGGTGTTGTAGAAAAAAGAAAAATTATTTATGATATGAAAGTTAAAGCTGGAGACGCAATGATTGCTTTGGGCTCTAGTGGACCACATTCCAATGGTTATTCATTAATTAGAAAAATTTTACAGATTAGCAAAATAAATCCAGATAGTATAAAGATAGAAAATAAATCACTAACAGATCATTTATTAGCTCCAACTCGAATTTATGTTAAAAATATTTTAACGTTAATTGAAAAACATGATATTCATGCCATTGCTCATATAACAGGTGGTGGTCTTTTAGAAAATGTTACGCGTATTTTGCCAGAAAATACTCAAGCGCAAATTGATAGCTCTAGCTGGAAATGGCCAGGAATATTCAAATGGTTACAAAAAACAGGTAATATAACGACTTATGAAATGTATCGCACTTTTAATTGTGGCGTTGGTATGTTAATTGTTTTACCAATTCATGAAATACATAATGCATTAAAATTATTAAATCAATTGGGCGAAAAATCATGGAAAATTGGTAAAATTATTGTAATCAGAAATAGCGAGCCAAAAGTAAAGATAAGTAAATGTAAATGAAAAAACTAGTAGTATTAATTTCTGGTAACGGTAGTAATTTGCAGGCAATCATTGACAGCTGTAAAAAACAAAATATTGCTGCAACAATTAGTGCGGTTTTTAGTGATAATCCTACCGCTCGTGGTTTAGAATTTGCAAATCGTGCCGATATACCAGCTTTTGTAATACGAAAAACGAATTATTCAGATAATTTTAATTATAATATATCATTAATAGAAAAAATAATAGAATATCAGCCAGATTTGATAGTGCTAGCTGGATATATGAGAATTCTTTCATCATTTTTTGTCAGATATTATTTAGGAAGAATAATTAATATTCATCCATCGCTATTACCTAAGTATCCAGGATTGGATACTTATCGTAAAGCTTTAGAAAATGGTGATAAGGAGCACGGAACTTCGATTCACTTTGTTACAGAAAAGGTAGATGCAGGTCCAATTATTTTACAAGTAAAAGTACCTATTTTTCCAGAAGATAATCAGCAGGATATTATTGATCGCGTTAAAATACAAGAACACCGCATTTTTCCATTAGTAATTAATTGGTTTATTAAAGGTAGATTAACAATGATTAATAATTTAGCTTTCTTTGATGGATATAAGTTGCCTACATGTGGGTATTCTGGTAAATATTTAGACATCTTGTAATCATGTAATTAAATGTAGTTATAATTATATATACTTGTACATCATACATTCATATTAATTTAAATTGATTAATTTCATAGTAATAATATAATAGAATTTAACTAATTACTAATATAAAGCTGAGTTAATCTTTATAATAAAATATGATTATTTTATATTTATTATTCATGTTAATAACTACATTAATTAATAATTAAATTAAATTAAATTAAATTAAATAGAATATAAAACATTTGTAATAAATATTCTTCTAACTTCTATTAACAACATAATAATTTAATCTTTATATTTCAAAAACTAGTAAATTATATTACGTTATTTTATAGCAAAAATAATCTTTTTTTTATGTATCAATTATATAAAATACATATAAAACAAGATATCAATATTTTATGCAAAATATTTACTTTCGTTATTTTTATTGTTTAAATTATAATAAATTAAATGTTAATTTATTATACTTATTTTATTTATATCTATAATTAATATTATATTATTTTAATATGATTTAAATAAAATCAATCTTATTATGAAATAGAAAATAATTTAATAATTAGTAATTACAGTTGTTAGATAAGCTAATCGTAATAATAAAATAAAATAAAATAAAACAATAGTTCACAATCAATTTTTTTATAATGTAGATTTATGATTATCAGTTTTATTAATTATAAACTATTGTCAATTATTAACATGATTATATTTTATTCTATATATTTAGCTAGATATAAAATATATATCTATTTTCTATTTAATATTAATTACATCACTGTAATCACTTTACTTTACACTGAATATAAAAATAAAAGATTAATAAGATAATTAAAACTATAAAAATAATTAAGATGCATAAATAATAATTAATGTATAAATACTTATTTTATCATTACTAAATAAGTAAATTTTATTTCTAGTTTCACATTGAAGCAAAAAAATGATAATTATTAATATAAACAGATAAATTCAATTGCAATATAAATTTTTATTGTAAAATAATTCTAAAAATATAAAAAATAACACATAAAATTGTCAATTTTTTTTACAAATATGTTAAAAATATATAAACTACAAATATCTCATATTGTTTATGTAAAAATATAAATTAAAGTTGCATAAGTTACTGAATTAGATTAAAAAATAAATATTTGCTAAAAAATAAATGAAATATTAAAAGATTGTGATTCATTAATTTACTTAATAATATAGATTACATCAGTGAATTATAATTAATAAGAATATTAATTATAATTCACTGATGTAAGAAACATTACGTAAAAATTCTTGACGGGTATTTTGACTAGATTTAAATAAACCACCAAGAGATGTTGTCATTGTGCTACTACTAATATCACGAATTCCTCTGGCTTTAACACAATAATGAATGGCATCAATTGAAACAGCAACATTATTAGTACCTAATAAATTTTGATGTGCAATTAAAATTTGTTGAGTTAATCGCTCCTGAATTTGTGGTCGTTGAGAAAAAAAATGAACAATACGATTAATTTTTGATAGCCCAATTACTTTATCTTTTGGAATATAAGACACCGTAGCCTTACCATTTATAGTAACAAAATGATGTTCGCAAACACTAGTTAATGTAATATCACGAACAGTAACCATTTCATCAAAATTCATTTTATTTTCAATCAAAGTAATTTTAGGAAAGTTGTTGTAGTCAAGCCCTGAAAAAATTTCATCAACATACATTTCAGCAACACGTTTTGGTGTTTCCATTAAACTATTATCTCTAATATCTAGATTAAGTAGACGCATAATTTCACTAATATGCACTTCAATTTGTTTTTTACGTTCATTTGAAGAAAGATTCTCTATAGAAAGCGGAGTTTCAAGACCTAGAGATTCTAACGCCTCACGAACAATGCATGCCTCTTGATTTAGAAATAACATGTATTTCCCCAATAATAAATTTAATATTTATTTAACTTAACTTTTAATAATTTATTATAATTATTCATGATAATACCATGTCATAAAAAATTATATATTATCTAAATTTCAGTTAATATATATAAATAAATATATTTTCAATATATCATAATTTGATATAAGTAACTATAATTAAATTTTTAACGATGATTTAATTATAATACCAAGACATAATGATAACTAATATTTTAATCTAAATATAACATTAATTAGTTCATTTAATGTATACAATAAATGAACAAAAGACAAAGTCTTAATTAAATTAAACTATCTTAACTAATAGTAGTGTTAATAATTTTTTATGAAAAATATAATTTTAGTTAATACTAATTATTTTGTAATTTTAAAAAGCAGAAGATTAATATTACAAATATACACATAAATAAATCAATATTTAAATATATTGCATTAAAAGTATTGGTTTACATGATTATTTTTATTCCAATTAACAATGATTTATAATATCAATCAATTTAAAGAGTTTAACTTGTTAAAACTGAAATAATATATAATAATAAAAAATGTTACTTAAGTAATTATTTTATAAATCTTAAAATTATTTTTTTTATGAGATAAATTTAAATTTCATGATGAGATATTTGTTAATAATATTATAACACAATACAATTGAAAATCTGAGTACTACTATAAAGTATAGTAAGATAATTACTTAGTTCTTATGATATCTATACAAATACTTTATTATCTTTTTCACACTTTAATTTAGATTAGTAAATTACTGAATTAAATAATACTATTCCTGCGCTCTTGCTTTTCTGCGTATAAAAAAATAAAAACTTTTACTTATTATAATTTAAGCGTTGTTTATATTTTAGCTATATGTCAATTAATTTAGACAGAAAAATATCATAGAACATTTTATAATATTAACGTTATATTATTAGATTAGATAAGTTAAATTATATTGAGTTTTATTCATGTGCGATTATTATTTTTTTATTATACATGAACTATAAATATAAGTATTACAGTTCTATTATTGAATAGTCGCATGACGAGATAAACAAAATAATTGCTAATACAAGTTTTGTTATAAAATAAATTATATACAAAAACGTTAAATTTCTCTATTTAGTAAATAGAAAAACTAAAGATGATTACTTAAGTATACATTAGACAATAATTATGTATTATTTTTTTCGAAATTTTGCAATTTTTAATAATGCTATATATTTAAAATTTATAGTTTTACAGTATAATGTGTAATATTCATTTTTTTTAGCAAATTAAATGACTTTTAATGATTAATGTTTTAATGTTAAGAGCAATACTTTCTTAAAGAAATTACATATATTAAGTAATCTAATGTTTTATAAGTTTTTATATTTTAATTTATATATATTTTATAATATATATAAATTAGATTTGATCTAATTTCATTAAAAATTAATTTTAATCATTTTAATTATTTTTATTTTTTAAAAATAAAAATAATTAAAATGATTATGAACATGAATTAATCATCTAACATTAATTCATGCTAAAAGCATAATTTAAAAGTTTATAAATTTCTATTTACTTAATTTAATAGATAATGTAGTTATGTGAATATGTTTAAATTTTTGAATGTATGAATAAATAATATTCAATGTATAAACAAATTGTCTTATATTAATTTATTTTATCTGTATTTATAATTATTAAGTGATTTTGTAAATTAATATTTGAATATAGGTTTTATTATAATTGAAAAAATCAATCATTATGTATTAATAACATAATGATTACTATGAATTTACAATAAATTACATCTATTTAACAATTAATTTTACTTTCTTGATGTCTAAAAGACAATAAATTTTGTTAAATTATAGTACGAAGTAGAGTACTTTATAATAATAAACAAATAATATTTATAAATTAGTCTATCTATTATTCACTATAATAAACAATATTTTATCTATATCGTTTTGTAAATTATTAAATAGTAATTAGTTTAAGATTGTTGGTTTTATAAGTTCTAATAAATACATAATTAAATCAATTAAGATTATCTTATTATATGTAGCATTTGATTTAATTTTAGATCTTGTTATTAGTTAAAGTAAGAGATCTCATTTTTAATGATTTTTTATTTAGTCTTTAAGTGTATTTCATTAATTGTTAAAAACATTAAATATCAAAAACTTCCTAGATATTTCATATGCTTTATCCATTTATATTGCGTGAATTATAGTAATTGCATATAACTAATTTGATTTTAAATAAAAATTGATATATGGATATCATGAGTATATATTATTAGTATAATATATATTTATTAAATTAAATCAATTTTTTTATATTTGTTTTAAAAGTATTTGTAGACACTTAAAAATATAAACTTTTTATAAAAAGGACTTTTCAATAAAAAATAAAAAATCACGAAAATATTATAAATAAGATTATTCTTTACAATATTTTTAATATCAGAAATATTCACAGCATTATGATTATAATTATTTAACAAATATATAATTAAGGAAATTATATACATAATTATATCATCATTTAAATAATTATTTTTAAAGTACTAATATGTATTTCATCAACTAATTGTTTAATGTTTTATTCAATTAATTTGATCTGCTTGTTAATATTATTAACAATGTAAGTTTTTATATAAAATATATATTTATTAAGTGATTAAAATTAAGATATCAAATTGTTTTTTATCTACTTAGTTACTGCTATTAATATGATATAACATAAGAAAGTAGAAGTATAAATAAAAATAATAGAAATCAAATATTATATTTATATATTATTTTTATAAATATTATGTAATAAAAATTAATTACTTTTAAGATAATTGAAATAGAAATATAACTTTCTATTAAAAAACTTCATAAGGTTAACATTAAATTCAATTGACTTAAATTACTATTATTAATTTAATTATAATTATATTTATCATATTTTAAAATTTAATTTATGTCATTTAGTTTTTATTTATAATTAATGTAATAGAAAGACAATGTAAATAAATATATAGCATTAAATTAAGTGATCATAACATGTATGTTACTTATATTAATACCAATTAAAATTTAACATCAAATTTTAATTGGTATTAATAATTTCTATTCGTTTTAATTTGAATCTTTTTATAAAAACAGTAAATAACTTATATGTTTGAAAAATAGATGTTTCAAGAAAAAGTTTATGTAATTTAGTTTATTTTTTATTATTTAGATGCATAAATCCATTTAATAAGTCTATACATTTATATAATTTACAAAAACTTAATGCAATAGCATAAACAAGCAAACTAATAATTTTTTATTAAAAGTTATCATATTTTATTATTATCTATATTATTAAATTAATTTTTTTATTTAATAATTTATTAATTTAGTAATTAATAAAATAGATAGTGTATATTTTTAGATAAAAAAATAAATATATTAATATTTTCACAATGGCTAAAAAAGTAAAATTAATCTTTATTATTAATATAATTAATGTCATCAGATAAAATTTAATAAATTATAAATTTATTATTCTGTAATATATTTATATTATTAGTATACATTATTTTTTCTATTTTGTTGTGATTACTTACATTATTTAACAAAAAAAACTTATCTAACGTAGATACTACTGTTTTTATCGTTAAAATATATCAAAATTGATAATTATAGTCATTGGTTGCTTGTTTATTTATATCACTAATAAATTTTAATAGTGCTTCAATTAATAAATGTTATATAGTTTGAAACAGTACATTAACTTATTGTTAATTACAAAATATATATTCTAAGATATATATTTTTTTATAATTTCTTATTATTATCCTCTATTAAATGAATTTGTTATTCTATTAAATTCTCACCATATTGCGATTTATAAATCAGATTGGTTCACTATTATTTTATTAATCATTAAGTTGTTAGAAAATAGATAATAAGAAACAAAACATATTAAATTATAAATTAATGTATTTAATTTATAATTTAATAACTATTTTTTTTATTGCTTCAGTTAACTTACGAAGTTTTTCGGCAGTAATGATATAAGGAGGCATCAGATAAATTAATTTACCGAACGGCCTAATCCAAACACCTTCAGAAACAAAATAACTTTGCAACTTAGATACATTTACTGTCTTTTTCATTTCAACAACACCGATTGCACCTAAAACCCGAACGTCAGCAACTTGTGGTTGATCGCGCAACGGAAAAAGTTCAGTCATTAATTGAATTTCAATATTTTTCACCCATTTTTCCCACGGGTTGTTCCTTAATAATGTTATATTTGCATTAGCTATTGCACATGCTAATGGATTTCCCATAAAAGTAGGTCCGTGCATAAAACAACCAGCTTTACCTTGACTGATGGTATCTGCAATATGTCGACTAGTTAAAGTAGCTGATAAAGTTAAATATCCACCAGTCAGCGCTTTTCCTAAACATAAAATATCTGGTGAAATATTGCTATGCTGACATGCAAACAATTTACCAGTGCGCCCAAATCCAGTAGCTATTTCATCAGCAATTAGTAAAATATTATAAAGATCACATAATTCTCTTACTGCTTTAAGATAATTTGGGTGATAAATTCTCATGCCTCCAGCTCCCTGAACAATTGGCTCAACAATAATAGCTGCTATTTTATCACCTTGTTCTGTTAAAATTTTTTGTAATGGAATTAAATCATCTGCTTGCCATTTCTGATAAAAACCGCTTTTAGGTGCTTGAACGAAAAAATGTATTGGTAAAAGACCTTGATAAAGACTATGCATTGAATTTTCAGGATCGCAAACTGACATGGCACCAATAGTATCACCGTGATATCCATATTGTAATGCAATAAATTTATATCGTTTTTCACCTCTAGATTGCCAATATTGTAATGACATTTTCAATGCTACTTCTATTGCTACCGAACCTGAATCAGATAGAAAAATACACTCTAATATATCATCAGTTATATCGATTAATTGACGACACAGAGCAGTTGCTGACTGATGTGTTATTCCACCAAACATAACATGAGACATTTTAATTAATTGTTGCATAGCGGCTTCATTTAGTGCAGGATGATTATATCCGTGAATTGCCGCCCACCAAGAAGACATTCCATCAACTAATTTTTTTCCATTGGCTAATTCAAGTTCCACATCTGATGCTCGTACAACTGGATAAGCTCGCATTGGTTGAGTCATTGATGTGTATGGGTGCCAAATATGTTTTGCATCAAAATTAATATCATCTGTGTTCATTATGTTTGATAAACTAATTTTATTTACTTTATTATTGACATAATAACTCGATTATTTAAACTGGCAATACTTTTTTTATTTCAGAAGAGGGAAAGGTAGAGATGAAAAAACAATGGACTCTTAGTGATGTTCAAGTATTATTTGATTCACCTTTTTTTCAATTACTTTTTCAGGCTCAGCAAGTTCATCGTCTAAATTTTGATCCTCAAGAGATTCAGATTAGCGCTTTGCTATCAATTAAAACTGGTGCCTGTTCAGAAGATTGTAAATATTGTCCTCAAAGCTCTCGTTATAAGACAGGATTAAAAGTTGAGCGTCTATTAGAAGTCCAAGAAGTAGTAAAATCGGCTAAACAAGCTAAAAAATCAGGTTCAACTCGTTTCTGCATGGGCGCTGCTTGGAGGAATCCACATGAACGTGATATGCCTTATTTAGAAAGTATGGTAAAAGAAGTAAAAGCATTAGGCATGGAAACATGCATGACATTGGGCAAGTTAAGTAAAGAGCAAGCTAACCTATTAGCAGATGCAGGACTTGATTATTATAATCATAATCTAGATACTTCTCCAGATTTTTATGGCTCCATTGTTACAACTCGAACATACCAAGATCGTCTTGATACTATTGATAAAGTTCGTCAGGCTGGCATAAAAGTATGTTCTGGTGGAATTATTGGTTTGGGTGAAGATATTGCTGATCGAGTGGCATTATTAGTTCAATTAGCTAATTTACAACAGGTCCCAGAAAGCGTCCCTATTAATATGCTAATAAAAATAAAAGGAACTCCACTTGAAAATAATGAAGATGTTGATCACTTTGAATTTATTCGTACAGTTGCTGTTGCCCGCATTATAATGCCAACTTCTTTTATTCGTCTCTCTGCTGGTCGCGAACAGATGAATGAAGAGATGCAAGCATTATGTTTTATGGCTGGAGCTAATTCTATTTTTTACGGCTGCAAGCTATTGACAGCAGATAATCCTAAAGAACATAAAGATAAGCAACTTTTCCGTAAGTTAAACATTAAACTACAACAAACTAAAACTTAAGTATGTAATCAGAATTAAATAGATATATAATAAAAGAATTAAAAATTCATATAAATAGATAATAGTTTTATGATATAGAGATAAATTGGTTAATAATGTTTATTAACAAATTATTTTATATGCAAAACAGCAAGAGTTGTAACACATTTTACAAAAATTTTGTAAACTCAATTAAGATAATATTAAATATATACATCTATTTTTATAATATTATTTATTATAGTTTATATAAAACATAATTATATAATAGTTTTCTAATTGCTTGTATTTTATTTTACTTTAATTATTTTATTTTAAACTATAAAATAAATTAAAATTTGATTGTGTTATTAACAAATAAAGTTAATAATTTGTGTTAACAATAACTATATTATAATATTTTTGCATAAAATTATTTTATGCGTTTTCACTCGTCTATTATAAATAAATAATATAAATAAATGATATTTAGAAAAAATAGATACCTGTTAATTTTTTTACACTAATTATAATTATGTTAATTATCAATATAATTATAATTATTATATAATTCTAATAGAATATGCAATATGGCCAGTGAGCTCATATGTAATTATTATCTACATAATGTAATTACTGATATATTATAAGTAATGTATAATAAAATATTCAATTAGTTGAATGATAATGTTTTCTGTTAAAATTACTTATTTCTATTATTATAGTGACGCAATTATTTAATTTATAGCATTTTAATGCAGTTGATATTGCATATAATATTAATTAATATTATATGCAATATCGTATATGCAAATTAACTGAAATCAAATTTCAAATAATATATTAATTATATGTAAATTAATATTTTGTTTCAAACTAATTAGAGAATAAATAGTTTGAAAGATAGTGCAATATTAAGAATTACGTTGATAGATTATAATTAATTAACATATGATTGTAGAATCAATAAAAACCTTAAACTAATTATTTAATAATTATGCAGATGGATAAGCAAGCTATTGCTCATGCTTTTGGTCGGGCAGCTAAAAATTATGATAATATGGCGTTATTTCAACAAAAGAGCGGTCAATATTTATTTGATTCTCTGCGTTTTATTCCAGGCAACATAATTCTAGATGCTGGATGTGGCACTGGATACTTTAGTAAACAGTGGAGCTCTGCAGGAAAACAAGTTATTGCGCTTGATTTATCATCATCAATGTTGGCGATTGCAGAAAAAAAACAAACAGCCAATATATATACAGGCAGACATAGAGAATTTGCCTATATCTAATGAAAGTGTTGATATATGTTTTAGTCATCTTACTGTTCAGTGGTGCAATAATTTATATACTCCATTGAGTGAATTGTATCGAATTACTAGAAAGGGTGGAGTAGTTGCTTTTTCTACTTTAATCGATGGATCATTAGAGGAATTACATCGATGTTGGCAAAAAGTTGATAATAACCGTCACATTAATTCCTTTATGACTTTTGAACAGATTAAGAATACTTGTAGTGTCTGGACGCATAGCTTAAAACAACACCGATCACATTTAATTTATCCTTCATTAATTTGTTTATTACAATCTCTAAAAGGCGTTGGAGCAACTTATTTGATAGATGGACGACAACGCAAAGGTCTAATGACAAAAAATTATTTATCTAAACTAGTTGATAATTATCCTCATATTAATGAGAAATTTTCATTAACTTATAATCTTATTTATGGAATGCTATATCGTGAATAAATGTTTTTTTTTAACTGGAACTGATACAAATATTGGTAAAACTATTGTTAGTTGCGCACTACTACAGGCAGGATCAGATCATGGTTATAAAACGGCAGGATATAAACCAGTTTCTTCAGGAAGTGATGAATTAATGATTAGTTTAAAAAAATCAGATGCTTGCTTATTAAAGAATAATAGTAACGTAAAATTAAATTACGATGATATTAATCCTATTTCTTTTACTCAAGTAACTTCACCTAATATTGCAAGTAGGTTAACAGGAAAACTTATAGATTGGCAGATAATAAGTTCAGGATTAAATAAGTTAAAACAATTATCTGAGTTTCTTGTTGTAGAAGGTATAGGAGGATGGTACACACCGTTTTCTGATGAAAAAACTTTAGCTGATTGGGTTATACAAGAACAATTGCCAGTGATATTAACTGTTGGTATTAAATTAGGCTGCATTAACCATGCAATATTAACAGCCAAAGCAATTGATCAAAGCGGTTTATTATTTGCAGGGTGGGTGGCTAATGATATCGTTTTACCTGATCGATATCACCAGAGCTATTTATTAACATTAAAACAACGGATATCATCTCCATGTTTAGGGGTTATTCCACATTTGCCTGATTGGCAATCTAATTCGGTTGGTAAATTTATTAATTTATATAAAATATTATAATAAAAAATATTTTATACTAAGATATTATTTATCTTAATATATTTACTTCTACTTAAATTAGAAAAATTATAACGAACAATCTGTTATTTTTTATTTTTTTATAAGTTTTATTCAGCATTCAAGAAAAGATTTTGAAATTATTAATTTAAAAAATTATCGGTAAATATAATAACATTACTACATAGTCACATCATAAAAGCTAATATGATTTTATAAAAGAAAATATTTAATTTTAGGATAACTCATTCAATATGCTATTTTATAAGTTATACTACTTTGTTATACTTTTATAACAATGCTCAAGCGTAGAATATAGAATATTTGATGTATTATTATAATGAACAACAACTATATAAGTTATTGTAAGATTACGAGTTTGTCTCATAAATTATAGAAATATATCAGATTATTGATTATGTCTATTGTCAGTCTACTAGATTATAAGATCTTAGTATACTTTAATTTAGTTAAGAAAAATTACTTACAATACAATCATAAAGTATACTTCATTACTTTAATCTTGCGGATTGGATACTCGATCGCATAAATATCTTGACATTTATTTATATCAGCAAATAACAAAAATTATATAAAATATTAAGTTGTAGTTGAACAAGTTAATAATCTAATCCATTTTATCTTAAATATATAGAGCTAGAAGACAGAATTGAATAATTATTTGTTTAAGAAATCTATAGATTTTTTTGTAATGCTTAATGTTTATCCTATTGTATAATAATTTTTATTCTTTAGCATATTAGTTCTATGTATTTTTTGATATAATACATATGCTTAATATAACATTATCCATTGGGTATTGAGTGATGACAGTATCATAAAGTATGTTGAATCAACAGTTATTATAAGCTAATGTAGAACTTTATATAAGTGTATTCTAATTCTTATAATCGAGCATTTTAAAAAAAATAGTTTTTCATTATGATTATTAATTTTATATTAACAAATTAAACATATTATTGATTGATTTAGTTTGTTTTATCTGATGTTAGAGAAAGTTCTCGTTAATATAAAAATTTACTGATTACAATAAAATTAAACTTTATGAACAAAATTTTCTATATTACAGAAACCATTAAAGTTATTAGAATATATAATAATATTATTTGTATAAATTTTATTTTATAATGAATAAACATATTTTCTAAATATTAAAACTAATACCAATATATTTGTTCTAAATTATGATAAAAAATTTGAAATATGAGATTACTATATTTTTTTTGCTAAAATAGAATTTACTGCAGAAAATTATTTTTTGTATTGTATTAAGTACATTTTTTACATACAAATGTTTATAATTAAGAATTTATGTAAAACTTTATAATAGCATATATAGTTATCTAGTTTTAATAAATTCAATTCTAAGATAAAATTCTTAAAAATAAAAAAAATCTTTATTGAATAATCTTAAAGAAATGTAATTTATATAAATTAAAAAGAATTCTAGTAATTATAACATTTATTTAAAAAAAAATTCAACGCTAATAGATAATATATGGAATATTTTTCATAAAATTACTATACAACTACTGATGTTCGAAATTAAATTTGAATATATATTATATAATATGTAAGCGTTTTAACTATTTCTAATCTTTGCTAGAACAAATGTCGATATTACTCATTATTTCTCTCTTGCTAATTATTATAAAAACGATTTTATATTAATAAATAATAAGTCAATAACTACAAATGTTTTGCATGTCGTATATGCATTTTGTTTTATTCATTATAAATTCTATAATTTCTAACTTTTTTGTAACATTTAAAAATCAATTTTGTATAAATGTAATATATTATAGCTGAAATGTTCGTTTGGTTCCTATTAGGCTATATATTTCTCTTTCGAAGTTATTAAAATTATTTAATAATTAAAGACTGTACATAAGTTTGCATGTTTTGCATTAAATTATCTTTTAAATTTTTAACTTTTACATGAATAATCACATCTCCTCTATTTTTATTTTTTTTACACCAATATGAATATATCTACTATATCGATACTTGACGTTACTCTTCTAAAAACTATACATTAATAGAACTTTATTATACTACAAGTGATTTTATATAATTAATCAGAATATTCTTATCTATATTTATCTTATTTTCTGTTATCATTTTTTAAATAAAAGAAAACGAGTTATACTAAGTTTACTATTTTTTTGCAATAAGTCTTACTGTATTTATAATATTATTGATTAACGATGTTTATAGTTATTTGGATTTTTAATTATGTAGCTATGAATATGTCTTATACGTATTAACATTTTTAGATGTAGACTTTATTATTAATTTTACTTTATTAAAAATCTAGATGTTATTATATCTGAAGACCATACTCAAAACAGTTACTGGTTACTAATATTTAGTTATATTATATGTTACAATAAAAACTACTTTTTTATAATTGCACAATGGTTTATTTATTAATAATAAATTAAAAATTTTAGCCGAATATATTAAATTATATACCATCTATATAAATATGTTAATATATCATTTTTAGATTAATTATATCAATACATATTATATTAATTTATTTACATAAAATATAATTAAGTTTAAAAAATATTCTATATAAGTAAATTATTAAAACAATAAATTCATATAAGTAATTATTTTAAATTAAAAAAAATTTTATATATGTTTTTACTAGAACTATTTTATCTTTTTAATAAAAATATATATTAATATATATTTTTATTAAATATTTTTATAATATATTATAAATTTTAACTTATTAATAATTAATATTTTAATAAAGAAATTAATTAAAGCATTTAATTAATTATGTATTATATCTCTAATATTGTTTTGTATTATTAAATTAAAAAAACTTTTATTGTTATTAATATTATTAATAAACATTTTTTCTTAAAAACTAAGTAAAATTTTTTGTTTCTTATTGTGATTATTATTGAATAAAATAGTATATTTCAGTTTATATAACTTTATAAATACATATATATTGATTAACATATTTAATATATTCAATTTTACTAATTAAATTCCATTTTAAAGCTACGATTTTATTATTTTATTTTAATATAGAAATAAATAATTTATGAAATTCTAATTGTTATTTAAATATTATCTTTAATTAAAGTAATATATAATTATTGATCATAGTGTAATTTATGGTATAATAAAATTTGCAACATATTTATATTAATAAATAATTTCATCTATAATATTTTAAAAATTAGAGAAAAAGTAATTTATATTACTTCAGATGAAGTACATTACATTAAATTCTTTTATAAAGAATTATTTACAAAAAAAATAAAACAATTGTATCTTTTGATCTTTTATTAAATAAATTATAAATTTATTATATACTAAATTTATAATTTATCATAAAGCTTACTATATAATTTGATATAACATATAAATGAATTAATGTAATGCTTTTAAAAAAAACTAAAAATATAATATAAATTACCATAGAAAATAATAAATTACTTTAATAGCATCTGTTAGTATAGCTTAACAGTTTTATCTTAACTATCGTAATTTTAGATTATTTTTACTATATTTAAATATTTACATACAAATATCTTAATTAGTTATTAATTGATATCCTAATATTAATATAATAAATTAATACTATGTATCAATTCTTTTAATAAGTATTTTTTTTATAAAAAATGTTTATTACTTTCAGATTAGCCTGCAGCAAGTGATCTATTGGTAATATAAAGTACTTTTCTGTAAATAATGCAATATTCTATCATGCTAAGTACTATTGAAGTACAAATTAAAAAAATCTGTTAATACAATTGTTAACTTTATTAAGTTAACCAACTACCTTATAATAAGTAATCAAATTAATATTTTTTTTCCTATGTAAGATTTATCTTTATTATTTACAATAGAATGTATATTCTATATAATATAAAATTAAGTTATGCTTAAATGAAGTTACTTATTTAATAAAAATTATTATATAAAGTAAATGTCGTCGTATAAAACAAATTATATCAAATATAAATCATAAAACTTTATTTAATAATTTATATAAAAGTTGATGATATTTATAACTTACAAGTTAAATTTTGTATGGGTGAAATAAAAATAATAAGAAACAACAAATATTTCATTCTAGCGATAATTGTCAAAACTTTCAAAAAAAAGTTATACATTAAAATTTTAAGAATTAAATATATAAATATATCTTTATGTATAAATTTAGAAAAAAAATACCTAACTTTATTTGACGCATTTAATAAATACTTATTTTCTGTAATGTAATTAACCTTGATTAAAAAGTTATCAAACATTTAGTTGACATAATAAATTAATAAGTTTTTCAATAAATTTCTATATAATTTATTTAATAATTTTCTCTAATAAGATATATCATTGCATCTCATTTCTATTTTATCACTCTTAAATTTTAAATAATTGATATATACGTTTTTAACAAAATAATAATGGCATTAATTTTTCATTAATATATCTTCAGCTATTATTTTTTTCTTTTAGTTAGATCTTAATAATAAGTTATTAAGATCTTTATTGAAATTAATAATATATATTATTTGAATATAATTCTTGTGTTTTTTATTTTAAATTATTTCTAAAAATATTTAGACTGGTTAAAAAATATATAAGTCAATATTAATTAAATTTGACTTATAGATAATTATTATCATATCAGTTTTAATATACATCTAATTAGAAGATATTAATTTTATCGTGCATAGATAAGTTTATGATTATTAATTTTGAAATAAAATATATTACAATAAAAGTTAATTAAATAGATTACTAATGATTGATTGATTTAAATGGTCATGTTTGCTTGCCAAAATAAAATCAATTATAATATAGAATTAAATTTCATAATTGTAATAATTATTTATTATTCTAACAATACTCAACTAGTTAATAGTTTAGTAAAATTACTACAGCACTGCATTAATAAGCACAATTAAGTATTACAACTCGTTAAGTTTATTGAAACTATTATAAATATATATATTAATCTTATTTAATTGTGTAACAATCTAAATTTTTATATTATTCGTTATTCATTATTATATAATAAATTAGATATACTTAATTTTGATTACACAGTATAAATATAGAATATAAGATTAATTTCATAAATAAATTTATTTTTTTTATTTTAATTTGCATTCATTAATGTTATATTCAATTAATAATAATAGATTTATAATGTAAAAAATTTAACTTGATATCATTGTCATTTATAATAATGAATTATAGATATTTTGATGTTTACAAAAATATAATATCAATAAAGTCATAAAATTTTATTAAAGACTAGTAATAAAGTTTTTTGTAAAAAATTAATAAAATAGATTGATATTTGTATATTTTTTTTTGAAATTTGATTTCATAAATATTGTGTGCAGAAAATAATAATAACGTTGCTTATTTATTTAACCAATAGGCAGCTGCAATTACAAGTATACTGATATTTTAAAAAATAAAGATTATTACATAGATAATTATATAAGATTATAAAATTATAAGATTATCTTATTAAATTATATACAACACAAGACTTTTCTTAATTTTCAACAATTCTAAAATAGAATATCGTTAATAAAAAATATTTTTTTTATTTACAATATGAATAAAGATTGCACAATTAACTATTATTTAAATAAAAATAAAATATTTAATGATAGTTAGATATATAGTTCATTAGTATAATTTTTGAATCTTACAGATTAATTTATGCAATTGGATTATAGCAATTAATTACAAAATTATTTATTGATACTACAAAAAATATCGATAAATAAATTAACACATAAAGTCTTAGAGTTAAGATACAAAAGACATAGAAATGTTTTTAAATAGTTATCTTATATATTTTGTAATGAAGCTAAATAATTTCCTTATCACTAAGTTTACAAAAAATAAATAACATACAATATAAAAATATTTTTTTTATAGAAAATACTTGAGAATCTATAAAATTATTCTTTTTTAAGTAAATATAAATTTTATAATAATTTGTATTATAGTCAAAATAATAATATAAGTAAATCTATCTTAAATTTTATATCATTAAACTTTACGATAAAAGCATGTTGGATATTCAGATAACAAAATAAAATATAGTAGTTTTTTATTGCTTAAAGTTGGTTTACTAAAAAATATACTAATAATTTTTATTTTTAATATTATTTATATTAGGAACATATTATTTATATTTATCATAACATTTTAATATACTATAAAAATTAAGATATATAAAATTTTTAATAGACACAAAGAATATACTGATACATATTTCACATTAAGTACGTTTTGATCTTAAATAAATTATATTAATTTTTATAGTTAATAATTATTAATATCTATTGTGACTGAAAGATTAGCATATGTGTTATAATTAGTATATTTAGTAAAATTTCTATACTTAAATCTAATTTTCTGTTAAGAATGATAAATTTGCGTTTACTAAATAGATAACTTTTTTTAAAATCAATGATTAATAAAAAAGATGAGTCATAAACTAGATATAGTAACATTTAATATATAAAAGTTTAGTGGCATCTATTTAAAATAGATATAGTTTTTATTACAGAATGTAACATTCAGCTTTTTATATAAATAAATAAACTTTTAATTATAATAGTTTTTATTTTAGAACTATGTTCGCATTGTTTAATGGTTTATTATTATATCTGCATTATTAAATACTTTTAATAATATTTTTGTTTTAATATTTTAAAAATTCTAATTTCTATAATTTTTTCATTTATTTTGTTAATTTAAAAAATAATATTAACTATCTATGTTAAATTACTGTTTTTGTCGTAAGTTCAACAAATAAAATAATTAAAATAACGATAATTAAGATTTATTTATTGCATAACTTTAATTTTTTTGTTTAAAACAGAATATAAAATTAATAAATTTCTTTTTTTGTATCTTTTTGTGATATTTAATAGATGATTAGTATTATAATACAAAAATTTCTCGGTATTGAGTATTGAGTATTGAGTATTGAGTATTGAGTATTGAGTAAATATATTTTATTTATATAAAAGAATGTACAAAATTTTAAACTATTTATTTAACTGTTATGCTAATTTGTTGAATTTCATGTATATCCTATATTTTTGCAGTAAAAACTAACTGCACATTCATCGTTGTGGTAATTAATGACTAATAGATTACAATATAATAATCTCAAAGTATAATATAAACAAAGTTAGTGAAAAGTATATTGCCTAATAACAGAAATTTAATATAAAACTAATTTATTTAGCATATAGCATATTATAACATATAATAAAATTATAAATATTAGTAAGTAAAATGATAGATTGACAAATTTATTTAAGTATATAGAGATTAATTATCCATATACTCTGTGCATTAGTGAAATATAAACTAACTAATTCTGGTAAAGAAAAACCGCGCAAAAGTTACAAGATGTAAATAATATATAAAACTAAATAGCCTGAGAAAAAATTAGAGACTGTTTTCTTTCTTTTATAATAAAGAAGACTAAAGTTACATTAATGAATATTGTCAAGAATAAATTCGATAATATAACCATTATAATTCAAGATTATATATATTTTCTATTAGAAAAGCCTCTTAGTAAATGTTATTTAATTAATTTTATTATAAAATCAGAAAATTATTAATATTTAAAAAAAAGATGGTTAATAAAGGTTCTTTAGGATCTCATTAAATGATCCTATAAGAAGTGAAAACATATTTAAATATTATTGCTACAAATCTATAAAGTAAACCACTGTAATAACGTATATGCCAATCTAAATATTCAGATAAGATGAGTATACAAAAATAGAATACTAAAACTAGCAACTATATTTTAATTTTGTATATATTTATTTCTAATAATATAGTATGTTACCATAAAACAAGCTGTACAGTACTATTACTGACAATAAATATCTATTACGTTAATAATAATTAATATATTAATAAGTAAAGTAATAAAAACTGTATTTAAGAGTCTATAAATGATCAGTTTATATATCTAATAAATCAGTAGATTGGATAAATTACAAATATAATATTGAATAAGTACCATATTTACATTATTTAAAATTTATTTAATATATGTATTATTTGATGCTCTTGCAGTTATTTTAAATATCTATAGAAAGAAATATAAATAATTTATATAATGTTTGTTATGAATAATTACTACTTAATAAATTAGATCATAAATTAACAAACTAATCATTACTATGATTAGTTGAAATATTTATATTAAAAATAATAAAAATTAGAAGAGAATTAAAAAGAAATATTAGAATGTCAGAACATTAAGTTATAACTTATAATTAAATAAATTGTTCTGAATATTTTAATTAATATAACTAAAATCTTTAATTATATCATCAATCTAGAAATAAAAGATAAAATAAATAATTTTAATAAAATTAATAAATATTTAAAATATATATAAAAGAACAATATAAAGAAAAAATTATGATTTTTAATATATTGTATGTTATTATAAGGTTTATTTAATATTGTGCTTTAAAATTATGTTAATTAAACTAAGAATTATTGATTATTAAAAATAGGTTCATTGATCAGAAAAAATTCGTTTACAATTACAATGCTTCAAAAACTGTAAAAAACATATGAAATAAAATTATAAAAAGAAATTAACATTTTTTATCAATTCACTTGAATTGTAAGAAGTAATCATAAAAATGATAAGTCAATTAATAGATATTAGATTTCTAATCTACAACAATAAATTATTTATATATAATGATGATTATGTAAGGAATTAAACTATAAATATAATTAGTCCACAGTATTCTTACATACATTACATTCGTGTTTATCGTAATATCATATATTTCTAACATCATAATTAATATATTTTTGATAAATTTATACTTTTTTCTAAAAAAAATATAAGTTTTAAGTTGTTTTATATATCTAAGCATTTATAGATAATATTTATATTTTAAATAATTATTGATATTTTTTAATAAAAATAAATTCAACAATCATATATTACTATTTAACAATAGTATTAATATTATTGTTTATAAATCTTTTACGTACGTTATATTATAAAAGTTTTATATTATTTTTTTTAAAATTTATTAAATATTATTGAATGAATAAAATTATATTAAATCACTGATATGTTTATATACTTATCATTTTTTTAATATTAAGTATTTTGAGTAAAAATAATTAATGACTATTTTTTTTAATATGATTAAAATCAGTATTTCACTAAATTAATTAATTTATTATTTTGATTTAAATTTGTGTATATTTACATTATTATTTATTCATGTTTATGTTTATTATAAATAAAAACATTTTATTAAATAATTCTAATTAATATAGCATATATCTTTAAATTAACTATTATCTATTTAAGGATGTAATCTGTATAATTATTTTATAATATTATCTTTAATTTAGTTCTTATAGTTTCATACATTTACGCCGATAGTTTGATATATTAATATTATTGTTGTAAATTAGTTAAAATATTTTACTTAAGATTCAATAAAATTGTGATAATATTATTTAACTAAAATATATATCACTAATATAGTTGATATTATTTTATATTTTAAATAAAATAATTAGATATTCTTTATCCTGGCTATGTATCTTATATGATTAGAGATATCTTCTTATTATTAATTTAATAACTTAGTTTACTTTAATATATAAAAAACCAATTACATTTTTAATATTTGAAATAATATTATAAATTTATTTATAATATTATTTCTGAATAAATAGTTAAAAACATTAATCTATTTTAGATTATTGTCACAATATAATTTTAAAAAAAATAATTTTGGTAAAATAGTAAAATTTTTATTAAAACTACTTTATAATTTTAAATAAAAAATATAATATTTAAAATATAGTAAATCTAATATAATTTCACGTTTAATATATTATATAAGATGTAATCTATATATTATATATAGTCTGTTTATTATAATTGTAATTATTATTATTCTGTAAGTAATAATAATTTGTTGTTCCTTTTATTAGATATTTTATAGTACGTTTATATAAAATATAAGAAGAGTATTTTATTACACTTAAATTATTTAATAAATATAGAAAATAAATTCTATTATCATAATAAGTATAATTATCAGTTTTTTGATTAATCTAATAATTTAATATTATTGCAATAATTATCAAAAGAAGAATATAAATAAAGAATTTTTCTTATTTATGGTTATGGATTACATAATAAAATAGATTAAATAGGAATATTTTATTTATGTTAATGAAATTCTTTTTATTAATTCAACTATTTGTTATTATTTAATACTTTATTATTTAATATTTTTACTGTAAAAAAATAAATATATTTATAAGTCGTAATAATAATCAATATAATAATAGTACATAAAAGAAAATATAGATAATTTATTAGTTTATTTTATCATAGTAATTTACTATAACTCTTTTTCAAAATTATAAGCGTTATAATGTCTTATTTTATAATAAATAATATTAACAGTTATATTATTTATAGATATTATTTGTATTATTAGCAAGCTAAACTAAGAGATATTTCATGATAAAATCATATGACAAAAATAAAAGCTAGTATAATTAAAATTAAGCTTATTTTTTTTTACTAAAAAGAAATAAACAAACAAAATTAGTAAATATTATTATCTGGTATTATTAAAATCATTTTTTTTGTAAAAACAAAATATCAACTAAAAAATAAAGAACATCAATAATAGAATTAATTTGTTTTTTTATGTTAGATATAGCGCCTATATTATGATTTAATATAAATATATTTCTATTATGTTGCAAACTCGCAATGTCATTCCATTCATAAAAACTAAAATATATTTTTCTTTTCAATAAACTAATGAATATAATAATTAAAATTATTTCACTGCTCTATAATCAGCATAATAATAATTTAAAAATTATAGAAATTTTCAGATTTTTATCTCTTATATTTAATTATATTTCAGCATTTTATAGTAAACTTCTAGGAATAAAATTACTTAATTTAAATTACTAGTAAGACTTTTATTATTATAATTTAAATTAATTAAATTTTAAATAAGATTAATTATCTAAGCTTTTTTGATTGGTTGTCATTTGCGTTGTTATATTTTTTCTAGATAATGTTGATATGGCTGTTATATTATTTATTTCAATTCTTTTGAATAATGTTTTAAATTGAGCAATTTCATGATTTAACAATGGGTATATTATATTATCCAAGTTAAGGGAAATATTTAAAAAAGTTTCTGTTCGTTCTGCAAGTCCTGGTAGTATAGGCTTCAAATAAGTCATTATTACACGAAATAAATTGATACCCATAGAACATACATTATGTAAATCTTTCGATAGACATTCGTTCTTAGCGATTACCCAAGGTGTTTTATCATTGATGTATTGATTAGCTAGATCAGTAAGTAACATAATTTCTCGAATTGCCTTGTTATACTCACGATTATAAAATTCTTGGTTAATTTTATTTTTTACCTCAATAAATTGTTTATATAGATTAGGTTCTGCAAGATGATCTGATATCTTGGAATTAAAACGTTTATTAATGAATCCAGCATTTCTAGCAGCAAGATTGACAACTTTATTAACGATGTCAGAATTTACACGTTGCAAAAAATCTTCTAAGTTAAGATCAATATCATCAATTCCAGAAGAAAGCTTCGTGGCATAATAGTAACGCAAACAGTCAGGATCTAAATGATCTAAATATGTTCGCGCTGTAATAAAAGTGCCCCTTGATTTAGATATTTTTTTACCATTTATAGTTATATATCCGTGAACAAATATATTAGTTGGTTTTCGGTAATTACTACCTTCTAATATTGCTGGCCAGAATAGACTGTGAAAGTAAACAATATCCTTACCGATAAAATGGTAAAGCTCTGCAGTAGCATTTTTGCTCCAATAACTATCAAAATCAATATTAGGTTGTTTTTTGCATAGATTTTTAAATGTTGCCATATAACCAATTGGAGCATCTAGCCATACGTAAAAATATTTATCTGGCGAATTAGGAATTTTAAAACCAAAATAAGGAGCATCGCGAGTAATATCCCATTGTTTCAAACCTGTTTTAAACCACTCTTGCATTTTATTTACTACTTGTGATTGTAGAATACCTGAACGTATCCAAATTTTTAACATATCGTTAAATACAGGTAAGTCAAAGAAAAAATGTTCTGTTTCTCTCATTTCAGGAGAGGAACCAGAAATTACAGAATGTGGATTAATGAGCTCTTCTGGATTGTAAGTCGCACTACAGACTTCACAATTATCACCATATTGATCATCAGCATGGCATTTTGGACAAATTCCTTTAACGAATCGATCTGGTAGAAATATTCCTTCTTTAGGATCATAAAGTTGTAAAATTTTTTTTGTTTGAATGAAACCATTCTTTTTTAGTGTCAAATAAATTTGTTCAGATAATATTTTATTTTCTACACAATGAGTAGAATAATAATTATCGTAACTAATTCTAAAGTTAGTAAGATCATATTTGTGTTCCTTATTTATTTTACTAACCATATCAACAGGAGATATGTCCAATTGTTTAGCTTTTATCATTATTGGCGTACCGTGTGCATCATCAGCGCAAATAAAATAAACTTTATTACCACGCATTCGTTGATAGCGAACCCATATGTCAGCCTGAATATGCTCAAGCATATGGCCAAGGTGAATTGAGCCGTTAGCATAAGGTAATGCACAGGTTACCAAAAGTTTTTTCATAATTTCAGACATAGTAAAGAACTGATTTCCGTAAAAAAAAATAAATAATAATTTATCTTAACTAATTGTATTGTTTGTTTTCAGATATGATTACAACTAATAAGTAATATTATATATAATATATTAATTTTAATTTAATAAGTATCATTTTTATAATTTAATCACACTAATGAAATAGTTGTCTAGTATAGACCAAATAAATGAAATTATGATAAATGTATAATACTTTGAGCAAATAAAATATTAACAATAGAATAAGTAAATTATTTATGTTTTCTAGACATTTTAAAATATAACATTAAAAACCAATCTGAGTACATTAAAAGAATTGTATTATTACGTCTTATTATATAATATTTTACCTATTATTAAATTATTTATGTCATTTGTATGCAAATGGCACTTAAAGCTATTAAAGTAAACAACAGATATTGTAGTTGCAAAGAAATGTTATTTGAAAAAAAGCAAATTGCAATTTACATTGCAATGTTAATGTGTTGCTTATAGTTAAGTATTTTGAGAATCAATTAGATTTTCAATATGATTGAAATCAATTAAGATAAATATTTGATTACAAATTAAAATTAAGACTGTATATTTATCTTTATTATTAGCTAAAGAATTATAAAAAGTATATATTTTATATTCTAATATTTATAATTTCTATCACGATTATTTCAGTAACTAAAATTATAGTCATACATATCATGTTTGCAATCATATCATTACTGTAATGTACTATATATTTAAAATTAATTTAATTGATTATTTGGCTGATAATTATTCTGCGATTATTTTGATAGAAAAAGAGCTAACAAGCTTTTTATACAAATATTAAAGAATACAAATATTACTAAATTTAGATTATTTATTTGTAATGTTATGTAATAAAAATCTAAGTATAAAATTAAAATTATTAAAAATATTTCAGTGAAATAATAAATTGCCATTACTTTGAAACGAAATATTTCTTTAAAAGAAATAATATAAATAAAATAGATTCTATATTTGATGAAATTAAATTTATGTATTTATATTATTTAAAACATGATTTTATATTTTTATAAAAATTATTAACGACTGTAAGCTATTTTTGTTATTACGTACGCAAATTAACTAAAAATACTATTTAAGATGTTATAAGATATAGTTGTATATCTCGATACTCAAATATTTGTATCAAAATTTACATAGAACATAAAGTAATGCGAAATACTAATGTTGAATTTATGATATTCATAAATAAGTACTATTAAGTATATTTACGACAAAAATATTAGACTATTAAAAATTTAAAGATAAATTACTTATAAGTAATATTTAATTTAACTAATTTTATTGCTTATTGTGTAATTTAATATTAGATAATAATTATTGTTATCTTTTATAATATATAATTACTTCGATAATAATATTTAATTAAATTAATTTTATTTGCTAAAACTAATCTTATTTAAAATATTTGATGAATTACATAAGACTCTTAAATATAAGAATATTAAATATTTTATTATATAGTTTTCTTTGAAACGATTAATAATTAATAATTTAACAAACTTTTCTTGACTACATTTATGTAATTTATATAAATAAATATTAAGATTAATATAATATTAAAATATAAGAATAAGTAAATATAAACTGCTACTATCTAAATTTAGATATATCATGATTTATTTATATAATATTAAATTATTAAAATAAAAATATGATTAAGCTATACTAATATAGTAAAATGATTTGGTTTTAATTAAAATTAGGTATATACACTTATATATCAAAAAAAAGAAAAAACTTAAGTGTTATATAAACTACTAATCGATTTTGTATAAATTTTTACAATATTGTATTAACTTAAGTAAATACAATTAAGTTTCAATTTAGATACAATGAATATTAATAAATAAAGATCATAAAATATATTGTATACTATCTAGGTGTATAGAGAATAAATAAAGATATGACTTTTGTATTTATTAAAGGCATTAGTGAATATTGAAATTAGAGATTACTTTTAAAACATATTAATTCTTCAACAAGCATCTAAAAACTTGCGAATTTTTTTAAAATATAAACTTAGCAAAAATACAATCAGATTGTAGTCAGTTATGTGTGCTAGGATATCAAAATTAAGATATTAAATTAAATTTATATTATTATGAGTTAGATATTGATCTGATAAATATATTTACAGATTAGTATATGCAAAACAAAAGATAATAGAAATTGTTTGCAGATTAATATATTGCTTTACATTAACAATATATGATTGAAATTAAAATTTCACTATAGAATGATATTTAAGATATATTTAATAATTAAAGTATCTTTAGTTTAAAGATGATTAATTATTAATCATAATTAATCACTTGCGCAAGAATATAAATAAACTAATATAACATTAAATATTGAATTGAATAATATATCAAAACAGTGCATACAATGTTTTAATATATTGACAAATTAATAAAAATTTATAGAATAATTTATATCCAAACAACTAGATATTAGTTCTAGTGATAATTATTTATAAATAATTATAGATTATTGCAAGGAAATAAAAAATGTTGTTTTGTGATAGTGATATAGTTAAGTATCTTAATGAAAAAAAAATAATTATTAAACCACGTCCATCAATCGAACGAATAAATGGGGCAACAGTTGATATTTGTTTAGGTAATAAATTTAGAGTATTTCATGGATATTCTGCGCCTTATATCGATCTTGGTGGAAAAAAAAATGAAGTTAATGCTACATTAGGTCGGGTGATGAGTAATGAGATTAAATTGAGTCATAGTGATGTGTTTTTTCTTCATCCAGGGGAATTAGCGTTAGCTATTACTTTAGAATCAGTTACTTTACCTGATAATATTGTTGGTTGGCTTGATGGTCGTTCATCCCTAGCTCGTTTAGGATTAATGGTTCATGTTACTGCTCACCGAATTGATCCAGGTTGGAGTGGTCAAATTGTGCTAGAGTTTTATAATTCAGGAAAACTACCGTTGGCTCTAAGGCCTGGTATGGGTATTTGTGCATTAAGTTTTGAATCATTATCTGGTTCGGCTGACCGCCCTTATAATTGCCGTAAAGATTCAAAATATAAAAATCAGCAGGGTGCTGTAGTAAGTAGGATTAGTGAAGATAGTAAAAGTAATTATAAATTTTAATATTTTAAGTTAATTAATTCTATTTTATATCAAATAATACTATTTAAATATAAAGTTATTAATTGATTGTTTAAGTGTTATTGATAAAGACAGTGAAGAAAGAATTTCTAATAACATTATTTTTATAGTATTGTTTTATCTGAACTAACAGCTCTTGTATTTCTTGTTTATCTTAATGATTCTTATAGTTATACAATCTATAAAGTTAAATAAAATAATCTCTAATTTTATTTTTGATATATAATATCATGATATAAATGCTGTTAATGGCTAACTATTGTTAATAAATCGATTTTATTTATTATAGAGAGCAGTAATTGTATAAACTATATATAATTAGTTAAGTTAATATGCTTGTTTAGATTTCGTTATACTTATCCTATTTATTTTATTTGTTAATTACTTGTAATATTTCTGATTAAATATTACAAGTAATTAACAACTTTATTCTTCACTAAGTCCGTGAAATAAAATTTAATAAATATACTTTTGTTGTTTAAAGATTATTTAGTGCAAATATGAAAAAAAAGTAATATTACTTAAAGTTGTTATTTAAAGACAACAAAATTAAATTAAATGATAGTTTGTTAAGTTTATAGATAAATAATTTTATCTGATTTAATATGTAAAATGTTATTGTTCTACAATATAATAAAAATTATCACTTTACTATAGTTATCTATAAATATAAATATTACTAATGGTTATAAACATTTAATTTTTATTCAAAAATGAAGCAAAATATTATATATTATTATGATAGAATTTTTTATAAATTTAATAAATTAAAAAATATAAAATTATTAGAGCTTTTATTTATATATAAATAAAATTAACATCAATTATGACGCTTTAAGTAAATTGTTACTAAATTAATAATAAGAATTAAATTTTAATAATATTAACTTAACTCAACTTAACTTCAAAACTAATTCTTCAATTTATATAATTTAAAGGTTTATCAATTAAATATAACTAAGATTATAATTAGAATTTAAATAAAGTTTTTAACTTATAACTTTTATCCTAATTATTAACACAGAAGAGACAAGATATCAAGTAAGCATAAACCTGTTAATTCTCCTCATAAAAAATTAATAGTGTAATTTCTATTATTTAAAGAAATTTTTATTTCAAGAAACAATTTTCAAATAAATTTATATATTAAGATTAAATTATTTCTAGCTTGAACTCTAAAATAATTAATATAAAATAGTTATTAAGTATTAATTATTTCTAATTTGCATTGTTATGTGAAAATTTCTAACTAACCTATTATGTTAAATTATGAAAATACTCTAGTTAAATAGAGTAACTATATACAAATTTAACAATATTAAGTTATCTTAATTTTCTTAAAGTACTTAAGTATGTTTAAATTATATAATTCGATTATGTTATCAACAAACTGATTGTATCAGAATTTTAATAAATTTATATTACTAAATTTACAATACTGTAAATCAAATTTAATATTATTTAAGATTTGTTCAATAGACTTAGTATAGTTTTATTTATTTGATAAATTTTATTACTAATTACTAATTACTAATTACTAATTACTAATAGATAAAGTCTATCTATTATTCATAATAATATTAAAGATAATGCTCAGGTTGAAAATATCAAGGTTAATAAAACTTAATAAATGTATGTTGTTATTCTCAAATTTGATTCATTATTTTAATTCAATTTGCATTGATTACAAATATTTCCCAAATTCAGCGCAAAATTTTCATATATAAGATTTTTGATTAATGTTAATTAAACGTTAATATTTCGTCGTATAAGTTTTAATTACAAGATAAAAAAGATGAATAATTAATTACAAAAAAAATATGTTAAATAAAAAAATAAATTTTAAAAAAATATTTCTAGTAAGTTTAAGATACTAATATTATCTTGATGTATTTATTATTTTAAGAAAAATTTAATTAATTATAATTTATATATTTTAAATTTGAGTGATTAATACCTTTTTAACCCTGTGACTGGTTACTTCTAATGGTTCAAAAATCCAGTTTTCAATTTTGATACGTTCACCAATAAGAGGCATTCTTTGTAAGTGTTCCATTAACAATCCTGCAATAGTTTCATATTCACGCTTTTCATTAAGAATAATTGGCACATAAAGAATAAGATCTTCTAAAGGCATAAAACCATTAGCAACCCAGCGGTTATCCTCTAACTGTTGAATGTCATGACGAGAATCAACTTCTTCTTTGCTAATTGGCATATTACCTGAAATAGTTTCCATAATATCAGTAAGCGTTACAATTCCTTCGACTGATCCAAATTCATCAACAATAAAGGCAAAATGAGTGTGAGCTTTACGAAATTGTTCCAATGCTTGAAGCAGTGATAAACCTTCAGGAAAAATTAGTGGCTGAGTGATTAGTTGTCGCAAGTTAAATTTTTTATTTTTTAATTGTTGATTTAATATGTCAATAACGTGTATAACACCGACAGGTTCATCGCTTATTGATTCATCAGTAACAACAAGACGTGTATGTGGTGTTTTTTCTAATAGTGAAAGTAGCATATCAACAGGTTTATTGATATCAATATATTCAACATCATGCCGTGAAGTCATAATACTGCTAAGATTGCGCTGCCCAAATCCTAATAAACGAACAATCATTTGTCGTTCTTGTGGATCAAAAATACTACTGTTATCAGTTATTAAATCAGAAGTGTGATGATCTAATTCAGCGTGTTCATGTTGGCCATCTATAACACGCAATATTGCTTCAGCAGTTATTTCACGAAGTGATTTGTTTCCTTTTAAAAAACGTCGGCGATTAAATAACGCAAATTGATTAAGAGATTCAATTATAATAGAAAAACCAATAGAAGCGTATAAATATCCTTTTGGTATCATATAACCAAATCCTTCAGCCGTTAAGCTAAAACCAATCATAAGTAAGAAACTAAGACAGAGAATAACAATGCTTGGATGTTCATTAACTAATATTGTTAATGATTTGCTAGCAATAATCATTAATATCATGGCAATAGTTACTGCTGCAATCATAATTCCAATATGTTCAACCACGCCAACAGCAGTAATTACTGAGTCAAGTGAAAAAATAACATCTAAAATAATAATTTGTATTACAGCTGCCCAAAATTTGACTGTTTTTCGTTGTTTGCCAAATTTTTTATCTTTGCCTTCTAATCTTTCATTAAGCTCCATAGTAGCCTTGAAAAGCAAAAAAAATCCACCAGTAAGCATTAGAATATCTCTTGCACTAAATAAATGACCAAAAATACTAACAATAGGATTGGTTAAGGAAACAAGTAAAGTAAGACTAAACAATAATATAACACGCATAAATAGTGCGCATGTTAAACCGGTTATTCTAGCTTTATTTCGTAATTTAACTGGTAATTTATCAGCCAAAATAGCTATAAAAACTAAATTATCAATGCCAAGAACGATTTCTAACAGGATAAGGGTAAAAAGTCCTACCCATATCGTAGGATCAATGATCCATTCCATAAAATTTATTTTTACCTTTTGATATGACAGATTATGATGACTTTAAAGTAATTGGTGCTTTGAGCAAAAATTTCAATATAAAAACATTTTTAATTATTTCTTATATTAAAGAAATTAAATTACTATCATCAAATTATAGAATAAGTTAATATATTAACATATAAAATATATTTGATACTTAAGCTTAAACAATGAATTCTTAGTCAGGAGTTTTCATGTTAAAACAACAAATTGGTATAGTTGGAATGGCAGTTATGGGGCGAAATTTAGCGCTAAATATTGAAAGTAGGGGTTATTCTGTTTCAATTTTTAATCGTTCTAAAGAAAAAACCGATGAAGTTATAAAAGAAAATCCAGGTAGAAAATTAATTCCTTTTCATACAATCAAGGAATTTATTGCTTCATTAGAGAAACCGCGTCGAATTTTATTAATGATAAAATCTGGAGAATCTACAGATAAAACCATAACTTCACTAACACAGTACATAAATAAAGGAGATATAATAATAGATGCTGGTAATACTTATTTTAAGGATACTATTCGACGCAATCAAGAACTTTCAGAGAAAGGATTTAACTTTATTGGAGCTGGCATTTCTGGTGGTAAAGAAGGAGCATTAAATGGGCCGTCTATCATGCCTGGTGGCAATAAACAATCTTATGATTTAGTAGAACCTATCTTAAAGAAAATTGCAGCTAAGGTTGATGGTGATCCTTGCGTAAGCTACATTGGCCCAGATGGGGCAGGTCATTATGTAAAAATGGTACATAATGGTATTGAATATGGTGATATGCAGCTTATTGCTGAAGTTTATTCAATACTTAAAAATGTATTAAAATTAAATAATGAAGAATTATCTGATATTTTTTCAGAATGGAATAAAGGTGAATTAAATAGCTATTTAATTGAAATAACATCGAATATTCTTCGCAAAAAAGAAGACGAAACTGGAAATTATTTAATTGATGTTATATTAGATGAAGCTCTTAATAAAGAAACTGGAAAATGGAACAGCCAAAATGCTTTAGATTTAGGTGTTCCTGTTACTATCATTACTGAATCTGTATTTGCGCGTTATATATCTTTTTTAAAATTACAACGTTTATCAGCATCTAAAATATTTATTGGACCGATTATTAATCCGTTTAGTGGAGACAAGCAAGATTTTATTAAAAAAGTTTTACATGCGCTTTATTTAGGTAAAATTATTTCTTATGCACAGGGTTTTCAACAATTAAAGGCGGCATCTGATGCGTATCAATGGGGGTTGAATTATGGTGAAATTGCCAGAATTTTTCGAGGTGGGTGCATTATTCGTGCTCAATTCTTGCAAAAAATAACTGATGCGTATACTCACAATCCATATTTAGAAAACTTGATCTTAGCACCTTATTTTAAGAATATTACTGATGAATATCAGCAATCCTTGCGAGATGTTGTATGTTTTGGTATGCAAAATGGCATTCCGTTACCATCTCTTTCGGCAGCAATTGCTTATTATGATAGTTTTCGGTCTGCTATTTTACCGACAAATCTAATTCAGGCACAGCGTGATTATTTTGGAAATCACACTTATAAACGCATTGATAAAGAAGGTATATTTCATACCGAATGGTTAGAAAAATAATTCTAGATAAATTTATATAAAATTATATTATTGGTAGTAATAATAAAGTTTAAAAAAAACATTTTTAGTTATATATTAATGTAGACTAATAAATTTATTGATTTATGTTTTTATAACTTTTAATTTACTATATATTTATTTATTAATATTACTATTTAAATCTATATATAAGGTTATATAGATTTAAATAGTAATAAGTAGTTGTACGAGTGATTTGTTTATTTATAAATTATTAATTATTTTTATATGAATATGTTTTATAAATTGGATAATACGATATGAATAAATTAACTACATTCAAACCTTTACCAACCATATTTTCTATTATAATAACCCTAATTTTTTGGTTTGTTATTCCAGTTCCATCTGGTGTTGATGTTAACGCCTTCAAATTATTTGCGATTTTTATTGGAACAATAATAGCTATAATATGTAAAGCCTTGCCAATAGGTGCAATTTCTATTATTGCAATTTCTTTAGTTGCTATTACTGGAGTAACGAATCCAAATAATCCAACTGGAGCAATTAATGATGCATTGGGTGGCTTTTCAAATCAACTTATTTGGTTGATAGGTATTTCAATAATGATTTCTGTTAGTTTAACTAAGACTGGATTAGGTGCACGTATTGGTTATTATTTTATTTCTTTATTTGGGAAAAAGACATTAGGAATTGCTTATTCATTAGTTGTTGCAGAAACAATATTAGCGCCAGTTACACCAAGTAACACTGCACGTGGTGGTGGAATTATTCATCCTATTGTTCGATCAATCTCAAATAGTTTCGGGTCAGATCCAGAGTTAGGCACTTCGCAAAAAATTGGCCGATATCTTTCATTGGTTAATTTTAACATTAATCCAATTACATCTGCAATGTTTATTACTGCTACAGCGCCTAATCCATTAATTGTAAGTTTTATTATGGAAAATACAACACCTAAATTTGAAATAAGTTGGATAATGTGGGCAATTGCAGCTTTTATACCAGGTATTATTTCGTTATTTCTTATGCCATTAATTATTTATTGGATTTATCCACCTGAAATTAAAGTAACGATAGAGGCACTAAATTTTTCCAAGAAAAAACTACATGAACTAGGTAGAATCTCACAAGCAGAAAAAATTACTTTAGCTGTATTTGTCATAATGTTGCTTATGTGGGCTGACGCACCTGCAATTATATTAGGTAATTCCTTTACTATTAACCCAACTACAGCGACATTTATTGGTCTTTCAATTTTACTTTGTACAGGTGTATTAACTTGGGATGATGTTTTGAAAACAAAGGCTGCGTGGGATACAATTACTTGGTTTGCTGCATTAGTTATGATGGCATCATTTCTTAATAAGCTTGGGTTGACTAGTTGGTTTTCTCAGACTGTTGGTATGATTATTTATGATCTCGGAATAGGCTGGATCGGTGGGATGTTGTTACTTGTTTTAATATATGTATATGCTCATTATTTTTTTGCTAGCACTACAGCCCATATTATGGCAATGTTTTCGACATTTTTTACTGCTGGGTTAGCATTGGGTGCACCACATATGCTACTAGGTTTAATTTTGTCTTTTTCTTCATCTCTAATGATGTCGTTAACGCATTATGCTACAGGTACTGCTCCTATTATTTTTGGTTCTGGTTATACAACTTTATCTGAATGGTGGAAAACAGGATTTATATTAAGTATAGTTAATCTTTTTATTTGGATTGTCATTGGTAGTTTATGGTGGAACATATTGGGTTATTGGTAAATTACCTTAATATAATTAAGTTATTGTACATATTAAATTTAAAAGATTTAATAACTTAAAGATAGTTTTAAAATTATAATGACGCGCAACATACAAAAAGATGAAGCTATATTAACAAATAACTCAATCTTGTCTAAAAATAAAATATATAAAGTTTTAAATTGTTAATATTTTTTCTAAAAATAACAAAATGCAATATCACTAGATATCATATTAAAACACTAAATAAATTATGTTAAGAAGCATTTTTGTGATGGAGTTATTTATATTATTGTTACTCTAGATCCTTAACTAGAATAATATATTATTTTTCTAGATAATAAAAAAAAGTTCAAAATTTTATATTATGTATGAATTTTAAGAATAAGCTGTTATAGTTGTAACTATGGTATGTTTATATAGAAACATGAAATTATATTATTTTTATGATTAAAGAACAGTGCAAGAAATATATTAAATTCTTTGTTTTATTTTTCTGAAACAACATTACGTGCATTAATAATAATTTATCAATTAGATATTATTATCTTAGTAGATAATAATAGTCGATAAGTTACTTACCTACAATGGTGATTGAAAAAATAAATGTTATTCGTAAAGGTTAATATTTATATTAAACTATTTAATTAACAATTGATAAATTTAATTAGAAATGTAGTATGAGTTATTATATAAATTGTAGCAACTCTACGATTTTTTTACTAAAAATAATATAAAATAACATGAAACTAAAATTTTAATTATGCAAATAACAATTTTAATTAATTATCAGAATAAATAAACTTTTATTTATAAATAAAATATCCTAAAATACCGTGAGAACATCTATATCCAATAAATTTGCTATAATATTACTATTAAGGATAATTAGTTTATATATTTTCATATTATTAAAAATTTAGTATATATAAATTAAGTGATTTTTAATTTTTATTTTGAACACAAATCAATATTATATAATTAATTAACAGTAAGTCTCTTGTTTGATATCTTCGTATAAACTACTTTGCGGCAAAAAAATAATTTCAATCTATACAATTGAAATTATTTTATTAATAAATGTCTATAAACAAAATTATGAAAACTATACAACTTAAAAAATATTAAAACATAGGTAGTAATAAAATATTCATATACAGCGCAATTATAATTTCTTTTGTCTACAATTTAAAATTGTACATACAGCATTAAAATCATTAACATTTAGATATATAGTAATATTAAGTGTTGGTAGATATTACAAATGCAAAGATATTATATTTAATTTTATAGAAAATTTATTAGATATCTTTGATCTAGCATTAATTAAATAGAAAATTTTTACATCTAGATAAGAATTTCTAAAATGTAACGTATATATGGTTAATCGTTGAGTTAAATAACAAATATCCATCTTTAATCTAAAAGCGAATTAATATTTTTGTCTTGCTAAAAATTTAAATACTTTAAAATATATAGTATATATGTAAAAATTATAGTGACCAAAAAACATTTATTTTAATACAAAAAAATTAGAATAAGATAATTATTAAAATATCTCTTTAATATAAGAGAGGAATAAATAAGAAAAAACAAGATATATTCTGACCTATTAAAGTAATATTACTACTTTTTGTAAAATTTAACTACTGTTATGTTATGAAAAATTATTATCTATGATGTTGTAATTTAAACTAAATATAGATTATTTTAAATTTGTTATCTATGTTAAAAGAACTAATTTTATATACCATTAAGTAATGCATATTAAAAACGTTTTTAAATAAAGTATTATTTTATTTTAGTAAATTAAATAGTTAAAAAAAATACTATATATCGTTATAAAATATAAAATCATTATAATAATTATCGTTAAAAAAAGTATTAATTATTATTTCTATTAAGTTATTAATTACATATTGTAAACACAACTTATTATGTATAGAATAAAATTAACTCATCAATACTTCATGAGACCAGAAATTATAATTTACAAATTAGTTTATGTTATATATCTAAAACAGTTAAGAATAAAACGTAATTTAGTAAGAAAAATCGTTAAAAGATAGTTTTTTAATGTATTGTTTGATAAACTTATAATAAAATTATAATAATTAATTGTCATAATTCTTAGACAATTGACAATTTGTGTCTATCAAAAGTTCAATCTAGTAAATCATGAAATGTAGTTATTAGTTTAATTTAAAATCTAATGATGAATAGTAATTTACTAATGATTACAAAAATTTACTAAAATAGATATTCTTACTTAACTTGATACTGAATGAATTATATTAGTAATTTTAGAATAGCAGTATGAAATTTGTTTACTATATATTAATATTTCAATATATATTTTGAATCGAAAGAATTAAAATAAGTTAAGAAAATATCTTTTAATATATTTATAAAAAGTAAAAAATAAAATTTAATAAAGTAAAGAATCTTTTATCTTTACAAAATTAACGAAAACTAATCAACTAAACATAAAATTAGTAAATAGAATATAATATTAATAATCTTTACAAATACTCTTAAAAAGGTATATGGCATATATAAAAGAAATAGAAGATAAAACAGTTATAGTAACTTCTAACAAGATGTTGTTGAACATAAAGTTCATCTAACAATAGCAGTAATAAAATATTTTTTAAACTAATAATCACTAATAACTAATAACTAATAATGCAGATATATCATAAAATAAACATAAGCAAGTTGTTATAAAATAGTAAAAACATGAAGTTACACATAATAAACTTAAAATAATATGTATTTTTTTTAAATTTTATAGTTTACACATAATCTAGTCATTAATTGATTTTCAGTACTATAATATACTATTCAATAGTATATTTGTTGATATGCATAACATTCAGGTTGTGTAAAAGATGCAAAAAATAAACATAACTGTATTTCTATATAATAAACATTACATGTTGTAATCTCCTAAGAATATCTATATTAATTTGTTTATATCTTGATTTTATATATTAATTAATTTGATATTATTTTTTATAATATAATAATACGATTTTGATTCATTGAAAGTATGGTTAATTTAATTAATAAAATACGATCTAAAAACTGCTAGAATTAGCATATAATATATTGCTTTAGTAAGAATCAAAATTTATTAAAATTATAATAAATTATACAAATTTACTCATATTTATAGATAAAAATCATTATAATTAATTTCTAAATATCATTGCTTGAAAAATCATCTGATACTAGTGATATTTTTTAAATATATTAATTTTTATTTTTTTTAAATTTTAGGCATTAAGGAAAGATAGGTGTAATGTTTTGGACGTCTTATCAAGGAATTAGTTAATATTGTGTTATAGTACTAAATTTTCATAGAAGTTTGTATAAAAACGAAATATGAATTAGAGGTTGCTATTGAAGGAATGGTAAAATAGTATTTTAATTATTGATCTATTTGGCAATCTTAAAAATATATAAAAGTGAATATCTTGTTTAATAGTGTTAAAAATTTACTAATTAAAACTTATGAAACATTAGACAATCATGAAAGTAGTTTTATAGATTAAATATCGTATGTATAAACACAATAAATAGTTAGAAATCAAATACGACTATAAGAATCTTTGTAGCTATATTAATGATATAAAAATTTATTTAATGACAAACATTATAGTAATTTAAATAAATTAAAATACAAATTTCTCAGTTATCAACTATAGATTATAGTATAAAGAATAATGCACGAATAACAATCCACATATATAGTCTTGTATGTGGATCATAAACTATGTACTGATAGATATAAAATTAAAAATTTTATTTATCATTATAGAGCACGTGCTGATATGATTTTAGCAATAGAATTTAAAATTAAAATAATTTATTAATTAAAAATCGCTATCTATATTGAAGAAGATTGTTAGAATCTAAGAAACAAAATTTACTAATAAATAAAATCACAAAACCTCACATATTACACATTACTACAGAACGTTTTATTTGAAAAAGAACTATTTCTTTTAGAAATTGTTTTTTATAATCATGTTAATGACTACTTAAATTATTGAGTGCATTTATTAATACAATACAAAATACAAGATTGAATTCTTAGATCAGTTATGTACTAAAAAATTAGAATACAACTTTATTAAGTGCAGTATAATTAAACACAAACAAATGAATCAAAATATATAAAATAAACATGATAAATGATAAAGCTTGCAGTTTTAAAACTAACAACAGAACGCAAACAGTAAAAATTACAATTAATTAATTAAAATATTGATAGTAAATTAGATGATAATTTAAAGCAGAAAAGTTAAAGAGATGTTAAAAAATATCTTAATAACTAGAAAATTTATTTTATTTTATAATAATACGCGCAGTTAAAATTAAATATAGCTAAAATACTAATGTAAGTTAAATTTCCTTAATAACGTAAAGGTATTAGATACAAATCAATCTATAATTCAGATAATGAATTTGGATCTAATCATATAAATATAGCAATAAAAACAACGATTACATAAAAGTTGTTTGATATAGCATTTTGGCATAGCAAAATAATTTTAGTGTTAATATTAATCTGTTTATATCGAATAGAATACACTACTGATACCTTGGAAAACCATAATCTATTATTGATATTTAATAGCAATAATAAATTAATAAATAATTATTCTTTGCAAAAGAAATGAAGTATTTTTTATGAATAATCAAGGATTGAATAACATTTTAAACAACAATAAACTATATTAAATTTTACATATTTATCTAATTTTAAATTATTTTAGTTTTTATTATCTAATAAATTGTTATTAATTAAATTAACAAAATTATGACAAATAGATTTTAGGATATTCTCTTTGAATAATAAAAAATTAAATTTAACAACTTTAATCGCATTTGTATTAAGCTCAATGATTGGATCTGGTGTTTTCAGTCTTCCGCAAAATATGGCTGAAGTCGCTAGTCCTTTAGCGATTATTATAGGTTGGAGCATTACAGGTATTGGTATTTTATTACTTGCAATATCTTTATTAATACTTTCGCAAATTAGGCCTGATCTTGATGGTGGTATTTATTCTTATGCTAAAGATGGATTTGGGGAGCTAATTGGTTTCTGTTCAGCTTGGGGTTATTGGTTATCTGTTGTTATAGCTAATGTTTCTTATTTGATCATTGTATTTTCGGCCATCAGTTTTTTTACTGATAATTCAGATAATATTATTTTTAGCAATGGGAACACTTGGCAATCTTTGATAGGTGAATCTATTTTATTATGGATCATTCATTTTTTGGCACTAAAAGGAATACAGACAGCAGTCAGTATAAATAAATTAGCAACTTTAGTTAAATTAATTCCACTTATCATGTTCATAATTTTATCTATTTTTTCATTCAAGATAAATATTTTTCGATTTAATTTTAGATATGATGAAATTGGAATTCCAATTTGGCAACAAGTTAAAAACATAATGCTAATTACTCTATGGGTATTTATTGGTATCGAAGGAGCAATAGTTGTTTCAGCGCGTGCTAAAAGACGAAAAGATGTTGGTTTGGCAACGTTAGTTGCTGTAATATCAACATTAAGTATTTATATATTAGTTACTATTCTATCTTTTGGTATAATTTCTAGATCTGAACTTTCTGAAATGAACAATCCTTCAATGGCATCACTTATGACCAATATGATTGGAACTTATGGCGAAATTATCATCATAGTCAGTTTAATATTTTCTGTTTGTAGCTCTTATTTAAATTGGACAATTATGGCTACAGAAATTCCTTACATAGCATCATTGAATGGTTCATTTCCTAAAATATTTAAATATCAAAATAAAAATAATACGCCTTCTTCATCTCTTTGGTTTACAAACAGTTCTATACAATTATCGTTAATCTTAATTTGGTTGAGTAACGGTAACTATAACATGTTGTTAAGAATAGCTTCAGAAATGATTTTAGTTCCTTACTTTATAGTAAGTGCATTTCTAATCAAAATTTCTTTTAAACATGCTAATAAATGGTTTTTTATTGTTGGTGCAGTAACTAATTTATATGGGTTATGGTTACTTTATGCTTCTGGAGCAATTAATTTACTTTTATCAGTTATTCTTTATATGCCTGGTTTGTTTATTTTTCTATATGTTCAAAAGAAAAATAATAAAAAAACAATAAATTTATTTGAAAAAATTTCAATAATAATAATTATTTTTTCATCTATCCCTGCAATTTATTACTTGTTAAGCATTAAATAAAAAATAATGATAATTAACTTAATTATTTAATTTTAACTAATTTATTCTATTTATATATAATTATCTAGAAAATTTAAACTTAAGGAATTTACATAACTTATTTATGAAAAAAAACTTATTGAATTTATTTATAAAATAATTTTGTAACTAAATAATAATATAAATTAAACAATGGTTTTATTATTGTTTTTATAATAAAAAATTAAAATTAAATTATATAATATGAATATAAATCAGATCTAAATCTTACAATTAACTTCAATTTTCTTTAGTTTTTCTTAATTTTTTTTATTTTATTATATTAATAGATTGTGAATAATAAAAAAGAAAAAATTAATTTAATATAATGTTTTTAATATTTTATAAAATATAATATGCTTACGTTTTTTTAAAATTAATATTCTTCATATAGTACAATAATTTTTCTAAAAAATAAGTGTAATATTTTAAATAACAATAAATAAAAGATATCACTATTAATGCTTCTTTTAAATAATTTTAGTGATCTTAATGTTTTGCATATAATATGATGAAATAATATTTATTATTCTTCATTTAATTAATAATTCATTATAAAAATATAATTTTAATCTTTTCTTAAAAAGGTATGATTACAATGATAGTTATAATGAAATCTATTTAAGTGATAGTGTTAACAAGTTAAATTATTTTAATAGTTTTTTTTAAGAAACGTTTTTTTAAGCTTTATTTTCCTTGTGATTACTGAATCTTATTATATTTAATATGTACTTTTAATACGCGTTAAACGACTTTTCTTTAATAAAATTAAAATAACTTTAAAAGATTTCATCAAATTTTTGTAAACTTTATTTTATAAGTATCTTTACATTGTTCAATGTCTATTTATAATAATATTTTATTATTCTTTTGCTCGCAAAAGATTAGCCATTTTAGTTTATTCATATAAACCAGCTAAACATGATTAGTTTGTACTATAACATTAAAGAACTAATAGATTTTTTCTATACTTAATTATTCTTTTAAAAGAATAATTAAGTATAGAAATATATTTAATAATCTATCTTTGATTAAGATAATTAAAATTAGATTATTTTAGATATTATAAATAATGTAATAATTAAGATTTTTATAATAATCATTAAAAGATATTTTAATGATTAAATTAAGCAGTTACATTTTATTTTAATTTTAAACATAATAATAAAATTACATAAAATAAATTATTCATTATATTGCAGCATTTACTAATACATAAAGCTCATGTAGTGATTTTCAATCATCTCAATTTTATGTTAGAATATAAAGAAAGAACAAATTAAGAAAAATGAAACATGAAGATTTATAAATTAAGAAATTATTTATAACCAAACTACACAAAAATAAAAAATAATATTTATTATTTTTTATAATACTTAATGATATGTTGCAAAAACTACTTTTAGTATAAATAGTAATAAAAGTTTGTGTAAAGTAGTGTAATGTAAATTACACTAAATTATATTTATTGATTTCTGTTCGCTTTATTTATTATATTATCAATATATTGTTTATGTTAATAAACAATATATTGATAATATAAAATATATCTAAGTAATTTGTTTTGTGGTTTATAATTTTTATTATGATAAATTTTTATTTAAATAAATATTTTAAAGTATTACTTATCATACTATCAAATTTTGATTATGAATCATATATTGTTTAAATATAAAAAGAAAGTAGTGTTATGGTGTTATACGCAGCTATAATTTTTATTAATTTATTTATATTAATGTGATGTAAATTATAATGGCATAACTGTTAGTTTTATAGCCAAAAGGAAGCTATAAAAAAGATAATTTTGTCACTAATTGAGCGATATTAAATTACAATTGATATTTCTATTTATTTTATATAATTATAAGTAAGAATATTTATTATCTTTTAAACTATGCTCGATATAGCATAGTATCTTATCAAGAACAATAATTATTTATGAGATCGCAAAATTAAATGATAATTATCTAGTTAAATTTTGTTTCATTTATCTATAAACAAAGTATAGAATAAAATAACGTAAAAAAATCTTATTTAGCTATTTAAATAAAAAAATTCATAAAATATATTTAAGAATTTAATATATTATGAGCCTAATCAAGGAATATTAGATAAAGATATTGGTGCAAGATTCCATAATATTAGCATATACGTTAGATGTAAGAATAATCTATTATTAGGAATAATGCTGCATATCTTTCTGAATTAATCCAAAAAAAAAGTTAATTCTTATATAAAAATCATTGCAGTATTATATAGATATTAATTTTATCTGATTCAAGTTATTTAAATGTAATAAATATTTGATGAATTTATTAAAGTAATATTAATACGTTTTATGACCAAAAAACAAATATTAGTATATTTTAATTTTTTAATAATTCAATTATTAAAAAATTATTTTTATTTTCATTGATTAAATTATATTTAACTGTTTAAAAAAAATTACCATTTAACACTAAAATAGTAAAATATGCTTTTTAATAAATAGATATCAATTTTAAATATTAAATACTTTTCTAAAATATTTTTACTATTTATTAGAATTATTAAAAGTGTTTAATAATTAAAATAATTGATATGCAATTATCATTACTATAAATAAAAAATAAATAACATGAATTTTTAATACTATGTCTAGATGTAATAGATATATTTCATTCATCATTGGTTCATGAAATTAAATGATATAATTATATTTTATACTTACACAGAGAATAAAAAATAATGCAATACTATTATATTATTGCAGTTATTATAAAACATATAATAGATTAATTTTAAAAAAAATCTATCATAACAAAATTTATTTATATTACAAAATTTTAAAAAAATAGAAACTTATTAAAAAATAAAAAAAATAATCCATTATAGATAATAAAATAAATTTTATTATGGATTATTTTGGTAGTTATAGTTTTTACTAAAATTTAATATAGTTATATGTATATCTACTACTTTTAAAACAAAGAAACAATCAATTATAATTGATATAAGATAGTATAATAACTAGATGTATATGTTAAAAACATAATGTATTTTCATTGATTATAAAAAGTCTAATAGATCATTTAAAAAACACGATATTTTATGAACTAATATAGATTTTATGAACGTTGTGTTATCTATTTAAAAATAGAATGATATTAATTTAAATTTTGCTGTATTGTTTTTATTTTCCTAATTTTGTATCCTGTATGTTATCTGATAATACTTATAAATAAAAGAGAAATAAAAACTTATTAAGACGATCAGATCATATTTCACTTCCTATTTATATTACTTAATTAAAAAAAAATTACTGTAATTATAGTTTATAAGGATAGATAATAATTTTAAGCATAACTATATAAACATTGAATTTTATAAAATAAATAAAACTATTTTTTTTGATAATACTAATTTTAATTTTATCCTTGAATGTAGTTTTTATTAACTAATTACATAATGTTCTGCAATATTCCATTTAAGATTAAAATAATTATAATTAAAGCAATAATCATAACGTGAACTGTACAAATTATGCTAATTTATAATTATTTTATAGCAATTACAGAATGGAAATGTAATGTTACTTAGTTATTATGATTTATATTCTTAATATTTTAGTTTTTATAGATAAATTTATTTATTGGCGTAATCAAGTTTTTTCTAATATTAATTTTTAAGTTTATAGATTCATGCATAATTAAATGCATTCATTAATGTTAGCAAGTTTTGCGATAAATTATTTTGTTACGTGTGATAATTTAATTTAATTAATAAATATTATTAAATAAAAAAAATAAAATAGTAACAACTTTTTCTAATCTTTCTTGCTGTTTTATGGTTTATATATTTTTATCAAAAAAATATAATTTTTAAAAATGACACATATTAATTATTATTTAAGTTAAAATTCTTATATATTATTTAGTTGCATTAAATTTTTAAAAGATATTCTCAAAATTAGTTTTTTAAGATATTTTTTTTATTTAATTTATTTTATGATAAAAATATTTAAAAATCATTTATAGTTATTTAATGAATATTAAAATCACGATAATTTCTATTATCATGTAACAATTGATCAGTTTAAAATTATATAAAGAAATTAAATTATTTTGTTTAATTTATTTGTTCTACCTAGATTTTAAAGATAATTATTTTAATAATTTAAATTTAAATTTTTATTTTTAAAATTTAAAAAATTTAAAGAAAGAATATAGAAAATGATCTATTATTAATATAATAACGTCACATCAGTAAAAGGTAATTTTTTTTGTTTTTTTTATACTTGATAATTTTATCTTATAAATCATCATTATACTTTATATAAGATGTGAGTAAAATTTATATAAATTAATATATTTAAATTAAAAATATTATTTACTTAATAAAATAATCATGGATTATGTTAGAATTTTAATTCAGTTAAATTAATTGATTTAATTTTAATTTTTTATTAAAAAATACATTTACAATTAAAATATAATAAATTGATTAATACATGAAAAACTTTTTATCATAAAGCTATTAAAGTGTTTTTTAAATATTTATTACAATAGTAATTGTATAGCATTTAAAATTTTTTAAAACAAAAAAAATTATATAACTTTTTTATATATTTATTTTTTTTAATATATAAATTAATTCTTTTTAAGATAAGATTATTCCAATTTTTCATAATTTATTTTTATTCAAAATAAAATGTAATTTAACTGTATATATCATACAAATTATAGCTGAATATGTAAAATTAATATATAACAGTACAATATTTTATATTTTCTATAATAGATGTTTTTATAAAAACAAAAAAAATAATTATTATATTTTTATCATTTATTAAACTAATAATAAATGATTTTTACTCTAATTTACAACATTTTAATGCGTTATATGTTTTATTATATAATAGTTTTTATCAGAATTATAAAATATTTTGTATATTTTATAATTCTAATGTTTTTTTATAAAAAATATAATAACTTTCATTACTCATTATTATTTATAATTTTTGTTATGTATTAAACACAATTATTCAATTTAAATATTAATAATAAATATATATCCCATAAAATTTTAATTATTAATTTTTATTTTGTTATGAGCTATGAAATAAGTTCTATCTATATTAGAAATATAAAGAGTTTTTACTAAACATCAATTAATCTAAATATACCAATAAACTATATGACACATTAGTAAGTATTATATGTTAATATTTGATATTAATTAAGTATTAAATTCTAGCCGATACAGGCATTTTAGATTTTTTTATAAAAGTATCAGCAGTTATTTGCACACCTGCAACAGAAATAAACTAATTTTTTTAATCATTATTTTATCTTAAAACAATACTTACTAAAACTATTATATAATTTCTATAAGTAATATTTTCAATAATTTTATTAATTGATTAATTTAGTTTAAAAATCGTTTAATGATTTTATTTTTAAATATGTTTTTATCAGGAAAACAAGTTAGATAAAATAATTAAAATAATATATATTATAAAGATTTATTAATTTATATAATTTTGATATGTTATCAAAGTACAAATAAAAAACTTATTAATCTATTTTATTTATATTCAACATTAATATATATACTTGAATTTTATCAAAATAAATTTAAGAATGTTTTATTAATTATATATATGAAATATGATGAACATAATTAATATTAGTTCTTATTTTTTTAAAAAATAAATGTAAGTAAAAAATTTTTTATGAATTTGATATTAATAATTTGATATTAATATTTATACTGTTATTTATTATAAATAATGATATAATAAAAATATTAACTTAAATAATGTAATTAAATTATCAGTTACTTATATAGTTTTTTTTATTTTTTTTGTTCAATAATTATTAATTATATTACTTAAATAACATTGGGATTATTGATTAATTTTATTTATATTATATATTATTATTTGATAAAAATGTTATTTTACTAATTTTAAATATAAATTTAAAAACAAACATTATCTTAAGTTAAGATTATGAAAACAGAAAATATACTCTACTACAAAACTACAAAATAATCTCAGTCACAGAAGATATTAAATCAGAAACAACAAACAAGAGACTGTGTGAATAGCAAAAAAAACAAGGAGTCTAAAATGGAACAGATATCCGAACATGTTAAATTTAAAGTTAATTACTCTATGTACCTTGCTGAAATGACAGAGATCTTTAACAGGCGTATTAATCAATTTTTAACATTTTTACAAATACTTCTTGGGGCATCTGTTTTTGGGAATATTCAATATGGATGGTTGTTAGGATTTTTTATTTCATCTATTTCTGCAATTCAGTTAACTATTAAATTTGGTGAAATAGCAGGTAACTCAAAATCTCAGGTAAGAATCTATCGTATGTTGGCCAATGAATTGTGCAAACTTAGTGAAGATCAAATTAATAGCAAGATTAATGAAATCGAAAAAAACAACTCAAGGACTCTTATTTCTCTTTATAAATTAGCCAAAAAAAGAACAAGTATTGCGTTGTATGGTATTGATAAAGAAGATGACAATACTCTTACAAGGTGGGAGCAAATAGTGTATTTTATTAGCGGTGGTGTTACTAAATAATTATATTATTATTAATATAATACAATATTTTTCTATTTTATATATTTAACGACTAAATCTCATAAAATTAAATCAGTTTATCACAAAAAATATAGTTTAGTTATTTTAATTTTTTTCTTAACTGTAATTGTTACTATTTAAGCAAATTTAGATTTAATATACTTTTACAACATATTTCAATATTTAACTAAATTTATTTTATGATTTATTTTAAAATAGTTCATAAAACAATAAAATATTTTTATAATAAATTTATTTAATGACTGTATTTTGTTATAACCTAATAATGTCATTTTTTAGATTATATCATCACAGTAATTATGATGCTTATATGTTATTTTTTTTGCAAAATAATTTTTATAATAGTTTTATAAATTAGCTATTAGTGATTATTTTAAAATAAATTATAATAAGATTAGACTCTTCTAATAGTATTTTTTTGCAATTAAAAATTATTTAATTTTAAATTTTAAATTTTAAATTTTAAATTTTATAGTATTGTATATAATATACTTTTATGCAAAAAAAAGGACTTAATTTAACTACATGTTATAGAACATAAATAAGATATCAATGTCATTAATATTTTTTTGTTTTGATTGCTTGTACCAATTTATATTTTATTATCTGTAAGATCTTATCTTATAGATAAAGAACTAAAATTCAATTCAATACTATACCATACTATACAGTTAACAACTTTAAAAAAAATAAACTAGTTATACTAATAAATAAAAAAAATCATACTTTTTAAATAAATCGTATGTATAAGAATTTTAGTAAAACTTTAACAAAATACATTACTATTAACATTGTTAAATAATCTTACTGGAAAACATGTTACTAGCTTCATGAGTGCTAATGAGATTAATATTTATTTAAATTGTTGAGTTTCTACAAATATACTGGTATTAATCTTTTATAAGATAGATATTATTAGATGATAATAATAATATTTATTAAATAAATACCGATAACGATTATCTAGATTTCCTATTCCCAATAAAAATTATTTTAACAAAAGTATTTTTAAAAGATTTTATATGTTTTTAAGTATGTAAATATTTTTATATATAATATGTAATTGATTAATTTTGAAAAACTTTTTTATTAAATAGAAAATTATAATTATTACTTTTATATTTTATAAATATCTGTATGTTATCAAACATATTTCTAAGGAAAATTCATAATTTTATAGCGATAAAGATCTTTAATTACACTTAGCTTCACTTCACTAATATAAAAGAATGTGAATTAAAAATTCATATAAAACTCTAGGAATCTTTTCGATACTTAATTTTTATTATTAATAATTAGTACTTTGCATAAAATATAATGAATAAATAAGATTTATAATTTAAATTGTTTATGATTGTATCATGAATATATATTCAACTGTCTTCACTCTCACAGTAATCAACATGTATACTCTGACATATTTTATTTAATATGAAAATAATTCATCTGTGAGGATAGCTAACGCATTATGAATTTAGATGCACGACCTATCATTACATCACTATTAGATACTGATGTTTATAAATTACATATGCAACAAGCAGTCTTTCATCACTATAATCAAGTATCTGTAGCAGCAGAGTTTCGTTGTCGTGATGATGATCGTTTTGGTAATTATGCAATATCTGTACGACAACAAATAGATTTAATGGAACATATTTCATTAACAAAAAATGAATATAGATATTTGCGAAGTCTTCCTTTTTTTAAAGTTGATTATCTTGATTGGTTAAAAGATTTTAGATTTAATCCTACTCAGGTAAACGTTTATACTACACAAGAAAATCAGTTAGTAGTAAGAATTAGTGGTCCTTGGCATGAAGTTATTCTATGGGAAGTATCTTTATTAGCTTTAATAAGTGAAATAGTTCACAGAGAGCGCTATCCTAATGTAACAACAGAAGATGCTATTAATCAATTGCACAAATTAATTAAACATTTTTATCAATACGCAAAAAAACAAAATATCGATTTAGTAAAATTTAAATTAATGGATTTTGGTACTAGACGACGTTTTTCTCGCGCTGTGCAATATGCTATTATTAATGAACTCAAAAGTAATTTTCCATATTTTATAGGAACAAGTAATTATAAGTTAGCCCAACAACTACAACTTAGACCTGTTGGCACACAATCTCATGAGTGGTTTCAAGCTCATCAACAAATCAGTTCTGATCTTTCTAATAGCCAGCGAGTTGCATTACAAAGTTGGCTAGATGAATATCCTGATCAATTAGGAATTGCTTTGACTGATTGCATAACAATGGATGCCTTCCTGCGTGACTTTGATATTACTTTTGCTAATCGTTATCAAGGGTTGCGTCATGATTCTGGAGATCCTTTGGAATGGGGTGAAAAAGCTATTAATCATTATAAAAAATTAACTATAGATCCTATGAGTAAAACGTTAGTTTTTTCTGATAATCTTGACCTTCAAAAAGCGTTAATACTTTATAAACATTTCTATAAACGAATCAATATTATTTTTGGTATTGGAACTCGTTTAACTTGCAATATTCCTCATGTAAAACCACTTAATATTGTAATTAAATTAGTGGAATCCAATGGAAAACCAGTTGCTAAGTTGTCTGATAGTCCAGGAAAAACTATTTGCAATAATGATGAATTTATTAATCGTTTAAAAAAAGCTTTTGGTATTCACAACATAACTGAACAACTTGAAAATAAAATATAACCAAATATAACTTGCTATTATAAAAAGTTATTTAATTAATTTACAAGATAAGAATAAACTGAATTTTTATTACAAATGTCTTTTTATTTTATTATTATTTTTTAAATTTTGCTTTTTATTTGTTTACTATTGGAGCAGTGATACTGTAAAATTTTTACGTTCATAGATTAAATAAGTTTAAATAACTAAATACAAAAAGAGAACATGTTATGAATGTATCGACTGTAGTAAATGTATTGCAAGGTCGCATAGCAGTAGGTCGAATGGTTACAATTCGTGGTTGGATGCGCACAAGGAGGTGTTCAAAATCTGGATTTTCATTCCTGACTATTTATGATGGTTCCTGCTTTAATACATTACAGGTTATTGTAAATAATAAAGTAGATAATTATAAAAATGAAGTTTTAAATTTAACTACTGGTTGTTCAGTTGAGATAAGCGGAATTGTAAAATTATCAAAAGGACAAAAACAAAAATTTGAATTATCTGCAACCAATGTTGTTGTAATTGGGATAGTAGAAAATCCTGATAGCTATCCAATAGCCTCTAAGCGTCATAGTATTGAATATTTACGTGAAGTAGCTCATCTTCGGCCAAGAACTAATCTTATTGGTGCCGTTTCTCGTGTTCGCAATACACTAGCACAAGCTGTTCATCGTTTCTTTAATGAAGAAGGTTATCTTTGGCTTCCAACACCAATTATCACCACATCAAATACAGAGGGTGCCGGTGAAATGTTTCGCGTTTCAACATTAAATTTGAATGATATTCCTAGAACAGATAAAGGTGATGTTAATTTTTATAAAGACTTTTTTGGTAAAGAAGCTTTTTTAACAGTTTCTGGTCAATTAAATGCAGAAGCTTATGCTTGTGCATTAGGTAAAATTTATACATTTGGTCCAACTTTTCGGGCAGAAAGCTCTAACACAATTCGTCATTTAGCTGAATTCTGGATGGTTGAGCCTGAAGTAGCTTTTGCTGACTTAAACGATATAGTTGACCTTGCAGAAAAAATGTTAAAATCCGTATTTAAGTCAGTTTTGATAGAGTGCTATGATGATTTAATATTTTTTACTGAGAGAATCGATAAGAGCGTCATTCTCAGATTAGAAAAATTTATTCTATCAGATTTTGCTGAGATTGATTATACTGATGCTATCAAAGTACTTAAGAAATCGACTAAAACCTTTAAAAATTCAATACATTGGGGTCTTGCTCTTTCTTCTGAACATGAGCGTTATTTAACTGAAGACTATTTTATGGTACCTGTAGTAGTTAAAAACTATCCAAAAGATATCAAAGCTTTTTATATGCGTCTAAATGATGATAATAAAACTGTTGCAGCTATGGATATATTAGCACCAGGTATTGGTGAAATTATTGGAGGATCCCAGCGTGAAGAAAGGTTAAATGAACTTGATTCTCGCATGCAAGAAATTGGTCTTGATAAAGAAAATTATATGTGGTATCGGGATTTGCGACGATATGGAACAGTGCCACATTCTGGCTTTGGTCTTGGATTCGAGCGCCTATTAGTTTATGTTACTGGTCTAAAAAATATTCGTGAAACGATCCCGTTTCCAAGAACTCCGCGTAATGCGAATTTTTAAATATCAATTTAATAAACGAATATATATTTTAATTATAAATTACAATATAAATAACAGTCTTTTTTATTTCTAATTTATATATCTTAAAAATCTATTTATATTTTGAAATATATTGTTTCTGTTTATTACAAATATTATATTTTTGTATCATTTTCAGTGTAGATAAAAATGTTTACAAATGAAACACTAAATACAGATAATAAGAAGACACCAATTTATTGGAGATTGCTCCAAACTATTTGGAATTTATTATTTACAGTGTCTGATGTCTGAATAATACTATAATGAGGGTAATAATAATGATGAAGCGCAATATTCTTGCAGTAGCTATATCAGCATTGTTAGCTGATATATTAAATGCATCTGAAATATACAATAAAGACGGAAGTAAACTCGAACTATATGGTAAAGTTGACATTCGTCATTTTTTTGGAAAAAAGAGTTATGAAGATGACTCGCGTGTTAACCTTGGTGTAAAAGGTAATGCTCAAATCTCTGATCAAATAAGTGGTTTTGGTCGTACAGAATTGGCAATTAAAAGCAATAAAAATCAATATGAGAAAGAAAATACATACAATTTAGCTTATGCAGGATTGAAAATCGCTGATTTTGGTTCATTTAATTATGGCCGCAACTATAGTACTCTTTATAATATTAATATATGGACTGACGTTTTGCCTATTTACGGTGGAGACTCTATGTCTCACATTGATACGTATATAAGTGGTCGCAATCAAAACATCTTAACTTATAGTGGAACTGATTTTTTTGGTCTAATTGATGGATTGAATCTTACATTACAATATCAGGCAAAAAATGCTGAAAGTAATAAATTATCAAACCAAGATTATATTAAAAATAAAGGTTATGGCTTCGGAGTTGCTGCTAAGTATAACATTGGTTGGAATATCATATTAGGCGGTAGTTATACTAAATCTAATTATGTATTGACTTTAACTCAAAAAGTTAAAGGTTGCGATAATAATGTTGCTGAAGGTTGGAATGCTGGTATAAAATACGATGAGAACAACCTTTATCTGGCAGCAATGTACGGTAAGACTTATAATATGAGTATATTTACTGGAATTGCTGATGGTAATGATACAAAACAGAATTGCAATCAAACTGATAACATTGAATTAGTTTCTCAATATTTCTTTGATGAAATTGGTCTTAAACCATCTATCGCTTACGTACAGTCTAAAGTAAAAAATTTGATTAATCCTAGCAATTATCAAAATGAAAACCTTACAAAATATGTCTCTTTAGGTGCTTTTTACTATTTTAATAAAAATTTGACAGCTCTTATTGATTATAAAATTAATCTAGTTAATAGTAGTCAGTTTGCACAAAAATATGGCATTAATAGCGACAATCTTTTTGGTTTAGGCTTAGTTTATAAATTCTAATGATAGTTTAAGTTATGATTTAATGGCAAAATTAAAATATAAACCTAAAAAAAGCAGCGCTTTAGTGTTGCTTTTTATTAATTTATAATAACAAAAAAAATCAAACTAAATAAAATAATACAAATCAAATTATTGCAACAAATTTGTATTATTTTATTTAAAAATGTTTAAAAAAAATTAATTTTATTACGTTAATATAATATGAGTAAATTATTAAATTATAATTAACTTATTGGAATTATAAATATGTTAGAAAATATTATTCATGCAACAGCAGATCCTATTTTAGGCTTATCTGATATCTTTTACGCTGATCATCGTAAACAAAAAATTAATTTAGGTATTGGTGTTTACAAAGATGAATCAGGAAAAACTCCTATTTTTATTTCTGTCAAAAAAGCAGAAAAGCATTTGTTAGAGAATGAAGTAACTAAAAATTATATTCCTATTTCTGGAATAGATGAATTTTCTAGTGTTACTCAGGAATTATTATTTGGAATTAATAATCCAATTATATCAGAAAATCGTGCCCGTACTTCACAGGCAATAGGAGGAACTGGTGCATTGCGTATAGCAACAGAATTTATTTTTAATCAACTATTAACGGATAGAATATGGATTAGCCAACCAACTTGGGTAAACCACGAAAACATATTTAAAGCATCTGGTCTAAAAATCAAATATTATAATTACTATGATTATAATAATCATAATTTAGATTTTTCTGGTATGTTAACTAGCTTGAGAAATGCTAAATCTGGAGATGCGATATTATTGCAAGGTTGTTGTCATAACCCAACTGGTATAGATCCAACAATAGAGCAATGGGAAATTATATCTTCTCTTGTAGCAAAGAAAAAGTTACTACCAATTTTTGATTTTGCATATCAAGGTTTTGCTATAAACCTTGAGAAAGATGCTCAAAGTTTACGTATTTTTGCAAATAAAAATCCTGAAATTATTATAGCTAGCTCTTACTCAAAAAATTTTGGGTTATATAATGAACGAATCGGTGCTTGTACTATTATTGCAAATAATAGTAATCAGGCAGAACGATCACTTAGCCAAATAAAATCAATTATCCGCTCAAATTACTCAAACCCACCAGCCCATGGAGCGTCTATTGTTATTAAAATTTTATCTGATAAATTATTAAAGAAAGAATGGATAGAAGAACTAAGAACAATCCGACATAGAATAAAATATATGAGGAAATTATTTGTCAATATATTACAAGAAAATTCTGCTAAGAAAAATTTTAATTTTATTGCCAAACAAAATGGCATGTTTTCTTTTAGTGGTCTTAGTGAAAAACAAGTAATACAGCTTCGAGAAAAATATGCCATCTACTTAGTTAATTCTGGTCGCATTAATATTGCAGGGCTAACAGAAAATAATATAACTAGATTTTGCAAGGCTATCATTGATGTATTATAAAAATAATTTTGAGATTTAGATCGCGACTAATTAATTAATACAATATCTTGATTGATTTTTACTATTAATAATTAATAGTAAATTTTATTGTATAACTAAATTAGTTTTTCAAAAATGGATTAAATTTTCGCTCAGTACCCAAATTAGACATTGGTCCATGTCCAGGTATAAATTTGTAATCATCACCAAGTGGTAAAATTTTTGTTTTAATTGATTTTATCAATTTTGCATAATCACTTTTTGGAAAATCACACCGACCAATACTCCCTTTAAAAAGCACATCTCCTATAGAAATTAACTTATCTGCATGATTAATAAAGACAACATGTCCAGGCGTATGTCCTGGGCAATGTAAAACATCAAGTTTGATATCAGCAAACTTGATTTCATCATGATCTTGTAACCAGAAATGTTGTGCAAAATTTATACATTTTGGTTCTACTAATATTTTGTTTTGTGCTGATAGCTCTTTAATCAAAAATTCATCTTCTTTTTGCGGACCATAAATTGGTACAGAAAAATGCATTGCTATTTCAGAGCAAGCTCCTGCATGGTCAAAATGGCCATGTGTTAATAATATGTACTGCAAATTTAATGAACGATTTTTAATTTTAGCAATTAATTTCTCTATCTCACCACCAGGATCAATAATAATAGCATCTAAGCTTTTTTCATCCCAAATTATCGTACAATTTTGCATAAAATTTGTTACAATAATAATTTCAAATTTCATAGATTAATAAACCAATTATTTAAATTAATATAAGATCTTATAAATAATAAGATTATAGTCGGAACTATATAAATATTAATGAATCACTATAAAATCAAATAAATTATTTTATTATTTGCATCTTTAATTATCCTTTACTGAAATGAATACGCTTACGTATTAATTAATATAAAATCTAATTTATTTGATTATAACATATATATTGATTTAACATTTTATTATACATAAAATATTAAATTTAGTTTTAAATTGTATAATTTTAATGGAAAATTATACTTTAAATAATTTATATTTAAATATTTCTTTGCGTTGTTATAAAAAATTTATGTAGCAAATATAATTTGAGAGAATATTTTTGCATTCTATATTATATTATAATTAAGATATTTTTACTATTTACATAATTACTACTTGATCGTTTTACAATTTATTTCTTAATACTAGTTAAAGTTAACTTATAAAACTAAACTCAATACTAACAACAACAGTATTAAATAACAAAGATTTGTACTAATTTAACTTATAATAAACCAATTTGATAGTTTTATAAGAAAATAGTTAATAGTTATGACCTTATAAATGTCATCATTCTAACACAATCTTAACATCTCTACATGATCATCAATTGTTTCAGTTTACTCCAATCATTCCTACATTCCTATAAATAAGATTAAATCCAAAAATGAATTATTAATAATCTACCGATTGTAATATTAACTTTTTATAATAACCTATAAATGTATAAAGTAATGATTTTTTTTCTTTGAAGTTAAAAAAAATTTATATATAACAATCTTATTCTGATTTAAAATGAGTCATGGTAGTAGTATTTGCGCGTCTGGTACTAAAATATTTAATTTTAATTATAAAATTTGAACGAAAATAGAATATTTATAACACAATTAATTTTAATTTATTTTAGTTTTTTTTATATATTTGATATAGTATTATACTAATATTTAGTATATTAGTGTGTAAAACTTAACTTAGCTTCTTACTATTTAATAACTGATATATATCCTGACATTTATAAATTTTAGATTATTTATAAATGTCAGCAATTTTTATTAAACTAGAGTAATAGCTTTTATTATAACTTGTGAAGAAAATATATTATCTTAATGTTTCTTTTAAATAAAAAAATCACTAGTAATATTTAAACTGTCAATAATATTTATTATTTTTTTGATTAATAATTTATACCAACAACAATATTATCAATCTTTCTGATGATAACTATAAATAAGCTGTTGATTGAAATAAAATACACTGTAATTATTTACGATTAATATATTTTATTGTTATGTAAAGTTTCTATATATTTTTTCTAAAATTTTTTATAACTTTAATCTACTTTTTACTATATTAATTCTATTTATTATAAAATATAATTTTAAGTAATTTCTAAATGTTTCTTTGATAAATAATTTACTAATTTCTTAATCATTTTGATAATTAAACAGATATTAAACAATATCCGTTTAATCTTGTTTGTCAATCTTTTGTGATATAAAAGATTATAGTTTGTCTAAAATTTATATAAATATCTTAATAGTTTTTAACATGTTAAGAATTCTTTATTTATTAATATCAAGTATCTTATATCAATAATCTAATGCATAATTTGTCTTTTTAATATACAAAATTAATTATTTCGTCATTAAAGTACGTTATTGAAATATTTTAATCAATTTGATCAGTAATATCATTATCTTTATTAATTAATTTATTAATTGCATTTATATAACTCGCATTTTAGTTGTGTAGATAATAAATAAAATATAAGTTTATATAATTTAAGTATTTAATTTCAACTATATATTAAATTTTAATACTATCAACGATAGTTTTTGATTATATATTTATTTTAACTTTACTTATATATTAACTATGTAAATTAATATTATTAGTTTAATATAATGATAGTTAAAACGCTTACATTATTTTTTCTATTATTCCAATCTTATTAAAATGTTTAAATATTGCCTATAAAACTATTTCTTATTATTAATTTTATTAATACAAATGAAATTGGTTATTTACTTTAAAATTAAAAAGATAATTATGATTAGCCTTATAATTATCAGAAAGATATATCAATTTTTTGCTGTTAATTTTATTAAACGATTTATCAAATACTTTATAAATATATTATTTTACTATTTTTATATTTTGTTATGCAATTGTATAATTTATAAATTATATTAATATTAATCTTTAAATAATAATAAAAATCTAATTATGAATTGATGTTAATTCATAATAAAATATTATGTGTATTTATGTGTAACCCTTAGATTTTTATAATTATTTATCTAAATTACTTATAATAATGAGATATTTTTTATAAATAATTATAAATCAATAAGATAACTAGTTAGAATTAAATAGTTTAATTTATAAAATTTCATTATTTCAAATAAGTAAAATATTGTTAAGATAATTTTTTTTATTCAAACAAGTAATCTTTAATATGATGCATTTTATCTCTATTAATAATTAATAAATAGATATATTAAAGTTTTTTAATTTAATAATAACTTGATTATTTTATTGTTCAGTATTAAAGATCAATCTCTTTTAAATAGATTGATCTTTAATATAAATTTTATATTTTAATATTCTTGAATATTTAGAAATTGGTTTAAAATAAAGGAGATTAAAATGTATTTAATATATTTAATAATAATTATAAGAATAAATAACTAATTACTATTTTAAATTTGTATAAAATAGCAAAAAAAATAATATTTATAAAATTAGTAATTTTATTTTTGATGAAAAATAAACACAATTAGTTATTTAAAACAACTACTTTATAAAAAAATAGCAACTTTATCTATTTTAATTGTAATTAAAATATATAAATATAGTATAGTACTATTTTAAATTTGATTTCAGTATATTAAATATTTTTACTAAATAGAAAAAATATATAAGTTAAATTTTGTGCACACGTATTAATAGTATTAATTAACTATTTTCTGTAAAACAAGTTTATATTGAATAATATAAACAATTTTATCATTTAAATAAATATCTTTAACTATCATTTACCACCACATCAAGTTTTATATTAAAAATATTATTTATACATAGATAGAAATATGTACAGTAAGACGATTAGATTAGCTTTAAATAAATATTGAAAAATTCCAATTAAACAATAATGAAGTATATTTTATTTTTTTTAGAATTATAATTTACTAAAGTAATAAAATTAATACTTTTTTTTGAATTAATTTTAGTTAGTAATAATAAAACAAAAGATCTATTGTTTAAAACAATATATGCTAGAATTATTATAATGTACATTATATAACTTACTTAATTCAATATCTTTATTTGTAGATATTGAATTATCTATAATAGTTATTATTTATCAATTTTAAATTGTATGTTTTCTCATTAAAATTATCTTTATATTTATCTTAAATACTACAAGAATATAATTCTTTGCTATTGTTAAACTTATGACTATCAATATTGCAATATTTTTTTGTTTATTAATACATTTATTTTATCTAATAAGATAAAATATTATTTATATTCCCATCAATTACTGTAATAATCGCATAATTCATAATTATTTAGTATAGAGCATTTTATAATTAGTTATAATATTTTATTTTAAAATATACATTTTACTCTATAAAATCTACATTTTAATTTGTATTTTAATATTAAGTAATATTAGATAATTCATCTCTTACTTAAATAATGTTTTCTTTAAAAAACTAATTTTTATTAGAACGCAAACAATTATAGATCTATAATTGTTTAGATGCGAATATATTAATTTAATGTTCTTAATTACTTTTTTTTCATTGATATTTAATAATATTCATTAAATAATTTAGTTTTATAATAAATCTGAAATTTTCATATTGATTTATGAAAAATTTAATTTCTAATTAAGTATTTAATGATAATTTTTTAGTATATAAACAGAATATAATACATTATTATTATAACAAATTATTATATAGCGTTGTTATTGCTTTAGTATGCTATTTCAGTATCGAATACTAATAAATTTTTCACGAATATGGAGATATCAGTTTTGTTCTCACTAACTATTGCAACTTTGGAATATGTATAACACCTATAAATATATTTGTACGATATAGTAAATAGTATTTGTACGATATAGTAAATAATTTTAACTATTATTGAAATTATTTTTTTTCAGTGCAGTTTTGATTATTTTAGTTAGAAAATTATTGTTAAATTTATAAAAAAAATTTTTATATACTTGCTTGTCGCTTAATGTTGTATTTCGCACTATTTTTATATAAATGATTTTTAATTGAATTATTAGCAATTTATTTTATTTGAATTTACAACTGCTTTTTCAAGTTTGTATAACACGCAAGTGTACAATTCTAATTTATTTGTGTGTTATTTAGTGCATTATGAATTGTTTTTATTTTAATTGGAATATATATACTAATTTTTTATTATTTAAATTCGTTTTATTAAATATGCTTTTTATAATTATTTATAATAATTACTTATTAAGTATGTTCTTGTCTTTTAAATCGATCATCATAATATAATCATTTAATTATTTAATATATAGGTATTATTTCGAAAATTTTTATAATTTTTAAATTATTTGTTACTGAAATTATATTAATTTCTTTATATTATTAATTATGTATCTCATAAATTACAAATTAAGTAGTGTTATTGCATTTATTTATTTATTTATTTATTTATGATTAAAATATTTATTTTTTTCGAATTAGTTTATGATTTTAATAAAATTATATATGAAAATCATCTATTTATTATGTTATCATTTTTTATTATAAAATTTTTAGTTTATCAATTCTATTATTATATAATTGTTAAGCTTCTGATTATTCTCATTTTTTATACGTGTCCTTTCATGTTTACTATTAAGTCAAATATTTTAGTGAAAGTTTATTATGTTTAATACAAGAATATTTTTTATCTTATTAGCATAAAATAATAATAAGTTTTGTTTTATATTAATTTTATTTTGTTTTAATAAATTTCTATTAAGTAATTTTTACTATGCAAATATCAGTATAATTAATTGTTATAAGTATTTTTTTTGAAAAAATAATATTATTTCTATATTAGTAAAATTAAAATAATACGTCAGTTTCAAGTTCATATCTAAGATTTTGTGAAATTTACTATTTAATTAATATAAAAATATTATTTACTAAGTGAGCTTACAATAACATACTAGTTAAAATTAAGAGTTATATTTAGTTTTTATAGATAATTTTATTAATTTATGTTATCTGAGTAATTTATTTAAATTCTATAAACTAATTGTTGTAATTTACATATAAATCATTCTTATATTTGTTTTACTTAGTTTTTAAAGTTAACAAAAGTTTTACATTTTATTTTAAATTACATTAATTACCATGTGTTTAAAATTTTATTATAAATTTTTATATTAATGATTTTTAATATATATAAAATTGATAAGATGTAAGTTTATAAATACTTATTACATTAATAATTTATAAAAATTAAATTAGATTAGTTATTATTAAGAAATATATTTTAATAATAATTTATTGCAATTTTCAAATATTTTATATTTTGTTACAAATTTATGTATTTGTTAAATATATCAAGTTTGTTTATGTTTTATTTAATTTATTTTTTTAAAAAAATAAATGATAAACAGATAATTTTTAATAAAAAGTTTTATTAAAAATTACAGAATATTTATCAATATTGACTATATTTTTAGTTTATGCATCATATATTTTATCTTTGAATATTGTATATTCTTTTAAAGAAATATGATAATTTTTACAGACAAAGAAGAAATTATTAATAATTATTGTTTAATATTTATCTAGTAACTTTTTTTTATAAATAAAAAAAACTTCTTATTTAAATTATATAAATTAATATATAGAACAACAATTAAATTATAATTGACTATTTTTAATTTAATATAATTTTTTTGATATTTTTTAAAGTTAGAAACTTTTCATTTAGAAAATGGTTATGACCAATTATATTTAGTCTAAAATTAAATAATACATATTATATGAATATAATATGTATTATCAAACAAATGAACAAAATAATAGAAAAGTGCTATTGTAACTTTATAAGACTATAATATTATTTTTTTACATTTATTATATATGTATGTGTATATGAAAAACAAAATATATAATTATTAATTGTTCTTTGTTTTCTGTAAATTTCACAATATCAATTGCGATCAATAATACTACATTTGATGTATCTTTATTAATTATGACTATCAATCTAATTATTTTGTTTTTATATTAGAAATTAAATTATTACTATTATAGGATTAAAATATTAGTTAGTTTATATGAGAATTTATTTTATATGATGACTAAAATAAGAGTTACATTAGTATTAAGTTATTCTGATATAATAAAATAAGTAATTATTTTTAATAGTTATAATTTTTTTATATTATTTATATTTTATTACTTATGAACTTGTCATAGAATTTATTTAGTTTTTTTTTAAAAAAAACTGATATTGTTTTTTATTTTTTTATGATCAGTAAAAGTTAGATTTTATTTATTATTTAAAATTTTAAAGTTTTGTTAGACACTAACATACTATATTTAAGTTGCAATAAAATTTAAATTTTTTTTATCACATTATTTGCATTTTGTAATTAGTTAAAATATTAACAATGCGTGAGATATCCTTAATAATTTTAGCTATTATTTCTTAATTTAATTTCTAGCGCTTTTGATATTCCAATGTTATTACTCGATACTAAAGTACAATAAATTTTATTGATAAGTCAACTAAACTTGGAATCAAGGTTATAGTACTTTAATGCTGATGATATTCTTAGTCTTAATAATTATATTGTTCTATTGACTGCGATTTAATAAATATATGTCAATAACATTATATTTTATTATAATAATATTTTTATAAAACTGAGATAACTATTGAATAATATTGAATATTTCCATTACATAATCATTCAATATTAGTTTTTAATGTTATTGTTGTTTGATTTAATGAGTTTAACAGCAATATAACAAAAAAATACGACTAAATTATTGATTATTTCTCTATTAAAATTTTGAATTAAGTAAAAAATAACAATTATTACTAGAATAAATAGAAAATAACTAATTTTTAATGTATATGACAAAACTTGATTTTATTACATTACAAATATGATCTGTTATAATATTTTAATGTAAATTATTTAATATAAAAACAAACATTAGAAAACTTACAAGTAATTTTATATTATATAATTTTATATTATATTTAAATAAGTTAATAATAAATTTTATTAACTCATAGTTTTTTATAAAAAAATACTCATAAATTAAAATTAGAAAAATATTTAGTAATATTAATATAATAATTAAATTATTATTAAATTTAACTTTTAATTTTATTTACTATTTATAAAAAACGTTTTTTAAGTGATTTAAATTATATGTTATCATAACAATATACAGTTATATCAAAGTAAATATAACTATTTACATAAATATTTTTAATAATTATATAATTTATCAATATTATAGAAATATAACAAGCTATCTAATTCAAATAAGTTTTATTATAAAAAACTTATTTGCATTAATTTCTGAAAGATGAATATAGATATTAATCTATATTATATTTATCTAAAAAGAAATAAATTAACATAATTAATGTTCTAATTGATATAATATTGCTTTTTATAAAATTATTTAATATAAATATTAATATATTTTATTCATTATATTACTCAATATTTATACTTTTTTTTAAAAAAAACAAAATTTACTAATAATATCAATCTTATAAATATCAGAATATTTATAAGATTGAAAATTAGAGATTAAATTTAATTTTTATTATTTATGTATCTTCTATTAATTCTATGCAATAAAAACCATCTACGAAACAAAGGGAAAATAAAATAGTTTTTGATATTAATTTTTTATTTTGTCTTACTTTTTATAATAAAAAACTAATAGTCTTTTTACTATATACAATTAAAATTTAGATTTTCTAAAAAAAATCATAGTATATAATATTATTTATAACTTAACTTAAACATAACAAAGATGATAAAAGTATCTACTTTTAAAATTTCATATTTATATCCACAATATTGGTTAACGTGGTTAGGAATTGTATTACTTTATTTATCAGTTTCACTACCTTATCCTATGATCCATTTGATAGGAACTCGTCTTGGACGATTTTTAAAATTTATTCTAAAAAAACGCCTGCAAATAGTAGAGCGTAATTTAGAACTCTGTTTTCCTTATATGAACGAAGATAAGCGTAAAGAAATGATTAATAAGAATTTCGAATCAGTTGGAATGGGATTGTTTGAAACTGGTATGGCTTGGTTTTGGTCTGATAAACGAGTGCAGCGTTGGTTTATAATTAAGGGACAAAATAATATTAAAAAAATTCAACTGACAGGACAAGGAATCATTGTAGTAGGAATTCATTTTCTAACTCTTGAATTAGGTGCACGTATTTTTGGTATATTAAATCCTGGTATTGGTGTTTATCGCCCAAACAATAATCCAGTAATAAATTGGATGCAAACATGGGGGCGACTGCGTTCTAATAAATTCATGCTTGATCGTAAAGATATAAAAGGTATGGTACGTAACCTCAAGAAAGGAGAAATTTTGTGGTACGCTCCTGATCATGATTACGGTCCAAGAAAAAGTGTTTTTGTGCCTTTTTTCGCAGTAAAATATACAGCTACTACAATAGGAACTCATATTTTGGCTAAGCTTGCCAAGCCAGCTATCATACCTTTTATCCCTAAACGATTAGAAAATGCTAAAGGTTATGAGTTATTGATTCATCCCGCCATAACATCTCTTCAACAGAAAGATGAAAAATCTACCGCTATTTTTATGAATAAATTGATTGAAAAAAAAATTATGCAAGCACCCGAGCAATATATGTGGTTGCATCGTCGATTTAAAACTAGACCATTAGGAATGCAATCTCTTTATAGTGATTTTGATAACATACATAATTAAAAAGAATTAATATATTTATATCTAATAAGATATTCCTTGCATTCAATTATATATAATTGAATTAACTATAAAAATCAATTCATAAAATAACTTAAACATTTTATTAAATAATGAGTGTATTAATTTTATATTATTTATCTATAATGTTTTTATTAAAAATAATTAAGTTTATTAAACTAAACTATAAAAACTTTTTAATGCATGATTTTTAAAATTAAAAATAACAATATTGCTTAATATTAAATTATTTATAATATTTCAACTAAAAAAGATAATGTTTTGTAAGCACAAAGTGACATTTTTAATTTTTAGAATTTTTCATTGAAGTTTTAATGAATGGAGAAAAGTTAGATGCAATACACTGTAACAAAAATTAAAACTTTCTTTGGGCATCCATATCCACTTAGCTCTCTCTTTCTAATTGAGATGTGGGAAAGGTTTTCATTTTACGGTGTTAGGTCATTATTAATATTATTTATGAACGCAACTTTATTGCAAGGAGGAATGGGTTTAACAATAGAACAATCATCAGCTATTGTAGGTATTTTTTCTGGAGGAGTTTATATTGCAGCACTTCCAGGTGGATGGTTGGCTGATAATTGGCTTGGACAACGCAAAGCGGTTTGGTATGGATCACTAATTATTGCATTAGGACACATTTCAATTGCATTTTCTAAAATTTGTGGTAATAGTTTGTTTTTTATTGGATTATTGTTAATTGTACTTGGAACAGGTTTATCTAAAACATGTGTTACAGTTATGGTTGGCTCTTTGTATAAAAAAGATGATGCGCGTTATGATGGAGGATTTTCACTGTTCTATATTGGGATTAATATTGGTTCATTTATTGCACCACTAATTATTGGGCCAGTTCATGAAAAATATGGTTGGCACCTAGGCTTTAGTCTTGGTGGAATTGGAATGCTCATATCTCTACTTATCTTTAAATTGTATGCCGTACCTCAAATAAGCAGATATGCTAAAGAATTTGGTATTGATAACAGCTGGGAACAACCAATCGTAAAATGTAAAAACGTTGGCAAATTGATTATATTAGTAATGACATTATTGTTTTTAATTGTTATATTTATTTATACAGGTATTTTGCCATTTAATTGGACATCTGTAGCTAAAAGTTTTGTTTATATAATTGCATCATTTGTTGGTCTATATTTTATTTATATGTTTTTTCTTACTGGATTAAATAAAAATGATCGTATACGTTTATTAGTATGCCTTATATTGCTAGTTTCAGCGGCATTTTTTTGGTCAGCTTTTGAACAAAATCAGACTTCATTTAATATTTTTGCTCGTGATTATACTGACAGATATCTTGTTAATGGATTTGAAATTCCAACAATATGGTTTCAGTCAATTAATGCGCTTTTTGTAATTATATTTGCACCTTTATTTAGTTTCTTATGGCTAACTATGTCTAAGATGAACGTAAACCTTACTAGTACAACAAAATTTGTTATTGGTATATTATTTGCAGCGTCTGGGTTTATCATTATGATAATTGCTGCAAAAATAGTTATTACACATAATATTACTCTTTCTCCAGCTTGGTTGTGTAGTAGTATTTTACTGTTAACTTTTGGTGAATTATGTTTAAGCCCGATTGGATTGGCAACAATGACACTACTTGCTCCTAAAAAAATCCGTGGACAAGTAATGGGTCTTTGGTTTTGCGCCAGTGCGTTAGGTAATTTGGTTGCAGGGATTATTGGAGGTAATATTCAATATATGATGTTATCTATTTTTTCATGCTTTGCGATTACATTGATAATTTGTGCTTCAATATTGGCAATCTTAATTATTCCTATAAATAAAATGTTAAAAAACGTTGATTAATAAATAATTTAGAAAAAAAGTGTATTTAATTTACTTATTAGTAATAATACTATTACAACAACTAACATCTTGATAAATTGTTAATAATATAATAAAGAATTTAAATTTCTATATATTTTCATTCTCTAAACAATAGTTTAATAATTTCATACTTTATTAAAGTTAAACGATATTATAGTTTAAATTAAAATTATAGTATATTATCTGTAACGGCAAAATAGTTATTATCTTTTTATAAATAATATTTATTTTATTAAAATTATAATTAAATAAATACTTTCAGTATAAAACATTAATTTCTTTAACATAAATAAAACTTAAATACAAAAAAGTTGCAAAGAAATTCTGTTATTAGTTTATATTATACTTTATCGTCAAGTATAATTAATAAAAAAAATTTAGAATTCTTGAAATATTTATCAATTAAAACTAGAAACCAATGTTGTATAATAAACATGTGATTAAGCATATTGTTATGTATCATTTTTTTATTTACAAAATTTTTTTATAAAAATAAAATATGCACAAGACTGATGGATAAATGATGTTTTTTATAATTCTATTACTATCTTTTCTTATTTTCTAAAAAGTTAATAAATTATTATTATAGTAGTTATATAGTAAAAAATGTTGATGTTGTTTAAGCTCAGTTACAAATAATATTATAATTAGAAGTATTCACAATTAATATGTTTTATTTATGAAGTAACATGAATCCTTATATCTATTTTTTTATAAAAAATTATAGTGTTTTATATATTTAAAAAATATAAAAAAATTGAATTTTTTATTATATATATCTATATATCTTATTTATATTAATAATTATATATATTTAAATTAATTAAGTAAAAGGTGAAATCAATTATAAGTATTTTTAATATATTTAAAATACTCTTTTAATTATACAGTAACATAAATTATAAAAAATATAATTAAAATATTTAGCAAAATAGCTATTGCCAGTAAAGGCAATTACTAAATAAAATAACGGCATCAATTGTAATATATACTTTTCTGAATTATACAACTAAAAATTGTTTAGTAAATAGTTATTAGATGTATAGTTATTAAAAATAAATTCTTAATTAATACTATATTTTTATATTTAATATGATTGAGATCATATTAAATATAAAAATAATGAATAAATAATAATAAAATAATTTTATAAGTATTTATTTTTATAAACGACAATATTTTACGTTTAAATAACTTAAAGTAATTTGTATAGTTTTATAAAAATTTATTAATTTTTCTAGTTTTGATAGTATTTATTTTAAATTTTATTAGAAATAAAATATTATATAATAAAAGATTTAAACTTTATAGTAGTTTATGCTAGCAGTTTTTTCATTTCTCTACAATCTACGATGCACATTAATTGTATAAGTCTTTTCAATTAACTAATCTATAATAATTTACTTTTGTTAAAAATTCAATTATATTAAATTAATTAATACATTTTATTTAAAATTAAAAATAGAATATGTTTATATTTAAAGGTTGTGAAATTAAAACTGATTCTGATGGTTACCTTAAAAATAGCCAAGAGTGGAATGAATCAATTGTATATATTTTAGCTAAGCAAGAGAATATTATATTAACTGATCAACATTGGAAAATTATTTACTTTATCAGAGAATTTTATTTTTCATTCAACATATCACCCAATATTAGAATGTTAGTAAAAGTAATTGCTAAAAAGTATGGTAATGATATTGGGAATAGTCGCTATCTTTATAGCCTTTTCCCAAAAGGCCCTGCAAAACAAGCAATAAAACTTGCTGGTTTACCTAAGCCAATAAAGTGTATTTAAATCGTTACAGAGAATTTAAAATATGAAAATTACTATTTATTTCACAAAGACCAATCTTCATTATTATGATATTCAATTTTGACAATTATTGTCATATTTTAATAAATCTTATGATTATTTAATTTGTTTCACAGTTGGTAAGGATTTTATTTTGATACTATCATTATACTTATTGTAAAGATTGTCATATAATTATGTTGCTTTTATAGATGCAAAGTTAATATAATTTATGCACATTAAATTTTTTGATAGATAATAATAATTTTGCTTATATCTCATATAATAGAGTTATATTATTATAAATGAAAAATTCAATATATTGTTGTTAAAAAAACAGATACTTTAATAAAATAGAGATTTATAATATTTATAAATTACAGATTTTAAGAAACTAAAATAAAAAGAAAATCTATCTAATATTTATGTTTTTTTGAACATGAAATACGCAAGAATTTAGGAGATGGATATGATGACTACAAGTAAATTTAGTATCGGTCAACAAGTAAGACATAAACTCCTTGGTTATCTTGGAGTAATAATCGACGTTGATGCCGAATATTCTTTAGATAAATTACAGAATGACGATATTGCATCTAATGTAACTCTTCGATCATCTCCATGGTACCATGTAGTCATGGAGGATGACAATGGTGATCGTATTCATACTTATCTTGCTGAAGCTCAGATTACTTATGAAGCTTCTAATGAACATCCAGAACAGTCTTCTTTAGATGAATTGTCGGAATCAATTAAAAATAAACTTAGAACACCACAATTACGTAATTGATAAATTATGAAATAAATAAAGATGTTTAATAACTACTTTTCATTTTTATTGTCTTTATTTATTTATTTATCTAAATTTAAGTGCTATAGCTTTATTTTTTCATAACAATCATTTTAATTTAATTTCTTGAATTGTTTTTATATTTTAATGAATCATATATTTTACGTTAATTAATATATTATATTTAGAAATATTAAAAAAACAGTCATAAAATTTTAAAAAAATATATACCATGTTAATGGTATATAAAATATAAACAAAATAAAAAATTTTATATCAAATAATTGTTTGTTATGCATCTTAATTTTATTCATAGTCGAATTTATATATTTAGTTTAAAAAAAATATTTAATAATTTTATTTATTTTAATAATATATGTTATTTTCAACTATAATTATATACTCATGATGATACTGCAATTTAAAATAATTATAATTAATAAAATATAAAAATAAAAATATATATATTTGATAAATTTATTAAGTTAACTTGATAAATATGAAAATAATATTAATTTTGTTAAATTAACAAAAACATATTAATTAAATAAAGTTTATTAAAACTAATTAATAAACTAAAAAATAAAAATTAATAATCATTGTTACATATAAATTAACTATAAAAATCATAAGAATTAAGATTGGTTTAAAAACATTTTTTCTATTCTAAAAGATATTAATTGCTTAGTATTTCATTTACACAAAATAAACATTATTAATTTAAATAAGTATTTGAAAATATGTTAATATAATAAAAACTATATTTTAATATAATTCATTGTTAATTACATGAAGTTATATATAATACGTATGTAAAATTATTATTTACCTTCCTATATTATAATAACTACTTTTGTTATTTTTAAACAATAAATTTCTAATTTTATTTTATATTTCTATATTTTGATATTTAAATTAAATTAAAATTAATAGCCAAAATAGAGTATTTAAATATAAATTAATTAATAATTTAAGTGATCTTATAAATAATAAAATTTTAGTAAAACATCATTAATGCAGTTTGAATAAAATATATATTTTAGCATTAATAAAAGTAAGATATAGTAATTGTATATCTTGCCAATTATCAAAATATTATACTTTATTAATAATATTTATTATATGTGTTAATGTTTTATTAAAACATATAAAACTACTATATTTTCTTGATATAATTTTATCATAATGCAATCGATCTAAATTTTTATACATATTTGATATATATAAGTTAAATATACTTTAAATAAAAATATATAATTCAGATGTAGAAGTATTTATTTTATTGTTTTAATTAATCTTTTAATGATTTAATCTTTTGATTAAAATTAATTTTATAAATAATTTTATAAATGTATATATAATATAATTTAATAGATTAATAATTTTTATATAATAAATTAATTAGTTGACATAAAAGATAAAGATACAAATTTATTACTAGAATTTTATAATAAATTTTACATTTTAATAACTAATGTTACTAATAAAATTCCAATTTTAAATTAGTTGCGAAATTCTTACATTTACAACTTACTTATTATTTCTAATTTCTTTAATATATATAAGCAGAAATGTGAAATAATTATTTAAACGAATTACTAATTTTTATAATAATTATTCAACATTCGGCTAAACTATAATAATATTATAATATAATTATTAAGCTAAACACCAAATATTTATTTTTTTATTTTTTTAATTTTTTGGTATGCCGTATATTCCGTATGCTGTTAAATTTTTAGTAAATTACTTCTCTTGTTTATTTATATCTTATTTATTTATAATGATATTTTATTGATATTATTTAAATCTTACATAAAATTCCTGCTAATAATAAATTATTACTAACAAATTAATCTATTTTTGTTTTTATCATTAAATGAAACTAATAAAATCTGCCATGCAAAATATAAAAACATTGCGATAGCTTAAAAATTAATCAAAACTTTGCATACAAGAATGATGCTTAATCAATTATTAAATTAATTTAATAATTGATTAACTTTCAGGATATAACTACAACTAACTGTTTTAAATTAAATAATTATATATTTATTTTCTTGACCAAATAAAACTTTATAATAAATAAAATTAGAATATTTGATTTATTTTGCATATTAATAATATAATAAAATATTTTATTATCTTCTATCTGATCAATAAAAATTATCACTTTAGAATTTAATTATTTAAATTTTATTTTATTTCAAAAGAAGTAATTTACTTATAACATATATAAACAAGTTTATTGCCAATATATAGATAGTAATAGTATTTACTGTAAATTTCAGTATCGACTCTAAATATGTTTGTTAAATTATAGAAACATTAAGTAATCTCTATTATATACATGCATCGATTTCAATTATATTATATAATATCTTATTTAAGATATACTAGATTATGTCAAAAAATTCTTTTTATTAAATATTCATTTTATTATATATAATTATGAATTATAGTTAGTTCATATTAATAATATTATACATTATTATTTCAAGAGATTTTATATCTTTTATTATATTTTCTATAATAGAAACATTTTTTATTATATTTTAATATTATTAGTAAATTAAATTTAAAAGATAAACTAAAATAGTTATTTAATTAAATTTTTGTATCATTGATTTTGCATTGACAATATGTATATTTATTTTTTTTAAAAAAAATAAATAAAACTAATTTCGTTTTAAAAAAAATATTAACAAAAATTAACTTTTTATTTATTTGGCTATTATGACGTTTACAAAGATATAATTATAATGTTTTATGTATAATATCAATAAAGTTTACGAACTTATTGTATTTAAAATAAATTATTTATATAATATATATTTAAATTTAATATTTAATCTTTATTTAAAAATTAATTAATTAATTAATTTTCTAACATAATTTAAAGTGATTTAAAAATTAAATAAAAGTTACCAGCATATAAAATATTTGACTAACATAAGAAAGTTATTCTGGTATTTTTTTTGATATACTAACTTTAATTCTAGATTTCATAATAAAATTAAGTAATTTAATAACTTGATTTGATTGAAAAATAAAAAATATGTTACTAGATAAAAATCTTACATTGGAGTATTTAATGTTAATAAAAATTTTTTTTTGATATAAATTTAAATTTCATTAATAAGATATTTTATGATATTAATGTAATTTAGAACAACTATTTTATATCAATCATTAAAATTATATAATACTTATTTTTTTCATTTAAATTGACTACATAAATATATTATATTCTCGTATTTTTATTGTTTAATATTATATCAAAAAATAAAAATACAAATAATCTTCAATGTTATATTTTAATTGGATTTATATCAAAACAATTCCACTAATTATAATTTCTTATTATAATATACTTTAAGGTAATTAATTTATAGTATATAAATAAAATATTAATTTAAATTATATACTATATGTTGTAATTTTAATAAAGTAAAAATTACATTGAATTATATTATTTTTCTTATTAAACTAATATAGTTTATAAAATATATAGAAATATTTTAGTTTGATTATCATCAAACAATATGTAACATAAAATAATGCTAATTATTAATTATTAATTATTAATTATTAATTATTAATTATTAATCTTATTAATATTTAACTAAATTACAAATAATAAAATAAAATTTTTAGTTTATCAAATGATTAAAATAAATAAAATTAGTAATCTCTACAATCATAAATTTATATATAGATATTTTATATATAATAAATATTTAATTATTGTAGATGTATTTATCCATATATTTCTTGTTTTTTTGTTATAAAATATACAAATTATATATTTATAAATAAAATAAATTAACTTTTAATGACTATAGTTTTTTTTATAAAATACTTGTTTAAATCTATTAAATATGAAGTAAGTAAATTACTTAATATATAATTTTAATATAATATCTCTGAATTTAATTATCTTATAATTTTAATCATAACTTATTTTAATCAATTAATATTAATTGATTATTAAATTTTTAATTATTTATTAAAATATAAAATAAAATTATTTAATTTATATTCATTAAATTTAATATATACAAATATATGTCTATATAAGATTAAGTTTTTTAAAATAAATTTACATATATTTTACTATATATATAATTATATAGTATTTCAAATTATATGTTTATAATTTAGACTAATTCATTGTATTATAGTTAATAAATAGAATGGTAAACTTATAATTAAACTATAAAATATAAACGTAATTTTTTTTATAAAAAATGATCTATTAATAATTAAAATCAACAATATTATAAATAATAACTTGCATTTTTAGAAACAAGAAGCTCTAAATAACTAATATCAAATATAGTAAATTATAAAATATAAAAATCAATATTGGAAGAATACTACATGGTACATTATATTTAAAATATATAGTTTGTTGTGTGCAATATAATATGCTTTTTTTTTAATTTTACTACTTAGTATCTTAA
>JBHEQS010000008.1:0-84404 GCA_046530765.1 Arsenophonus sp.
ATATTACTATATTACTATATTACTATATTACTATATTACTATATTACTATATTACTATATTACTATATTACTATATTACTATATTGCTATATTTATAACTTGCTTTAATAAAAATGTTATAATTAAAAATTATTACTATAAAAATTATTTGGACAGATAGTATTATGCTTTTAATAATTGATAATTATGATTCATTTACTTATAATCTATATCAATATTTCTGCGTATTAGGAGCCAATGTTATTGTTAAGCGCAATGATGAAATAACTATATCTGATATAAAAAGATTATCTGTAACACACTTAGTTATTTCACCAGGACCATGTACTCCTAATCAAGCTGGTAGATCGTTAAGTATAATTTCATATTTTGCAGATAAGATTCCAATTTTAGGTATTTGCCTTGGCCACCAAGCAATTGCTCAAGCTTTTGGTGGTTATATCATTAAAGCCAGAAAAATAATTCATGGTAAAATATCAGAAATTAATCATAATCAACAAGGAATTTTAAAAGGATTAAATAATCCATTGAATGTTATTTGTTATCATTCTTTAGTTATTGATTTTAAATCATTACCTGATGTTTTTGATGTAATTGCCTGGACATTATATAATGGGAATATTGACGAAATTATGGGAATTAAGCACAAAACGCTACCTATTCAAGGTGTTCAATTTCATCCAGAAAGCATATTGAGTGAAAGAGGATATTCGTTATTAAATAATTTTTTAAAGTATTGATTTATTAAAATAATATTTAGTTTAAATTTTATAGCTAAATTTTAATATTTTGTCTATAAAAAGAATTTTATTCTTACATATAAATAAAATAAAATCAAATAAAAACACATTAGTAATTAGTAATATTATTTAAATTTTATTTAAAATATATTTTTTTACTCTGAATAGAATAAAAATTCTTAATCTAAAATAATTTTAAAAAAATGTTTTTTATAAAAAATCTATCAAATTTTTTATTTCTTTTAATATAAGTATTAATATTTATTTGTTTTGTCTAAAATGATATTTATAAAATAAAATTTTTAAATAAATATTAATACTAGGATAATGAAATGATATTAAAAATTATTTTTTAAGAAACTTAGTTTAGTTTAATTATTAAAGTTAATTTTTGATAAATACGACAAACTACTTAATTTTTATTGTATAATATAAATAAGTAAAATAAATTATTAATGCATAATTAATTTTTCTTGTATTGATGTTTGTTTCTATTAATCTATGTTATATAAAATTAATAGTAATATAGTATAGTCATAAATAAATAAAATCAAATTCAATTTAGTGCTGTTTAATAGCTTAGTAAATTATACTAAAGTTTTAAAACTTACATTATCTATAAAATTCTATATTTTTTATGAAGTAAATAAGTATAAAATGTTTAGTAACTTATAAATAAAAATATTACTATCAATATTCATCAGAATAATTTTATTAATAGTAATATTACTACTTACAATCTTACATTATTACACAAAAATATGAATTTTATTATCCTCTTGATAAGTATCTTATTTTTAAAAATGTGTTTTATAAATTTTAGTTGTTGTGTATAATAGTTAATATTTTATTAAGAAAACAATGTCTAATTTTTAAATACTTGATAAATATCAAAACAATCGAATCATTGCAATAATTTAATAAATATTATATCATTACAAGATCTTTAATTATTATATTATACTAATTTATATATAATTGGATTAATGTAAGTTAAAAATCTATATACAAAAGATTATAGATTCATCTTATTGATAATATTGTCTTTTTAAGAGACATTACTGTATTATGAGTACATAATAAATAAATTCATCTTCAATCTTTAAAGATGTAATTAATTTATTATTTTTTACTAGTAAAAAATAATAAATTAATTACATTTCATCTTTTGTATATATGAATAAACTATAATTATCACTATATATAAACTGAGTTTTGATATGCATTCTAACAATTTTGGTGAATTAAAAAAATATAATACTTTTGGGCTTAATGCTAAAGCGAAAGCAATATACTCAGCTTCTTCAAAAGAAGAATTGCTAGCATTATGGAGAGATGCACAAGTAAAATCTTGTCCAGTTTTATTATTAGGAAATGGTAGTAACGTTCTCTTCATTGATGATTTTGATGGCATAGTTATTTTAAATCTTATCAGAGCATTAGAGATAACTGAATCATCTAGTGAATGGTTTATTCATGTAGGTGCTGGAAATAATTGGCATCAATTGGTTGAAGAACTTATAAAAAATGAAATATATGGATTAGAAAACATGGCTTTAATTCCAGGATCTGTAGGTGCTGCTCCTATACAAAACATTGGCGCTTATGGTATGGAATTTAAAGACGTGTGTCACTATATCGATATTCTTAATCTAAATAATGGCAAACAAAATCGTTTAAATGTCTCTGAGTGCCAATTCGGTTATAGAGATAGTATTTTTAAGCACAAATACAATAAAAATTTTGCGGTTGTTTCAGTAGGTTTAAAACTTAATAAATTATGGAAACCAATATTATCGTATGCTGGATTAGCTTTTTTAACAGATCAAATATTGACAGCAAAAAATATATTTAATACAGTTTGTAAAATTCGAAAAAGTAAGTTGCCAGATCCGATTCTTCTTGGAAATACTGGAAGTTTTTTTAAAAATCCACTTATTTCTAGCATTGATGCAAATAAAATAAAAATTTCTTATCCTCAATGTCCTGGATATCCTCAACTTGATGGTAAAGTAAAAATTGCAGCTGGATGGTTAATTGATCAATGTAATCTAAAAGGTTATCAATGTGGCGGTGCTGCGGTACATATGGATCAAGCATTGGTTTTAATTAATAAAAATAATGCAACTGGAAAAGATATTGTAAATTTAGGTCGTTATGTTAGCAAGCAAGTTATGAAAAAATTTTCTATCACACTAGAACCAGAAGTTTGTTTTATCGGTAAATATGGTGAAATAAACGCTATGGATGCTATTTCATGAAAGATTTAACTATTCTTTTAAAACTCATTAAAATACTTTGTGACACTAGTATACATTCATGTGAGCAATTAAGTGAATCAGTTGGTATTGAAAAAAGTGGTATCAATAAACATATTTATACACTGCGTAAATGGGGTATTGAAGTTAATAATATTAGTGGTAAAGATTATCAATTTATTAAAAAAATTGAGTTATTAGACTATGAACGAATTTATAGCTTAGTTAAACGAGGAAATATAATTATAAAACCAGTTATAAATTCTACAAATCAATATTTACTTGAGTGTATTGATAAATTAAGTTCTGGCGATGCTTGCATTGCAGAATATCAAACTGCTGGTAGGGGGCGACGTGGTAGATATTGGGCTTCTCCTTTTGGTTGTAATCTTTATTTGTCATTATATTGGAATTTAGAACAAGGATCAGTAGCGGCAATGGGATTAAGTTTAGTTGCAAGCATTGTTGTCGCTGAAAATCTTAATAAATTGAGTGGAAGAAATAATATAAAAGTTAAGTGGCCAAATGATCTTTATCTTAATGAAAAAAAGCTTGCTGGTATTTTAATTGAAATAATAAGTAAAGCTGGAAATTCAGCTCATATTATTATTGGAATTGGTATTAATATCTCAATGAGTTCTAATTATAAAAGAGATATAAATCAGGAATGGATTGATTTTGAACAGACTGGCATTAAAATAGAAAGAAATCTTGTTGCTGGTCATATTATTTTGGCATTGCGTCACGAATTAGTTCAATTTGAGAAATATGGTCTATTTCCTTTTATTAAACGATGGTTGGCATTGGATAATTTTTTACATAAAAAAATAAGGTTACATATTGGTGATCATCTAGAGGTTGGTGTTGTGAAAGGCATTGGTGAACATGGTACAATTTTGTTAGAACAAAATGGGAAAATTATTTCTTATATAGATGGTGAAATTTCATTACGTCCAGATAATTTAAATAATTAAATATAATTTAATTACATATGATATCTGAAATCACTTTCTTAATCTAATATTTGCAATTGAATGATTAGAATCTTTAGTTATGATTAAGCTGGCTCTTTCTTTAGTTGGTATTATATTTTTTTTAAGATTTATTTTATTAATTTTTTCCCATATCGTTTTAGCTTCTTTAATAGATTCTTCTTGATTTAATTTAGAATAATGATAAAAATAGACGCCAGGGTCAGAGAAGGCACCTTTGCAGAATTTTATGAATCTATCTATATACCATTTTTTTAATAAATTTTCTGAAGCATCAACATAAATGGAAAAATCAACAAAATCAGATACAAAAACATGATATTTAGCATGTGGATAATCTATTTTACTTTGTAAAACATTTAAACCTTCTAAGATAAGAATATCAGGCTGCTCAATCATTTGTTTTTTACCTGGAACAATATCATAAGCAGAATGGGAATATACTGGAGCTGTAATCCTCTTGACACCAGATTTTATATCAGAAACAAATTTTACTAAACTATGCATATCATAAGATTGAGGAAATCCCTTTTTATTTATTATACCTCGTTCATTTAAAATTTTATTTGGATATAAAAAACCATCTGTTGCAATAAGATCAACTTTACGATGTTCTGGCCAACGACTTAATAAAGTTTGTAATAGGCGCGCTGTTGTACTTTTACCAACTGCAACACTTCCTGCAATACCGATAATATAAGATACTTTAGAACAGTTCCTTCCAAGGAACTGTTCTAAAGTAGCCTGTCTACGTAAATTTGAACTAATATAAAGGCTTAACAGTCGTGAAATTGGGAGATAAATTTCATTTACTTCATTCATTGAAATCTCATCATTTATACTATTTAGATCTAACAGCTCTTTATTTGTAACTAGATCTAGCGGAACAGAATCACGCAATATCGCCCAATGTTCACGGTCAAACTCTAAATAAGGTGTACTTGAAATTTTTTTTTGTTTTTTCATAACAGAACATATATATTTTCACAAGTTATCATAATAGTTTGTAACTAATAAAATATATTTAGTAATAATTAAATATATTTAAACGTAGATTTTTATGTTTTAGCATTAATTGTGTAATTAATGCTAATTTATTTTTATATTTTTACTTTTAATTATACAATAATATTGTATAATATATGATATTTTTATTAGTTAACAATTAATATTATTTTTAACTAGAGTAATATAGTGACAAAAAATATTTATTATTCTTATATTAAAAATAATAAATATTTTATTTTTTTGTTGTAAGATATTTACTCTCTACCTAAAATACGAAACACTTGATGCCGGCATAGCTCAGTTGGTAGAGCAACTGACTTGTAATCAGTAGGTCCCGAGTTCGACTCTTGGTGCCGGCACCAAGAGTCATTTTAATATAATAAAAGGTGGGATTCCCGAGCGGCTAAAGGGAGCAGACTGTAAATCTGCCGTTATAGACTTCGAAGGTTCGAATCCTTCTCCCACCACCATAAATTATGTAATTGCAGGTATCGTATAATGGCAATTACCTCAGCCTTCCAAGCTGATGATGCGGGTTCGATTCCCGCTTCCTGCTCCAGACTGCTGATATAGCTTAGTTGGTATAGCACACCCTTGGTAAGGGTGAGGTCGGCAGTTCAAATCTGCCTATCAGCACCACAATTAGAACATTATATTACATTGTTTACTAATTTTTACTTCAATAAATAATGAATAGTATATTTTTACTACTTTATTGATATTTTGTAATAAATTACCAGAATATTTTAAAGTAGAAAGATAACAACAGAAAGGAAAAATTTCAAAATAAAATTTATAGTTAACATTTGAATATAATAGTCCAATGTTAATAATAGTAGAATAACTTTTATATATTGCTATCATTGCTGTATTACTATAATGAACGTATCTATACTTCTAAATTTAATTAAACTGATAATCTTTGTAATAATTGTTTAATTAACAATTATTTATATTTTTCTATTTATAATAACAGAAAAATTTCATTATATTATGCAGAAATAACCATATAATTATGGATAAAATGTTATAGCTAGATAAGTAATAGTAATATAAATATTGGATCGGCTCGATACCAAAAACTTTTATCATATTTTTTTCATGCTGCAAACAGTGTATTCTTTACATTAATTATATTTCTAAACAAATTTTATATTATTTATGATTGAATGATGTTAAAACTAATAAAGATGTAAACGTATAGTTATTTTTAATATAATTTTTAAATAGATAATTATAAATAAGTATTGGTTTCATATTTAAGATATTAATCAAGATAACCAAAAATATAAAAAATAAATTATTTAGTTAAAGCAAAAATTAAATAATTACATATTAGTAACAAGAAAGAACTATAGATAAATCTTTTTTTTGTTACTAATATATAGGATGTTCTTTATGACTGTGTATAATATATTGTAGAATTATAAAAGTTAGTAACTAAGTAAGATATTTTAAATTTAAAAACAACAAAAATAATTTTTTAAAATAATGCGAATTTCTATTGAATTGTTTACATAATAAAGCAGATAGTTTCTAGTATTTTTCTGTGGCGTATTAATTGCAAAGATTATAAACTAGTAAAAAATTTTAGTACAATTATGTACAATAAGTGCTAATATTTAATTTTAATCAAAGTTTGCATTTTAAGCAAATGTGAAAATTATAAATTGCATCACAATACATTTTAAAATATTATTTGTCATAATTTATTTCAGAATAGCATATTTAATGTCTATAATTAAGTGAATAAAATATGTAAATAGTAATTTTAGTCATTTTATACTAGTATAAAATGACGTCCATAGCATAGTTTTCAACTTAATGCATTAAGTATTACATTTTACATATTTATTAAGGAAGATATGTAATAAATGTTTGTATTGTTAATAAAATAATTTTTTTTAAAAAAAATTATTTTAAAATGCCATATCTTGGTATCTTTTAATGTAAATTGTATAAATTAAAGGTTTATATAATTTAATATTTATTTAATTAGTTATTGTTGAGATAATCTTTCAATATAATTAATCAATTATTACTATATAATAATATTTGATAAATAGGATACTATGAAGTAAGATGCAATCAATAATAGTCTAATTTAATATAAATTAGACTTATTATGTTTATAAAATGAATTTTTTATTATATCATAGTAGATGGATTAAATTATGAGTATGAATAGCGATACTCAAAAAAACCGACGTAGTTTTGATGTGGCAAAATGGATATTTGTCATAATTTTATTAATCATTTCTATTGTTGGTAATTATTATTTTCGGCATTATAATGGCGCATGGCGTGTAATGGTAATTATTTTGACAATTGCGTTTGCTGTTGGTATTTCTTTGTGGACAGAAAAAGGAAAATCAACTTTATCATTTTCTCGCAAAGCCTACATTGAAATACGTAAAGTTATTTGGCCAACTCATCAAGAGACATTACAGACAACATTAATTGTTACGTTAGTAACTGCTGTTATGGCATTAATACTTTGGGGATTAGATGGTATATTAGTTCGTTTAGTTTCATTTTTTACAGAACTAAGGCTATAAAATGTCTGAATCATCTAAAAAACGATGGTATGTTATTCAAACATTTTCTGGTTTTGAGGCTAGAGTTGCTCACTCATTGCGTGAACAGATAAAATTATATGCTATGAAAAATGCATTTGGCGAAGTTCTAGTTCCAACTGAAGAAGTGATTGAAGTTCGGAGTGGTCAGCGTCGCAAAAGTGAACGTAAATTTTTTCCTGGTTATATTTTAATTCAAATGATTATGGATGATAATAGTTGGCATTTAGTACGAAGTGTTCCTCGCGTTATGGGTTTCATTGGCGGCACTGCAGATCGTCCAGCTCCAATTAGTGACAAAGAAGTTGATGAAATTATGAGTCGCTTGCAACAGGCAGGTGATAAGCCACGCCCTAAAACACTATTTGAGCCTGGTGAAATGGTTCGTGTTAGCCATGGTCCGTTTGCAGATTTTAATGGTGTTGTTGAAGAAATTGACTACGAAAAAAGTCGACTTAAACTATCTGTTTCTATTTTTGGACGCGCAACACCTGTAGATCTAGATTTTAGTCAAGTAGAAAAAATATAAAATATTTTAAAATTTATTTTTAAAATATTAAAAACTTGTCTAAATTTATGAAATTTTTTTATTAACTACAGTTTATAAAAAAATTATATAATATGTATTATATATAATGAAACTTCATAATTAAAATGATACTATAAATTTAGTTGGGTATATAACATGGCAAAGAAAGTACAAGCTTATGTTAAACTGCAAGTTGCAGCTGGCATGGCTAACCCCAGTCCACCTGTTGGTCCAGCTTTGGGTCAAAAAGGTGTTAATATTATGGAATTTTGTAAAGCGTTTAATGCTAAAACAGATAGCTTAGAAAAAGGCCTTCCAATTCCAGTTGTAATTACTGTTTATTCAGATCGTTCGTTTACATTTATAACAAAGACACCTCCATCTGCTATATTATTAAAAAAAGCTGCTGGTATAAAATCAGGTTCAGGAAAACCAAATAAAGAAAAAGTTGGTAAAGTAACTAGAACTCAAATTTATGAAATTGCAAAAACAAAAACAGCAGATATGACAGGATCTGATATTAAAGCTATGATGCGTTCAATTGAAGGTACTGCTCGCTCTATTGGATTGACAGTTGAGGGTTAGGAATGACTAAACTAACCAAAAGCATGCGTAATATTCGCAAAAAAATAGATCCATACAAGAAATATGATATATCTGAAGCAATTACACTTTTGAAAGATTTGTCGACTGCTAAATTTATAGAAAGCGTTGATGCTGCAGTTAATCTTGGCATTGATTCAAGAAAGTCTGATCAAAATGTTCGTGGATCAATTGTTTTGCCTCATGGAACAGGTCGCTCTGTTCGCATCGCTGCATTTGCTCAAGGTAAGAGTGCAGAGGATGCAGTAATAGCGGGAGCTGAATTAGTTGGCATGGAAGATCTTGCTAATAAAATTAAATTAGGTGAAATGAGTTTTGATGTTGTTATTTCTTCTCCAGACGCAATGCATATTGTTAGTCAGTTAGGCCATATTTTAGGACCTCGCGGATTAATGCCAAGTTTTAAAGTTGGTACTATAACTTCTGATGTCGCAAAAGCAGTTCATAATGCTAAAGTTGGTCAGATACGTTATCGTAATGATAAAAATGGTATTATCCACACCACTATTGGTAGAATTAATTTTGATAATCATCAATTAAAAGAAAATCTTAAAGTATTATTAATCGCGTTGAAAAAAATAAAACCATCTTCTGCTAAAGGAGTTTATATTAAGAAAATTAGTTTATCTACTACTATGGGAGCTGGAATTTTTGTCGATGAATCAGAATTATTTGCATAAGCATAATTTTATATGTTATTTTAACTTCATCTTTTATATTAAATTTCTACAAAAATTAATAATTAATATTTTACAAGAAGATCCTCCAGAGATCATAGATATGAGTAATTATTTATATACTAATGTGAATGTGACTAGAAAAACTAAGATTAATTTTAGATGCTATTAAACATCTTTAATATTTAATATATTATATGCTTAAGTTTTATACGAACCACGAGATAACCATGTTAATCTAGGAGCAAAAATTTAATGTCATTAAATTTTCAAAATAAACAAGAGATTATTTCTGAAGTTAACGAATTAGCTAAAGATGCACTATCTATAGTTATTGCAGATTTTAGTGGTGTAACTGCTAATAAAATGACTGAACTACGCAAAGAAGGGCGTAAATCAGGAGTCTATCTTCGTGTTGTTCGTAACACATTAATGCACCGCCTTATCAAAGGTACTATTTATGAGTGTCTTAAAGAAGCGTTTGTTGGTCAAATATTAATCGCTTTTTCTAAAAAACATCCTGGAGCAGCGGCTCGTTTGTTTAAAGAATTTAAAAAATTAAATCCAATGTTCGAAATTAAAGCGGCAGCCTTTGGTGAAGATTTTATTCCAGCAAACCAAATTGATCGTTTAGCAGATCTTCCCACTTTCGAAGAAGCAATTATACGTCTGATGTTAACAATGAAAGAAGCTTCTGCTGGTAAATTAGTTTGCGTTCTAGCAGCCATACGAGATCAAAAAAAAGCCGCTTAAGCTTATTTTCATAATTTTTTTTAACATATAAAATATTTTTGAATTTTGGGAACTATTGTTATGTCTTTAACTAAAGAACAAATTCTTGATACGGTTGCAGAAATGTCTGTAATGGATATTGTTGAGCTTATTGCAATGATGGAAAATAAATTTGCTGTTTCTGCTACTGTTTCTGTACCTATTGACACCACTGTAACATCTGAATCAGATGAAGAAAAAACTGAATTTGATGTTATTTTATCTGCTATAGGATCTAATAAAGTTGCGGTTATTAAAGTTATTCGTATGATAACTGGCTTGGGATTAAAAGAAGCTAAAGATATGGTGGAATCAGCACCAGTAACAATTAAAGAAGCAGTAAGTAAAGAAGAATCTAAAACGTTGAAAAAGTCTATAGAAGAAGCTGGTGCTTCTGTTGAAATTAAATAAGTCTCTTTTTAAGTTGAAGGCCTAATTTTATAGGCCGATGGCTGGTGATTAAAAAATCACCAGCCTTTTTGCGCTATAAAAGAACATTATGATATTAGTAATATTACACTTTTAATTATCGAATTTTTCTTTAAATGCTTTTTATGTTAACGACTTATATCTAATAAACTTATGAGTCAAACAATCACATATTAATGATTATACAATTCAATGAAATAACTTAAAGTGGCATCAATAAGCATTATAGAAAATAATCTGTTTTTTGTTCTAAAATAGTGTTCCAGCTCTGCCTTTACGGAAGAGATGACCACTAATCAGCAGATGAGGAACCCTATGGTTTACTCCTATACCGAGAAAAAACGTATTCGTAAGGATTTTGGGAAGCGTCCGCAAGTTTTAGACATTCCTTATCTTTTATCTATCCAACTTAACTCATTCTCAAAGTTTATCGAGAGAGATTCAGAAGGTAAGAATGGATTGGAAGCAGCGTTTCGTTCTGTATTTCCAATTAAAAGTTATAGTTGCAATGCTGAATTGCAATATGTTAGCTATCGTCTTGGTGAATCTATATTTGATGTTAAAGAATGTCAGATTCGCGGTGTAACTTACTCTGTTCCTTTGCGAGTTAAATTACGTCTTATTATTTATGAACGTGAAACTCAAATAGGAAAAGTAAAAGATATAAAAGAGCAAGAAGTTTACATGGGTGAAATTCCTCTCATGACTAATAATGGCACTTTTATTATAAATGGTACAGAGCGCGTTATTGTATCTCAATTGCATCGCAGTCCTGGTGTATTTTTTGATAGTGATAAAGGTAAAACTCATTCTTCAGGAAAGGTATTGTATAATGCACGTATTATTCCTTATCGTGGTTCATGGTTAGATTTTGAATTTGACCTTAAGGATAATCTTTTTGTTCGCATTGATCGTCGTCGCAAGTTACCTGCTACAATTATTTTACGTGCTATGGATTATAGTACTGAGGAAATTCTCAATATCTTTTTTGAGAAAACTATTTTTCAAATCTGTGATAGTAAGTTTTTAATGAGCTTGATACCAGAGCGTTTACGCGGTGAAACCGCTTCTTTTGATATTGAAGCAAATGGCAAAGTTTATATTGAAAAAGGCCGTAGAATTACTATACGTCACATTCGTCATCTAGAAAGAGATAAAATTTCAATTATTGAGGTGCCTGTTGAATATATTGTAGGAAAAGTTATTGCTAAAGATTATTTTAATGAAAGTACAGGGGAATTAATCTGCAAAGCTAACACAGAACTTTCTCTTGAAAATATAGTATATTTAAATAAATGTGGTTATAAAATTATTGAGACTTTATTTACTAATGATTTAGATCATGGTGCGCATATTTCAGAAACACTGCGGGCTGATTCAACAAGTGATCGTTTTGGTGCACTAGTTGAAATTTATCGAATGATGCGCCCAGGAGAACCACCTACTAGAGAAGCGGCAGAAAATTTATTTGAAAACTTATTCTTTTCTGAAGAACGTTATGATCTTTCTATTGTTGGGCGTATGAAATTTAATCGCTCACTTGATAGATGTACAACTGAAGGTTCAAGTGTTTTAAGCAAAATAGATATCATTGATGTAATGAAAAAACTTATTGATATTCGCAATGGTAAAGGTGAAGTTAATGATATTGATCACTTGGGTAATCGTCGCATTCGATCAGTTGGTGAAATGGCTGAAAATCAGTTCCGAGTTGGTTTGGTGCGAGTGGAACGTGCAGTTAAGGAGCGTCTATCGTTAGGTGATTTAGATTCTCTAATGCCTCAAGATATGATTAATGCAAAACCAATTTCTGCTGCTATTAAAGAGTTTTTTGGATCAAGCCAATTATCACAGTTTATGGATCAGAATAACCCACTCTCTGAAATTACACATAAACGTCGTATCTCAGCATTAGGGCCTGGTGGACTAACACGTGAGCGAGCTGGCTTTGAAGTTCGTGATGTACATCCAACTCACTACGGGCGAGTATGTCCAATCGAAACACCTGAAGGTCCAAATATTGGATTAATTAATTCATTGTCTGTATATGCACGTACTAATGAATATGGTTTTTTAGAAACACCTTATCGTGTAGTTCGTAATAGTATTGTAACTGATGAAATTCATTATTTATCAGCAATTGAAGAAGGTAGCTATATAATCGCACAAGCAAACAGTGTTTTGGATGATGATTGTCGATTTATTGAAGAATTAGTCACTTGCCGCAATAAAGGTGAATCTAGTTTGTTTGGACAGGATCAAGTGGAATATATGGATGTTTCAACACAACAAATTGTTTCTGTTGGAGCCTCATTGATTCCATTTCTTGAGCATGATGATGCAAATCGTGCGTTAATGGGTGCGAATATGCAACGCCAGGCTGTACCGACATTGCGTTCAGATAAACCGTTGGTTGGAACTGGCATGGAGCGAGCCGTTGCTGTTGATTCTGGAGTAACAGCAGTTGCTAAACGTGGTGGAACAATTCAGTATGTTGATGCTTCTCGTATTGTTATCAAAGTTAATGAAGATGAGATGTATCATGGTGAAGCTGGTATTGATATTTATAATTTAACTAAATATACGCGTTCTAATCAGAACACTTGCATTAATCAGATGCCGTGTGTTTGGCTTGGAGAGTCTATTGAGTCAGGAGATGTTTTAGCTGATGGACCATCAACAGATTTAGGTGAGTTAGCGCTTGGTCAAAATATGCGTGTTGCATTCATGCCATGGAATGGTTACAACTTTGAAGATTCTATTTTGATATCTGAACGAGTAGTGCAAGAAGATCGTTTTACTAGTATTCATATCCAGGAATTATCTTGTGTATCTCGTGATACTAAATTAGGAGCAGAAGATATTACTGCAGATATTCCTAATGTAGGTGAGGCTGCATTATCTAAGCTTGACGAATCAGGGATTGTATATATCGGTGCTGAAGTAACTGGCGGCGACATTCTTGTTGGTAAGGTAACGCCTAAAGGTGAAACGCAATTAACACCAGAAGAAAAATTGTTACGTGCCATTTTTGGTGAAAAAGCATCTGATGTTAAAGATTCTTCACTACGAGTACCAAATGGTGTATCAGGAACTGTTATTGATGTTCAAGTATTTACTCGCGATGGTGTAGAAAAAGATAAACGTGCATTAGAAATTGAAAAAATGCAGCTTCGTGATGCGAAAAAAGACTTAACAGAAGAGTTACGTATTTTTGAAATAGACTTATTTGCTCGTATTAGAACAGTACTAATTAATGGCGGAATTGAACCTGAGAAACTAGATAAATTATCATACGAATCTTGGTTAGAATTATCTTTGAAGAATGAAGAAAAACAAAATCATTTAGAAGAATTGGCTGTACAGTACGATGATCTTAAGAATGAATTCGAGAAAAAGTTAGATGCTAAACGTAATAAAATTACTCAAGGTGATGATTTAGTTCCAGGAGTATTAAAAATTGTTAAAGTTTATTTAGCAGTAAAACGCCAAATTCAACCAGGTGATAAAATGGCTGGTCGTCATGGCAACAAAGGTGTTATTTCAAAAATTAATCCTGTTGAAGATATGCCTTACGATGAAAGTGGTAATCCTGTTGACATCGTTCTAAATCCACTTGGCGTACCATCGCGCATGAATATTGGTCAAATTTTAGAAACTCATTTGGGTATGGCGGCTAAAGGTATAGGAGATATGATTAATTCTATGCTGAGTCAGATGCATGAAATAGATAAATTAAGAACATTTATTCAGAAAGCTTATAACTTAGGAGATAGTCCTCGTCAAACAGTTGATTTAAGTACTTTTTCTGATAAAGAAATAGTACGACTTGCACATAATTTAAAGAAAGGCATGCCAATTGCAACACCTGTATTTGATGGTGCAAAAGAAAAAGAAATTAAAGAATTATTAACTCTTGCAAACATGCCTACTTCAGGCCAAATTACATTGTATGATGGCCGTACAGGCGAAAAATTTGAACGGCAAGTTACTGTTGGCTATATGTATATGCTGAAGTTAAATCATCTTGTTGATGATAAGATGCATGCTCGTTCAACTGGTTCATATAGTCTAGTCACACAACAACCGTTGGGTGGAAAGGCACAGTTTGGTGGTCAGCGTTTTGGTGAAATGGAAGTTTGGGCTTTAGAGGCATATGGCGCCGCTTATACCTTGCAGGAAATGCTTACAGTTAAATCAGATGATGTTAATGGACGCACAAAGATGTACAAAAATATAGTAGATGACAATCATCAAATGGAACCTGGAATGTTAGAGTCTTTCAACGTACTATTAAAAGAGATTCGTTCATTAGGTATTAACATAGAATTAGAAGATGATTAATAAGTGATACCATAACGCTTACTAGCGTGCTTTATTTTAAATATTGTTGCATTAGATCTAGGAGGAGTAGTTATAGCTGCTTCTTCGCAGGTTTAACTCCGATAGGAGCCATTCAGTGAAAGACTTATTAAAATTTCTAAAAGCACAGACTAAAATTGAAGAGTTTGATGCTATTAAGATTTCTCTAGCCTCCCCAGATATGATTCGATCATGGTCATTTGGTGAAGTAAAAAAGCCGGAAACTATTAACTACAGAACGTTTAAACCTGAACGCGATGGTCTTTTTTGTGCACGTATTTTTGGGCCGGTTAAGGATTATGAATGTTTGTGTGGTAAATACAAACGATTAAAACATCGAGGTGTCATTTGTGAAAAATGTGGAGTTGAGGTAACTCAGAGTAAAGTTCGACGCGAACGAATGGGTCATATTGAGTTAGCTTCACCGACAGCACATATATGGTTCTTAAAATCATTACCATCACGGATTGGTTTGTTACTTGATATGCCTTTACGTGATATTGAGAGAGTTCTATATTTCGAATCCTATGTTGTTGTCGAAGGAGGTATGACAAGCTTAGAACGTGGACAGATACTAACTGAAGAACAATATCTTGATGCTTTAGAAGAATTTGGTGATGAATTTAACTCTAAAATGGGTGCGGAAGCAATCCAGCTCTTATTAAAAAATCTTGATTTGAAGCAAGAATGCGAAGTATTGCGTGAAGAATTAAACACAACTAATTCTGAAACTAAACGTAAGAAATTAACTAAACGTATAAAACTATTAGAAGCGTTTATTCAGTCTGATAATAAACCTGAATGGATGATACTGAATGTATTACCTGTATTGCCACCGGATTTGCGCCCACTTGTTCCATTAGATGGTGGCCGCTTTGCAACTTCTGATTTAAATGATTTATATCGTCGTGTTATTAACCGCAACAATCGCTTAAAACGTCTATTGGACTTAACAGCTCCTGATATAATTGTACGAAATGAAAAGAGAATGCTTCAAGAGGCTGTAGACGCATTACTTGACAATGGTCGTCGTGGACGTGCTATTACTGGTTCAAATAAACGTCCATTAAAATCTTTGGCTGACATGATCAAAGGTAAACAAGGTCGTTTCCGGCAGAACTTGCTTGGTAAGCGTGTTGATTATTCTGGGCGCTCTGTTATCACTGTTGGTCCTTATCTTCGTCTCCATCAATGTGGTTTACCTAAGAGGATGGCATTAGAATTATTTAAACCATTTATTTATGGTAAATTAGAAGTGCGCGGATTAGCGACAACGATTAAAGCAGCCAAGAAAATGGTTGAACGTGAAGAGCCTGTTGTTTGGGATATTCTTGATGAAGTTATTCGCGAGCATCCAGTAATGCTTAATCGCGCCCCAACACTGCATCGATTAGGTATTCAAGCCTTTGAACCTATTCTAATTGAGGGCAAAGCAATTCAATTACACCCTCTTGTTTGTGCTGCTTATAACGCTGACTTTGACGGTGATCAGATGGCCGTTCATGTTCCTTTAACTTTAGAAGCACAATTAGAGGCTAGAGCCTTAATGATGTCTACAAACAATATTTTATCACCAGCAAGTGGCGAGCCAATAATCGTACCATCTCAAGATGTTGTACTTGGTTTATACTACATGACACGAGATTGCATAAATGCTAAAGGTGAGGGAATGGTATTGTATGGGCCAAAAGAAGCTGAGCGTGTTTATCGTTCAGGTTTTGCATCATTGCATGCTAGAGTTAAGGTGCGTATTACAGAAAAACTCATAAGTGATAAAGGTGATATTGAGGTTAGAACTCAGTTAGTTGATACAACAATTGGCCGCGCTATTTTATGGATGATTGTGCCTAAAACTCTTCCATATTCATTGATTAATCAACCGTTAGGTAAAAAAGCTATTTCTAAAATGCTTAATACTTGTTACCGCGTTTTAGGCTTAAAGCAAACAGTTATCTTTGCCGACCAAATCATGTATACTGGGTTTGCTTATGCCGCTCGTTCTGGTGCATCTGTTTGTATTGATGATATGGTAATACCTGAGAAAAAGTCTAGTATTATAGCTGAAGCTGAAACTGAAGTTGCTGAAATTCAAGATCAGTTCCAGTCTGGCCTAGTTACTTCTGGTGAACGTTATAACAAAGTTATTGATATATGGGCTGCAGCAAATGAGCGAGTCGCAAAAGCGATGATGGAAAATTTATCAACTGAAACTGTTGTTAACAATAATGGGAAAGGCGAGCAACAAGTTTCGTTTAATAATATTTTTATGATGTCTGACTCTGGTGCGCGTGGTTCTGCAGCACAAATTCGCCAGTTAGCTGGTATGCGTGGTTTGATGACTAAGCCTGATGGTTCTATTATAGAAACACCAATCACTGCTAATTTTCGCGAAGGTCTAAACGTATTACAATACTTTATTTCAACTCATGGTGCACGTAAAGGTCTAGCTGATACAGCCTTAAAAACAGCAAACTCAGGTTATTTGACTCGTCGTTTAGTTGATGTCGCACAAGATCTTGTTGTAACTGAGGATGATTGTGGTACTCATGATGGTATTTTAATGACACCAGTTATCGAGGGTGGTGATGTAAAAGAACCTTTACGTGAACGTGTTTTAGGTAGAGTCACAGCAGAAGATATAGTTGTTCCTGGTACAGTTAATATTCTAATATCTCGTAACACATTATTAACTGAAAAATGTTGTGATGAATTGGAATGTAACTCCGTTGATAGAATAAAGGTGCGCTCAGTTGTAAGTTGTGAAACTAACTTTGGGGTTTGCGCAAAATGTTATGGGCGAGACTTGGCACGTGGTTATATAATCAACAAAGGTGAAGCTGTCGGTGTTATTGCAGCACAATCAATTGGTGAACCTGGCACACAGTTAACAATGCGGACATTTCATATTGGTGGTGCAGCATCGCGCTCTGCTACAGAATCTAGCATTCAAGTATCTAACAATGGTAAAATAAAACTTGTTAATGCTAAGTTTGTAAAAAATTTAGAAGGTTATTTAATCATTACTTCTCGTAATACAGAGTTGCAAGTTGTAGATGAATTTGGTAGAACAAAAGAAAGTTATAAAGTACCTTATGGGGCACAACTTAATAAAGGTAATAATGATGAAATTAATTGTGGTGAAACTGTTGCCAATTGGGATCCACATACAATGCCTATTATCAGTGAAGTTGCAGGAATTATTTGCTTCTCTGATATATCAGATGGGCAATCTATTATACGTCAAACAGATGAGCTAACTGGTTTATCATCAATTATTGTGCTTGATACTGCTGAGCGTACTGCTGGCAATAAAGATTTGCGTCCTGCATTGCGAATAATAGATGAAAAAAATAATGATATATTAATTCCTGGAACTGAAATTCCTGTACAATATTTTTTACCTGGCAAAGCAATTGTTCAATTAGATGATGGTGCTGTAATAAATATTGGTGATACATTAGCTCGAATTCCACAAGAATCTAGCGGTACAAAAGATATTACAGGTGGATTGCCGAGAGTTGCTGATCTATTTGAAGCCCGCCGACCAAAAGAGCCGGCTATTTTAGCTGAAATTAGTGGTATTGTTTCTTTTGGCAAAGAAACAAAAGGTAAACGTCGTCTAGTAATTACGTCTATAGATAGTAGTGATACACATGAAGAGATGATTCCAAAATGGCGTCAACTTAATGTATTTGAAGGTGAGCGGGTTGATCGAGGAGATGTGATTTCTGATGGTCCAGAGTCACCACATGATATTTTACGTTTACGTGGAGCTCATGCTGTTGCTCGTTATATTACAAACGAAGTTCAAGATGTTTATCGGTTACAAGGCGTTAAAATTAATGATAAACATATTGAAGTTATAGTTCGTCAAATGTTACGTAAAGTGACAATTATTGATGCTGGTAGTGATGAATTTTTAGAAGGTGAACAAGTAGAATACTCTCGTGTTAAGCTAACGAATAAAAAATTAGAGCAAGAAGGCAAAGCTACTACAACATTTAGTCGTGATCTATTAGGCATTACAAAAGCATCTCTTGCAACAGAATCTTTTATTTCAGCAGCTTCATTTCAGGAGACAACACGTGTTCTTACTGAAGCAGCAGTCGCCGGAAAACGCGATGAACTTCGAGGCTTGAAGGAAAATGTTATTGTTGGACGCTTAATTCCTGCTGGAACAGGTTACGCATATCACCAAGATCGGATTAGACACCGTTATATAAATAATATAATTTCTGAGAAAACACAAATTAGTGCTGATGCTGCAACTGCTAATTTAGCAGAATTGCTAAATGCCGGATTTAATAATAAAAACAATAAATAATTTAACTTATTTTTATAAATACCCTACTTCTTATATGTAGGGTATTTATATATAAATTATATAAATAATTAAATAATCTAATACAGTAATTTTACTATTTTATATATATTAAATATTTTATTTTTATTTTTATTAGTTTTTTTACTTTATGTTTTAAACAATATTATTTTTTTTATAAAAACATTATATGATTAAGTTTACCAAGAAATAAAAATTAGTTTAAAAAATATTTTTTTTTACGATTTTATAAAATAAAAATTCAAGAAAGTATTTTTATATTATATTAATATAATATAATATAAAATATAATACTAAGAACTTGTTTCTAATCTTAAATTACTAAATAATCAATAGTGCACAAGTCTTAGACTGTAACTGTACCGATATAAAAAAAGAAAGACAATATTTGTACTATATATATTTATCATTTTATAAATATAACTTCATGTTGATAAATGTGTTAGTGAATTGACTTCACAACAATCTGAGCAAATTATTTTTTTAATTTATTTTTTAACAGAAATAATTATTAACATATATTATATTGGATTTAGAATTCTTAAATTACTTAAAATAATAATATATTTAAGAAATAATTTTTTTCAAAAAAAATAAAAAGTAATATTTTATAAAATTATTGCTAAATATTTCGTCTAAATGATATTGATTTGAGGTTTACTATTATGTCTAAAGTATTAGATATAATGTAATAAAATAAATTCATTTTTAAATGTAGTTATTTTCGAATAGACAACCTAAATACTCAATTATTTTTTCTAGTTTTATATTTTTATTAATTCGATATACGATTAAAACTAATATAATTACTTATCTTTCTTCAAATTATTATTTTGTAAAAAGAGTTTATGTTTTAACTACTAAATATCAAATATCATTAAAAATTGAGATAAGTATTATCATATCTAAAATTAAAGTTTTAGTTTATATCTATTATTGTAATAATATTAGCCAGTTTAATGAAGAGATGTAAGCATATAATATAGATAATTGCAACTACAATAGATGAGTTTTTATCAAACAACTATTACTTATAATAATTATATTATTATAATAAAAAGTAAGAGATCAAAAGTGATCAGACAGATGATTAAAAATAATTAATAAAAATAGAAACAGGCTAATTATTGTTTAATTCTGATGATAAAATTTCCTTGTCAAATAATTATTCATTGAAATATTCTGATCAATTTTATTTTATTCCTTAAGAAAATTTTATTTTTTTTATTTCTTAAAAAAATAATAATTTTAATAAATTAATTAAAATTTATTGGTATTTTGTATAAATCAGAGAAAATTTAATATACCAATAGCATTAATTTGAAGCTGACTGATTTTATGTTTATAGAAAATTGTAATTTATGTAAACAATGATATTATTGTACCATATCTATTTTATTGTTTATTTAGGTAATAATAAAATAGAAATACATTATGATAATTTATAATTATTATTTAATTTTAATGGAATTAGTAATGTCTTTTTTAAAAAATGATCGTTACATGTGCGCGTTATTACGAAAGCCTGTTGATGCAACTCCAGTATGGATGATGCGTCAGGCAGGTCGTTATTTACCTGAATATAAAAAAATTCGTAAAAAAGCAGGTGATTTTCTCTCTCTATGTAAAAATAGCGAGCTAGCTTGTGAAGCAACATTACAACCATTGAATCGCTTTTCATTAGATGCTGCAATTCTTTTTTCAGATATTCTTACTATTCCTGATGCTATGGGTTTAGATCTTTATTTTTCAGAACAAAATGGGCCTATGTTTAAAAAACCTATTCGTTGTTTATCAGAAATAGAGAAACTTCCAATTCCTGATCCTGAGCAAGAATTAGTGTATGTAATGAATACAGTGCGCTCTGTTAGAAAGGCTTTAAAAGAAAAAGTTCCATTAATAGGGTTTTCTGGTAGTCCATGGACATTATCAACTTATATGGTTGAAGGTAGAAGCAGTAAATATTTTGCTCGTATAAAAAAAATGATGTATACTGAACCAAAAGCTTTACATTTGCTATTGGATAAGTTAACTGAAAGCATAATTCTTTATCTAAATGCTCAGATTCAAGCAGGTGCTCAATCTATAATGATTTTCGATACTTGGGGCGGTGTATTAACTGGTCGTGATTATCGTCAATTTTCTCTGTATTACATGCATAAAATTATTGATAGTTTACTTAGAAAATGTGAAGGTCAGAAAGTTCCAATAACATTATTTACTAAAGGTGGAGGCCAGTGGTTAGAGTCAATGGCTGATACTGGTTGCGATGCATTAGGGATTGACTGGATGACAGATATTAAAGAAGCTCGTTATCGTGTAGGCAATAAGGTAGCGTTACAAGGAAATATGGATAATTCTGTATTGTATGCTTCAAAAAAACGCATTAAATTTGAAGTTAAAACAATTTTAAAGAAATTTGGTCACGGAAGTGGTCACGTTTTTAATTTAGGTCATGGTGTTAATCATGATGTTCCACCTAATAATGTTGAAGAATTTATTAATTTAGTGCACAAACTATCAAAACGATATCACCAATAATAGAGATTCTATTTCAAAAAAAAATAATTGAAGTAAATGATAATTATTAAAAATAAGTTAAATAATACTCATAAAGAAAATAAAAAAAATATTTTTTTTATTAAATTTTAAGTAAAAAACAAATGTTATTTATAACAAATTATTACGTTATAAACAAGTGATAAAAATTAAACAAATTATTCTTTTATATAATTTTTCTATATTCAACTTTATTTGCATTATTAATTTTATATTAAAAATATATTCTAAGAATAGAGTAAATGATTTTATACGCAAATGTTTAGTGTTTTTGTAAAATATTGATTCTATCATAATTGTTTTATATTTTATGTATACATTTTGTGTGGTAGAATCTTATTCTATTAATTTTAGAAAAAATATAATATAATTTTTTATCATAGAAGATGATTAAAAATTATTAATCATACTAGATTAGATTTTTTAATTTATAAAATATGCTTATTTATTATAATAGTTATATATAACAACAAAAGATAAATGATTACCATCATTATTTATCTTTTGTTGAAATGCTATAAATATTTAAGCATTGAAAATCAATAATGAGCAGTATGCTTATTTATTTTATAGCAAAATAAAAAATATTTTATATATAATTTCAATGTAAAATTAATATAAATTTTTACTATATGTTTAAACATCTCAATATTACGGAATTTAGAATTATATTAAATATAATAATTTATATTATGAATCTACTCTATATTCTAATACATAATGTTTATTATAATCAAATATTTTAAATTGAATAAAATAAAATTTAATTTTACTACATTAAATAGATAATATATTATAAAATAATATATTATCTTAGATTATTAATTATTTTATAAATAAATTTGTTTTTAACATGATATATTTTATATTTGTTATATGAATTGAATTATTAATTATTAAATATAATAAAAAAAATTTTATTTATTATACAACTACGTTTATTTTTTTTATTAATTAAATAAATCATTCACTCAAAACAATGTATTTAATTAGTATAGCAATCTTTAAGATTAATTTAGCAGACTAAAGAATATTTTATAAAAAAATTAAAATGATAATTTTAAATAAAAATTAAATATTTAATGATTGATTTTCTATTTAATTATATCTCATAAATATATGATTAAGTTATGATTGAATGACTTAATACGCTATATATATAGTATAGTTATTAATTTACTTTTTAAGATTTCATTCATTGTGTTTTTAAATTATGATTTAATAGCAAAATTTTTTAACAACATATATTATAATTTTATTTTTTAAAATAGAAGTTGAAAGCATTTTCTAAGTAAATATATAAAATTAATAAGTTATGTATATCAAATAATATCTATATCATTTAAATCATTAAATAAAGTTTATGAATGAGATTTTAAATAAAATAATTAAAAGTAGTAATGTTTTTCAGTATGTAATAAGAAATAGAAACACAAGTGAAAGTAAATCTAAAATTTACCAAAATAACTATTTAGTTATTTTAAATAGATAGTGAAATATGCAATAAAGTCCAATTTATTATATTTAATACTTTTGTTCTTACATCATTACGATGTAGACATGGTAGAAATACACTACAATTGATTTTGTAAATAAACCAATATTTGTTGATTGTAAATAAAAAAAGAAGTAATAAAGTAGATAAATTAAAAATATTTAGAGGAGATATTAAACATATTTTATTAATTTGGCGCAGTCTTATTATACTTAATATTATAATGCTACTTAGCAGTTGCACTAGTAAACCTAAAATTTCTAGATTTAGTGCAAGTAGTTTTTTTTCAAACGATGGAGCTATTCGTTTGTGGCGATTAAATGATCAAAAAAATAATCCTCAGGCAATAATTACGATATATAGTTCAAATGAAGGAAATAATACTACTATTACTTTTTTAAAATATCGTAAAGGTAAACTTTGGCAAATTTTCTATGAAGCTTTTAAATATAAAGATAAAGAAAAACAACATATAAGATTTGATAAAAATAATCATATTGTTTTTATGCAGCGAATAGTAAACAATAATAAACTTTTTTTAACTAATGATGATATTATTCGATGGCATTACGAATCAGATCGATTAATTAATTTGAGCACCACTCTTATTGATAGTAATGTAAATCTCTATCAAGGGTATTGGCGCAAAGGTCAGATTGTAACTTGTACAGGTGAAAAACGTAATATAAGTTTTTCATCTCAGTCAGAAAATTTGATACGATATAGATTGCGAACTGATGGTGATGATTTGAATATAGCCTGGTTAGAAACATCAGAAGGTAATAAGTTGTTGCTTGTTACAAATGAGAATTTGTGTTTATGGTCGCCAATAAAAAATAATGTTTAAGTTTTTTTACTTTAAACGAGATAATGCCAAATAACCAATATCATTACGATAAAATGAACCAGTCCAAGATATTTTTTCAGCTATATTATAAGCTATTTTTCGAGCATCAAGAATTGTTTTTCCAAGTGCTGTAATTGACAATACACGTCCTCCTGTAGTAATAATTAAATTCTCTTTTAATTCTGTTCCAGAGTGAAAAATTTTATATATTTCTGTTGTGTCATAATCGACAACTTGAATAATATCACCTTTTCGATAATTATTTGGATAACCTTCTGCTGCCATGATAACGCATAAGGCATGGCGCTCATCCCAACATGATTTTTTACCAGCTAACTCTCCGTTTGCAGCATATAAACACAGCTCTACAAGATCAGATTGCAAGCGCATCATAATGACTTGAGCTTCTGGGTCACCAAATCGGCAATTAAACTCAATAACTTTTGGATTTCCTTCTTTATCTATCATCAATCCTGCATATAAAAATCCTTTATATTGTCTACCATCTATAGACATAGCTTCTACTGTAGGATAAATAATTTGATCCATTATTCGTTTATGAATAATATCAGTGATAATAGGAGCAGGAGAATATGCGCCCATTCCACCTGTGTTTGGTCCACTATTATTATTGCCGACTCGTTTGTGATCTTGGCTTGTTGCCATAGGAAGTACATTTTTTCCATCAACCATTACAATAAAACTGGCTTCTTCTCCATCGAGAAATTTCTCTATGACAATAATGCGCCTTTCTTGAGAAAATTTATTTCTTCCAAGCATTCTTTGAACAGCGTTTTTTGCCTCTTCTAATGTCATAGCAACAACAACTCCCTTACCAGCTGCTAGACCATCTTCTTTAATAACAACAGGAGCGCCAATCTTTTCAAGAAAAATGATTGCTGGTTTAATTTCAAAAAAAGTTTTATAAGTAGCTGTTGGTATATGATGTCGAGTAAGAAAATTTTTAGTGAATGATTTTGAAGCTTCTAACTGTGCTGCCTTTTTTGTTGGGCCAAAAATAGTCAAACCGGAATCCTGAAAAGCATCAACAACACCTAAAGCTAAAGGAGTTTCTGGTCCAACTATTGTTAAATGAATATTATTTTTTTTGGCAAATCTTGTTAAGCTATCAATATCTGTTGCTGAAATGTTAATATTGGTTAATTTTTTTTCTAGAGCAGTTCCTGCATTTCCTGGAGAAACGTAAACCTTATTAACAAGCTGTGATTGAGCTGCCTTCCACGCCAATGCATGCTCTCGTCCACCATTTCCAATAATTAAGACATTCATATTATTACTCTTTAAATTAGTGACGAAAATGACGCATATTGGTAAAAATCATAGCAATATTATGTTCATTAGCTGCTATGATAATTTCATCGTCACGAATTGAACCGCCTGGCTGAATAATGCATGCTATCCCAACTTTAGCAGCAACATCAATTGCGTCTCGAAATGGAAAAAAACCATCAGATGCCATTGCGCACCCAACAAGATCTAAATTCTCATCCTGCGCTTTTAATGTTGCTATTTTCACTGAATAAACACGGCTCATTTGTCCAGCACCAATACCGATTGTCATATTATTTTTTCCATAAACAATAGCATTAGACTTTACAAATTTTGCAACTTGCCAACAAAATATTGAATTTTCTATTTCTTGTTCGCTTGGTTGACGTTCAGAAACTATTCGAATATTAGATTTGGTAATTAAGCCTAGATCTCGTTCTTGCACCAATAAACCTCCATTTATTCGTTTAAAATCTAAATCTATAACTTCTGAATTCCATTCTCCACATATTAGAACGCGAACATTTAACTTACTTGAAAGAATTTTTAGTGCAACTTCATTAACAGATGGTGCGATAATGACTTCAACAAATTGTCGTTCAATAATTGTTTTAGCTGTTTTTGGGTCTAGTTCGCGATTAAATGCAATAACACCACCAAATGCAGAATTTGGATCAGTTTTAAAAGCATGATTGTAAGCTGCGCAAATATCAGTGCTTATTGCAACTCCACAAGGATTTGTGTGCTTTACAATTACACAAGCTGGTTTAGAATAGCTTTTTACACATTCCAATGCTATATCAGCATCTGTAATGTTATTATAAGAAAGTGATTTGCCTTGCAGTTGCTTTGCTCTAGAAATAGAAGAATTTACTTTATTTTTTTCTATATAAAAAGCAGCTTTTTGGTGACTATTTTCACCGTAACGCATATCATGATGTTTAATAAAGTTAAGGTTTAATATCTTTGGAAATTTAAAATAAAGTTTATTTCTATTAAAACAACAAGATGACGCTAATTTATCAAAATAATTAGCAATTTTTTCATCATAAACTGCGATATATTTAAATGCCTTAACTGCCAACTCAAATCGAAATATATTAGACAAACAGTTTCGATGATTATCTATTTCTTCAATAATTCTATGATAATCCTTGGTATCAATAACTATAGCAACATCTTTATAATTTTTGGCAGCAGAACGTACCATAGTTGCACCACCAATATCAATCTTTTCAATAGCATTTTCTAACGCACAATCTGTATTTGAAATAGTTTCAGGAAAATGATAAAGATTAACAATAACCATATCAATTTGAATAATTTGATGTTGTTTCATTATTTCATCATCTTTCCCGCGTCGCCAAAGAATACCTCCATGCACTTTTGGATGAAGAGTTTTGAGACGTCCATCCATCATTTCTGGCCATTCTGTATACTCAGTAACATCAATAACACTTAATTTTGCTTTTCTCAGTAATTTAGCTGTACCACCAGTAGAGATAAGTTCAATGTTGCGTTTAAGTAAATCTTTTGCAAATTTAACGATACCTTCTTTATCTGAAACGCTTATTAAAGCACGTCGAACTGGTCGTAGTTGTAACATAATATGGCCCATTGTAATAATATCTTTTTAAGATTAATAAATCTTTTAATTATTTAAACTTATAAATATATTAAAAAAATAATTTAAGAATTTTTTTATTTTAAATTGAATTTAAAATGCATGAATTTGAGTATTTTATATAATTTTTATTATTTTATTTAATTTAATATATCTATATTATTATTTATAATAACACAAAGCTTTCTTATTTAATTAAGCAATTAAATAAAATTATTGAAATAAATATTAACTTAGTAAGATTATCAAGATGTAAAAACATCAATAATACGACTTTAGACAATTTAGTATGAAACTAATTAATTCAAGTAGTTATTTATATTTTCTTTATAATATATAAATAACTACTTGATTCTATTTATAGAAATATAATTAATGACAATTCATAAATTTTAATAATTAATCAAACAATATATATTCATTCTATATGTAAAATTTTTAATTATAACTCATATATTTATTACTGATCTCAACAATACATATGTAAATTAGTTAATATATACAGAGAGTTTCATATAGATTAAAATAGTGTAAAGATCCAACAAAAGTCGACAGTGATTACTAAAAAACATTTTTGCTGATAAAACATATTTTTTTAAAAAAAATAAAATATTTTATTTTCGAGACTAGTACCTTTTATATAAAAGTATATAAAATGTACTAGTAGGCAGTTAGAATTTATCAAGAATAATATATGTTGTGATCTAAATATAATATGTAGACTTTTATTAAACCTCTAATAAAGTCATATGAAAATAATAAATAGTAGTTTATACTGTGTAATAGAAAAGTTTAATTCACTTATTTGATGTTTATAAAAGATTCTACTTATAATATGTTTTTATTTCTTAATAATCGACAATTTTAATATTTTTATTAATTAAAATTAGTGATACAAAAATACAGCTTAATTTTGATTTAAATTTATATTGATATAAATATTGATATTGTTTTAAATTTTTTAACATGCATAATAATATGTAAACTATTAATTAATTTTGATCTCAAATTTTTATATTTAACTTAGAACTAATATATTTAGCTGAAGTCTAATTAAAGAAAATGAATTATACGTATAAATATAAAATTTGTATAAATATTGAAAATATATTTATTTTTTTTGTTAAATTATTCAAAGATGTGTTATCTATTGTTATTTAGTACACAATAGATATACTAAAAAAGAAATAAAATTTAAATGTAAGAAAGTATTTATAAATTTCATATAGCTTTTACTAAAATATTAAAATGCTTATAATTTTAACAAACACATTTTAACAAACATCAAAGCATTAATTTTTACATGTTAAAACTTAAAAAATAAGAATAAATATAGTTAACAATATCTAAATTATTTTAAAAAATAATTTAGATATTTAATTTTTACTCTCTTTAAAAAACTATTCGCAATTACTTAAAAAGATGAGGGTTTATAAAAATATTTACAAATTTCAAGTTGTTTAAATTTATTTTCTTATTACATTTAAGACATAATTATTATAGATTTAAATATTATTACAGTTATAGTTATCTTTGCTTGCTACTTAAAGAAAAAATTCAATTTTATTGAGATTATCATAAGTAATACTATTATTATAGTAATTATTTATTGCAATTATAGTAATAATATCTTTTATCATGTAATAAAAAAATATTAGATTTTTCTTTTTACAAAAAAATATTTATGAAAAATGTTAATTTTTATAATTACAAGAATATTTTTTAGCTAGAAAATAGATTAATTTAAAGTTTTATTTCTTTTCGATTGATATTAATTTGATAGGATTAAATTAATATAGATAAAATAAAATCAAATAGGAAATTAGCTATAATATTGATAGCTTATTTTCTATTCACATTATATTTTTTAAACTTAAATTGTTTTAATTAACATAAAATCTTTTTCTTTTTGTTTTGTTATTATCTATGTATTAAAATAGTTAAAATCTAGTAACATTAATACTATTAATTTATTAATTAATATATAATAAATAATGTTAATATTTATCATATTCAACAAAAAAACTTTATATTTACTATATTCTGTATTTTTATAAAATATATACAAGTCTTTTTTATAAAAATTATTAAATTTTGTTCTGCTTTAAGAAAAGATAAATAAATAATTAATACTTATGAAGTGTTGTACATGTTACAACATTAATTGTTTTAAAAATATTTTTATTGTTATGTTATATTGATTTATTTTTTTAATCTATTCATCTCTTATACTTTGATAATTGATATACTAAATATAATATTTATATTTATTTTAAATAATAAATTATTAAATTTATTAAATGAATTTGTATTAATAATTTAATTAAACAAATTTACAAAAAATATCACATCAATATTAATTTTACTTTATTTTATATATATTTAGAAATTAAAAGTATTAGTTTTCAGCAGGATCAACATCAATACTCCATTTTACTTTTCGGCTTTCTGGATATATCATTATTTTAGGCAGTATCTTAGAAATAAATTGCTGCAAATATTTGCGAGAAGGATGTTGAAGCAATAATTGCCATCGAAACCGTCCGGATTTTTTAGCTTGTATGGCTGGCAAAGGACACATTAACCAAAGTTCTGAGTCACGCATGCTATGTTGTTTTATATATTGATGTATTTTATTTAAAAAATTATGAGCAGATTTGTTATGGTAATCTTCTGATCGAATAATAATATGACTAGTATATGGTGGTAAAAAATGATCACGTCGTTCATCTAGTGTTTCTGTCGCAAATTTATCATACCCATTTTTTAATAATATAGATAATAATGGATGGTCAGGGTGGTATGTTTGCAGAATGACTTCTCCTCGCTTATTTGTTCGACCAGCACGTCCAGATATTTGTATATAAAGTTGAGCAAATCTTTCGGTTGCACGATAATCACTAGAAAAAAGCGCACCATCTACATTTAGAAGAGCAACTAGAGTAACATCAGGAAAATGATGTCCTTTAGCTAACATCTGTGTACCTATTAAAATTCTAGCTCCATATGTATAAATAGATGCTAATTGTTTGTCTAATTCCCCTTTGCGCCGAGTAGTATCTCTATCAATGCGGGTAATTGGTATATTAGGAAAAATTTTGTTAATAGATAATTCTAACTGCTCAGTTCCTAATCCTACATGAAATAGATGAGTCGAGCCACATCGTGAACATTGTGTTGGAATTGGAAGTTTACCATCACACAGATGGCAACGTAACTTATGTTGATTGTGATGTAGCGTGTAATAATGATTACATCGCGAACATTCGAGAATACATCCACAATTATGGCAAATTAATCTTTGTGAATATCCTCGACGATTTAAAAATAGAATTACTTGATTATTTAGAGATAAATGATGCGCAATACGTTGAATTAATGGTTTTGACATATTATGTTTTAATGGCTGACCTTTTAAATCAAGTAAATATTGACTTGCTGGTTTAGAGTTTCCTGCTCTTTTTGTTAGATCTAGTCTGTAATACTTACCACGCTTAATATTATATAGACTTTCTAGAGAAGGTGTTGCAGTTCCCATGATAATTGGAATATTTTCTTTTTTAGCTAGAAAAACAGCTAGATCGCGAGCATGATAACACAATCCATTTTTTTGTTTGTAAGAGATATCGTGTTCTTCATCGATAATAATTAATCCAAGATTTGCAAATGATGTAAATAGTGCTGAGCGCGTACCAATAACAATAGCAGAGCATCCTTTATGTGCTCGCAACCACACAGACAGTCTCTCTCTATCATTTAGTCCTGAGTGTAGAATATCAACTGGAGTGCTAAATCTCTCTCTAAATCGTTGAATAGTTTGTGAAGTTAGGCTAATTTCTGGAACTAGCACCAATGCCTGTTTTCCTTTTACTAAAATATTTTCAACAACATTAAGATAAACTTCTGTTTTACCAGAACCAGTAATCCCAACTAACAACCAAGGCATAAATTTTATTTGAGAATTTATTGCATCTACAGCAGCAGATTGTTCTAAATTAAGTTTTGGTTTTATATTGGAGATGTGAAAATTAAAATGCCAATTTTCTATTTTTGGTTGAATTGGTAATAATTGAATTAAATCTCTCTTTTTTAGTTCCTTCAAGGCATGTTCACTTAATTCATGTTCTGATATTTGATGGTGATAAATTGGTTTTTGCTTCAGTAATGCAAGCGCCTGTTTCTGTTTTTCCGATTTCTTAAGCTGATTCAAGTCAAAAAAATTTCCTTTTTGGGTTATTTGCCACTGCCATATAGGAAAAAATTTCGCAGGATTTCCTTGTCTTAGCAAAACTGGTAGCGCATGAAATAGTACTTCACCAATCGGATGATGATAATATTGAGAGCTCCAAAGTAGTACTGATAATAAGTTTTCTGAAAATAGAGATTCTTTATCTAATATTTGATCAACTGTTTTTAATTGTTCACAACTAATCTTACTGTTTTTGTCATAATCTAATGTGATACCTAAGATAGTTCGTTTTCTAAAAGGTACACTCACTCTGCATCCTTTAATTGGCAAAGAAATATTATGTGATAATTTGTAATTAAAAACGCTCATTATTGGAATGTGGAGCGCAACTTGAATCACAGCCATTATTAAGTGCTCCGAACAATTTTACACATATTTTTATAAAATGTAGAGTATCATGTTATTAAAATAAGTTTTAATTGTATTTTAAATATGTTTTATATATTATTTCATTATTTATTTTAATTGTTAATAATAATTGTTTTTAATTAATTATATACTAGTGTTTAGTATTATAGGATCAGATACATGTACGCCATAAATAGAGGTTTTGTATGAAAAAAAATATTCATCCTAAATATGAAGAAGTTATTGCAACTTGCTCTTGCGGCAATGTAATGAAAATCAAATCAACTATTAATCATCATTTTAATTTAGATGTTTGCGGTAAGTGCCATCCATTCTATACAGGCAAGCAGCGAGATATGGCTACAGGTGGACGTGTTGATCGTTTTAAGCAGAGATTTAATATTCCAGGCATGAAAAAAAAATAATAATTACTTAAAAAATAATTCTGTTATTATAATAACAGAATTGTAAACTTTATTTAATAGCATTTGATTGCTATTTTGATAAAATATAAAAATGTTGAATTTAAAATAATTATTTTTTTTAAAAAAAATAATTATTTTAAATTATAAATGATTTGTAATTAATATTCCCATGTATCTGGATCAATACCTCTTTGGCGCATAAAAATTTTTGCTTCTTCAGGAATTTCATCATCATGTTTTTTACGTAAATCATAGTCATTTGGCAATGGTTGACCAGTAAACGCATGTAAAAATGCTTCACATAGTAGTTCGCTGTTTGTTGCATGCCGTAAATTATTAATTTGTCTACGAGTGCGCTCATCTGTCAAAATTTTAAGCACTTTTAATGGAATAGATACTGTAATTTTTTTTACTTGCTTGCTTTTTTTACCATATTCAGCATAAGGGCTAATATAATCACCATTCCATTCAGCCATAGTATACCTTAGTTAAGTCAATTAATTGAAAAAATTTAATTTATTTAGTTTGCATATAAATATAGTATTAATTGACAAAAGTTTATTAATTATGTTTTTAATATTTTATTATTTATCATCAATTTTAATATTGATAATTATCCCATTATTTTATTTAAACGTAAAGTATTTTGGATTTTAAGATATATCAAGATTTTCATGTAAATTTAATTATTTTAATTAATTCTAAATATTTTTTTAATTAACAAAATTAGGTTTAATTAAATAGTAGCTATTAAGTATATGTAATTATTTAAGTGTTATGTTATTTGCGTGTTATTTGATGTGTAATGCTAGAACTGGTAATAAAAATGTATTAAATTTCAATAGATATTGAAATTTATGTATTATATTTTAGTTACTAGCTAAGAGGTAATCTTTATCATGACAATAATAAAATCTGGATCAGTAAAATATCATAATCGTCAATTGCATAAATTTGGAGGTAGTAGTTTATCTAATGTTGAATGCTATAAGCAAGTAGCTAATATTATGGTAAATTATAGCCAACCAGGTGATTTAATGATAGTATCATCGTCAGGAACAACAACTAATCAGTTAATTAATTGGTTGAAATTAAGTCAAACTGATCATATTTTAAGCAATCATATGCAAAAGTCAATTTGTAAACATCAAGAAGATCTAATTGTTGGACTGGTGTCTGAAAAAAAAGCAAATATATTAAAATTAGCTTTCTTAGCTGATATTGAACGTTTGATCGAATTATTAAATAAGCCAATTTATAATGATATTTATGCAGAAATTGTTGGTCATGGTGAAATTTGGTCTGCACGTTTGATGTCTGTCGTATTGGAGGAATATGGTTTATCAAATCATTGGTTAGATTCGAGACTTTTCTTACGAGCAGAGTTTTCAGCTCAACCGAAAGTAAATGAAACACTATCATTTCCATTATTGCAAGATCTTTTACAAAAATATCCAAATAAATTGTTGGTAGTGACTGGTTTTATTGCACAAAGTAAAGATGGAAAAACTGTATTATTGGGACGTAACGGTAGTGATTATTCAGCAACTCAAATAGGTGCGTTAGCAGGAGTTAATAAAGTAACTATTTGGAGTGATGTTGCTGGAATATACAGCGCAGATCCAAATAAAGTTAAAGATGCTTATTTATTGCCACTATTAGGTCTTGATGAGGCTAGTGAGTTAGCGCGTTTAGCAGCTCCGGTGATTCATGCTCGTACGTTACAGCCAATTTCTATCACAAATATTGATTTGCAATTTAAATGCAGTTACAACCCAGAAAAAGGTTCTACAAAAATAGAGCGTGTTTTGAAATCATGTAATGGTGTTAAAATTGTTACAAGCCATGATGATGTTTGTCTAATTGAGTTAAATTTGACAAATAAACAAAATTTTAAGAAAACATATAAAAATATTGATTTATTTTTAAAAAATATACAATTAAGACCATTAGCGACTGGTTTACACCAAGATAGAAAACTAATTCAGTTGTGTTATACTTCAGAAATTGTAGACAGCGCTTTAAATATATTAAAAGAAACAATAATAGTAGAAAAAATATTATTACGCGATAGATTTTCTTTAATTGCACTCGTTGGTTCTGGTGTTTGCAAAAATACAGTACATAATTATATTTTTCATAAAGAATTAAAAGATCAATTTGTTGAGTTTATTTGGCACTCTGAAGAAAAAATTAGCCTAGTGGCTGTTTTGAGCACGACGAAAATATTAGATTTAGTACAGAGATTACATCGACACTTATTTCAAAAAACAAAAACAATTAAATGTGTTCTATTTTGCAAAAGTAATATTAGTTTTAATTATTTAAAATCATTTTTTATAGAGAAAAAAAATATTTTCACTTGTAGTGATTTTAAACTTATTTTCTTATATATACTTAATAAGTTTCGTAGGTTAATAACCTAACAGAATGAACATTCAAGTAAAATATTAAATTTTAATTATTAAGATATAATATATCAATATAAATCGTTTTATATGTAATATTATTTATTTAATTATTTTTTTCTTACTAAATACAAAGAGTTATTTATTGCTGATTGCTAAAAAAAAATATCTTGATTTTTTTTGTATTATTTTATTTATCTTTTGTAAAGATAAAGTACAAGCTGATATCTCTTTATAATCAAGTATATTTCTATTACATTTGTTATATTTTACAGAAATATGTAGATTACAATTGTATAATATTGTAAAGTTGAAATAGATTTCCAAATAAATTATCACATTTTATTTAATTAATAATAATAACACTATTTATGTTAGTATTACTTTATCATAATTATTTTTACAAATTATAGAAATATATCCTTTAATCAACTGATAAAATTTGTTAGTAAATCTTAAACAAATATAAATAAATAGATCTATTTATATATTTCGATGAATAAACTTATAATTTCAACATCTGATTTAGTTTTTAAATTTTTACTAAATAAATATTTATTACCTAATTAGTATAAATAAAAGTATTAGCAAATTATTTATATCATTTTTTTTAAAATATTAATAATAATTAAATATCACAGATGTTACATGTTACTCATAAAATAATCTCATTATTTATGTTAGATCGATCTGTTTAAAAAAAAATGCAATAAAATTAATATTTATGATATTTTCATAAACGTTCAGTGCTAACTCGTTTGATTTGTGATTATTTTTTTAAAGTCGTTTATATATAATCTATTTGTAATGATAGATATGTAATGTCACTGAAGGTAATATAATTGCTATTAGAATTATATTATTATATTTAATTATAATTACTTTAATCTATATAACAATAAATTAATTCTTTTTCTTATAATATATTGATAACAAATAAAATTATATGAATTTATTACTATTAGTTGTTTTATGAAAATTTTTTACTTAATAACAGAAAATAAATAATTATTTTTTAAAAAAAAATATTGTAATTGATTTATTATTTAAATTAAAAAAAATCTTTATAGAGGAGACAATAAGTCAATAATAAATTTATAAAATACTATATTTTTATATGTTTATATCATACGATATAAAAAGTTTTTTTATATCATAGAAGTAATATTTTTATTGTTTAATTTTTCTGTTAAAGTAATAGAATGCGCATTCTATTATTAATAAAATTGTATTAATTTAAATAGTTCGTAAATAAGTTTTTAGACAGTAAATATTATGGAGCCTTAATGGATCAAAAATATTCAGCAATGCGTAATAATGTTAGTATGCTAGGTAAGCTATTAGGTGATGCAATTAAAGATGATTTGGGGAAAAATGTTTTAGATAAAGTAGAATCTATTCGCAAATTATCAAAATCTTCTAGGGAAGGAAATAAAGTGCAGCGTAAATCTTTATTGAAAATATTGCAAAATCTATCTAATGAGGAATTACTTCCAGTCGTTAGGGCATTTAATCAATTCCTTAATTTAGCTAATGTTGCAGAGCAACATTATAGCATTTCTATTCATAATGAAGCATCTATTAATTCTAAGTTATTATTAAATCTTTTTTCTCGTTTAAAAGAAAAACAAGTTAATAATAAGATAATAATAAAAGCAATTAGTGAATTATCTATCGAATTAGTATTAACTGCTCACCCAACAGAAATTGCACGTCTTACTTTAATACACAAATTGACTAGAATAAATACTTGCTTAGCACAACTAGATCGCTGTAATTTAGTTGATTATGAACGCAATAATATTATACGAAATTTGCGTCAGTTAATAGCACAGTGCTGGCATACTGATGAAATACGAAAAAATCGCCCCACTCCTATTGATGAGGTAAAATGGGGATTTACAGTTGTTGAAAATTCATTATGGGAAGGTGTTCCAGCTTTTTTGCGCGAACTTAGCGAACAGATTGAAACAAGTTTTGGAATTAGTTTGCCAATTAAGACTAATCTAATTTGTTTTACGTCCTGGATGGGTGGTGACCGTGATGGTAATCCATTTGTTACTTCAAATGTTACTCGAGAAACTATTTTATTAAGCCGCAGGAAAGCAATTAAACTTTTTTTAAATGATATTCAAATTTTAGTCTCTGAATTATCAATGTCAGAAGCAACACTTGAACTAAAACAGTTAGCTGGTGGTGATGATATTGATGAGCCTTATCGTGTAATTGTTAAAAATTTACGAAATAGTTTACATAATACATTTAATTATTTAGATAACTATATTAAAGGTATAAATGTATCTCTTCCTAAAGATTATATTTATAATAATCAACAAATTTGGCAACCACTTTATACTTGCTATCAATCACTTATTTCTTGTGGAATGACAATTATTGCCAATGGACAATTACTAGATACATTGCGACGTATAAGTTGTTTTGGTTTGCAATTAATACGAATTGATATTCGTCAAGAAAGCAATCGCCATTCTGATGCATTAGCAGAGCTTATAAATTATCTTGAATTGGGTGATTATAAAAATTGGTCAGAAGAAGAAAAACAGACTTTTTTATTAACTGAACTTAGTTCTAAGCGGCCACTTTGCCCAAAAACTTGGAAACCTAGTAGTGAAACAGAAGAAGTATTAAATACTTGTCGGGTTATTGCTAACTCACCATCTGATTCTATTGCTGCTTATGTTATTTCAATGGCAAAAGTACCATCTGATGTATTAGCAGTAAAGTTATTATTTAAGGAAAGTGGATGTTCATTGAAACTACCGGTAGTACCATTATTTGAAACATTAGATGATTTAAATAATGCTGAAAGTGTTATACAAAAATTATTTAACATTCCATGGTATCGTAGAATTATCGATAATAAACAAATGGTTATGATAGGATATTCAGATTCAGCGAAAGACGCAGGAGTTATAGCAGCATCATGGGCTCAGTATATAGCACAGGAGGCACTAATTAAACTTTGTAAAAAAGAAAAAGTTAAATTAACACTATTTCATGGACGTGGTGGTACAGTTGGTCGAGGTGGAGCACCGGCATATTCAGCATTACTATCTCAACCACCATGTAGCTTAAAAGGCGGATTAAGAGCTACAGAACAAGGAGAAATGATCAGATTTAAATATGGTTTGCCTCAAGTAACAATAAATAGTTTATTTATTTATACTACTGCAATACTAGAAGCTAATTTATTACCACCACCAGAACCAAAACTAGAGTGGCGTAATGTTATGGAAATATTATCTGATATCTCATGTAATATATATCGTAATTATGTATACAAAAAACCAGATTTTATTCAATATTTTCGTTCTGCTACTCCAGAACTTGAGTTAGATAAACTACCGCTTGGCTCTAGACCAACAAAACGACTATATAATGGCGGAGTAGATACACTACGAGCCATTACCTGGGTATTTGCATGGACACAAAATCGATTAATGTTGCCAGCTTGGTTAGGTTCTGGGTCAGCATTACAACATGTTATTGATGCTGGTATGCAATCAGTTATTGATGATATGTGGCATAATTGGCCTTTCTTTAAAACTTGTGTTTCGATGCTTGAGATGGTATTTGCTAAAGCTGATTTGTGGTTAGCTGAATATTATGATCAACGTTTAGTTGAAAAAAGGCTTTGGCCATTAGGTAAAGAGTTGCGTTGCCAACTAACTAAAGATATTAAAAGTGTGCTTTCTATCTATAAAAATAGAACATTAATGTCTGATTTACCGTTGATTGCAGAATCTATTGCTTTACGAAATATTTATACTGATCCTTTGAATGTTTTGCAGGCTGAATTATTAAATCGATTTAGAAAACAACAATCACCAGATCCTTACATAGAAAAAGCTCTAATGGTAACAATTGCAGGAATTGCTGCTGGTATGCGTAATACAGGATAAATTTTATAAAAAATAATTAAATAAATGTTAATTAATCTATTTCTTATATAATGTAAGAATATCACTTAATTATTAGTAATTTCTATGAAAATATTTTAAATAACAATAATTTTTTTCATAAAACAGAATAATATTTAATTCATGACAAGAAAAATTTACAATAAAATTTTTAATATAAATAAAGATATTTAAAGTATAAAATTTATATAAGAAATATTGTTATCATATATTTTTATTGAATTATAATAGAATATTGCTTAAAAAAATAAACTAATATACAAGAATAATATAATTTAAAAGTATAAATATATATCTTATATAGAAATAATTAAGACTCTATGATTTATACACATAACTAATTATATAAAATTGTTATAGTGTATTTACATTATTTCTTGTGAGTAAAGCAAGAAATTTATCTCTAACTTATTTTAATTACATACGTGTAAGATATTTTTTTTATAAAGAGAAAATCATAATCTTATAAATAAAAATATAAATAAAACATTTTCGCTCAACTATAAAAATAATAAATATATATCATTATTATTTGAATATTGAATTAAGAAAAATAAAATAAAAAAAGTTAAAATAAAATCATCTTCAATTCTAATAATTTCTTATATAAAAGTAAATTATATTTACTGCGATATAAAATTAATATTGTATCTATAATTTTATATTAATTATTCAAGCTTAATAATTATTATTTTTATAATAATTATATTTTTTTAATTTCACTATAACAGGATTTTGTTTTGCTTAGGACTAATATGTTTTAAACTTATACTTATTTGTTAAAAACTTATATAGTTTAACTTTATTTAATAGAAATTTATGTAATAAAATCGAATTATTATATAACTTTTAACTAACTTATAATTAATTATATTGATTTATATATTTTATAAATCAAATTTAAATTTAATAACTATAAAAAACTAAGATAAAAATGTTTTTTTATAAAAAACTTAAAAACACTTATTAAAGATTTAATAGATATTTTAATAGTAAATCATCTTATTTTGTTAAGATTCTAAAAAAAACGCCTATGCTTAAGAGCAATATGAAATAAATCATCAAGATAAAAGTCTGTTTAAAGTTTAATCTATATATTTCAATTTTAAATATATTCATAAATAAAAATAATAATCAATAATTCTTATTCTAGCAAGAGAATAATAAAATATTATTAAAAATACCTGTTTATTAAGAGAGTGAAATTTTTGCTTAATTTAATAAATTCTTAATATTATGAAATTGCAGCTACTAAATAATTTTTTTTGTTTAGCATACATAAATTAGAATATAATTAAAGCTTAATAATATTTTATTATAATTTACTTAAGAATGATCGTCTTCATTTAACATAAAAAAAAAATAAAAACAAAATAATTTATACATATTTGATCGTATTTGTTCTATTTTAATCAATATTAATAAAAAATTGTACGATTCTTTAATAAATAATAATCTTTGATAAATTTATAATTAATTGACCTAAATTGATACATATAAATGATAAAACTATTTAGTTTCTCAACTAAAATAGAGATTATAAAATTTCGTACATATACTGATTTTAGTAATATATTATTGTTAGTTGCATACTTAATATTTAGTTATAAAATGTTTTTCTTGGAATGAAGATATAAATCTTAAACTAAGATTAATATATTAAAAATCTTTATTTATAAGTTAGTAAATTAGAATGTAACACTTGTAATAAAGAAACTATTTTATCACAATTGTGCATATAATCACATATTTGTATATTCATCTATGTTTATTAATTATTAATTGTATAATAAATTCTAATATGAATAGTTTGTTTATATATAAAAAAGTAACTATTTTTATTGCATTTAATAGATTATATAATCAAGGATCATAAGTCGATACATATATATCTTATCATAAGTTATATGTATTGTTTATTTATATTCCCAACTGTTTTTCAGTAAACCAGGAAACCATTTTATAATTTATTCATTTGTATGATTAGTTTATTATGGCTTTAACCCTATTTAACAAAAAAAATGATTTAATAACTGTTATATAATAATTTTTAACTTAATTTATAATATGTTATAAGTTTCTTATTCTTCTCTTATTCTGTTTCTGCTTTATCTCGTTATTTCTATTATTCAGATTTATATTATTTTATAAATTCTAGTATAAGATTATTTATAGTAAATTTTATTTTCTATAAATAAATTCTAAAATAATTGATTTGCATTATGTTGAGGATGTGTGCTATTTTGTTTGATAACATTTATTTTTAGATTATTATGCGGCAAGTTTTATATTTTAACTTATTTTCTATATATTTTCTTTTTTGTTGAGACATGCATTTTAATCGCCAAACAACAAACTATTTTTACGTTTCTCTTCTATAACATCTGTTATATTATTTAGTAGTAAATTTGATAAAAAACTGAAGTAGTATACAATTAGTTTTCTTAGTATTTGTTATAACTAACTATATGCACAATAGATAAATTTTTGAAATTTTAAAAAATATTAAGTCTTGATTTTATCAAAACTTGTTTTATAAATAAGCTAATAAGTATATTATGTTTAATTTGACAAAATTAATTTTATAGATGTTAACCTCCAGTTGTTGTCCTTATATGATAGTTTCTAGTAATTTCATTAAGTCAATATGCTGTTGGTGTTGTGATTCTTAGATATATATTTGTTGAATAAAACTATTAAAATACTTACAATATTAATTGTATTGTTAATATTTATACTTTTTGGATGTTAAATTTGAGTACATGTTAAATTAATATCTTTTTTTAGAAGTTTCCTATGCATTTGACCAAGAAATGTTTATGATGAGATAAAGTTATTTTAAATAATCTTGTAAACAGTTGTATATTTTTATTTCATTTTATTTTATTTTTATTTTGTATATGTTCCAAGTTTTTAGTTTAAAAATAAGATTTATCAAATTATTCTAAACCTAAGTAGTTTTTTTTGAAAAAATTATTATATTTTTCATAATATAATAATTATATTTATATTTGTTAAAATTCCACTGCATTTATTTAATTAGGATTAAAAATATTTTGAAATAGTTATTTTTAATAATAGATTGAGACTTTAAGCTATACATTACAACTTACTCTACTTATTTATGTGAAGATTGTGAAGTATATCAATAAGTGATTAGTTATTGATATTTAAGCGCAAATATACTCTAGAATAAGCATTCTAATCTTAATAATGCTGGTGTCTAATTTATTCTTTTGTACATTAATAGTTTATTTTTCGATATATTACCAGCATTATCATATAAATTAGATTTGTATTTAATTCTAGTACGTAATATCATTGTTTATTTATTAGTTACTTTATATCTGGTATTACAAAAATATTCTTGTATATCATTAATCGTTCATTTATAATTTAACTTAATAAGATTACTTGCAATCTATATGTATACCATTATTGGACAACGCATTCTTGTCAACGTTCTTATTCATATTTAATTTTAAATTATATATGAATATATTTATTTATGGTATTTTATAGAGATTTATTTAATAAAGAAGTTATAACCAAATGTAATAAAAGTGTAAAATAAAAGATTTATCAAAAAGTAGCTACAAAATAAAATAAGAAATAAAATATAAAAAATAAAATATCTGTATTTCAATAATTATTTCATAATATTTTATGATATTGTACTTATTGATAATATAAATAATAATTAATATATGAAACTTATTTATTAATCTTAAAATTTTAATTTTGTTTGTTTATATAAATCTAGAATTATTTTATTAGTCTATCTATTATTTTATTTATTATAAATTTATTTATTAATATATTAATGAATAATACAATCACTATCAATAATTAGATTTATACTAACATTGATTAATTTAGTAAAATTATAATTGTTTAAATATAAATTTAAAAAATTTAAGAAAATTAAAACAAAGCTATTTATCTTGTATAAGCAATATAATTTTGCATAGATAAATATAAGAAACTTAACATTATTAAATTATTAATTATTGCTTTATAATCATTGTCTCTACATTTGTCTCTACATTTTTTTAAATTTATAATTGAATATTTTGTAAACTACTTTACTTTATAATAATTATTTTTCAGATTGAATCTGAATATATCAAAATAAAAATATCAATTTAATAGTATAAGAATTTATATTCATAGAGTCATTATAACTTATAGATTGTTGATTTATTTTTCATAAAATAATTAAGTATGAAAAATAATTATCTTATATTATTTTTTTCAATTAAAATAGTCTACTATAAAAATATACAGAATTTAAATATCAAAAAGTCTAGAGTACGATAACATAATAAAAATTAAATTATAAGTTCTTTAAAATAAGAAAATTATAATTAATAATAATTATACATTTATTATAGATTATCATATTAAATAAACTATATAGATAAAAAATAAAAATTATTAAAAATTATTAGAAAAACACAAAATTTTTTAAAAAAAAACTAAAAAAATCTAAACCTTTTATTTGTTATACAAAACAAGATATAAATATTGATAACCATCTTTTAAAAAATTAATTTTTTAGCAAAATATTAAATTAATTTAAATATATACTTTTGTTTAGAAATCATAAACACTATTATTAATTATTTGATATTCATTTTATTTAGAATAAAATATATATACTAGTTTAAATAATGAAATGATTATATAATTAGTTTATATATTATATATATTTATCTATATTGCATGTTACAATGAATGATTAATTATAAAAATATATTTTTAATTGTAAATTTATGATTAATTAATTTCTATTTTTAATATATTTAATTAAATTACAAAAAAAATAAAAATAAAATGATTATTAAAAATATTTAAAAAATTATTCTAGTTTTGTAAACTACATATAAGTAACGATTAGAGCAAATATATATATTAATAAAATATAATTAAAATAAAATATAATAAAAATAGAGAAAAATATTTATTATATAGTATCTGTTATAATTTTTTTTATAAATTATTAAAATTTCTATATAGTTAACTTATTTTAACTATTCTGTAAGCATAGATTAACTAATAATATAAAATTAATTAATAATATTTATATACAAAGAATGCGCTAATAAATTAATACTTTTATATTAATTAAATATAAAAGTATATATATTATGTAACCTCATAATAGATAGATAAACTAATGAATTTACATATAAAGATATAATAAATTATTTTTAATAAACCCAACAATTTAAAATTAAAAGTATAATACACTTCATAAGTGATATTTTAAAAGATATAATTAATTTATTATGATAATAAATTAATTATATAGCTAATTTTATATAAAATAAATATTATTAATGTGTGTGTAATTAATAAAAATAAATAAGCATTCAAATTATTTTGATTTATCTGAATGCTTATTGATATGTTATTTTGAATAAATGATTTTAGTAATAATTATTAGCTTAACGTATCAATTATTTAACTATTAATTTTTAATAAAAAAGTAATTTTACTTGGTACCCAGGGCGGGACTTGAACCCGCACAACCTAAGGTTGAGGGATTTTAAATCCCTTGTGTCTACCAATTTCACCACCTGGGCTAAATTCTTTAGGCGCATCTCGGAGTCGAACCGAGGTAGACGGATTTGCAATCCGTTGCATGGCCACTCTGCCAACGCGCCATACTCAATCTAGCTTATTTATAAGGTTAATATTGGAGCGGGAAACGAGATTCGAACTCGCGACCCCGACCTTGGCAAGGTCGTACTCTACCAACTGAGCTATTCCCGCATTTTTAAGTATATTCAGTTATTTTATTAAACATTATTGCTGCCTGTTAGTTATATTTTACTTGTTTCCTGTGTTGAGTCAATATTATTATTTATAAATTATATGCGATTATTTATAGTTTAATTAATCAATTAAACTACATTTAAAGCTTTCCAAGCAGCATATAAATATTTTAGCATAGACCAAAATGTCAAAACAGCAGCGACATAAAGAAATGCTATAGAAATTTCCTCAATTTGAATATTAGGATGCCATAATAATCCAATTAATGAGCTCATTTGAGCTGTTGTTTTGAATTTTCCAATTAAAGAAACAGATACGCAGCTACGTTTTCCAACTTCAGCCATCCATTCACGCAATGATGAAATCATTATTTCACGTGAAATTATAGTAACTGTTGGCAATGTAATCCAGAAGTCATGGTAATGTTCTGTTACTAATACTAAAGCTGTTACTACCATAATTTTATCAGCAACAGGGTCTAAGAATGCACCAAAGCTACTTGCTTGCTTCCAAAGCCTGGCAAGAAAACCGTCAAATAAATCTGTTAATGATGCAATAATAAAAAGAAATGCGCAAACGAAAGGCGCCCAGTAAAAAGGAAGATAAAAAAATAACACAAAAAACGGAATCAATATGATACGAAAAAGTGTTAACCAAATTGGGATATTTAATTGCATCATGTTCTATAATTATCTTGACAAATAATATATATAATTCCACTACTCTTATTGTTGTTTTAACCTATTAAAAATTTTTTCTGCTAGTGTATATGAAATCATTGGTAATTTTGCAATTTCATCAATAGTAGCATTTCTAAGACCTTGTAATCCTCCCATATATTTAAGTAGTATCTGTCGACGTTTAGATCCAATACCTCTAATAAACTCCAAAGTACTTGCATTTCTAATTTTATCTCTACGCAAGCGATGCCCCATAATTGCGTGACTATGTGATTCATTGCGAATATTTTGTATTAAGTGTAGTGCTGGTGAATCTGTTGGCAATGAAAAGCCTTCCTCATTAGGCTTTAAAAATAATGTTTCTAACCCAACCTTACGATCATGTCCCTTTGCCACACCTATTAATTTAGGAATTTTAATATTTAAATTAATATTTAACGCCTGAAATGCATCTATCGCTTTAGCTAGCTGTCCCTTACCTCCATCTATAAAAATAACATCAGGAACTTTATTTTTATTTAAATATTTACTATAATGCTTAGTTAAAGCTTGATGCATGGCAGCATAGTCATCGCCAGGAGTAATATCGACTATATTATAACGACGATATTCAGAACGTAATGGTGCATTACTATCAAAAACAATACAAGATGCTACAGTTTGTTTTCCAGATGTATGACTAATATCAAAACATTCTATTCTATAAATATCTTTTAGTCCTAATAAATTAGCTAATGATTTCATTCGTTGTTTAATAGTATATTGTTGTGAAATTTTTATTGATAGCGCTGTTTCTGCATTAGTTCTAGTCAATTTTAAAAATTTACCTTTTATTCCTCGTGGCTGTACTAGAATGTTAATTTTATGTCCTAATTTTTTGGTCAAAATTTTTTCGAATATAGCTTTTTCTGGTAATAAAAAATCTAATAATATTTCTATTGGTAAAGAGCGAACTTCACTATCCTGTAAATAAAATTGTCCTAAAAATGTTTGTATGATTTCACTTAATTCTGTATTTTTTGGAATATTTGGATAATAACTACGACTACAAAGTATTTTTCCTCTGCGAATAAAAAGCACTTGAATACATACAATATCTAGTCTATTAGCTATGCTAATTACGTCTAGATCATATACATCACCAATGATAAATTGTTTCTCTGTCACTGTCCTAATTATTTTTATTTTATCACGATAATTTGCTGCACTTTCAAATTCAAGTGTTTGACTGGCATTCTCCATGTTCTTAATTAATTGATTAAGAACCTTCTGATCCTTACCTAATAAAAATAAACGAACACACTCTACTTGTTTATTATATTCTATGTCAGAAACCAACCCATTAATGCATGGTCCAAGACATCGATTAATTTGATATTGTAGACATGGTCTTGATCGGTTATAAAAAAAAGTATTTTTACATTGACGAAGTGGAAAAATTTTTTGCAACAAAATTAATGTTTCTTTAACTGCATGAACACTTGTAAATGGGCCAAAATACTCGCCTTTTGCTTTTATTGAACCACGGTGCATAGTTAATAATGGGTATTTATCTGCACTTAAAAAAATATAAGGATAGGATTTATCATCCATCAGCAAAACATTATAACGAGGCTTATAAAGTTTAATGTAGTTATGTTCAAGCAACAAAGCTTCTATTTCTGTGTGTGTTACAGTAACATCAATTTGAAAAATATTTTTAACAAGCTGTTCTGTTTTTTGATTAGTTATTTGCCCTATAAAATAACTAGTCAAACGTTTTTTTAAATTTTTTGCTTTTCCAACGTAAATAACTTTTCCAGATAGATCATACATACGATACACACCTGGTTTATTAGTTACAGTTTGTAAAAATTCTTTAGGCTTAAATTGTTCATGCACTATAATAAAAGCTCTTTATTTTAATTAACCTAGTTATTATAGATGTAATAACTAGGTTTTACATTAGTATAGTTTAGTAATTTAATAAATATTATATTTTATAGCTATTTATTGTTTTTTATTTAAGTTAAGATAATTTATATGTTGTAAACCATTACATTGGCATGTATTATGTATTATTGTAATGCATAGCTAGATAAAATGTTTATATTATCACATATTATATATTCTATTAATTTAATTTAATTTAATTTAATTTAATTTAATATGGAAAAATCTAAATTTTAATTACGCAATATAAACATAAAACAAGATATCAATGTTATTATTAATTTTTTATTTTATTTGATATATTTAATATCTTGTTTTTAAAATATTATAAAATAGTTTAAATTTAATGAACTGACATTTTAAATAAATACATTAAATTCTTTTTGAAGAAAACCATAATGTTTTAAATGATAGATTGATAAAATATTAATAGTAATTGTTTTGTTAAAATATTTTTTTTGTAATTAATATTAATTCTATATATAGCGGCAAAAAAAAATAATTGTATTTTTATATAATTAGTCACTACAGCCACAATTATATTGATCTTTTGTATAATAACTATAAATGCAAAGGATCATATAGAAATGAAATTTACTTTACTTCTCACGAATAGTAAGAAAAATTTCTTGATAAATTTTACTTTTTAATAAATAGTTTACATAATTTTTGATTTCTTTTTTTTGTACATAAAAATTATATTTGATAAAAACCTAAATATTTTACATATTAAAATTATTAATTATATTTAAACTTAATAAGAAAAAACTGTTTTTTTATATTTAATATTTATTAAATTATTTTAATATTTTATTATAATAAAAATAAATTTTTAAATATAAAATGTATAAAACTGATTATTAAAATTCTCTACATTTCAATTTGATATTGTACACCAACTAATAATAATAAAAATTTATTTATTTATAAATTTAGTAAAATTTTTCTAAGATTTATCATACAATAAAATAGTTCTTCAGTTACTACTTTTAGTAATAAATTCTTCCGTGTAACTTAAATATTGATTTTAAAAGTTTAGCGAAAAAGTATTTTCTATAAGATTTAATCTTATCAGAAATATATTTAAATAAGCATGACTGATAAAAATAAGTAATTAAATTTATCTAATAGTCTATTCTAATTACTTCAATTGAATATAAAAAATATTAATTTTAGTAAAATATACATATTAATATATTATTTGAATAGAAATTAAAATATTAATACAGAAACTTATTCTACTATTATTTCTTTTTGACTGCAGTAATATATATTAAATTAAATTAAATTAATAGTTTATTAGAAATAAATATAAATTTAATTTAATTTAATTTAAAGAAATTCTAAATATCTTTACGCTTACGAAAACTAACATATTTTAATGAATACCTTTTATTTTTATGTAAAGATAAGAATTAATATTTTATATAAAACATTAACACTTTAAAATGACATTAATATTTATTTAAATAAATTTACATAAACATAATTATTTTATAATAATTAAATATTAACAATAAGTGTGAATAATATGAAGAATAAATATACAAGCATTACTAATAATATCTAGACAATTTTTAGTTCTTGATAAGTTTATGCATTTAATAAAAATTAACTAAGTTTTTATTTATATTTTAATACGTAAATATTTTATGTAATAATAAATTATTTAAATGTTTTCTTAATTGATCTTTAAGAAATACTAAATGAGCTACTCACTTATATAAATTTAATACGTATTACAATATAAAAATATTTCATTAACAATGATGATTTGTAAAAATTTATTTATTAGTAATTTAGCACTATAGATATAATTCTCAATCAGATCGAATGCAATATAAAGATATACAAAAGAAGTAATCAATTTTTTAATATTTAACTCAATAGCTAAAATTATTCGACGATAAAAATATAATAATTATTTCATTTTAATAAAATTATTAAATTGAAGTTTTTACTACATTAGTCTGCTAAAATTATTTTATGTTTAGTAATTATTTTTTAGATGTTTAATATCTCTTGATATGTAATAAGTAAAATAACAAATAAATAGTGATAAATTTTTATTTAATGAATAAGCTGATAGTTTTATAAAAATTATTTTACTGTGTCTTGAATTTAATATCTTTATATCACTTCTTTGAATTTCGGAAAATAATATACTTTTCTTTCTTTAGTCGTTAGTATATTTTTTTTGAAAAAATTAATAGATAGATGTCTTATATATAGTTTATAAGACATAGACGTTTGTTTACTGTCATACTATAAAATTAAACGTTTCTTAATGCTAATTAACATTAATTCCTATAATCTTTTACTCTATAATTATAATATTATATATATTTTTAATATATATAATATGTGCAAAAAAAACATAATGCATATATTTATTAAAATAACAATATTATCAATAGATTTAAATTTACAAAATATATCACTATCAAGATTAGTATATAATAAGAATATTGCGTTTCTAATAAAATTCATAGATTAAGTTAACTTGCACGCATGAACATTATTGATTTTAGTTTCTATTAAATAAGAATAAAAACTATATGTTCAGATATAACGAATTTGCATATCTATATATAACTATACTTATTTCGATTTATGCTTTATTAAATAATGAAAACGTTTTATTAATGTTTTATTTTTAATAAAAAACTAAAGAAATCTATGTTTGCTTATATACATAAAAAATAATTTATTCATACAAGCAAACATAGAAATAATTAAAATAATATGAGGTTTTTTTAGAAAAAATATCTCACAATTTTATTAGGCAAAAATCTCGACGTAGTTTTTTTTTAAATTTTAAAAATTTTTATTTTATGCAATTTTTTTGTTTAGCAATAACTTACTTTAACATATAGAATTTTTTTACATTAAAAAATAAAATAAAGTTATTATTGGTACAATAAAAAAAATTATTATAATATATCATACTATGTTCTAACTTTATTTTACATATTAGTAATATCAAATATTTTATATTCGACAGAATATAATTTAATAATTATTATAGTTGGTTTAATTTTGACTAGCAAAAAACTACTTTGTATACGATTTATAAATTTTCATATTGTGCAACTAATGTTCATAAAATAATTTATTCTTTGAATAGATGTAATTTATATATTTTATAAACTTTTATTATGAGCTTTGATTAACTAGCTACATAATTAGTTGAATGTAAATACAAAAAAAATATTAATATATATAATTAATGATAATATATTTGTTACAAATGACATTTTTTCTTTTACTCAAGTTAATTTCTATTATATATAGAAAATTACAGGATAAAAAATCTTCAAAATATAATCATTGTTCATAAAATTATTAAATCATTGTAATATAAGTTATTAATATTATAGTTTTGAGATAACTAACAAATACAGATAGTTTTTTAATTTTTTTTAAAATAAATAAGTATTTCTATAATTAGCCAAGAGTTTCATGATGGTATATAATTCATCATGAAACTCTTTTGTTGTTTAATTTCTGCGTATAAATATGATTTAATGATTACTGCTTTGAAGTAAAATTAATTTTTAATTGATATTAGAAATTAATTTTTTCTAGATAACTAATTAATGCTCTAATGATTTTTATATTTATATTTATATTTATATTTATAGTAAAAAGATTAAGTATAAATAAAATATTAATAATCATAACATATTATTCTAATTATGTAACAGATTTAGCTTTCATTTCTATTGTAGCTAATAAAAATATTTAACCTGATAACATCTTGTTCTTAATATCTATTTCGATATAAGATCCATATCTAGATTAGCAGTAATACTATATAATAAAATTATTTATTTAAAATTGTTCTATTAAGAAATTTTTCTTTTATATTCTATTAACAATTTATATATAAATAAAATTTTTCTTAAAGCATGAATTTTATCTCCAATAAATTATTTTTTATTTATTTAATATAACAATGGATTAAATTTTAACATAAAATAATTAAAATTTAATAAAATGAAATATAAATAATAATAGACTGTATGAATATATAAATATTACTATTTTATTTAAAATAGTTTATATAGAACTTCTCTAGAATATATTTATAATATTTGTATACACTTAATTTTATAATAATATTGATTTTAAATTAAATTAAAATACACCTACTCAACTAAATTAGCATATACATGTATAATTTAATTATTAATATTAATAGCAATTATGTTTAATGTTTTTATATAATTATTTTTACATTAAAATATCTATTTAATAACAAAATATACTTAAACGATATTAAGTGTATAATTAAATGATAACTTAATAATTAAAATTAATATTATGAACATGCTCGATATTAATGCAGTGAAAGATTTTTTTTTAAATTTGCAAAATAAACTATGTAGAAAACTAGAAGATATTGATAAAACTGAAAAATTTTCAGAACATAACTGGAAGCATAAAGAAAAAGGAGGTGGTCGTAGCTGTATACTAAAGCAAGGTTCAATTTTTGAACTAGCTGGTGTTAATTTTTCACATATAGGCGGTAAAAAATTACCACCTTCTTCCACAGAAGGTCGTCCTTTTCTATCGGATCGACAATACCAAGTAATGGGTGTTTCTTTAGTTGCTCATCCATTAAACCCTTATGTTCCAACAGCTCATGCTAATATTCGATTTTTTATTGCAGAAAAGTCAAGTAAATCATCGGTATGGTGGTTTGGTGGTGGCTTTGATTTAACCCCTTATTATGGATTTGAAGAAGATATTATACACTGGCATAAGACTGCGAAGTCTTTATGTTTACCTTATGGAAAAGAAATATATCCAAACTATAAAAAATGGTGTGATCGCTATTTTTTTATTAAACATCGTAATGAGCCTAGAGGTGTTGGGGGTATTTTTTTTGATGATTTAAATAAACCTGATTTCATTACTTCATTTAACTTTACTCAGGATGTAGGCAACGGTTTTCTTAAAGCATATTTACCAATTGTTAAAAAAAGAAAGGATACACCTTGGGGTGAACGAGAACGTCAATTTCAGTTATATCGTCGTGGACGCTATGCAGAATTTAATTTGTTATGTGATCGCGGAACAATGTTCGGCTTACAGACAGGAGGTAGAACAGAATCAATATTAATGTCATTGCCACCTCTAGTAAGGTGGGAATGTAACTATTATCCTGAATCCAATTCAGATGAAGAAAAACTTTATAATAATTTTTTAATCGAAAAAAATTGGGTATAAATATAATCTGCATTCTTATTTTAAGAATGCATTTTATTACTAATATTTCTATTATGTGATATTAAACGTTTATGCCTGTGCATCTGAGATTGTATTAATTTATTCTTTTTAAATATATAAGGATTATTTCCTTCTTTAAATTGAATACGAATTGGTGTGCCAGTAACTCGTAATGCATATCGAAAGTAGTTCATTAAATAATTTTTGTAAGAATCAGGTAAATCAGATACTTGATTACCATGAATAACAATAACTGGTGGATTATAACCGCCTGTATGAGCATATTTCATTTTTACTCTGTGACCTCGTATAATTGGTGGCTGATGTTTTATTTCTGCCATTTTCATAATACGCGTTAATAATGCAGTTCCTGTTCGACGTGTTGCAGATTTGTAAGATTCATGAATAGACTTAAATAAATTACCAACACCACTATTATGTAATGCTGAAATAAAATGTACTTTGATTAAATTAGTAAAACATAGTCGCAAATCTAGAATATTTTTTAGCACTTGACGATCTTTTTGTAATATACAGTCCCACTTATTGACAACAATCACCACAGAACGTCCAGCATTCAAAATAAAATCTAGTAATGATAAATCTTGATAAGAAATTCCTTGAATTGCATCAACAACATGCAAAACAACATTAGCATCCTTAATTGATTGCAAAGCTTTGATCACAGAAAATCTTTCAATAGTTTTAGTTATTTTCCACCGTCTGTGGATCCCGGCAGTATCAATAAGTATATATTTACATCCATTTCTCTCCATAGGAATATAAATACTATCACGAGTAGTACCTGGCATATTATAAACAAGCACTCTTTTCTCTCTTAAAATACAATTAGTTAATGTAGATTTACCAACATTTGGTCTACCAACAATAGCTAATTTAATTGGTGATGAAGATGAATAAAAAACTTCTTCTTTATTATCTTTAATTTCTACTTTTTTTTCTTGATCAAACAGATATCTATAATTAACTTTTTCTTTAGATAATTTTATATTATTAATTAATTTTTTAGAAGAATATGTCAAAATAACTTTTTCAATTAGTTGTGATATCCCTAGTCCGTGTGATGCCGAGATTGGATAAATATCTTTTATACCAAGTATATAAAAATCACTTAATATTACATTAATATCTAAACCGTCAGTTTTATTTGCTACTAAGTAAATATCTTTTTTATAATTACGTAAATGTTTAGCAATAGTATAATCTAATGGCATCAATCCTGATCTAACATCAACTATAAAAAAAATAATATTAGCTTCTTGTATTGCTAGTAATGATTGAGACGTTATATAAGTTTCTATTCCTTTTTTTGAATCATCAATACCACCAGTATCAATAACAATAAATTCATGTTCTTCAAATTTTACTTTCCCGTACTTTCTATCGCGCGTTAAACCAGAAAAATTAGAAACCAATGCATCTCTAGTTTTAGTTAATTTATTAAATAAAGTAGATTTACCAACATTTGGTCGACCTATTATCGCGATAACAACAGGTATCATTTTAGATGCCTCAAAGAAATTAAAATTGATATCTTGATGTTAACATTCATAATATAAAAAAAGTAACACATATAAAATTAATGGCTTATAAGATATACAGTTCCATCTTTTGCTTGAATAAGCAATTTATTATTAAAAATTATTGGCTTAATCTGTATTCCAGAACTATTAATTTTATTTTTAACAATAAATTTTCCATCTTGTATATCTAACCAGTAAAGATAACCATATTTATCACCAACTACTAAGTAGTTACCACAAATAGCAGGTGCAGTTAAATTACGATTTAACAAGTCGTCTTGAGTCCATAAAGTTACACCATCACTTTTGTTAATAGCAAATACTCTATCATTTTGATCAACCAAATATATAATGTTATTGACAATAATAATATCATTTACGGATCCTAAATTGCGTTTCCATATAATTTTTCCTGAGCGCATATCCATTGCAACTAAATCACCATTGTAAGCAACAGCAAAAATATCTCCTGATTTGATATCAATAACTGGCGTCATATTGACATCATGCAAACGATCAATTTCAGTTAAACCATGAATTTGAGAAATATATTGTTGCCATAGAATCTCTCCTTGAGTAAGCATTATAGCACTAATACGTCCTCCATAACTACCAACAATAGCTACATTATGATCTATAGCAGGTGCTGATTTTCCTCTTATTGATAATAGTGAATTACCTAAATCAGTACTCCATTTGCTATGCCCAGTTTGCGCATCTAATGCCTGTATAATACCATTATTGGTGTGTATCAATAATAAATTATTAGCAATTACTGGTTTAGAAAGCGCCTCTCCTGAAACATCTTTTTCCCATGCAATTTTTCCATTAATCTTACTTAATGCAATAACTTTACCTGTTTCTGTTCCTATATAAAGTTTATCGCTTGAAATCGTCAATCCACTGAAAAGTAATGCAGGTAAATTAGTCTTAAAAAAATTAATTTCTTGTGATAAATCAATTGACCATAATATGCTACCTGAATAAACATTCATTGCCTTTACAGTCCCTTTTCTATCTGCTGCATAAACAACAGAATCGCTGTAAACAGGTGAAAGTTTAGAATAATGCTTTCCACTTCCATTACCTATTGATTGATGCCAAACGATAAAAGGTGAAAATTGATTTCTTATATTATGAAGAGTCGATAATCTTATAATTTTTTTTTCTGCTGAGCATCCAATTAATAAAGTTGTCGTCAATAAATAAATCAAGAGTATTCTACCAAATTGCATCTTATATATTCCTATTAGTTTGGTAAACTATTAATTTTTATTTTTAATATTGTTTTCATAATTTCAGATCCTCTTGACTCAATTCCTTTATAATAAGCCGAACGAGCACCAGCAATATCACCTTTTTTTAGCAATAAATCGCCACGAATATCTTCAATAATAGTATTCCATCCTTTATTCTTCACGTTAGTCAAAGAAATTAGAACTTTATCTGTCTTGTTTAAAGCTAATTGAACGCGCGCTAACCTGAGATTTATTAAATCTTTAAGATCATCCAATTTAGCAATTTCTAATGCCTTTAATAATGTTTTTTCTGCATTAATAATATTATTATTTTCTACAGCAATTTTAGTTAATTCAATATTGGTGAATACACCATATATATTATTAATTTTATTAGCAAATTGTTCAGCAGCAATTAGATATTGTTTTGAATCTTTCTCTAATTGAGAAGAAATTTTTTCAAAGTCTTCAGAACTTTTCTCTAAATTACTTTCATTATGCAATTGCCAATAATTCCAACAAATAATTATACTAACTACAATAACTATAGAAATTATTAACATTTTATAATTATTAACAAAAAAATTTTTTATAACGTATATAAGTTTGTTTTTAATGTTATAAACTTCCACTGAATCTCCTTTTAACCTAAAAGTTTAGTTAAACATACAGAAATTTTCTTCTGAGAAATTTTTTGCTGTTCTCCAGTACGTAAATTTTTTATTGTAATTTCACCAGATTGATATTCATTTTCACCTAAAATTAAAGCAATTTTTGCCTGGTATTTATTCGCTTGAATTAATTGTTTCTTAAAATTACCATTTCCATGATGTGTCATTAATTTCAAATTCGGCATCTGATCACGAATTTTTTCTGCCAGCACCAATATGTCACTCTTGCTTATTTCACAACAGCTAATCAAATAAGCATCAACTGTATCATATTTAATAATAAAGTCCGGATTAATCTGTCGAACTAATAGCACTATACGTTCCATTCCCATTGAAAATCCTACTCCAGAAGTCGGTATACCTCCTAGTTGCTCTACTAGGCCATCATATCTACCTCCTGCACATACAGTACCTTGAGCACCCAATACATCAGTCACCCACTCAAATACAGTGCGATTATAGTAATCTAAACCACGAACCAAACGTTGATTAATTTTATATTGAACGCCGCACGAATCAAGCAATTTGCAAAGATCACGAAAATGTAGTTTTGAATCATCACCAAGATAATCAGAAATCAATGGAGCATCATTAAGAAGTTTTTGTATCTTTGGACTTTTAGAGTCAAGGATACGCAATGGATTAGTTAATAATCTATATCTAGCATCCTTATCTAATTTATATTCATATTTTTGAAAAAAAATGACTAGTGCATTTCTATATTTTATTCTCTCAGATAATGATCCAATAGAGTTTAATTCTAACGACAGATGTTTAGTAATTCCCAATTCACGCCACCAACGTGCTGTCATAATGATAAGTTCAGCATCAATATCAGGACCTTCCAAACCAAAAACTTCCACACCTAATTGATGGAATTGACGATAACGTCCTTTTTGTGGTCGCTCATAACGAAACATTGGTCCCAAATACCAAAGACGTTGTTGTTTATTGTAAAATAAACTATGTTCAATTCCAGCGCGCACACAACCAGCTGTATTTTCTGGACGAAGTGTTAAACTGTTGCCATTTCTGTCAGAAAATGTATACATCTCCTTTTCAGCTATATCTGTTACTTTACCAATTGCGCGATAAAATAGCGAACTTTTCTCTACAATAGGGGTTCGTATTTCACTAAAGCTATAACTAGTAATTATTTGTTTCAATTTATTTTCAATTTTTTGCCAGAATTGAATATCGTCAGAAAGACAGTCATTCATACCTCTAATAGATTGAATGTTTTTATCCACGTTATTACTCTATGTAAAAAACTTAATATAATATATATTATAAAAGTAAATATTAAGAATAGGCAACTTATAAATAAATTACATCAGTATTATTTTTAGTCATTATTATTAAATTACTTATCTAATTGTTTTATATTAATTCGATGATTTTCAGATAACATAATGGCTTTTTGGCGAATTTTGGCTTCTAATTGATCTATTATGCCATCATTGTCTAAACGTTCTTTTTGACGAACACCATCTTCATAAAATCCGCTCTTTCTTCTTGCCCCTGTTACACCAATAGTAGACACTTCTGCTTCGCCAGCACCATTAACAACACAACCGATTATTGAAACATCCATTGGTGTAATAATGTCTTCTAATCTCTCCTCTAAAGCATTAACTGTACCGATAACATCAAACTCTTGGCGTGAACAGGTTGGACAAGCAATGAAATTAATACCACGTTCCCTGATGTGAAGTGATTTTAAAATATCAAAACCTACTTTAACTTCATCAATAGGATTAGCGGCTAATGATATACGCAATGTATCACCAATGCCCTCAGATAATAGTATTCCAATCCCAATAGCAGACTTTATAGAGCCAGATCTTGATCCACCAGCTTCTGTAATACCTAAATGTAAAGGATTATCAATTTTATCAGCAAGTAAGCGATAAGCCTTAACTGTTAAAAAAACATCTGAAGATTTAACGCTAATTTTAAATTTATCGAAATTTAATTTATCTAGTATATCTACTTGTCGCATGGCAGATTCAACTAACGCAACGGACGAAGGCTTACCATATTTTTCTTTAATATCTTTTTCTAATGAACCACTATTGATTCCGATTCGAATAGGAATGTTTTTATCACGTGCACAAGAAATAACTTGCCTAATGCGATTTTTATTACCAATGTTTCCTGGATTGATTCGCAAACAATCAGCACCATATTCAGCAATTTTTATAGCTATGCGATAATCAAAATGAATATCTGCAACAATAGGAACACTTACTTGTTGCTTGATAAGCTTAAATGCTTCAGCTGCGTCCATTGTTGGTACAGAAACCCGTACAATATCAACACCGATTCGTTCTAAAGATTTAATCTGTTTGATTGTTGCTAAAACATCAATTGTGTTAGTGTTTGTCATGGATTGCACTGTAATTGGCGCACCGTTACCAACAGGAACATTGCCTATATAAATTCTAGTTGATTTACGTCTTTTTATCAATGCATTATCGTGCATAAGTATACCCCGACATTTTCAATGATACTATATATTTCTATAATTAAAGCCATCGAATTAACGATGGCTTTAATATAATTTATTTGAAATTTGTCATTATTTGTAGATTTTATACTAGATATATTCTGGAATCATTTCATTTACAATCCAGGCAGTTTAAAATTAGCAGGTCGATTAATTTTAATAAATCGAGTTAGATCAATTGCGTTTCCTTTAAATATCAGTTTAACGTTTGCTGGTATGCCAATATTAAACTGATAAGGAAGTTCTCCTTTTAATTCAAGTTTTTGTCCAGCATTTTTAATACCTCTAAATAAAATTTTACCTTTAGCATCACGAACTTCCAACCAACACTCACCATTAAAGCTAATTACAACTTCACTACTTGTATATTTTATTGCATCAGAATCAGTATGCGTAGAATCTTTTTTTGTCGTATTTTTCTCTAAATTATCATCTATTTTGTCAGACAACTGTTCTGTTTTCATTTTTTCTGAATTTGTTGACCCAATATTAATATTTGTATTACTATTTTTTAATGTTTCAGAAAGTATCGTTGATCTAGATGTAGGTGATATAATATTATTATCTATTTCTGTATTTCTAGATTGTATATTGTCTTCTATTTGTGATTTATTTACATTATTTTTTTTACTAATTTCTGTTTCGATCTCAGAAGAAGAGAAAGAATCTTCAGACATCATATCAGAGCTATTATGTCCTGCCATAATAGCAATTTCTTGTTTTTGTACCTTGTACTCTTGCCACCACCACATGCCTATCATAATAATACAAATAATAATAATTATCCATGTTAATTTCATTAACCAACTTTCTCTGTTTTTGGATATTTTTCCTATAGAATAGCTTTGCCTTGGAAAAACTACTGACGATTTTGTAGGTTCATGTTTTTTTAATAATTCAATAATTTCTTTTTCTGGAATTTTTACTAATTTTGCATAAGAACGAATATAACCACGTAAGAAAGTAGGATCAACACAATTGAAATTGCTATCTTCCTCCATCTCACGTATTGTGCATACTTTTAAACATAGTCGCTTAGAAACAATTTCTCTTGAAAGATTAAGAGTTTCCCTGGCCTGCAATAAACGTTGGCCAATAGTAATTTCTATTTTTTCTGTTTTAGGTTTATTATTCATTAGTGGAAACATTAATTTTTAAGTTTTAACATCATGAAGGTTTTTAAAAAAAATTACTAAATAAGCTAATAAAAACCATCATACCAATAATATTTCTTATTCTTACTTTTCAAAAAAAATTTCAATAATTAAGACCACTATGTCCTTCCTTTTGTTTAAGTTTAATAATCTTTTTAGATATATATTTAAAATATAGAAATCATGAATAATAATATTACATATCTATAATATTGCTAATTATTAATGAATGAATTGGTACCAAATAGTTCAATGTTATATCTGATTTACTTGCATACAGTTACTGTAATAAGCTTTAAACCTAAACTAGCAGTCGTATTTCTTGTTATTTTAACATCTTATTTTTTAAAAAATAAGATGTTATTTAATAATTTTATTTTAATAAATATGACAACTCATAATTAACACATATAACAATAGTGATATTTTTTTTTAAAATATATACTAGTTTTTAAAATTTACTAAAAATATACTAATTTATCAATAATAAATATTATTATATCATTCTTATTTATTTATATAAAATGAATCTTAATATCTAAATTATATTTTACTGAATTAATATTTATATTGAATTTGATATTATTGGTGTTCAGATAAAGATGTTTTTAATGTTCGCCTTGTTCGATCAATAATATTTCCTGTTAATTGTCCGCATGCAGCATTAATATCATCTCCTCTAGTTTTTCGAACAATAGTAATAAATCCATATTCCATTAATATTTTTGCAAAACGATCGATTCGACTATTAGAAGAGCAGCTGTAAATGGCACCAGGGAATGAATTCCAAGGAATTAAATTTATTTTGCTAGGCGTGCCCTTAAGACACTTGGCTAACTGATGTGCATTTTTTATGGTATCATTTATACCATTTAACATAACATATTCAATAGTAATACGTCCATGGTTAGCATTAGATTTAGTTAGATAATTCCTAGCACTATCCAATAAAGCTTCAATGTTATATTTTTTATTAATAGGTACAATTTTGTCACGAATTTCGTTAGTCGGTGCATGTAATGATATAGCTAAAGCAACATCAATCATATCGCCTAATTTGTTAAGTGCAGGTACAATGCCAGAAGTTGATAAAGTTACCCTTCGTTTTGATAACCCAAACCCAAAATCATCCATCATTATTTCAAGTGCCGGAATAACATTACTTAGATTTAATAGAGGCTCTCCCATCCCCATCATCACAATATTTGTAATTGGATTGAGATTGCTAGATTTTAAAGATCCAATAATTTTAGTTACAAGCCATACTTGCCCTATTATTTCTGAAACACGTAAATTACGATTAAATCCTTGTTGTGCTGTTGAGCAAAACTTGCACTCAAGAGCACATCCAGCTTGAGAAGAGACGCAAAGAGTCACTCGATTATTTTCAGGAATATACACTGTCTCAACTTCTTGTTTGCCTACCATGATTGACCATTTAATGGTTCCATCAATTGATCGCTGTTCTTGTATAATTTCAGGCGCTTTAATTTCAGCAATTCTTTTTAATTTAGCACAAAGATCTTTATTAATATTTGTCATCAAATTAAAATCATCGCAAGAGTGGTGATAAATCCATTGCATTACCTGATTGGCTCGAAATGGTTTTTCTCCAATATCAGAAAAGAATTGTTGCATTTGTTTGCGATTCATATCTAACAAATTAAGTTTTGGCAATTTAGTAACACAAGATAAAAAACTTTTATAATCAATTGTTGTTTTATATTGAAACATTTTTATTGCCTCATTTTTATACTTTTCAGCATAAAATTATATGTCTTATAATAATTAATTATATTTACTGGTAATTAAATATTATTTTTTTTGTAAAATATTATCATCAGATCATAAATTTATAATAAAAATAATTTAATTAGACATTATATTTATTATCTCATATAAATTTCATTTTTATTAAAAAAAAAGCAATTTCTCGCTCTGCAGCGTATACAGAATCCGAGCCATGCACGGTATTGGCAATAACGCTATCAGAATAATCAGCTCGCAATGTTCCAATTAATGCCTTGGTATAATCTGTAGCTCCCATTAAATCACGATAACGACGGATAACATCTTTTCCAACTAAAACTTGTAACATAATTGGTGCTGAGATCATAAATTTGATTAATGTATCAAAAAAAGGTTTGCCATTGTGCTCAAAATAAAAATCTGAAGCCTGATCATAACTTAAATGTACCATTTTTGCAGCAATAATTTTAAAGCCAGATTGCTCTAAACGAGAATAAATCACACCAATTATGTTCTTTTTAACAGCATTTGGCTTAATAATAGAAAATGTACGCTGAATCATAATTATGAATCCTTTTATTTGTTATTTTCTATAAAACTCTGTCATTACATTAATACTCTTTAGTCAAGAAAATTATTATTATTTTTATCAATGATAAATAGCTAAGTATTTATGAATATTTGAAATTCAATTACTAACTTGATAATAAAGTTAGTTAATTTTTTATTTTAGATTAAATCACATTTTTAAAAAATTTAAAACAATAAATATAAATACAAAATAATTTCTTAACAATTATATATTCAACTTTAAATAAATTTAAATATTATAAAATTATCTGATATAAACAATGTTTTAATTTATGTAAAAAATAATTTTAATAGAAATAGTGACTACTTTCTATCTTTAAATTTATTTAAAATAACACTGATTAGATTTATGAAGTACATTTAGATAGATTATTATTAGATTGATTTTATAGTCAGAAAAATACTACATATTATATACTGATTAATTCATTTAAAAATCAGAAAATTATTTGTAATGTATAACATATTTATATCTATTATTAGTAGTAAGTAAATAAATTTATTTTTTTTGCATAACATAAAATATGAAAATAAAAAGATAAGTTATTAATGTAACAATTTATTTCTTTTAGTTTTTATAATACCTACTTATTATTAAGTTAAATTATGTATTTATTAAAGATATAAAATTAAACTTTATATGTTGATTTCAATAATATGTAAGATTTTTATAATTAAAAAAATCTTACATATTTCATAAGTCTTATCTCTATTTTATGTAATAATAACTAATAACGTTTTAAGTGAATAATAAATTAAAACACATTACAATTAATATTTTTCTTGAAAATTATATTGAAGTAGCAGTTCTTATAATTTAAGTACTTAATTAACATTAATTATTATTATTTATCTACTCGTTTGCAACTGTAAGTAATTACATCTAAAATAGTTATGAATTATTTAAAAAATTATTATTACATTAAAAATAACAAGAGAGTATATTGATATTATCAAAAATAATTATATTTTTAATTTTTAATAAATATTTAGTTATTTTAATAATGTGTCTAAATTTTTTATAAAAAATAGTCTATTTTTTATAAAATTAATTTTAAATAAATCTAAATGATTAATCAATTATTTTAATATATATTTAATCTTTAAATTATAAATACTTTGCAAATTATTGATTGTTAATTTATATATAACTAATCAAAATTAAAAGAACATGATAGTATAAAAACAATATAAAATCTATTCGTAGTTGCAATGAATAATTAATTATAACATAACTTAATATAAGTATTCAGCATATAGTTTATAGCAGTATTTTAAACATATCTTCAAAGTAAGCATAACAAATTTATTTCTTATTTTCATATAAAATAAGAAATAAAATAAAACTTATAGTATGTACTTGTATTATGATTTTATCATCAAATGATATATGAAAGTAATTTTCTACGTTTTAGAAATTACTAATAACAATAATGACGATTAATTAATACATTAATATATATTAAAGAAATTATATAAAATCATGCAAAACATAATGGTTCTTGGTCTATCAACGTCAATGTTGAAATAAAGTTATATGTTATATGAAAATTAAACAAGATCTACATGACATAATCTTATACTTACTCTTAAGCAACTCTTAAGCAAGAATTAATTCTACAGAGAGATCAATGCTTTAGTTTATAATTTACAAAATTAAGTTATTGTTGATTAATAGATTGTAATTTATAAAAATTTATTTGAAACTATTAATGCAGTAAAATACTTATTTATAATAATATATTATTTAATTTTACAATACTAAATATAGTTATTAATAAAAATTGATATTAATTACAATATTTATATAAAAAATTACCAATAAAGTAATTTAAATTCAGATATAGATAGATCATTACTAAATAACTTATTTGTTATTAGATAATTTATAAATAACATAATTTGAATTATTAATATGCAGAATACAATATCTTTATCTTTATAAATAAATTTTATTAATATATTAATAAAATTTATTACAATTAATTATTAGTTTCTTTCACATATATCTATCTGATATTGTTTTATAGATTTTATATCTTGCAAAATATTATGCTTCTTGATCTTAGATCTATTAAATTCTTATACCATAATGAAATAGATAATTTAATTTAAAAATAATCGTGTTTCCAGTTTAGTTTTATTAAATATAGAATGAATATATTGTTTACAATCTAGTTAATTAAAAGAAAATATTGGTGTACGGTATGATTTGATAGATGTTAAAAGTTACTAAACAATGTGTTTATCTTTAAATATAACTTTTGGGTTTTATTAAATAAATCTGCTCTAAAATAAAACATTAAAATATTGTTTAGATAGTATCTCATTGAATTAACAAAATAAATATACTAACATAAATTTAGAAATTAATTTAAATATATCTCTTGATTATGTAAAAATTTTACTTTTATAACTTTTTTTATTTTTTATGGAAGTAATTAAATTATTTACATGAATTAATTGATAAGTGTGATTTCAATAGTTTCAGAAAATTAATAATTAGTTAATACTGTAACTTTCATAACTATTCAAGGAATTCGTTAAAACAATACTAATGAAACGTATTTAATTTACAATGTAAATCTAGAGTGAGTAGTTTGTTTAAATACGAGTTACACATAATATAAAATACGAGTTACACATAATATAAAATAAATTGTATTATTTATTATAATGTGTGTGATGACTCGAAATTATTTAAATTATTTAAATAATTTAAAATTATATTGTATCAATAGTGATTTTTTTTTAAATAACAAATTCTTAAAATAAGATTATTAATTAAGGAGATATTTTACATGATATAATCATAGATTAACAATTTCATATCTACTTATGATTATAAAATATGTATAAAAGTCGTTACAGATAATATTATCAATAGTATAATAGATAGTTGTTCAATGCATATGTAAACACAAACTAAAATAAATTTGTCTAGTATATAATAGTGCAGTATAACATGGTGTTAGCAAAAAAAATTACATATGTAAATATTAAAAATTTTCTAACTGAATTTACAATTAATCACTATCGATATATTTAACTTGTTTCAATAACTGATTAATTCTGATTAAATCAAATAACTGAAGAAAAGTAATTTTTATTTTAATTTTAATATTAAAAAGTAATTTTTAGTGAAATAAAATGTAGCTTGAAAATAATATAAGAGATATAAATTATATAATTTAGTTTATAAATATTGTTTAATACTTAAGATATCATAGATTTTTAGGTTATCTTTCATTAGTAATTAATACATATTAAAACAAAATAAAAATTGTTAATAAATTAAATAAGATCAATGAAAGATTGACGCATTAACAATAATTTAATTTATATTTAGCTAAATTAATTATGTAAATGTAAGCAAATTGATAAACTTTAATCATGAATCTATATTTTAATATTAAAGATAGATTTGATAATATAGTTATTTTGATAAAATATTCGAAATATTATGTAAGTTAAAAGAAATAAATTAAATGAAAAGCTAGTTACTAGTATTGAATAATAATCAAATAAATTTATTGCTAATAAAATTTAAAGATAATTTTGGATGTAGCTTATTTCAAAATAAAATTATTAACATATTATGACGTTTTACTAAAAAAAATTATAATTCAGAACATGAATTTGACTTTTTAACATTATTTTTATTTGTGTTTATTATAAATTATTTAATAGACTAATCAGTAAGTATATTTTAATTGCTAAAATAGTGCAATGTAAGAGAAAATAATCTTTATATATATTGAAGAAGTGTTTAGTGATATTTGAATGGCTAAATGATATTACTATAGTTTAATCTAAATAAAGTTAAATAAAAATATAATTAACGTAATCGAAAGTATTTAGCAATTTAATTGAAATTGTCTATCAAATATTACAAAGTAAAATACTCTCAATTAGTACTATAAAGTATAATTAACTGTTATATAACAGAAATATTATACTAGTTATCCAGCATGTTTATTTTTACTGACAGAAGACGCTAAAATTTAGGTATATCTTAATGCGAAACAAAAGTTACTAGCTCGTATATACCTATTTTGATTATTAAATATAATAAAATATAATAAAATGTTAAATATTATTAACTATAATTAAATCAGTGATAATTGATTATTATTAATAATTATAAAGAATATACAATAGTTCATTAAGTTTTAAGTTAACTGTATTAGTTGATAATCTAGGCAAAATATGAAATTCATAAGTTATGCATTGATATATGCATTGATAAATGAAGGCCAAAATTACATTGAATATCAAATGTTTTATAACAAGATAATAACATAAATGTATTGTTATAGAATTTTAACTGAAACGTCTATAACAATTATATAATATCGATAACTACAAGTAGATTAAAGATAGATAATATGCACTAGAATTAGCATTAAGAGAGTAGATGGTAATGAAAAACATTATTTTTTTAGATATGAAAGATATTTTCATATAATGTGTTACACAACAGTTATTCTATATATCTATAGCAGACTAATATTTTAATATTCTAGTTATTGTTTTATTCTAATGTCTAGGCATGATAATCATTACTACATATTAATAGTTATTATGAACATTGGAAAACTTTATATACTATATATGATATATGATTTTAAAAAATTACTGAATAGAATCTAAAATGCAAGATATAAATGTTTATTTTTTAATAGAATAATTAATAATAATTTCTTATATAAGATAATATATAAGCATATATACGGCTACTATAAAGTATCATTATGAATATCTATAGTGATGTATCTAATATTATTTTTTATTATTTTAAAATTTTATAATCCATGTTACTAATCTTAATAAGGCGAAAGTTTATGTAGGTAAACCATTTAGTTTTTTTGATATTTAAATAAAAATAAAAAAATAAGAAAAACTTGTTAGTCTATAATAATTATATAAGTATTTTTAATACTAGCTAGTTTAGTTAATTATAAAAAAAAGAACAACTAAAATTTATTCAACAATGTGATTAGGCTGAATGATATAATTTGAAATATAAGTAAGAAGTGCAATTTTTAAATGAATTAATATTATCTGTAAACGAATTTAGTAGTGTCTCTTTAGTTTAATGAATTTATTATTATAATAGATAGTTAATTTAAATACTTAATGGAAAATCATTGATACAATTTTAAATTGTGTTGCTTATTATTTATTATGACATACCTCATAATCATAATAAATTAATAAAAATTATAATGAAAATAATAGGAATTCGCATTTAACTATATGTATCAGTCATATAAATAGATGAATAAAATTATAAGTATTTAGAAAAATATAGTTTATATTATGACTGATTAGAAATATAAGTTTTAATATCAACATTGTGAATTCGAATTAAAATAAGTTATATTAATTGTTGAGCTAAAAAATAAATAAGTAATATACTTATAATTTTATTGCATTTGATAAATTGTACCATCCGAGAAGTAAAGATTTAAATTTATTAAAAGAAATTAATTTTATAATAATATTAAAACACTTTGGTGTGCGATAAGATTAATACAAAAGCATTTAACTCGTGTATTGTGATTAGTTATTTCAATCTTACTAACATTATAAAAATATTTATTTATAATAATTTTAATTCGTTAAAATGATGCGATAAAACACAGAGCACGCACAGGTCTCATCAAACACACAGATTCGGTGTTAAAACGAAAAGTATGCAATGAAATAAATTAAAATTTAAAATTAGAATTATTTAAAATTACCAAATATACAATAATCATATAAATTACATAGAAATTACATAGAAATTGTATATTTTTGAATAAAAAAATACTAATATTGTTGTGATAATTTTCGATGAAAATATTAAACGATACAGAGAAGTTTAAAAAGTTAATCAAAATTTTCATAATTGTATGTAATAAAATAAAAATACTTAAAAAATAAAATTTAATAAATAAAACATATAATATTTAAAATCCAATGAATTGACTCTAATAAATAAATGCTTAGTGAATATTTTAGTAAATAGTAAAGATTACAGCATATATAATTAGAATAAAAATTATGAAAATTGATATTGTATAAAACATGTTATATATAGTTCTAGAAAAATTAGATATATCTGTTGTTTATTTGATTTAAATTAAATTTTATCTGTAGATATGTGATCAGTATAGAAAATTATTTAATTTTGATGATACATTTTACGACTTGATCTATGAAACAAATGTAAATATCTTTAACTAAATACAAGAAAACTTATTAAATTTATCTAATTATTATAGTAATATATTATAAAATGTAATTTACCTGGTTATAGTTAGTATTATACATTTTTTTTCAACGTCCACTTTCTTGATAAATAAAGAATTAAAGATTATACCTTTCAACAAAAAAGTTTTTACATAAAAGTGCAGTTATTAAAAATTAAAATTATTTATAAATATAAGTTTATTAGTTTTAAGTTTTAGAGATATAGAATTAATAATTAATATATAATTATTTTATAAAATTTAATAATAGTTATAAAATTATATTATTAAGATAATACACATCAAGAATAAAATTAATAGTAATGTTGCTTAATTTATATTTAATAAAAATATAGTTTATTAAATAAACATTAAATAATTAATAAAGTAACTAAATTATCATCATATATTTAAATTGCATAAATTTTAACATTATCGAGTCTGTTATATAATTAAAATTAACAATTTTTTACAATTGTTAACGGTGGAATAGTTATTATTTTATGATTTCAGATAGAAATATACAATTGTTTAAAAACATCAATGCAAATATTTTGTAAAATTTTCATAGAAAGACAGTTTTTTATTTATATATCAAATAATTATCTATCTAATATTAAAGTAAAGTTATAAGAATTCAGTATTGTTGAAATAAAAAAAAATAAATTGTTGAAATATAAAAATATAATTTACAGTTTTATGTTTGTTATTTATTGTATATAATTTATTTAATTTCAATAAAGTTTAAATAAATTAAGAAATAATTTGTTGAATTTTATATGTTAATAAACAAAGGATATAATTAATTTTATTGCGATGATTATGCATGTATATCTATCTCTTCACAAAATATGTTTAAATAAATAGTTACATTTAGTTAAATATGTAGATTGTTAATTAAATAATACAAAGATACTATCTGCATATAATTGTAAACACTAAGATTAGCATGTTTATTTTTGAATTGTATTTTGCCAAATATAAAAAAGTCTATATTTATTTTGAAAATCAAAATAATAGTTAATTTTATATATAATTCATAAAACAATAGGATTGTTACATAATAAAATATGTTACACTGAAATTATTAATAAATATCAATATTCCTATTATTGTAGCGAACTAACAACTATATTACTATGCAATATAATAAAATTATAAATATATTATTTTATATTTGTAATATAAAATATAAGAAAATTTATGTATATAATGTAAATTAGTAATATCATTTAACTATTTATTAAAAATAATCTCATATAATAGCTCAGAATGTATTAAACTTAATTGTTAATGTATGGTTAATGATAACTTGTTTTATATAAAACAAGTTATCATTAAATTATTATTACAGCTTCAAATTTTTCAATTGTAAAGAATCAGGCAATAAGTCATAAAGAATATATTACATATAAACATCCGTATATTAATTTAAGAAATATAAAATAAACTATTTAATTATGTGCATTTTAAAAAAAAATCAAAAAATCGAGAAGAATTATTACTTTTTACCAAAAAGTTAACTGGTAATTATTGTTGATGATACTTAATAACTCAAATTAATATGAGTTTATTAGTTATTTAAATTTATTTGACATTTCACGTTTAGTAAAGATGTCAACTTAATTTTCTCATATGTATTATAATTGTTTTGTTATTTATTAAATAATTGTGTTATTATATATGTTTATAATAAATTTATTTTAAAAAATAAATAAACTAATTTGTAAATTTAATTTTAAGCTTAAAATTAAATTTACAAATTAATTAAAGTATATTGAATTAAATATGCAACTTAAACTAATAATTTATATTAACATAATAATATAATAAATAAAAAACATGTTTTATGTATAGTTAATATTGATGCAAAGAATGAAAACATAATTCTTAAATCTAAATTTTAGTAGACTATTTAATAATATATAAAGTTTATAAAAAGATTGTTACAATATATTTATATGAAATATTAATATATCTCATAAATTCAGTGTGTTATAAATAATATTATTTATATTTACTTACTGAACGAATATAATATTTTTATAAATTTATATTTTGATCAATTAGTTTAAAACCAATTCATTTAATATAGTAGTTTATAAATTGAATCATTCATACTTTTACTAAAGAAATACAAGCAAACAAATATATAAACATCTTAAAAATTATTTGCTTATCATTTATTTGTAATAGTTAAACTAATTATATTTTAAATTATAATTACTTCGCTAGAAGTATAAATAATATTATATAGTAATTTTACTATACTTAATTTGTTAAAAAATAAAATAATGTACAAAAAATTTTAATATTAATTATTATATTAATTATTATAATTTTATATAATAATTAATATTGTGCGTTAAAAATAAAAACACAACCTAATTTAAACTAGTTTTATAATACTTATAAAGTATTATGCAGCATGTCTTAGTAGTTTTTTATTTTAAAAAAAATCCAATATTTACCAAATTATCATTTAACATTAATTTATTAAAATATTATAATAATCCAACTTTATATCTTCTGTAACATAAAAATTCTAATAGTTTTTGTTCATTAATAGAGTTTTTAATATTTTATAGATTTTTAATCAATAAAACTTTTATCATATATAAATAAAAACTATGCTGTTCCATTCTTAATATAGTACAAACTTTACAGGATAGAATTGAATTGCATTTACTTCTATTATTTATGCTTATCGATATCAGCTATTATAAATAATAGATATTCATATTTTTATTAATTTATTCATAAAATTAATATTTTCAAATAAATAAATTAACTTTAAATAATCTCATTTTTATTTTTAAATCAATAATTAGTTAAATATATAATAAATGTTTATACCTATAATATTATCTAAATTTTTTTAATTTCATTTAGTTTGGTGGTTATCAAATCCAGAATAAATATCTACACAATTTAATTTCATTAAAAATCGACTTTAATAGTTTAAGACTTTAAAAGTTTAATATAAAATATTTTTTTATTTTAAACATAGATTGATTAAAGTAATTAAAATATAAAATCTTAATGTTAATTAATTGTATAACCTTAATTTATTTTTTAAAAATAAAATTTAAAAAACTATTTAGTTATTTATATTGAGTTTTATAGATAATAAAAATAAATTATAATTTATTTTTATTAATTAATTAAATTAGAGTTTATAAAAACTAATAAATTATAGTATTTGAAGCTATTTATTCAGTGCAATAGGATAATTTGTTTGTACTCTAAATATTATAAATAATATATTGTTATGTAAAAATAAATCGTTGATAAAACAGACAACAAGATACTTACTAACAAAAACGTTTTGTGAAAACTATTTTAAAATTGAAATACATGACGTATAAATTATTCATTTAGAAATGAATAATCAGTAACAATAAAATTAAGGCAAAAATGGAATTATAATTCTAGAATTTAATAGAATTCTCATTAAAATATCTTTTTTTTTAAATTAAGTTGAAAATATTTCATCAATATAAAAATGATAGTGTTTGTTATTGTTAATTAGATAAAAATTTATGCATATTAATATTATTAAATTCATTTAATTAAATCATTCTGATGAATAATACCAACACAAAATAAACTAGAAATGATAGATATATAGATGGAGTAGTAATATATAGTCGCATCTATCATAATTAGGAAAATAGTTATAACTATTATTGAATAGCTGACAAATAAAAGTAGTATAAACTAAAAACTATTAGCGAAATACGAATATAATTTAATATATATTTATATGTATCATATTGTTATATCTGCAAATAAATGTAATAAAGTTAATATTATCAAATCAAGTTATAAAAAATAATTAATTATAAACAACATTTATAAACTACAGATATAATGACTTATGTTCTAATAACTATTAGAAGTATACATGTATCACTGGTCAAACATAATTTTTACAAAGAATTCAATTGTCTATAATACAGTGATAGAAAGAATTTTAAATTATGAAAAATTAATGTTACCATCATTATTATCATATTGTCCTTATCAGTGGATATAAATATTTTATAAAGGATACAAGACTAGATCAATATATATTATAATTTTATTGATATAATACTTAATCACAAACATTTATATAAATGTGCTTTCCTAAAAAAAATAAATAATATCAATTTACTCTATTATCATTGTGTTATGTTGGAATATTACCTACACACGAGAAATAGATGATATAATAGAAATTAAACTAATTTTGGTAGAGTATATATTCTATGTATTAATGTTACTAAAGACTAATACAAATAAATAAATTGAATGTTTCTTGCATATAGGAATTGATAAAAAATATTTTTACTGACATAGTAAAAGTTGCTATTTCAACACGATACTCTACTCTAGTGAGTCTTAAAACAAAAATTCCTGATTAAAGACTATATTAAGATATGTGATATAGTTATAGAACTACTAATAATGGTTAACTAAATATAAAAACAGTTGTGAATTAATATTTATAAATTCTATAAAAAATATTTTTTTTTGAAATATGAAAATATCACAAATATAAACTGTAATAATTACATTTAGTATTTATTGTATCAATTGTTATTTTAAACAAAAAAAGATTTTTCGAAAATTTTAATTTATTAATATCCTTAAAGTTAATTACAGCGTTAATAATTTAAAAAATTTAATATATAGTTGAAATTTATAACTAACGTTAATTATTTTTCATAAAGCAAATTACCTTTGCATGATAAGTTAAGTTTCTATATTCTATAAAATATTATAAAGATAATATATTATAAAAATAAGATGTAGAAAAATATCTCTAATGGCATGATTGCTAATATCATATTTTAAATTTTGCTAAAGTTTTATCATTTTATTTTTTTTAAATGAGAAATATCATAAAATATTAAGACAATCAAAAAGTTTTAGCGTTGTAAGAATGACTAATATTTTAGTTATAAGTTTGTATATATTAACATTATATTAATAATAATAGGATGTTCTATTTATTAATATTATTCTAGTAACTATAATTTTCAATACATCTAATTAATTTTTAATTTTAAAGTATTTAATAACTAAATATTATAATTTAATGATAAAATTGTAATAAGATATTCTTAAGAATATCTTATTACTTTTATATATAAAGATTGTGCATAACCTGAATAATAAAATATCAATAATTTATTTTTATTGCTATTAGCAAAATATAAAATTTTAATTAAATATAATTTAAATTAGATTAATTATTATTTATAATATATTTTAATACATTAATAATTACTATAAACTTAATAGAATAAAAATAAAAATTAATAATCAAGTAATATTAATTCTATTATTATTTAATAATATATTGCTTAAATTAATATTTAATTAATAAATAAATATATTTTATTAGTTTTATCTTTTAATAAAGATATATTAGATTTTAATAAGGAAAAGTTATTTTAGTATTTTACTATAAACTAAATATAGCAATATATAAAATATTATAAAAATCATTAAGTTGATTAATTAAATTATATTATAAAAAAAATTATATAAATTGAAATTTTTTATATTTATAAATTTCAAATAAAATAAAAATAATTAACTAGAAATATAAAATACTATACAAGTTAAATAGAATAATATTTGTATTAATACTTTATTTAATTAATATTAATTTTACATTATAATAAATTATTAACTACTATAAGATAGTATAACTTAATAAATTAGATATAAAAGAAATTTAAGATTTTTAATCAACTATTAAGACAACTAAATTTAATTATTGTATTTAAATTTATTAAACATTGTATTATTTACAATAAAATATTTAATTCATAATATATTTTAAGGAAAGAATATAATAAAGTTTAGATTGAAATATTTTTAAAAAAAAATAATTTTATTAACTATCTTAAAAATTTAATTTGTATAGTAAAAATATACCTATCTTTACTATACAATATATAGTATAGTACTATACTATCAATTTAGACAAACTTAATAAATTATTTTTACCAATGAATTGATATTTATTTAATTTACACAAGATATGAGAAAAATATATTATTTTTTCTTGAAATAAATTAATATAAACAGTATTAAAAAGAGTTAATAGTTTTACCATTATAATGATAAAGTTATTGCTTTTCGTAGATTAATTTAACTTATAATTAAAAGATAAATCAAGAACACTTTATTTATGTAATAAACCAACAAATATTTTTTATTAAAAAATTACAACACAAATAACAACTTTATTTTACTCAATAAAAATATATCAGTATTCTATATGTAACAATAATACTTAATAGAATTAAATAATTGTATACAAATAACTTTTGTGTGCAATCTATATTGCATTATTTAATGTTATTATGGCATTCAACTATATTAAATGTATCGATAATAAAATTATAATGTTATCGGTTTTTATGAAAAAAAATACCTAATTTGCAATTAGTTGGAATAATATAATAATTAATCTACATATTGATAAATTAAGATGCAAGTATCTAGATAAATTTTTATATAACATTTATACAAATAATATATTATGATATGTTCAAAAACTTATTTTTATATAAAAATAAGTTAATTTTACCACCAGTAAATTAATTAGAATCAGTGCAAGTAGTTATAAAAAATAAATACTTAAATCATTAAATTATATTTGTTAAATAACAACAAGAATAATTCTATATCATACTGTTTATAATATAATTATTACTGAATAATACTTCAATGAAGTATACTATTAATATCATGATATTAATAGAAATAAATTTATCAATTATAATAAATGTTAATTTTACCTAAAAGGTATATTTACTTGGTAATATTAATTAATACTTAGCATTAATTAATTCTAACTATACATAAACTAATAATTATTATAATTATAATAATTAAACTCATTATTACACGTATAGATACAATTAATTTAGATTAGGAGTATTAGGTTTTATTTTTTTAAAAATAAAACCTAATACATAGAAATAATTATTTCTATTAGTTCTACAGAATAAATATAGTAAATACTAACAAAAAGTAAACTAATTAATAATTATTTTTTATATTAGTTTTTAATAAAAAAATTTATAACTATAGTATCAATATAATCTATGATATTTCTATTATTAATAGTATTATATATTTCAATGTATAATATGAAATTATTTTCAGTATAAATCATAATAGTAAATTACTATAACTACAAGAATTACAGTATAAAGTAAATATTAAAAATAATTAGATATATATTTTTTTAAAAAAATATTACTAATAGTAAATAAATATATAGAAGTATAAAATATTTATAAATATATTAACTAATAAGTGTAATTAATAAATTATTTATATATATTAAATTATCTATAAATAATTACTCTAAATAGAATTTTTTTTAAAATTAAATTAGATATTAAATCTATGGCAATTATATACTATAGTTTGAGTATTTTATTAATTATATTTTTATTTTAAAATTACTATTTATTTTTAGTAATTAAAATTCTTATCATAAAAGTATTTAAAATTTTAGATTTTAATTTAAAATTATTTTTATTATATCAAAAATAAATACCTAACTATTTATTAAATTTATAGCTAAATATTAAGTTTTTGACAAAAATTATATTGTAAAGTCTTTAAATAGCAATTTTTATATATTCTATATATATAAAATATTAATTTAAAAAGCAATCCTTTGTTTATCTTTTAAGAAAAATTAAATATAAGTATTTTCTAATATTTATGAATTTATCTTAAATTTTAAATAAATATTTAATATAATGTCACTATTTACTGAAATTTATTATTAATATTAGTCAAACATCAATCACCAGTAAAACTAATAAAGATTTTTAAATATTCATTTTAATTATCTTAAAAGCGTATATTATAAGTTTAACATAAAGTTAGTAACATATAACACAAAATATAATTAATATACTTCAACAATAAATAGTGATAAATTATTATCATATTATTTAATATAGTAGTAAATTAATTTATCATAAATCATTTATATATCACATCAATTTATTCTATTATTCAAATAAATCAGAAATTTTATAATATTTATATGCTCTAGTATATAGAAATTTTCTTATATCTTATAAAGTAAAATGTGTTTTTATTAAAACTTGCATCATAGTTTATTATTTTATAATATTTTTGCTATTCATAAAATTAAATACTTTTTATATAAGTGAAATATTTCTTAAAAGCATTTCAACAATATTTATTTAATAAATATTTTACGTTTTTCATAATAGAGTATTGCACATATAATAATACGCATATTTTTATTATTTCAGTATAAATTTATTGCATTTAAATAACATTGTATTTAATATTGTATTTATATCAATTAATTTATAGAAATAATTAATATATATTTTTAATAGAATGATAAATAACAAGAAAATTCACTAGTTATTTTATACATAGAAATATATTATCTAATGATATTATTTATTAATCTAACTTGCTGAACTATTGTACTAATTACAATAGTATAAATGTTAAAAATTTGATTTTTGTAAATTTTTATAAAACTTTACAATTGAAGATTTCTTTTAAAATCCTATTTATGTGCTTAAACTAATAAAACTTCAATACATTCTTTTTAAATAAGTAATTATCTAGCTTAAGTACAATTTTGTAAAAAAAAATAAAAAATGATATTTATATAATATTACATAAATTAAATATTTATCTTAAAAATACAATAAAGTAATACATATAAATATTTTTTATTAAAATAATTATCCAAAATTTTATTTTATTTATAGTAAATTAGTAGAAGTTAATTTATCTTACATAATTCAAAAATGATTAAGTTTAGTAATTATAAAATAAAATTTAGTAGTTTCATATAAAAACCATAAATATTTCTGTATAAAATTTTATCATAAATGTTTATGAAATTAGATTTATACTTAAAAAATAAAAATCATTATTTAGTCTATATAATCGATAAATTATGTTATTATATATAATTTATATATTTAGTTTTTAATCTGTTGTTTAGTGAAACTATAATATAAGAATAATTAATCTTATTACAGTTAAATATGCTATCTATTATATTAATTCAACAGATCAAACAAACAAAGTTTAACATTAAATATTAATAATTTGCCGTTCAATATTAATTTAAATAGTTATTTTATAGAAACTAAAAATAATGAATACAAAACATGCTAAAATATACTAAATAATAACGACTTGCCACGATTCTTTAAGATAATAAATCAATATTTATATGGTATTAAATACACAAATATTAAATATGTCTTCATGTATATAAATATGAAATAACATAATCCTTAGTTGCATAATAAACAAACGAATTTCTGATAAATATTGCTAATCTGTTACTAACTAATATAATACTAATACATATAAAATTTAAATGTAATACAAAATTATAATATATAGATTAAGTATATCAATTCTATAATATACTAGTAAGTTATATTTGGCATATAATAAAAAACTAATGATTGTATGTAATAATTTTTACATTCTTTTTAACGTTTGCATCATTAATTACTAATAAAACTCTAACAAGAGAGATCATATAATTTTCGTTTTGAGACAACCTGAACATAATTTTTATATTTAAGAAAAAAGTATATGGCCACAAAACTTATACCTAGAGTTACAATTAACAATTCGCTTATTGATCATTATCAACTTAACAAATCAAATCTCACATGTAAGTCAGAATACTTAAGATAGATATTATGAAGACTACACAGAGACACATAAAGACTTCTTGTTGAAATTCTATCACTATTCTTATTTATTTATCAATCAAGCGAGTCAATTAATTGATTTATGAAATTATATAAATTTCATAAATCAATAGAATAATACTAATTTATCTATTTTTTAATTATATTAAAAAATAGATAAATATAAACTACTAAATCATAGATATAAAATTAGCAATAGATCCATATAAACACTTTACTGCAATATATAATATATCATACTTTATAAATAAAGAGTATTAAATATTTAAAGTAAGAAAGTATCTATCTTTTATCTACTTTATAAAAAGTTTTGATTATATGTGGTTATTTTCTAATACAAAAATGAATAAGACCAACATTGAGATGACAACTAACTGTAATATCATCCATTAGCAACCGTATATAGATAAACAAAATACCAAAAATCTCATATAAAAGAGATATCCAAGCTGTAATGAATATTGTATACATAGAATAATATTATTCATATATAAAAATTTAATAACAAAATACAATATTAAAATCCTTAATGGATAAAGTTTATTTAATAATTTATTAATTTCTTCATTAACAATGACTTTTACTTTTTACTATAGAAAACAAATACATATATTAATAATAAGTTCAATTTATTTAGAATAAATATTTAAAAGTACATTTATAAATTTTCTAACTAAATTATTAAAGATTATCTTTAAAAGATATATTAAAAAGACATTATCATGATGAAAGTAATTATATAATTGAATACATTATGATATAACTGTTAAACATTTTCTTTAAGGTTTAAATTATGCTATTTAATAAAATTTCATAAAGTTAATTATAATATATAAAATTAGTATACTAGTTTATATAAACTAGTATACATAAAATGTATTTATAACAATAACAGCCAAAAAGAAGAGCTTTTGCTCTATCTTTTCTTGTTGTTTTGCGTTAAATAACTTTGTTATTATGCACTTTAGATAACAATGACTTATATATTTTACATAAAATATATAAGTATACTAACAAAATGACATAAACATACTAACAATACATTATCAATTTATACGATTCTAGTCACAAAACATATCTTTAGACATAATGTAGAAACAATGCTCAGAATAATAAGAATATAGTAACTTAATGATTTATATTTGAATTAATTTCTATTAAATAATTGTCACAATCTTTAAACTGTAACTGTTTATAAACGTCAATAAACTAATAACTCAGACATATTCTATAAAAAAAATAAATTGTTATTTATTTAGATGAATGAATGTTTTAACTTAGTCATGATACTTCTAAGATAGATTCTATATCTATATATCTGATTTACTGTTTAACAAGGTATAGAATTTAATTATTGAAACTATTGAATTACATGATAATATATTGAAACTGATATGTATAATTATAATGTGTGCCACTACTTATGCCACATTGTTCCTATTTAATAAAACATAAAAAATAACAATATAATTATTCTTATCTATTACTATTAGTCATCAAAATTAATGAACATTTAATTATTACTAACAATATTTAACTAACACCTCTTTATTATATATTTTAATTTAAAAATTGAAATTTTCATTTATTTTGATAAACTTATTATATAGGCAAAAACAATTATATTATAAATAATTGTTTTGACTTAATAAATAATATAATTACACTGTAATGTTTTGTCTGATATTGCTATATTGTCATTAATTTTAATGATTCATATAATTAATTAGTAATATAAATTAATTAATTATTTAATGACGAATTTATTAACAAACAGTTTAAATTAAAGAATATGGCTGAATATTGTGTTAAATATTAATTTTTTATAGTAAATATTTTGTACTGATTTATCCATAATTATCAATAATTTAAAATTATTAATAATTATGGATATTTTAGTTTGCATATTATTTAATTTAAAATTTGTTTTTATTTGTATTATTTAATATTATTTTTTTGTCTAAATAACAGTTGTTTATTATAAATAAATTTCCAAACTCGGACATAGAAATTTTACAATCTGATTTTAATATTGATAAATTAAAAATATTCATGGAGAACTATTAATATGAACAAATTTTGGTTAGTTTCAATGTGCTTATTAATGTCTTATGCTGTTTCAGCATCAAGTTATACAGAGGGGTCTGAATTTATAAAAATACAAAAAATAGTAAAAAATGCACCTAGGGTGATAGAGTTTTTTTCTTTTTATTGTCCACATTGCTATCAATTTGCATCTATTTATAACGTATCAAAAACAGTAGAAAAAAATTTACCTAAAGATATTAAAATGGAGCGATCACATGTTGATTTTTTTGGTCCATTAGCTTATGAATTAACAAAAGCTTGGACAGTGGCAATGATTTTAAAAGTTGAAGATAAGGTATCTAGGTTGTTATTTGAAGGAATTCAAATAACAGAATCGATAAATACACCAGCTGATATTAAAGATATATTTATTAAGAGTGGTGTTAAAAGCGATGAGTATGATGCCATTTTAAATAGTTTTGCTGTTAAATCATTAGTTATGAAACAACAAAAAGCAGTAAAAGATTTTCAATTAAATGCTGTGCCTACTATATTTGTTAATGGTAAATATATGGTGCTCAGTAATGGTATAAATGTTAAAAATATTAATAATTATGCTAAAAATTATTCGGATGTAGTTAATTTTTTAATTAATAAATAATTATTCTTTTCTATTTTATTTAAATAAAATAATCATATACAAATTATTTATATAGTTGAATAACTATAGATTTTCTATCTCAATATTCTAATTGAAAAATAATATTAGAAAAAATGTTAATTAACAAGATATCATATAAAGATCATTTATATATAACTACTTCACTACTAACTTAATATTATTTTTGTGATAAATATCTTTTTAAGATAGTAATATGTGTAATATTTACACACAATCTTATTCATAAGATATCTATTCATAATGTAAGACAAAAAATATAAATTTAAAATAAATTCATAATATTTTTTTTACTAAGAAAAATTATATTACTATTAATTACTTTAATTATGATGAAAAAAGTATGGTGCAAATTGTAGATGATTTATTTATTCTAATTGATGGCTCTTCTTATCTTTATCGTGCATATTATGCTTTCCCACCATTAAAAAATAGATTAGGGGAACTAACAGGTGCTATGTATGGAGTTCTTAATATGTTGCGTAGTTTAATTATTCAACATAATCCTAGTCATATTGCAGTAGTATTTGATGCTAATGGGAAGACATTTCGTGATAAATTATTTGAGAAATATAAATCTAAACGATCACCAATGCCTGATGAATTGCGCGTACAAATATCACCGTTGCATGAAATGGTTCTTGCCATGGGGCTTCCTTTGCTTATCGTTCCTGGTGTAGAAGCTGATGATGTAATAGGTACATTAGCTTTACAGGCTAGCAAGAAAGGATTATCTGTATTAATCAGCACAGGAGATAAAGATATGGCTCAATTAGTCACTGCTAATATTACGCTTATTAATACGATGACAAATACAATTTTAGGTCCTGTAGATATTATTGATAAATATGGTGTGAAGCCAAAGTTGATGATTGATTTTCTCGCATTAATGGGAGACCATTCCGATAATATACCTGGTATACCAGGTATTGGAAAAAAAACAGCATTAGCTTTACTGAAAGGAATTGGAGATCTAACAACAATTTACCATAATTTATCAGAAATTGAAACATTAGTATTTCGCGGATCGAAAACATTAGCAAAAAAGATGACGCAATACAAAGAAATTGCTTTCTTATCTTATAAATTAGCAACAATTAAGACTAATGTTGATTTAATTACAGATTATGATCAATTAATCATGAAGACTCCTGATACTAAAAAGTTACTAGAACTTTTTAATCGTTATGAATTTAAACGTTGGTTAGTTGATTTACAACAGGGTAATTGGCCAACAAAGAAAACACCTAAATTTTCAACGACAATTTCTGTTAATAATAAAAATATTTCTTTAGTTAAAACATCTAATTATGGATTATCAAAAGAACATTATATAACTATATTCACAAAAGATGATTTATTGCAATTAGTTAAAAAAATACAATTAGCTAAATGTTTTGTTTTTGATATTAAAACTGACACATTTGATACGTTATCTGCTAATTTAATTGGACTATCTTTTGCCATTGAAGAAGGTAAAGCCGCTTATCTGCCATTAGAGCATAATTATCTTGATGCACAACAACAATTACCATTTGATGAAGCATTAGCTACGATAAAACCAATTTTAGTAAATGAAAATATTCAAAAGATTGGTCAAAATTTAAAATTTTATTACGGTGTTATGGCAAATTATGATATTGAATTAAAAAATATAGCGTTTGATACGATGCTAGAATCTTATGTATTAGATAGTGTTGCTGGACTTGGAAAGCATGATATTGATAGTTTGGCTAGAAGACATCTTAATCATAAGATAATAACATTTAACGATATAGCAGGTAAAGAGAAAAATCGATTAATGTTTAATCAAATTCCACTTGAACAAACGTTAAATTATGCAGTTGAAGATGTAAATATTACATTATTATTACATAAAAAGTTGTGGCCTCAACTTGCGGCAGAATCAAAATTAAAAGAAATTTTTCAGCAAATAGAAATGCCTCTAGTGCCAGTATTATCCAGAATGGAGCGTGTTGGAGTTCTTATTGATGTAAATAAACTTGCTAAACAATCTCTAGATATATCAAAACGATTAATTGTAATTGAGAAAGAAGCATATAGTATTGTTGATCAAGAATTTAATTTGTCGTCAACTAAACAGTTACAAACTATTTTGTTTGAAAAGCTCCATCTACCGGTAATTAAAAAAACTCCAAGTGGATCACCTTCCACTAATGAGAAGGTTCTAGAGGAATTATCACTTATCCATGATCTCCCAAAAATTATTTTGCATCATCGAACTTTGTCGAAATTAAAATCGACATATATTGATAAACTACCAATGATGATTCATCCAAAAACTAATCGTGTTCACACTTCATACTATCAAGCAGTAACCGCAACAGGCAGGCTTTCTTCTCGTGATCCTAATTTACAAAATATTCCAGCTAGGACTGAGGATGGGCGCAAAATTCGTCAAGCGTTTATCGCTCGTGAAGGATATAAAATTGTAGCAGCAGATTATTCACAAATTGAATTACGCATTGTAGCTCATCTTTCACAAGACAAAGGATTACTTGATGCATTTATAGAAGGAAAGGATATTCATAAAGCAACAGCATCAGAAATTTTTGATGTGTTATTAACTGATGTTACAAATGAGCAGCGGCGTATCGCAAAAACAATTAATTTTGGTTTAATTTATGGCATGAGTACTTACGGATTATCACATCAATTAGGTATTACTCATAGACAGGCACAGTATTACATGGATCGTTATTTTAGGCGATATTCTGGTATTTTAAGCTATATGGATAGCACTAGAAAAAAAGCTTCAGAAAAAGGATATGTTGAAACAGTAGATGGTAGAAGGCTTTATTTACCTGATATTAATTCTAGTAATATAATGAGACGCAAATCATCAGAACGAGAAGCAATTAACGCACCTATGCAAGGAACTGCAGCAGATATTATAAAAAAAACTATGATATCATTAGATAAATGGATTGAAACTGTAAAGCCTGATCTCTATTTGTTAATGCAAGTGCACGATGAATTAGTATTTGAAGTAAAAGATTTTGCTGTTGATCGGTCACAAAAAAAGATACTACAGCTGATGGAAGAAAGCATGCAATTAACTGTACCATTAAAAGTTGATGTTGGCATTGGTAATAATTGGGATGAAGCACATTAAACCAAAAATTAATATTTTTTAAAAAAATATTAATTAAATAAATTAATATTACGCATTAAATTTTTGAAATTATAAAAGGACTTCTTTTACGAAAAGAGGAATCGATTAACGCATTGCGCTGTAAAATAGGTGATATTTAATTATTATAAAAAATAATTAAATAATTATATATTTTTTTAAAATATTAAAATACAATAGTAGTTACAAATAAAATATCAAATTATAAATTATGTATATTAATTATGTTTAAACCTTTGCCAATTAACCCATTCATCTAATTTAAGTTGTAATTTATTAACGCCTATTTTTTTTAATGAAGAAAATACTTCAACCTGAATATCAGTAGAAATAGTTTTTAATATGTTTCTCACTGTTATAATTTGAGTTTTTTGTTTATTAAAAATTAATTTATCTGCTTTTGTTAATAATATGAGCATTGATACATTCATTTCTACAGACCATTTAATCATTTTCATATCCATATATTTTAATGGATGACGTATATCCATTAAAATAATTAACCCAATTAAGCATTTTCTTTTTTGTATATATTCATTTGCTACTTGTTTGCATTGTAGTTTAATTAATTTTGATCCTTCTGCGTAACCATAACCAGGCAAATCAACTAGCCTTACACCATTTGTTACCTCAAACAAATTAATTAATTGTGTTTTTCCAGTTATTTTACTAGTATGAGCTAAATTTTTTTGTTGTGTAAGTATATTTAGTGCGCTAGATTTTCCTGAATTAGATCGACCAACAAAAGCAATTTCTATGCCATGATCATTTGGCAAATTACTAATATCAGATGCACTTATAATAAATTTTGTTTTGTTGTAATTATAGTTTTTATTTGCCATAATTATTTATTTCTTATTTTAATATGATATAATAAAATTATATCTATATACACAGTAAATTAGGATATATGTATATTACGATATTACGATATTACGATATTACGATATTACGATATTACGATATTACGATATTACGATATTACGATATTA
>JBHEQS010000009.1:0-77490 GCA_046530765.1 Arsenophonus sp.
TTAAGATACTAAGTAGTAAAATTAAAAAAAAAGCATATTATATTGCACACAACAAACTATATATTTTAAATATAATGTACCATGTAGTATTCTTCCAATGTTGATTTTTATATTTTATAATTTACTATATTTGATATTAGTTATTTAGAGCTTCTTGTTTCTAACATGATAGTTATTATTAATAATATTATTGACTATTTTAATCATTAATAATTATTTTAATAAAAATTTATGTAATTTATAGATGATAAATATAAACTTTATTGTTGTATATTATTAATATACATTTTAATAAAATTTTAATTTTATTTAGTAATCGTATAAATATTTTAATAAAATTTTTCAGAAAATTATGTAACAACAAAATTATATAAATATATCTAATTATATTAATTTTGCGTCTTTAATTAATAACATGCTTTAGTAAAATATTTTATTTAAAAATAAATTATTGGTTAGTAACATAGTTAAATATATCATTAGATAATTAAGATATGGTATTTTACTTCCTTTTTATATTAAAAAGATCATAATGATATAATTAATTTTTCTATCATTTAGTAAATATTTTTTTTGTTAATATAAATATTGATAATCTCAATTAACATAAAATTTTATCAAATAATATATGGATTTTAATATCTAATGTTATCAATAAGTATTGTTAATTGCATAAAATTGCTGATCAACTGAACAAATTATTTATTCATTCTATCTATTTTAATAAAAAGTGAATTCTAATTGTTATTAGTTTAACTGATAGACTTCATTTTAATTAATAAATCACTTATATTAATCTTGATATGAATTATTTAGAACATATCAATCATTAATTATAGCAATTTTGAAAATTTAATGTTAATAAAATTCATATTATCTTTTATTCAGTTATTTTATCTAATAAAAAATTAGTAACTATTATATTTATTTTTTAAATTCTATATTATTTTATTTGCATAATTAGTTGTTTGTTGTATTACCTAACTATATGTGTCTAGATAAACGAATGCAAGATAAGAAGTTGAAAAATTAATGATATTAGATTCTTTTTTTATTAATCTATAACTCATAATATAATAGAGATCTACCTTGAAATATTCTATAGTTTTTCTATAATTAATCTAATATACATGACTAATAAATAACATAATTAGTTCACGAAGTTTCTTTAAACTAATTTTTATTTACTATTAAAATTAGTTTAATTATATATATAAAATTCAATACGAAGCACTTATTTGCTTTTGCTGTTAATTATTTATACTACATATTAATAATGTATTTTTATAAAATTGTAACTTTTTATTCTTTCTATATCATTTATTTATTGTGATAAAACCTATTGTCTTTGCTTTATCTAAGTTTATCTGTTGTACATGGTTATATTATCAACTAAGTTAAGTTTGTACATAATTATTAAGTTATATCTATAATTAATACTACTGGTTAATCTTTACAAATTAAAAAGTTAGGCAGATTATTTTTTATTTTATAGTATACTTATTATTATATCTTTTATATTCTATAAATATTTTGTGATGATTTATATCTATTAATTATGGCGTGTCATTACTTTCGTATTATTTACATTCCTATTTGTATACATGTTTTTGTTATTTATTTAATATTGACAAATACGTGTCTGCATTAGCTTGAATATATTATATTTAATATGTTACAAGTTTTATATATTTAATGTTGTCAACACTGTTAAATTTTAATTTTTTATATTATAAAATCTTAGAGATAGCTAAAATAAAAATAAAGATACTTAAATTGCTTTATTTATACATATAGATCATTTAAAATTGTAGAAAATATTTATTTTAAAAATAAGCGTATGAAGTTATTATTTGTTTAATTTATAAAGACATCTAAATAAATGTAATTAATTCAGTTATTAATATAAATTAATAATTACATAAATCTCTTATTGCACTAATTAATTATTTTTTCAATAAATTATTTATTTTAAATTAATATTAATTAGATAAAAATAATTTAGAAATTATACTTTATAGTTAAAACAATTTATTTTAAAATAATAAATATTTTCTCATGAGTTATTTTTATGATTAAAAAACTTATTATAATTTTGCAAAAAGTGAGTTAAATATAAATATAAAAATTTAATAATAATTCTAGTCTTATTGTCTAAAGCTCGCTAACAATACGCACAATAGTTTTATATTATTTCTATTTTTATTTTTTTATGAAAAACTTTTTTCAGCATAGAATAAAATTTAATAAATAGATTTTTATATTAATGTTAATATTTGCTATTAAAATGCTGATTTCTATACACTATAATCTTTTTATTTAATTTAATAAATATTAATATGTATATTTATTTATTTTTATAATTTTAGATAAAAAATCATATAATTTAATATAGTTTAGATGATTTATAAGTACTATTTTAAATATACTTAGTTTTGGTGATATTCTTATTGTATAGATATTTTAAATTAAGTAATTTAATTTATTAAATATATTTAATATTTTGAAAAATTGATATTTAATATTTATTAAAATGACAATTTCTTAAATTCTTCTAAATAAAAAATATTTAAAAAATAAAGATTTTTGTCTTATTTATGTAAATTTTATAAATTTATATAATATTGATAATATTAAAATATTAATAAAAAATGTAATTAATATAATATAATGCAATTATTGACATTTATATCTTGTAATTTTTACTATATTTGAGTTGAAATGATATATTATATTTATGATATTAATAATTTATGACTTCAATCATAAGATTGGTGATCTTATAAAAATAATTAATTCTGATATTATATTGCATAATAGTTAAAATTAATTTAAAATTAACACTTTTTATTTAACTTTAATTTTATTATATATATTTTATAATTCTTAAATATACACCTTACTCTTACATTAAGATGTATATATTTTTTTAAAAAAAGAATAGTATTTCATAAAATATTTTCTATCTAATTTCATATAAATTATAAATTGAAGAATAGCGTGACTAATAACGAATTAATGTGGCATAATTTATCACCTGATTATAAACCTTATCTTAATCTTTTTGACTCTGCCGATAAACTAGATAATGTCACTTTTGATATAATTCAGCCAAGATTATATAATACTCTTGAGCTATTTTTATCAGCACAAACTCACTATTATTTTGCCATAATTAAAGCATTGGAGTGTACTAGCTACTTATCTGAATTAGTAAAATGTATTAAAAATATAACAACACCATCAGTTACTCTATCTGGAGATTATCATCAATCAAACGGAAGATTTCATTGGCAAGTCAGTGCTAATGGATTATTTACTCCTTCCCATTCAGTTTATTTCTGTAATTGGATAGAAATGTCTCAATTATTCGGTAGCATCCATCAATACCAAAATACTGTTTACCTAGAGCCTGGAATATTGCATAAAGTTAATGGAGGAGTATTATTACTTGTAGTTTCTACTCTATTGGCACAACCATTAATGTGGAAACGCTTAAAACAAATGTTAATACAAAAACGATTTGACTGGCTTCCTATAAATGATAATCAATTTTTACCATATCCAATTGATTCGATACCACTTGATATTAAACTTATTTTGGTCGGTGATAATTTTAGCATTGATGAATTCTCAGAAAAAGAACCAGAACTTTTTTCTCAAGCTAGCTATGGAGAATATGAATTTGAATTAGATTTTAAACACATTAGTAAATTATCGTTGTGGATGAAATTTACTAAACAAATTATCATTGATTATCAATTTCCTACTTTAACGACTGATGCATGGCCAATAATCATTACACAAGCTATTCGACACACTGAAGATAGATATACACTACCACTAGATAGAAGATGGATTATTCGTTGCTTGACTGAAGCAAATCAATTTCAGCAAAATAACAAGTTAACTGCAAAATCCTTCCAAACTGCAATTTATAGTCGACAATGGCGACATGGTTACTTAGGTAAATGTAATTTGAATAATATTTTACAAAAACAAATTTTGATTAAAACTGAAGGTGAAACAATTGGACAAATAAACGGATTATCTGTTATACAGTATCCAGGACACCCAGAGCTTATAGGAGAACCATTGCGAATTACTTGTGTTGTTTATTTTGGTGATGGTGAATTTATTGATGTAGAACATAAAGCTGAACTTGGTGGTAACATTCATGCTAAAGGCATGTTAATTATGCAGGCTTATCTTAATAATGAATTAAAACTTAAAGAATCACAACCTTTTTCTGCTTCAATTGTGTTTGAACAGTCTTACAATGAAGTTGATGGTGATAGCGCTTCGTTAGCTGAGATTTGTGTATTAATTAGTGCACTTTCCCTTCAACCTATTGATCAGAAAATTGCTGTTACAGGTGCTATAGATCAATTTGGTTACGTTCTCCCTATTAGTAATATTAATAAAAAAATAGAAAGCTTTTTTGATGTTTGTCGCGAGCGTGAATTAATCGGTCAACAAGGTGTCATCATTCCATCTTCTAATATTCGTCATTTATGTTTAAAAACTAGTCTTATTGAAGCAGTCAAATCTGGCCTCTTTCATATATGGCCTGTTAAACATGTTTCTGAAGCAATTTTAATTTTAACAAAGCGTACTTATTATAAGAAACAAGGTGATACAAATAATTTAAATTTGTTAGATTTAATACAAGAACGAATTAGTAAGGCTAATAATAAAGAAAAACCAAAATTCATGGGACTACTAAAGTGGTTAAATTGAACTAAAAAAACAGCTAATTACAGTTGCTCAGCTTACACTTGTAAGCTATTCTTTATCCTTATTTAAATAATAAGGATAAAGAATAGCATGATTGATAAATACAGTTCTTACAGTAAAAAAGATTTGGATGCTTCCGGTAGGGGTGAGCTTTTTGGAGAAGATGCTCCGCCATTACCTTCTGGTAATATGCTTATGATGGATCGCATTATAAAAATGACAGAAGTCGGAGGAAAATTCGATAAGGGTTTTATTGAAGCCGAATTTGATATTAAGCCTGATTTATGGTTTTTTAACTATCACTTCACAAACGACCCAGTTATGCCTGGTTGTTTAGGTTTAGATGCAATGTGGCAACTTGTTGGTTTCTATCTTGGATGGCTTGGAGGAAGGGGTAAAGGTAGAGCATTGGGTGTTGGTGAGGTAAAGTTTAGTGGGCAAATTTTACCAACTTCAAAAAAAGTTACATACCGCATCCATTTAAAGCGTGTTATTAATAGAAAATTAATTATGGGTGTTGCTGATGGCGTAGTTTTGGTTGATGATAGGAGCATTTATACAGCAAAAGATCTGAAAGTAGGTTTATTTCAAGATACCAAAAGTTTTTAAAGTTAAATTTTTTATAAAATACATTTCGCTATCTAGCTAGTATAGTATAGTATAGTATAGTATAGTATAGTATAGTATAGTATAGTATAGTATAGTATAGAATAGTATAGAATTAAAATTTTTGTAACTTATTCTTTATTATAAATATAACATTCATCTAACTATTTGTTAAAGCATTAACTAACGCTAACATCTTTTTTATCTTGATAAAATCTAATAACAAAATATTGCTTTACGATATATTTATATTTTTTTGTAAATTTAGTTTTTTTAAATAAATATTTAATATATAACCTATGACAATAGAATATTATTTTAATAATATTTAAATTATTATAGATGTTTTTAGAGATATAAAAAGATAATAATTTATTAATTATATTAACTAACAAGCAATAGATTAAATTGCGCACCAATTATCATTTTAATATAATATCCTATAGATAACTTTATGAATTGACATAATTAAAATCAATATTTTATATATAAAGATATTATACGTAGTAATTCGAAATAATTTCATTATTTGTTCTCATAAATATTTTTACATTATATATATTTAATAAACAAAAAAATAAAAGATATCTTTAATATTTCATTATTTTAAAATTTTATCTTATTAAAAATACTTTATTAGTTTTTCTGCAAAGTGAAGTAATATTCTTTATGATTAAATTTTTTATTACTATCTTAATGTTTATTAACTCTTGAGAGCTAATGTTCATGCTATTACGTTATAAATAAGTAGTTTATTATAAGAATAAAAACTATTTATTATATTTAATGATTATAAAACATCATGTTTTATAATCATTAAATATAATATTATCATTAACTAATGAGATCTATTATCTTATTGCAGTATGATATGCATCACAATAATTCATATAGATTTCTACAACCAATTTAAATGCAACCGATAAAATCTTATATTTGAAACAAGCAATAAACACATAAAAATACAACAAAGCTAAAATTTAAATTTTAATTATATCAAATTAAATTTATTTGGCCAATACAACTATAGTAGTACACCGTTAGAAAAATTTTTAGCATACATCAATATTATTTATAATATAATGATAAAATCTATTTTTGATATGTAAATAATATTTATATATCTATAAAATGAAAAACTAATTAAAATTATTACAATTTAGGTAAAATATTATAGTATAAAAATTTGAAATAGAAAAATTTGATTTTTAATATTAAATTATATTTATTTATCTAAGGATCTAAATGAAGCAAATAAGCAATAAAGAAGCTAACTAATTTTCAAGTCGCATATATATAGTATGTTATTAATTAAGTATTTTAGTTTTATAGATATATTAGTATAATGACTAGAAAGATTAGATTTAGTGCATTTTTTTTAAAATCAGAAATATCACAAATAAATTATATTTCAAGAGAATATCTTATTATAATAAATTTATTAATATGATTATTGTCCAGATTTAAGTGTTTCTAATTCTTGCCATCTATCAAAAGTTATTTTTATTTCTTCTTCTTTTTCAGATAAATCTTTCAATGTTGATTCAATTATAACGGAATGTTGACTAAAAAACTTAGGTTCACTAATTTTAGATTGCAAAATGGCAATTTTAGATTCTAATTCCTCTATGCGTATTGGTAATTGTTTTAATTCTCTCAATAAATGATAACTAATTTTATTGTTTTTTTCTTTTAAAATATTATTAGATGTTTTTGCAATTATAACATTTTCTTTATTATCAGCAGAATGCAATAAAGAATTTTTTTGTTTACTCCAATAATCTGCATAATAAAAACCACCTACATATTGTTCTATTTTTCCGTGATCTTTAAAAATCCAACATTCAGTTGCTGTATTATCAACAAATTGTCTATCATGGCTAACCAATAGAACTGTTCCTTTATAATTATCAACGAGCTCTTCCAGTAGTTCAAGTGTTTCAATATCTAAATCATTTGTTGGTTCATCAAGAATTAATAAATTATTAGGTCTTAAAAATAATCGAGCTAATAATAATCGATTTTTCTCCCCACCTGAAAGAGATCTAACAGGAGTCATGGATCGTTTTGGATGAAACAAAAAATCTCGTAAATATCCGATAACATGACGTGATTGTCCATTAATCATAACCATATGTTTGCATTCAGTTAAATTATCAATAACTGTTTTATCTGGATCTAATGTTATTCTATGTTGATCAAAATAAGCTATTTCAAGTTTTGTACCGCGATAAATATTACCGCTATTTACCTCAATCTGTCCCAATATCAACTTGAGCAATGTTGTTTTTCCGCAGCTATTAGGCCCAATTAATGCTATTTTATCACCGCGCTGCACTTTAGCACTAAAATTATTAATTAACACTTTATCATTAATGCTATAATTAATGTTTTCAAGTTGAAATACAATTTTTCCAGAAATACTTGTTTTTTCAATCTCTATTTTTGCTTCACCAATTACTTCACGTCGTTGAAAACGCTCTTCTCTCAATGATTTTAATGTTCTTAGCCTACCCTCATTGCGAGTACGTCTTGCTTTTATTCCACTCCTGATCCAAATTTCTTCCTGTGCTAATTTTCGATCAAATTCAACATTTTGTTGTTCTTCTATTCGCAATTCTTCTTCCTTGTTTGTTATATAATAATCATAATTACCAGGCCATGATGATAATTTTCCTCTATCAAGATCAATAATACGTGTTGCCATATGACGAATAAAAGAACGATCATGAGAGATAAACACTATACTACCTTTAAAATCCTTTAGAAAGTTCTCTAAGTGTAAAATTGAATTAATATCCATATGATTAGTTGGTTCGTCAAGAAAAAGAACGTTAGGTTTACAAACTAAAGCGCGCGCTAATGCAGTTTTACGCAACCAACCGCCGGATAAAACAGATAATATGGTATTAATTGGAAGATCTAATTGTTTAATTACATTATTAATTTGTGTATCAAGTAACCATAAATTATCTCGATCCAATATATCTTGTAATTTAGATAACTTATTAATATTTTTTTCACTTGGATCTTCTTCTACAATTTTTGCAATTTTATAAAAAGATTTAATATAATTTACTTGGTCTTTAGCACCTTCAGCAACAAAATCAAAAACAGTACTACTAAGATCTCTCGGCAAACCCTGTTCTAAGCGAGAAACTCGTAAATCATTTTGATAAATAATCTTTCCGCCATCAAGTGGTTGTTCTTTAGTTAATACCCGCATTAGTGTTGATTTGCCTGCACCATTGCGACCAACTAAGCATACTCTTTCATTATCCTCAATATGTAATGCTGCATTATTTAACAATGGTGCATCACTAAAAGCCAGATAGGCGCTTGACATATTAATTAATGACACAAATTGCTTTCCTTATCTGTATGATAAATTAACTAATAATTATTAATCTAAAAATTGTGTATAAAATCAAGTAAAAATGATTTAATTATTAATTTCTTTATATCTAATCATTAATTAAGCGATATATAAAATATTTTTTTTAAAAATAATGTTTATTCTATAATATAAGGTTTATGTTTTTAAAGAAATCAATGCTAAATTTACATAATAAAATCTATATAATTTCTTTGTACGTCAAATGTGATATTAATTTAGTTTGCGTTAAAAATAAGTAAATAAGTAGAAATTAAATTAAATTTATATTTGTCATAATGAAACACTTTAACATTTGGCATTAGCAAACAAATGCTACTAATTTTTAACTTCTTGGCATATAAATTTTTAGACTTATAAATAACTATAGAATATATGAATATTTCTTCTGGAGATAGTATCGTTACACATTAGTATAGTATATCCATATTCATTCTACATATAATAAAAATTTATTATTTTTTTGTTTGTTGATATTCCATAAAAAACTTTAATTCAAAATACTCTTATATTTATATGTGTAATAATCAACCAAATTCAACAATAATTGCCATTATATTCATTTATTAATAATAAAGTTATAATTTTTTACAATTTTTTATATTATTGCTTATTTTATTTACGCTTATATATTTTTAACACAATTTTTTTAAAAAAAAGTAGAAATCTTTTATTATTAGATATTGATATCATTAAACGATATTGTTTATCTTTATATATATTTACACTTTTATTGCATACTACGACATTACATTGCGACATTACATGATAATATTTTGTTATAATGATTAATTTATTATTCTTCACTCATTTATTAAGTTTTATTATTTTTTATTTTATTATTGAAATGTTAGTCAAGTAACTTATCATATATAAAGATAAGTTTTTATAATATAATTTAACTGCTAATTTTATATTTAAGCTAAATCACTTAGAAATCATAAGTATACTTGTAGTTCTTACAAACTATTAAATGGCAATTAACAAAAATTAAAAAAAATAATCAACTATTAATATCATACATTATACATCATTATTAATGTGGATTTATTTTCTAAAAATTAACACGTTTGGATTGATATCAATAAATTCTATTTAGTGAATCTAAATAGAATTTTAAATTTTTCTAAATCAGTAAGTCTAAAACTTATTAATGTTTAAATATTTTCTAATTTAGTATTCTTTTATTAGTTTTGAAATTTAGAGATTAATATATAAGCTATGTAAATCGACGCAGATTTATAAATAAATATTTAAATTATTTTTCTGGATAAAATTATAGAAGTAAAAAAAAGTAGATTTTAATAATATATTTATTATTAAAATCTAAAAAAATAAGATACTAAATTAATTTAAAATTTTTAGAATACATTTGTTTCTTTTTCGAATAAAAATGAACTTAAATTATATAAACGACTGTTTTAAAATTATATTTACTAAATAATTGTAAATTAATTTCATGCACTAAATTAATTTTATAAATAGTTAATTTTAAAACTGTTTATACGTATAGCAGTATATAGACTTATTAAATAAAACAATATTATTATTCTGTTTTTAGATAAAATTGCATTAATATGTATATTTTATTTTATTTAATAATATTAGACAATTTATTTACTTTTTTTTACCTAAACTATCTATAATAATATTCTTCATACATTAATATTCATTACATCTATGTATAGAATAACACGATTGCTTAAACTAAAATAAATAATGAAAGTACTATTATCTACAAATAAATCTATTAATTGTAAGTTGTATATTTTCAAAGTAAAGATTATAATAACTAAAAACAAGGTATCAAGTTATATACAATAATATTTTGATTCTAAACTACTTGATAATGCGTTCAAGCATATTCTCTTCCAGTTAATTTAATAATATAATTTTGAAAATATAATGATTTGTTGCTCATAACATTATAATTTATTTTTAAGCAATTCTTTTAGTTTAAATTTTGTTTCAGAAAGCTGAATTTTCGTATTTCTATATTTTCTATATCTTCTATAAAATAAATAAAATATTGTTGAATTACTATTGTTAGTTATTATTAAATATAATATAAATTATTAATTATATTTTCCTTAAATTATTACTATTAATAATCATCTTATTGCTAATTTTTTCTATATAACTAATTAAATTAATAAAAAGCATTTCCTTTAAAATAAACGAAGAATATAGTATTATACTTAAATTTCTATTTTATAAGCGTAAATAAAATAAATCAATTTCTGCTTAGAAAGCATAGATGACATTATTAAATATAACAATGTTAAATATTGAACTTTAAATATAAGTATCTTATAATGAAAGATAGACTATTTTATATATATTTTTTTTCATCACCACTATTTTATATGAATAGTGTAAATTATCTTACAATAATTAAAGATTTCAGTAAAGATTAACAACTAGTTATCATAATATTTCAATCTTATTCTTAATTATGATTTTTTTTAAAAAAAACTGACATAGTAAGTAAAATTTTAAATATATATCTTATTATTGTTGATAAGTAGCTTTATCTTGTCTATGCAAAAAAAATAAAGATTTAATTTTAATTATATCATATAGTTAGCAACTAAATATATGATATAAAATAATGTACATTAAAAAAATATCAAGAATTATAGAATGATTGTTATAGGCTTTCATATAGATTCTAGTTTAGATATATATGAAATTTAGATTAAATAAATTACTCTGTCATATATATTTTATATACGTGTAAATTAATAAATTAATATCATAAATAAATGTTTCACTATATCAATAATTTATCAAACTATGAGATGAGATATTTTTATATTTATTAAAACAATTAATCACGCATCAAAACTTATCATTATATATAAATATTAATTAATATGAAATCATATAAATATTATAAAAATCTTTTTAGCAAAAAATTAAAATTTTAACTAATTAATAATAAGAAATTTTTTTGTATTTTCTGATTTAATTATATTTTTATAATTATTTTCATACTCATTGTTATCATTTTGTCAAATATAAACATATTTATAATATATGAATCTTTTAACTAAAAAGTAATATCCAACATTATCGGTTAATCATGTGTGCGCAAAATTAATAATGATATAATCATTCCATATGTATATTAATATTAATTAGTTTTATTAATAAGTTACTTAAATTCTTATTTTTATTTTTTTTAAAAAAAGATGGATTTATTAAAATTAAATTTTTATAAATATTAAAATACTAAATTAAACTTTTCTATATATTAGTTATTATAAATTCAATAAAATATAAATAAACATAAACAAAAGTAAATAAAACAAAAAAATAATTGTAAAATTGATGTTTTATTTTTTTTGCGCATGTGTTTCAATTAAAATCAAATAGTTTTTTTTAGAAAAATAGAGATTTTATGTAAGATCTTTAAAAAAAAATATTAAATTTAATAAATTATTAGATTATAAAATAAACATTAGCAAAAAAAAAGATGTACATTTTATTATATTAAATTAATGTTAAATATAATTAACAATATTTTTAATTAATTTTGGGCCGTGATAAATAAATCCTGAATAAATTTGCAATAAAGATGCGCCTGCTACTAATTTTTCTCTTGCAGCAACTAATGAGTCAATTCCACCAACACCAATAATTGGCAATTGTCCTTTTAATTCTTTTGCCATCAATCGAATAATTTCAGTACTTTTTAATTGGAGAGGTCGCCCACTTAACCCACCATCTTCATCTGAATACTTTAATCCTTTTACTAAATTACGATCTAATGTGGTATTTGTTGCAATAACACCATCAATTTGATGGCGAATTAAAGTATCGCTAATTTTAATAATTTCTTCTTCTGTTAAATCAGGAGAAATTTTTATTACTATTGGAACATACTTTAAATGTTGCCTTGCTAATAAATATTGTTTATTTCTAATTGATTTCAATAAATCATCCAATACTTTACCATATTGTAATAATCTTAAATCTGGCGTATTAGGTGAAGAAATATTTATAGCTATATAGCTTGCATAAGAATAAATTTTTTCCATACAAATCAAATAATCATCTTTGCATTGTTCAATTGGCGTATCTTTATTTTTTCCAATGTTAATTCCAATTATACCTTTGTATTTTGTTTTTTTAATATTTTCAACTAAATTATTAACACCTAGATTATTAAATCCCATGCGGTTTATTAATCCATCAACTTCATTCAAACGAAATAGTCTTGGTTTTTTATTGCCAATCTGTGGGCGAGGTGTTACAGTTCCTATTTCTACGAATCCAAAGCCCATTGCACCAAAGGCATCAATACATTCGCCATCTTTATCAATGCCGGCAGCCAATCCCAATTGATTCCTGAATCTTAGTCCCATACAAGTTATTGGTTTAAAATTAACAACTTGACGTATCATAAATTGTAGAGGTGAATTCATTATATATTTAAGTTTCCACAAAATTATTTTATTGGCTTTCTCTGGATTTAAACAAAATAGTAACTTTCTAATAAGATCATAAAACATATTATATACACCTTTTTATATGTAATAATTATAATTAAATATGTCAAAATTACGTTATTTTTTTCATTTAAGTTTTTTTTAAAAAATTATAAAATAAAGTAATATATATTCAATTTTAGTAATTTTATACAATATTTATTATTTATTTGAGCAATTATTTTATCAAAAAATATTAGAAACTTACAAAAAAACAAAATGATATACGTTTCAACGAATTGAGAGTTTTATAAAATATATCAGCAAAAAGATTAATTAATGTTTTTAATTTCTTTAATAAAAATATTAGATTATTACATCTTACATTTACATATATAAAATAATGATGTAATTAAAATTACATCATTATTAATGATTAATTATTTATTATATTTTAGTATAAAGTTTTAGTTTTTAAAATGAAGAATATTAAATATAAATTAAACAACTTAGTATATTATATAGTTTCTAAAATAATATTTTACTATTTTAAATAAATTATATATATGATTGTAGAAATTTGGAATAAAATTAGTCAATTAACATTATAAAAATAATGAATAATATTCATATGTTTATCAAATGAAAGTGCGATTTGTTATTTGATATTTATTAAAAACTATTTATTAAGAATTTAAAACTGATTTTATATATAAAATACTAATTCATTTAAAATTATATGAATATTATAAAAATCTTTTTAGTAAAAATCAAAATTATAAAGAATTAATAATAAGAAATTTTCTTATATTTTCTGGTTTAATTATATTTTTATAATTCTTTTAGAACTTATGTGATTATAACTCTATCAGATTAATATAATTATTATTTTATATATCTATCAGTTAAATAAATAATCAGAGTTGTGTTAATTATAACAATGTGTTTGTTCATTAGTTTATTTAAAGACTTCTGGCATACTTATGTAAAAATTTATGATTATTTAATGAAGAATATAAGTTTTTATTTATAAACATCAGAATATTTTTAATTTTTTTAAAAAAGAAGTAGATCAGATTAAATTTTTATCTATTAATTTATATTATTATAATAAAATAAATTAATAAAAAATATGAAATAAAACAAAATATAAATTTGTTATAAAATTAATGTTTTTTTATTTTCATATTATGTAATTAAAATTTAAATTATTTTATATATGATAGTTTTACTATCAAAAAGTTGAGTAGTTTTATTATTATTTTTATCAGATATTCTGTGGTTAACATAATATAAATATTCGACAATGATCAAGATCATATCATAAATTAATATTATAAAGAATTACTAAATGTAGACTTAATTTTTTATTAAATCTTAAATAAGTAAAAAGTTTTTTTTAAATAAAATGTAATAATAAACATTTAATTAAAATAGTAACGATATAATAATTATTTAAAATAATTATTATATTAATATTGCCAATAATGAGATTAAAATAAGTTTATTTAAGAATTAAAAGCAGAATTCATATTAATTTAAGAACTTTTAGTTTATTTCTATAATTATAAAATACTTAGTCGTTATAGAACTCAGATAATAAAAAAACTCTAAATATAATTTAGTATTAATAATTTCAATGCGTATGTAATAAAATTAAAGTATTTACTTTATTAACTACATACGTAATAATGTCTTTTTTTATTTCACGCATCATGTATCTAAGAGGTAATTGATAATTTGATGGAATTAATATTACACAAATCGCTAATAATATAGATATAGAGTACTCGGTTCTTTTGTTATAGTTATTACTAAGAACTGGTAATCTGAATGAGATTTTTGATGGCCACAAGAAAAGTATTCCTTTTGCAGTTAACATATCTCCAACTAAGTGACTAAAATAACCTAATAAAAATCCTTGAACTATAATATCAGAAATCCAAAAATTATTAAGAAGTTGAGTTGATAATAACATAATGAAAAAAAATGCAAGTAAACTGTGTGTAAAACAACGATGTCCACACAAATAACAAATTGGAACAGAAATAAAACGAAATGAACGACCAATATAAGATGATGGGTGATCTATATCTGGCATTAAAGATCCAAATGATGTACCAACCAGCAAATGAAACCAATCACCACGTGCAAACTCTGGTGTAATTGCTAGTTTATGTGCAAGCATTAATGACGATACTGAAAAAATTATATGCCCTGTAGCGCTCATATTATAGAATATCCAATTATTTATTTATATAGTTTTCAACTATAATGGTTTTATCTTGATTTGAGTAGTTCAATCAAAAATTTTTTTTGATTAATAAAAAATTTTAAGAGAAGTGATTATTCTTTTTTTATAGCATTTTCTTATAAATAAAATTACTATAATCAATGTAGTTTAAGAAAAATACTTTATAGTTAATTTAAAAAAAATCTATTATGCCTGATGTTTTATAATATCAAATATAAATCAATAAAATATTTTTTTTGCGCAAACATGAGATAGATTGTACATGACTGAATCTTTAGAAGTGATCATCTAGTAAAAATATTTTTTTTAAAAAAAAATAACGTATTGTACTTGTTAGATATTTATAAGTACTGTTATTTTTATTTAATCCTTAAAGGAGTTTGTATAAAATAAAAAGTTTTTGTATTAGAAACTAATGGTCGTAAACATTGGTATTGATAGTCTTATTTTTAGTATGTTCTTTAGTTAACGCAAAGTGAAATTGATTTTTAAATAATAATCATGGAATAGCAAAATTCGTATTTTATTATTACGAATAATTATATTATTTTTCATAAAAATAATATAATTATCAATTTTTATTCTACATGTTAAAATAAGGTTTTTTGTTTATGTTTACCTAAATATTAATAATTACAGAACTTTATATTAACTTATTTTTTGAAAGCTTATTGGTAATAAATATAATTAGTTTATAAGTATATTATTTTTTATTTGGCACAAAGTAACTTCTTAATCAATAAATGACTTTTTTTAATAATTCTATTAAATGAAAAAATATTTTTTAATACTAAATAAGAAATAAATATATTAATTCAACTAAATAATATTTATATATATTGTATAATATTTTATAGTTTAGTGCAAGTATTTAATAAATTAGTAACTAGAATTTTATATTTCTATTGAAAAAGATATTTTGTTGTTAACATCTTTTCATTAAGAATAATTTTTATTGCAGATTTATTAATTTATATATCAAATAAACAAAATTTAAAGATTAGTGATTGTAATTTATATAAAGTAACTTAATTTAAATTATGAATTATATTGTATAATAATACATATTCTTTTTTAATTATTAGAATAATTTAATAATTTAAAATTATTAAATTATGTTTCTTAAACAAGAATTTATTTTACTATTATTATTTATATTTATTAGTTAAACATAAAATTTTGTGTAATAAAATTATTTTTCAATTAAAAATTTGTTAAAAGTCATTATTTTTTTAATTTTTAAAAATTAAAATCAATTTAAGTATTAAAAATAAATATAATATAAAATTTTAATCATAATTATACAATTTTAAGCAGTTTTTATATTTAAATGTTATTCAATTATAATTATAAAAATAGATTATTTTTCAAAAATTTTGTCTTATTGTTGTGTTTTTATGTAATAAGTTAAATAACTTTATAGAAAATAGATAGAAAATAGATAGAAAATAGATAAAAAAGAAATAAATAATTGTTTATCTAGAATAGAAATAAAAATATTATTACAGATATGAAAATATTGTTACAGTTCATATTAATAAATAATCGAGTAATTATATTATTTATGAATTATAAAATCATAAAAGTAAATTGAATGTATTTATTAATTAAGTTAAATTAATTATATATATTTTAATTATTCTTATTAAATATTTTTTTAAAATTTAATTTTAGTAAAAAATTTTATTTATTTAGATTTTAATAGTTTCAGCATTAAATTAATAAACATATTTATAAGAAAAATAGATTACTATAATATATTTTAAATAAAATTTACTATTTTCTATAATAATTTCAATTTATCTAATAGATAAAAATATAGTGTTTGTTTTTTTATAAATAACTGCTTTTTTTATTTTAAAATAGTAAACATTTAATTTTGATTACAAAATATTAACTATATAAATAATATATCAATATAAATAAAATTTCTATTTTTTTTGTTTTATATTTTCGAATTAAAATTAGAAAATATAAATATTTCTGAAATAATCGACATAAAATTTAATTTTATCTATATTTTTAAAAGTGTAAATTATTATGCTGTTCATTCATATAAAACTGATATTTTACAAAAAAAAATAAATTTTAAAGAATATTGATAGAAATAGTTAAATAACTAATGCGTAAAATACATTATTACCATTAATATACAACAAACACTGATTTCTTTAACCATAAATAGTATGCGCAATAATAAATTAATTACCTTTCTTCAGTTTAGAACCATGAGTTGAGAACAATATTATAATGAAATATAGTTGTATTATTACATATAATAAAATTTATTTTTTTTTGTAATTCTTAATATTTTTTTAATTTTTAGAAGAAAATATTTTTATAATTTTTTATACACTTTGGTGTGATAACAATTAACTTTATAAGTATTTATAGTAAGAATACTTATAAAAGTTCTTTTCTTTTTAGAAAAGAAAAACTACATTTATTTTATAATGATATGTTTATTATGTATGGATCTGTTTCTAATTCTATTTAATTATTTTTTTTACTATTATATTATTATTGAGTTGCGTGTAACTTCCTTATATCAGAGAAATATCAGTTAAAGATTTTATAATAACATTAAGAATATTAATATTTTTTATGATACTAAATCTTCTTTTTTTTAAAAGCTAGCACAACGCTCTGATAATATGATATATAATTAATTTTTATAACATAATTATATATTAATGAAGCTATAAAATAAATTGCTTGAGTAAGTACAATACAAGGCCCGGTTGCCGCATCAAGATAAAAACTTGAAATTATCCCTATTAAAGAAGATGTTATAGAAACAATAACAGAGATAATTAACATTCCATTAAAATTTTGACATAGCGTAAAAGCAATAATTCCAGTTGAAATAAGCATGGCTGTGACTAAAACTATTCCTACTACTTTCAAAGATGCAACAATAGTTATAGCTAATAATGAAAGTAATCCATAATGTAAAAGTTTAATTGGCAAGCCAATAATCTTTGCTTGATTAGGATCAAAACAATATAGAATAAAATCTTTACGTTTTAATAAAATAATTGCAATAGTAAAACCTGATATCCAAAGTGTTTCTTTAAATTCTGAAGCACTAATACCAAGGATATTACCAAAGAGAATATGTGCAAGATGTTGATCTGTATCAATTCGTGCGAATAATACTAATCCGAAAGCGAACATTCCAGAAAAAACAATACCCATAACTGTATCTTCTTTTATGCGGCTATTATCTTTTAAAAAACCTGTAGCGAATGCACAAAGAATTCCTGACAAAAAAGCACCAATAGATAAATGGATACCTATAACAAAGGCGACAACAATTCCAGGTAATACAGAATGAGAAATAGCATCACCCATTAAAGACCAACCTTTAAGTATCAAAAAACAAGATAGAATAGCACATACTGTTCCTGTTACGAGAGCTGTAATAATTGCCTTTTGCATAAAAGGAAAAGTAAAAGGTGTTATTAATAATTCCATGAAATCATTCATTATTAGTTACCTCTTGTTCTATCTATTTAATTTGTGTGATTTCTTTTTTTATATTTTTGGCGAGAAGAAAAAAATCCATATTTAGGTGCGAAAAAAAATGTAAAAAGAAAAATAAGTGTTTGTAAAGTAACAATAATTCCTCCTGTAGCCCCGTTAATAAAATAGCTAATATAAGCACCGAAAGCACTAAATATAAATCCTATAGATATAGCGATAATAAGTAACCATTTAAATTGATTTGTTAGTAAATAAGCAGTAGCTCCTGGTGTAATAACCATTGATATGACAAGAATTGCTCCAACTGTCTGCAAAGCAGCAAGAGTGCATGCGCTTAATAATGTAAAAAATATAATTTTTAATTTTAGAGGATTTAGACCAATAGATCTCGCATGGTTTTCGTCAAAAAATACGATAAGCAAATCTTTCCATATAAACATAAGTATAATAAAAGAAATTATAATAATAATTTTAATTTGTAAAACATCAGCATCTGCAATTCCTAAAATATTACCAAATATGATAGTTTGTACATTTACTGAAGTTGGATTTAATGAAAAAATTAGCAACCCAGCCGAGAAAAATGTAGAAAAAATAAAACCAATTACTGCGTCTTCTTTCAATTTTGAAAGATGGCGTACTAGAATCATAGAAAGTGCGGCAAGAATGCCAGCAAAAAAGGCACCTAGAGAATATGGAAGACCAAATGCATAAGCGCCTGCGACTCCAGGAACTACTGAATGAGAAAGAGCATCACCTATTAAAGACCATCCCTTAAGCATTAAATAAGCAGAAATAAAAGCACAAACCCCTCCAACTATAGCACTAATCCAAATTGCTTTGATCATATAGCTATATTCAAATGGCTGAAGCAGTACATCTAACATGATTTATTTCTCCATTTACTTTTTAATAAGAGATTCTTGTTCATGTTGACCATAAAAAATAGCTGCTCTTTCATCGTCAGTGATAACAGTTAATGAACGAGGATCGTCATCATCATGAAGTTCTCTGCTAGATAGATTAATATGTCTTAATACTCCACCAAATGCGAATTGAAGATTTTTTTGAGTAAAAGTGGTTTCAATAGGTCCGCTAGCTAATATTGTTTGATTTACTAAAATAACTTGATCACAAAATTCAGGTACGCTACCCAAATTATGTGTAGAAAGTAAAATTAAATGCCCCTTGTAACGCAATAATCGCAAAATTTTAATAATTTCATTTTCTGTTTTTAGATCAACTCCAGTAAAAGGTTCATCAAGTAGTAATACTTTTCCCTCTTGGGCAAGAGCTCGAGCAAGAAAAACTCTTTTCTTTTGTCCACCAGAAAGCTCACCTATTTGTCGTTTTTCTAAACCAATCAAATTAACACGTTCTAGTGAATTAAAAACAACTTTTTTATCTTGTTTACTTGGAATGCGTAAAATACCCATTTTACCATATCTACCCATCATTACTACATCATAAACTAGAACAGGAAAGTTCCAATCAACTTCTTCATTTTGTGGTATATAGGCAATAATATTTTTTTTAAGCGCTACTTTAATTGTATCATTGTTTAATGTTACTCGACCCTTTGATGGCGTCACTAGACCCATTATTGTTTTGAAAAGAGTTGATTTGCCACTACCGTTAATTCCAACCAATGCGCAAATTGATCCTCCAGTAATATTAAAGCTTGCATCATAAATAGCAGTATGTCTATTACTGTATGTGACAGTGACGTTATCAACAACTAAATTAGGTTTTTCATAAAAAATATTATTACTCATTGTTATTGACCAAAACCTTTTGCAATAGTATCAACTGTAGTTTTTAATAATTCTATATATGTAGGAACTGGTCCGTCTGCAGAAGATAGTGAGTCAACATAAAGTACTCCACCATATTTCGCACCAGTTTCTTGACTTATTTGTTTTGCTGATTTATCAGAAATTGTACTTTCACTAAATATAACAGGAATATTATGTTTTTTCACAATATCAATAACTTTACGGACTTGTTGCGCTGAGCCTTGTTCTTCTGCATTAATTGGCCACAAATAAGCTTCTTTAAATCCATAATCACTAGCAAGATAACTAAAGGCACCTTCACTAGTTACTAACCATCGTTTTTCTTTTGGAATTTGCGCAAGTCTTTTTCGCAGTGGTACATCAATTTGACTAATTTTATTAGCATACACCTTAGCATTTTTATTATAAATATTTGAATTTTTAGAATCATATTTTATTAGTGCTAATCGAATATTTTCAATATAGATTAATGCATTTTTTGCAGACATCCAGGCATGAGAATTTGGATTGTCATGATATCCAAATTCTCGAATAGGAATTGGCTTTATTCCTTCAGTGACAATAATAGATGGAACGTTTTTAGAGTTTTCGAAAAAACGGTTAAATAACATTTCGAGTCTTAATCCATTCCATAAAATTAAATCAGCACTATATATTTTTAATATATCTTTAGGAGTTGGCTGATATTCATGAATTTCTGCTCCAGGTTTTATAATTGACTGAACCTTTGCTGCATTACCTGCCACATTTTGTGCAATATCTTGAATAATTGTAAAAGTAGTTACAACAGTAAATTTCTTTGCATATGCGATTTGGTTAAAAAGAATAAATGTAGCTGTTATTAAATAAATAATATTGTGTTTATATGAAATGTTTGATGTTTTATACATAAACGTTTCCTGATAATAAAGCATAAATCTAACTTTAATGAGAATAATTATCAATTATATATTAAATGTATTAATATAATCAATTATTAAAATTACAGTAATTTTAATAATTCCTTTGTAGCTTTGTAGATATAATAATTTTCCTTAATTAAAGTTTAATAAGTTAATTTTGATTTCATCTTATGTATAGATAGTGTTAAATATGATTAAGAAACTATATTAATTTTATCAATATGTTGTTCAAAAAAGAAATTTAGTATGAAATTTATTAGATAAAAATTATTATCTTTTTTTTGTTTTTAATATGGCCAAATACATATACTGCCAAAACTATTATATACCATGTTTCTTATGCTATGTATGCAAAAAAAATAAATATTATATTTTGATAGAAAGTTAATTAGGATTACTATTTTATTATTAAAGTAAAATCTTATTTTGTCTTTATAAAAAGTTAGTCAATCGTATGCGATTGTTTAATGTAATTTAAGGATTTTTGTTATTTATCTATACAAAGATAAAAGAAAATAAAGCAATATATCAAAAGTAATCTTAAAAATTCCAAGATTAAATTGATCTTGGAAACGGTTTCTTTTTAGCTTTATTCAATAAAAGATGATAATATATTTAATATTTATAATACTAATTCATATTTTTTCGAAATTATAGTTGCTTATTTAATTCTTATTATAGCTATGTTAAAATTTTCAATAAAAATCAACATTGTGTAATAGTTAATTAATAGGTTATCATCAGAATCAGTTTTAAAAAATATTTAAACAAAAACTCAAGTGCAAATATTAAACTATTTTTAAAAATTAAAAACTCTTATAATAATGTTTTTTTACTAAATATTATGATGTTACTGACATATAATAAGTATAGTTTTATTTATAAACTAATTTTGTTTTTTATTACCATATAATTACCTAACTATCAATTTTTCAATAACTTTTAGTATTTCATTCTTAGTTATTAAATGTTTAATCTGTTAATTAAACATTCGTAATGGTAATATTTTTAGTTAGGTTAATTATTCATACGCATATATTTTTACTTTAATTGTTTTATTGCGTAGTAAGACTTACAGATTAATCAATAAATTAATTTGCTTTACTTTTAATAAAATATGTCTCTATGTGTATCGTTTTGCGTATATCTTATCTCTTAAAGTTAAGGATTTTAAATGCCAATTATTACTCTTCCTGATAAAAGTCAGCGTCATTATGAGAATGCTATTTCTGTAATTGATATTGCAAATGACATTAGTTCAGGGCTAGCAAAAGCTTGTATAGCAGGTTTTGTTAATGGAAAACCTGTTGATGCAAATGATGTAATTAATAATGATGCTAAATTATCGATTATTACCAGTAAAGATCTTAAGGGTTTAGAGATTATTCGTCACTCATGTGCACATTTGCTTGGCCACGCTATTAAGCAATTATGGCCAGCAGCTAAAATGGCAATTGGACCAATTATTGAGAATGGTTTTTATTATGACGTTGACATAAAACACAATTTAACACAGGAAGATTTAAAAAAAATTGATATACGTATGCACGAACTAGCTGCAAAAAATTATGATGTTTTAAAAAAGCTAGTTAGTTGGCAGGAGGCGAGAAATATTTTTTTTTCTAGGGGTGAGGATTATAAAGTTGAAATTTTAGATAAAAATATTAATAAAAATAATCGTCCTGGACTTTATTATCATGAAGAGTATATTGATATGTGCCGTGGACCGCATGTACCTAATATGCGTTTTTGTCATTATTTTAAATTACAAAAAATATCTAGTGCTTATTGGCTAGGCAATAGCAATAATAAAATGCTACAAAGGATCTATGGAACAGCTTGGGCTAACGAAAAACAGTTATCTGCTTATCTATTACGTTTAGAAGAGGCGACCAAACGAGATCATCGTAAGATAGGTAAAGAACTTGATCTTTATCATATGCAAAAAGAAGTTCCAGGCATGGCTTTTTGGCACAACGATGGTTGGATAATATTTCGAGAATTAGAAAGCTTTATACGTACTAAGTTAAATGAATACCAGTATCAAGAAGTAAGGGGTCCATTTATAATGGATCGCATTCTTTGGGAAAAAACAGGTCACTTAGAAAACTATAAAGAAAATATGTTTATAACATCATCAGAAAATAGAGAGTATTGTATAAAGCCAATGAATTGCCCAGGACATGTGCAAATATTTAAACAAGGATTAAAATCTTATAGAGATTTGCCATTGCGCATGGCAGAGTTTGGTAGCTGTCATCGCAATGAACCGTCGGGCGCTTTACATGGCTTAATGCGTGCCCGTAGCTTTACTCAAGATGATGCACATATTTTTTGCACAGATGATCAAATATTATCTGAAGTGAAAAATTGTATTAAAATGATTTACGATGTTTATGCAACATTTGGTTTTAAAAAAATTTCTGTTAAGTTATCAACTCGACCAAAAAAACGTATAGGCACTGATGTTCAATGGGATCGTGCAGAAACTAATCTTGCTAAGTCACTAGAGGAGATTGAATTTGATTATCAACCATGGGAAGGTGCATTTTATGGGCCTAAAATTGAGTTTACACTGTATGATTGTTTAGATCGGGCTTGGCAATGTGGAACAATTCAACTTGATTTTTTATTACCTAGTCGTCTAGGTGCTTCCTATATAGATAAAAATAATGAACGACAGGTGCCAGCAATGATCCATCGTGCTATTTTAGGGTCGCTTGAGCGTTTTATTGGAATTTTAACTGAACAATATGCTGGTTTTTTCCCAACTTGGTTGGCACCATTGCAAATTATTATAATAAATATCACAGATGCACATGTTAATTTTGCGCAAAAAATAGCAGAAAAATTAGGTAATTTTGGTATTCGTACAAAATCTGACTTGAGAAACGAAAAAATAGGCTTGAAAATCCGTGAGCATACTTTGCGTCGCGTTCCTTACATGTTAGTTTGTGGTGATAAAGAAGTTAAATTAAATAAAATATCTGTAAGAACTCGTAATGGTAAAAATTTAGGAATATTTGATATTACAGAATTTGCAGAAAGAGTGTTTGATGAAATTTGCACTCGTCGTATTTATCAAATGGAGGAATAAGGTATTAAAGGCGGAAAAAGAATTCAAATTGTACGCCCGAATCGCATAAATACGGATATTCGGGCTTCTGAACTTCGTTTAACTGGTTTATATGGTGAGCAAATTGGTATAGTTAGCTTAAAAGAAGCTCTTAAAAAAGCAGAGGAGTCTGGTGTTGATCTAGTTGAAATAAGCCCAAATGCTACACCACCAGTTTGTCGTATTATGAATTACGGAAAGTTTCTATATGAAAAGAGTAAATTGCTCAAAGAGCAGAAAAAGAAACAAAGAGTTATCCATGTAAAAGAAATTAAATTCAGACCTAGTACAGATGAAAGTGATTATCATGTCAAATTACGAAACCTAATTCGCTTTTTAGATGATGGCAACAAAACAAAAATTACCTTACGATTTCGTGGGCGTGAGATGGTTCATAATCAAATTGGTATTGATATGCTTAATCGTATCAAAAACGATTTGGATAATATATCAATTGTTGAATCTTTTCCAACAAAGATAGAAGGTCGCCAGATGATCATGTTGCTAGCACCAAAAAAAAAATAGTTAGGCAACAAAGTAATAATATTCTATTTTGAAATAAAAAAATCGCCTAGCTAGTTATTATGATTAATAATGCAAAGTGGATATTTAAAATGATAAAAATTAAAACAGTACGTGGTGCGGCTAAACGCTTTAAAAAAACTGCCAATGGTGGTTTTAAGCATAAACATGCTAACCTTCGTCACATTTTAACTAAAAAGTCAACTAAACGTAAGAGACATTTGCGACAAAATACTATGATTTCTAAAAGTAATCTATGTTTTGTAGTCTCCTGTTTACCATACGCATAAGTTTAAATCTTTAGTTTAATGTTATCGATTTAATTCGAAGTGATAGGAGAAATATATGGCTCACGTAAAACGTGGTGTAACTGCCAGTGCACGCCATAAAAAAATATTGAAGCAAGCAAAAGGTTACTATGGTGCCCGTTCCCGCGTTTATCGTGTTGCTTTTCAGGCGGTAATTAAAGCAGGTCAGTATGCTTATCGAGACCGCCGTCATCGTAAACGCAAGATCCGTCAATTGTGGATAACACGTATTAATGCTGCTGCTAGACAGAATGGTTTATCTTATAGTTGTTTTATTAATGGTTTAAAGAAGGCATCAATTAAAATTGATAGGAAAATCTTATCTGATATTGCTATCTTTGATAAAATTGCATTTGCAGAATTAGTTAAAAGATCAAAAATATCATTGGTTTAAATTTGTTAAATTGATATAATTTATTAACAATCTCTATTGGTAAAATGAAAAAACACATTATTTTATAAATAAAAATTATTTTACAAATATTAATTTAAAATATGAAAATTATTTTTGTTTCTTTATTTATTTTATAAGTAAAGTTTATTGATTTCGTGTATTTTAGAAGATAAATGTAAGTTTACAAAGAGTATTTATTTGAGATTGAGAGACTTTTTATAATTATTAAATTTTATTTTAATAATAATTATAGAAAATGGTGAGAAATAGTGATAATACCAAATATAGTTGAGTTGGTTATACAGGCAAAAATAGCCATAAAAAACGCTCATGATATTACAGAGTTAGATTTAGTGCGTGTTAAATTTTTGGGTAAAAAAAGTTATTTAACAACACAAATGTTAATGTTACATAAAATACCAAGAGAGCATAGGAGTGCAGCAGGATTAATTATTAATCGCGCTAAACAAGAAGTTAATCATTCATTGAATATTCGCAAAGAGCAGTTAGAAACTTCTATATTAAATATTAGATTAGCAACAGAAAAAATAGATGTTACATTGCCAGGTCGTCAAATTGAAAATGGCAGTTTTCATCCAGTAACACAAACAATTGATCACATTGAGGAGTTTTTTGCTAAACTTGGTTTTTCTGTTGTTTTTGGACCAGAAATAGAAGATAATTATTACAATTTTGATGCTTTAAATATCCCTCCTTACCATCCAGCTAGAGATTCACGTGATACTTTCTGGATTGATGAAACTCGTCTGTTGCGCACACAAACTTCCAGTGTTCAAATTCGTGCTATTAAAGGCAAACAGCCGCCTATTCGTATTATTGCACCAGGTCGTGTATACAGAAATGATTATGATCAAACTCATACACCAATGTTCCATCAAATAGAAGGCTTAATTATTGATTTCAATATAAGTTTTAGCAATTTAAAATGCACACTGCATAATTTTTTAAATAGTTTTTTTAAAAAAAGCGTCAATATTCGCTTTAGGCCATCATATTTTCCATTTACTGAACCTTCTGCTGAAGTTGATGTGATTGATAAAAATGGTAAATGGTTAGAAGTGTTAGGGTGTGGCATGGTGCATCCAAATGTATTACGGAATGTTTCTATTGATTCTAACTTATATTCTGGTTTTGCTTTTGGGATTGGGATAGAGCGATTAACAATGCTACGTTATGGTGTAACTGATTTACGTGTTTTTTTTGAAAATGATCTTCGTTTTCTTAAACAATTTAAATAAGGAAGAAGTATCGGATGAAATTGAGTGAATTTTGGTTACGCGAATTAGTTGATCCAAAAATAAGTAGCAAGGCTTTATTTGATCAAATGACAATGGCTGGTTTTGAGATTGACAATGTTAAACATGTAGCTAGTCAATTTCATGGTGTGATAGTCGGTGAGATAGTTGAGTGTATTAAGAATCCTAATACAAGTTCATTGTGGTTAACAAAAATTAATATCGGTACTGAAAAATTACTAAATATTGTCTGTAGTGCGTCGAATTGTCGTCAAGGATTAAAAGTTGCTGTTGCAATAAATAATACTATTTTACCAGATAATCTTAAAGTTAAAGCAACAAAAATGATCAGCGATTCATCTGACGGTATTCTTTGTTCTTATTCTGAGCTTGGAATTTCTGATAATAATGCTAACATTGTTGAGCTACCTAAAGATGCAGATATTGGGATTGATATTTGTAATTACTTAAAACTTGATGACAATGTTTTCGAAGCAAATTCGACATCAAATCGTTCTGATTGTTTAAGTATTTTAGGTATTGCTCGTGATATTGCTGCCATGAATAATATTAAATTAAATATAATAAAGATTGAACCTGTTAAAATTACAGATATTGGTGTTTTTCCTATTCGAGTTGAAGATCCTGAGGCATGCCCGTATTTTTCAGTGAGAATAATAAAAGGTATTGATGTTACAATAAAAACTCCTTGGTGGATTAGAAAAAAAATACGATCTTGTGGAGTTAATGACATCAATCCTGTAATTGATGTCATTAACTTTGTGTTATTGGAGTTGGGTCAACCATTGCAGGCTTATGATTTTGATCGAATAAATGGAGAAATAGTTATTCGAATGGCTAAATATAATGAAACATTAGTTTTGCTTGATAATAATAAAGTAACTCTAAAGCAAGATACTTTAGTCATTGCTGATAAAAAAAATATATTAGGTATTGCAGGTATTTTAGTTGGTAAACATTCTAATATCAATAAAAATACAAAAAATATTATATTAGAGAGCGCTTTTTTTAATCCATTATATATTATTGGTAGGGCGCGAAATTATGGTATTAATACTGAGTCTTCGCAGCGTTTTGAACGTGGCGTTGATCCAAAATTACAATATTATGCCATAGAACGTGCTACTAGATTAATAATTGAAATTTGTGGTGGCGCTGCTGGTAATATTGTTTATCTTAAGTATCAAGATTTCTTACCGAAAGATAAAGAAATAGTTATGACACGACAAAAACTTGATCGCTTAATTGGTTATACTATTCCAGACATTAATATTACTAATATACTTCAGAATTTGGGTTGTAAAGTAATTAGTAAACAAAATAATTGGCAAGTTCTTCCTCCATCTTGGCGTTTTGATATAAAAATTGAAGAAGATTTAATTGAAGAAGTGGTTCGTGTTTATGGGTATAGTAATATACCAAATATACCATTGCGTGCCGATTTATCAATAACTAAACATTTCGAGTCAGTTATTCCATTAAAACGAGCCAAAACTCTATTAATTGATCGTGGTTACAATGAAGTAATTACATACAGTTTTGTTGATTCCAGAATTCAATCATTACTACATCCAGATTCTAACTCGATGATATTACCAAGCCCAATTTCATCTGATATGTCAGCAATGAGGCTTTCTTTGCTTCCAGGTTTATTGACCACAGTAATTTATAATAAAAATCGCCAACAAAATCGTATTAGATTGTTTGAAAGTGGATTGCGATTTGTGCCTGATATAACAGTAGAACACGATATTCGACAAGAATTGATGTTAGCTGGTTTAATTACTGGAAATCGACATGAAGAACATTGGTTGCAAGAAAAACGATCTGTTGATTTTTTTGATATAAAAGGTGATGTCGAAGCAATACTAGAGTTAACTAGAAATTTAGACAATATTTTTTATAAATCTCATTTTAACCCTGCACTTCACCCTGGTCAAAGTGCTGAAATTTATATGGATAATAATTATATTGGATATGTAGGCGTCATTCATCCTGAATTAGAAAATAAGTTAGATTTAAATTGTAGAACATTAGTTTTTGAATTATTGTGGGATGCAATTTCTTATTATGTTATTCCTAAAGCAAATATGATTTCACGTTTCCCAGCTAATCGACGAGATATTGCAGTTGTAGTGCCAGAGGAGGTAGCAACTGCAGATGTTTTGGCAGAATGCAAAAAAATTGGAATAAATAATATAGTTAGCATAAACTTGTTTGATGTGTATTGCGGTAAAAACATAGCAAAAGGTTATAAGAGCCTTGCCATTAGCTTAATCTTGCAGGACGCAAATCGTACTCTGGAAGAAAAAGAAATTTCTGCAATTGTTGAGAAATGTGTTATTACGTTAAAACGGCGATTCCAAGCATCATTGAGGAACTAAACCTATGGCTCTTACAAAAGCTGAAATGTCAGAAAGTCTATTTAAAAAACTAGGCATAAATAAACGCGATGCAAAAGACCTAGTTGGATTTTTTTTTGAAGAAGTCCGTCGTTCATTAGAAAATGGCGAACAGGTAAAACTGTCAGGATTTGGTAATTTTGATCTGCGTGACAAAAATCAACGCCCAGGTCGAAATCCAAAGACTGGAGAAAATATTCCTATTACTGCTCGCAGAGTAGTGACTTTTCGATCAGGTCAAAAGTTAAAAAGTCTGGTTGAAAATATAAACAATCATAAATAATGAACAATTATATCCTAAAAGCCGCTTTAGCGGCTTTTATTATTTTTATAAAAATAATAAAATGAAAATAATTTCATAAAAAAATTATTGTTAAGTCTAAAATAAAAATAAATAATTTTTAGCATAATTAATATAATATGTTTTTAAATACACTGATTTTATTATGAATTATTTTCTTATTAATAAAAATTTTTGAAAATTAATTTAGTTTGCTTGTATTTAATTTGTTTTTAAGAATTTATATTCTTAACAGAATTCTAACGCTAAGATATTTTTTTTATTTTATAATCGTTTTTTTGAGTTTGTAACTATAGTATTATAATTTTTTTATGTAAACTATCACAAAATTATATAATTTATTTTTTAAATAAAATATTTACACAAAAATAGAAATATAACATTTTAGTAATTTAGAATCTAAATTGATTAGTTTATATAATTACATTAATTTAATATATATAATAAATAATACATTCTTCGTTCTTAATGTAATTAAGTTAAAAAAATTAATAACTAAAAACCGCTAACTTAATTATGTAATAACTTTTAAATTAAAATATCAAATACTGATTATTATAATATATAGTAATTTTTTTACTGCTATATTTAATTAAAGATAAAATAATATTAAAAATGTTTTATTTGATTAGTTTGATGCGTTGTGAAGTTAATTTTTATAATATGAACATAAGTTTTATAATTATTTAAACCATACTTACTATATAAATGATTAATTATTAGATAACGATACAAAAGTTTACCATTTTAGTATTTATAGTTTTTTGTATATTATATATAATAATTATTTTACATTTTTGCAGTATTAAAAATAAACATCTTCTTCTACTTATAAATTTTAATGCTATTTTATAAACTTTCTTGTATCTTTTTTATTTAACTCAAATAATGTCATATTGACATACATTTTATATTTAGTAAAAATATGTTTTGACAAGTTAAATTTTATTGATTTTTTTTATTATTTATATTTTATTCATATCTTTTTATCATTTTAAAAAATAAATATAGATTTTATAATTTAGTTATTGATTATATGTATCTGGAATTACAAAATTTTAATTGATAATTTAGTTTTTTCTTATATGTAGATCAAATTATCTATAACAAAAATAAATAGTTTTTTTATTCTAAATAACTATTATACTTTTTTTAAAATATCCAATAGACCATAATTATATATTAAATTTTGTATATTACAATTTAAGATAAATAAATGATCGACTATGTTATCTATATACTTAATTTTTAATTATTAACTCTAATTAAAAATATTTTTTACTTACAGAAAATAAATTAACTTTTTATAATCACAACTTTATTTTTCATAAAAATAACTAAAACAAATTATATATGCTCTACTAAATAATATCTATCTATAATTATTTTTATTTTAATTTGTACGAAAGTAGAAGTTTTTATAATAGTTACTTAGATAATATTTTAAAAAAAAATAAGTTTTAATAATTTTTATTAAAACTTATTTTTATCGGAAAATTAACTTAAGTAAAAAATAATCAAAAGAACTAGAATTAAGATTAATTATCTTATATAACCTTGTTTTATTCTCAAAATAATCTATTAAAATTTGTTAATCTTTTTTACTAAATTTCAATAGATTATTTAATAGAAAATAAATATTTTGTGCTAAAAAAATTACTTTTTCATACTAATATATTAATGCATATATTCTTATTGAAATTGCATAAAGTTAGTATAGTAAACCTCATGTATATTTTATGACATAATATATCAACTTATAAAAGACAAATACAATTTGAGTTTTGATATAGTAATTAAATAAAACTCAATGTTCTTATAATAAATATAAGCATTATAAATCACAGATAATATAATAATAATTAGATAAAATTATATAGATATTTCTACAGAGAAGTACAATTGTTGAAAGAACGATATAATTGATAATATTATTTAATTATAAAATTTGAAAATGCTCTAAAAATGAATGTTAATAAAGAGATAGAAGATGTTAATAAAATGAATATAAAAATTACGTAACATTTTAGGCGTGCATTCCAATTAGTACTTAATAAGATTCTATCAGATATATCCTATTTTAACATTCACAAAATATAATAATCTAAAAAAAATAATAATAAGAAATTTCTCAATTTAATATTAATCATCATGAACAGATACCAAAACTAACATTTATGTATACATCAAAAGACTAATGATAGTTATATCTTTTCTGACAACAGTTATTGATCAGGATTGGAAAACTTTATAATATCAGGTAATAAAAGATTAAAAACTATATCTAAATAAGACTGCCATGTATGCGATTGATACCAACTAGAAAATCTTTTTTATTTAAAATCTAAAAGTCAAAATGTTCTTATGAGTTGAATAAATGAATGAGTGTTTTGTAATTCATGCAAGATTTATACATATCTCAAAAATAAATATAATAGGAAATATGTATACGTAATGTTCAATTATATTAAAATATAGAGTGATGCATACATATCTACACATTCTTGTAGTAAGAATTGATCTTACTGATATATGAGTTATACATTTAGTTTGTAATATAGTTACGAAATATATAGTTTATATAGATATTTCAACCTTTATTACATAATTCGAATAATCTATAAATTAAATAAGAAAATATATTGAGATTCACGAACGAACAAGAAACCAAAATTTGATGTTAATGAACGAATTAGGCTAGTAATTTATACAAATAGAAAATGAATATCAATATCATAATATAGTCTTAAAATAGTAAATACAAAATCTCTGTTGATATAAAACGTATAAAAACCATGTAAAAGTTGAATAATGTAAATAATCAGATTAAAATAGATATTAATTTTATATGTATTGTAGATGAAGTTAAAATATATCTAATAATGTAGTTAAAGCATTATAATAAACTATTAATTTATTTTAGTTAATTGATATATATTGCAATAATCCTATGTAGTCTGTATTGAAACAACAAAAAAACATTAATAAAACCATATGATTAATTCATTATAAAGTTCTATTTGTTGCATTACAACTTAAATAAAAGATAGTTACTATCAATAAGTAAGTTACTTTATGTATACGAATTGAATATAGTCATCTTAAATCTGCTTATTGACATGATGACTTTTGTTATGTTCTACATGAAACAATAACATATAATAATTACAATATGCTGATTCTCATATTTAATGTTGGTAAGAAAATTACTCTATTAAGAGTGAGTTATACATATTAGTAATACTAAGTAATTAATTAATTTTATATATTTACTAAATTAATAACCTTCTAACATAAAATAATTATAATGCTATTAATTTGACGTTGAAATTAAGCTATTTTATAAAATTAAAAAATAGCTTAATTCTAAAAATATTAAATTAATTAAATTTTATAAATTATTTTCTTTTTCTCTTATTAAGAGATCTATAAGGAACTATAGTTGTATTAAATAAAATATATTTAAGCAAATTTTTACTTTTCTTCATAATGATAAAATTGAAGAAAGTTTTAGTATAAATTTTATTTTCAACATACAACTAATCTTTATTTTGATTAATAGACATAAATATTACAATAGTTATATTAATGTCTATTAATTATGTAGATGAATTTATCATTATATCATTATTATTAGGTTTCAAGAATTAATTCAATAATTTTGTTAATATCTCCTTTCAGTCATTATTGAAAGGAGATATGTACTTTAATAATTCTAGATAATATTTTTATTAATATTATTGTGAATAAAATTAAAGTAATTATTTGTATATCATGCAGTTACGTTTAGTAATTTTATCGTGCCAAAAATGTATAAATGATAATCTTTTATTAACTAATAATTTATATAATACAGTAGTTATTTAGTGTTAATATAAATATATATCTAAACAAAATATATATATTTATATTTTGTATTACTTGATTAGAATTTATCACAATTGTGGATTGCTCACCTAATATAATAATTTAGTAAATTCTTTATATGGATAAAATTTTATGATCTATATATGATTATATTTGTATGCAAATATAATATTGCAAACTACAAACTGAAATTATCAAATATAAATTTAAATATAATCTTTCTGATGCTCATCTTTTAATTTCTGTTGTTAAATTAAAAATTTTAAAACAGATAAATAATATTCTTATCAGATTGTTACATATTTACCTAGTATAACCAAAGGATTGACAGTTCGCTATTAAAAATGCTAGATGCTACAAATTATTCCAATTTTACTGCATTTATCTATTTATGATTCAAATTAATAAACTTATCTGTGAATTAACAGAAATGATTTCATATTAACGATTAAAATAAAAGAATATTTCTACAACTTTACATTTTTTAGTAATTTATAGACAGAAATATTATAAATAACATTATTTATATCTCAGTACTTAATTCTTAATTACTCTAGTCAATCTTATGTTAACTGTCACAACTCTGATATTTCTTATCAAGATGTTGCCAAATATGTGTGCTTTTATTAATAATATTTTGGAGCTAAAAAGTGTATTTTCAGGATGATTTTGAAAAAATAAATAAAGTTTCTATCGTTATTCCAATTTATAACGAAGAACAAAGCTTACCTAAATTATTGAAAAGAACATTAGGCGCTTGTCAAAGACTGAAAAAGCAATACGAATTAATTTTAGTTGATGATGGTAGTACTGATAATTCTGTAAAATTACTGATTGTTGCTGCTGAAAATTTAGAAAATCATGTTATAGCAATAATTTTAAATCGTAATTATGGACAACATTCTGCTATTATGGCTGGCTTTAAACAGGCAACAGGAGATCTTGTAATTACATTAGATGCCGATTTACAAAATCCTCCTGAAGAGATTCCGCATTTAGTATGTATTATAGAGCAGGGTTATGATGTAGTAGGCACCAGGAGAATTAATAGGAAAGATTCTTGGTTTCGTAAAGTTGCATCAAAAATTATTAACACCATGATAACCAAATCAACTGGGCATATTATGGGTGATTATGGATGTATGTTACGTGCTTATCGGCGTAATATTATTAATGCGATGTTACAATGTAGAGAGCGTAGTACATTTATTCCAATTCTAGCAAATACATTTGCTAGAAATACAATTGATATTAATGTTACTCATGCAGAACGTGAATTTGGTGATTCTAAATATAATTTTATAAAACTAATAAATTTAATGTTTGATTTAGTAACTTGCTTAATGACAACACCGTTACGTTTTTTAAGTGTTATTGGTAGTTTTATTGCGACATGTGGATTTTTACTAGCTGTTTTATTAATTATTTTACGCCTTATTTTGGGTGCAATGTGGGCCGCGGATGGTGTTTTTACTTTGTTTGCCATTCTATTTATATTTATTGGTGCACAGTTTATTGCCATTGGATTGCTTGGTGAATATATTGGAAGAATGTACAATGACATTCGTGCTAGACCGCGTTATTTCATTCAAAAAATAGTTGGCATTAATCAAAATAATCAAGAAAATAAGGAAAAGAAATAATGAAAGCTTTTGTTTTTGCTTACCATGATATTGGTTGTGTAGGGATTAAGGCACTGCAAAAGACAGGATTTGAAATTCAAACTGTTTTTACACATATAGATGACAATAAAGAAAATTGTTTTTTTTCATCAGTTGCTAGATTAGTTGCCAAAATAGGTTTGCCTGTATTTGCACCAGAAAATATTAATCATCCACTCTGGATTGAGTACATTCAAAAAATGAAGCCAGATGTTATTTTCTCTTTTTACTATAGAGGCATTCTTAGTCGAGAGTTATTAGCGTTAGCGCCTAAAGGTGCTTTTAATTTACATGCTTCTTTATTGCCAAAATATCGAGGTCGCGTTCCGATTAATTGGGCTATTTTAAATGGTGAAAAAAAAACTGGTGTTACACTACACAAAATGATAGATAGGATTGATGCTGGTGATATTATTGCGCAGAAAAAAGTTTGCATTAATTCAACAGATACATCATTAATGTTACATGAAAAAATTAGGTGCGCCACCGAAAAACTTTTATATAATATATTGCCATCAATTAGAATTGGTGATTATTCAGTGACACCACAAGATGATAGTCAAGCAACATATTTTCCTCGTCGCAGAGCTGAAGATGGTTTAATTGATTGGTCTAAATCTGCTACTGAAGTTAATAACCTAATACGAGCAGTAACAGAACCATACCCTGGTGCATTTACCTATTTTGGTAATAATAAAATGATCATTTGGTGCGCACACGTGATAGAAAAATCACACAATAAATTACCTGGTGTCATCATTTCTACCAAACCGTTACAAATAGCTTGCGGAAAAGATGTTCTTGAGATCATAACTGGTCAATGCGGATCTGGATTATATATTGAAGGGTCGTATTTAGCTTCTGAAATTGGAATTATAACGAATGCTCGTGTTGGTATAAAATCTATAATACATGAAAAATATCGAAAACGAGTTTTAATATTGGGTGCAAATGGTTTTATTGGTAATCACTTGACAGAGCGTTTGTTGGCAGATGGTCACTATGATATCTATGGTTTAGATATCAATTTTTCTTCTGTTTCACGTTTTATTAATGATACTCGATTTTGCAATGATCAGCATTTCCATTTTATTGAAGGCGATATAAGTATTCATACTGAGCGGATTGAATATCACATTAAAAAATGTGATATAATTCTCCCATTGGTTGCTATTGCAACACCGATTGAATATACACGGAATCCATTGAAAGTTTTTGAGTTAGATTTTGAAGAAAACTTAAAGATAGTGCGTTATTGTGTAAAATATAATAAACGTATTATCTTCCCATCAACTTCTGAGGTTTATGGGATGTGTGATGATAAAGAATTTAATGAAGATAGCTCTAGTTTAATTGTTGGTCCAATAAATAAACAACGTTGGATTTATTCTATTTCTAAACAGTTATTAGATCGTGTTATTTGGGCGTATGGCTTCAAAGAAGGTTTAAAATTTACTCTATTTAGACCGTTCAATTGGATTGGTACACGTCTTGATAGTTTGCATTCTGCTCGCATTGGTAGTTCTAGAGTAATTACACAATTAATTTTAAATTTAGTCGAAGGCTCACCGATAAAATTAGTTGATGGTGGAGATCAAAAACGTTGCTTTACTGATATTAAAGATGGTATTGAGGCATTATTTCGTATTATTGAAAATAAAGATAGAAGATGTGATGGTAAAATTATTAATATTGGCAATCCAACCAATGAAATAAGTATTTCTCAATTAGCCGAGATGTTACTTGAAAGTTTTGATAAACATCCGTTGCGAAATGTCTTCCCTCCGTTTGCTGGTCTTAAAAAGATTGAAAGTAGTAATTATTATGGTAATGGGTATCAAGATGTTGAGCATCGCAGACCAAGTATTAAAAATGCACAACGTTTACTAGATTGGGAGCCAACAATTGATATAAGACAGACTATTAATGAAACATTAGATTTCTTCTTGCAGGTTGCAGCTGAAGAATTAGGTAAAAATAATGAAGAAAATTGGATTAAGAATCGACGTTGATACATATCAAGGTACTAAAAAGGGTGTCCCGCAGCTACTTAAATTGCTCTCTAAATATAAAATTAAAGCTAGTTTTTTTTCAGTGTTGGTCCTGATAATATGGGGCGACATTTATGGCGATTATTTCGTCCTAAATTTTTATGGAAAATATTAAGATCTCATGCAATATCACTATATGGATGGAATATTTTATTAGCTGGCACGGCATGGTCAGGTAAAAAAATTGCTAATGATCTAGGTTTCTTAATGAAACAAGCATTACATGAAAATCATGAAATTGGTCTTCACGCATGGAATCATCAAAGTTGGCAAGCTAATGTAGGTAACTGGCCTACAAGTAAAATAGTTGAACAAATTAAATTAGGAGTAGATGAGCTTGAAGCTGCAACTGGTGCTATGGTAAAGTGTTCAGCAGTGGCTGGTTGGAGAGCAGATGACAGAGTATTAACGGCAAAAGAAAATTTTAAGTTTGATTATAATAGCGATTGTAGAGGTACACATCCTTTTCGTCCTATTTTATCCGATGGTTCAATTGGTACCGTACAAATTCCAGTTACACTACCTACTTATGATGAAGTTGTTGGTTCTTTTGTTAATGATAAAAACTTTAATGATTTTATTATTAACGCTATGCAGAAAGATCAAAAAATTTCTGTTTATACCATCCACGCTGAAGTGGAGGGAATGTCTAAAATTATGCAATTCTCAAGATTATTAGAAAAAATGATTAAAAAACAAATAAAATTTTGTCCGTTGCGCGAATTAATACCAAATGATATAAATTTTTTACCAAAAGGGAAAATTGTTCGTTCATCTTTCCCTGGGCGCGAAGGTTGGTTAGGGAATCAACACGAGGTATAGTGTTTAATGTTAAGCAAAAAATTGCAAAAAACATGTACTATTTTATTATTACTTTTTTTTATTTTTACATATTTAATGCCATTAAATAGCAGATTACTCTGGCAGCCGGATGAAACGCGTTATGCAGAAATTAGTAGAGAAATGTTACAAAAAGGTGATTGGATTGTACCTTATTTGCTTAATATTCGTTATTTTGAAAAACCAGTAGCTGGTTATTGGATAAATAATATTAGCCAAATGATATTTGGTGAAACTAATTTTGCAGTGCGTTTTGGTTCTGTGTTTTCAACTATAATCAGCGCTGCATTAATTTATTGGCTTGCAATGATAATATGGAGCAATCGAAATGTTGCCTTAATTGCTGCTTTTATATATATTTCCATGTTTTTAGTATTTGCAGTTGGAACTTATAGCGTACTAGATCCAGCACTCACAATGTGGCTTACTGCCTGTATGCTATTTTGTTTTTGCTTATTAAGAGCATCAACAGTTAATTTTAAATTGCTTTCTTGGACTGCTGTTGGTCTAACAAGTGGTATGGCCTTTATAACTAAAGGATTTTTAGGGTTGGCAATCCCTATTATTATAATTATAATAATTATGGTTTATCAAAAACGTTTTACTGAAATGATTAAATTTGCTGGTGTATCAATTGTTAGTTCTGCATTGATAACCCTTCCTTGGGTGTTTGCGATTAATAAATATGAACCTAATTATTGGCATTACTTTTTTTGGGTAGAACACATTCAGCGTTTTTTATCAGAAAATGCTCAGCATAAAGCTCCTTTTTGGTTTTATATTCCAATTATTTTATTTAGTATAATGCCTTGGTTTGGATTTTTACCAGGTACTCTATTCAAGAGCTGGAAAGAACGAAAAATTAATCCAGAGATGTTTTTCTTGCTTTGTTGGTGTATTGTGCCTTTTTTATTTTTTAGCATAGCTAAAGGTAAGTTGCTCACTTATATATTACCAATTATGGGACCAATTTCATTAATGATGTCAAAATATATAGTTGATTGTCTTAAAAATTTTAATTTGATACCATTTAAAGTTAACGGATTTATAAATATAATTTTTCCAATCTTGTTTATTATCGCTTTAATTATCATGGGTTTATTTATTAATGATCCGCTGTATTCTACAACAGAGTTGCCAAAGATAGCATTTGGCATAATTATTTTTTTTATTTGGCTAATGATTGGATGTTTTAGCCTGATATCTAATGCAAAGTATTGGATGTTTGCCTCTATATGTTCTTTAGCATTGAGTTTATCTATAAGTTATGTATTACCACAAGATACTATTGACTCTAAGTTACCTCAGAAATTAATTAGACAAAACATATCTTTTCTTAAACAAAGTAAATTTATATTGACAGATAATGTTGGGTTAGGTGCATGTTTAGCATGGGAATTGCATCGAGGAGATATTTATTTATATGAAAGATCTGGAGAATTAAAATATGGTTTAAATTATCCAGATAGTAAATTTAGGTTAATAAAACAAGAAAATTTCTCACAATGGGTTAGTAATTCGCGAAAAAATGGACAAATTTCACTTATCCTTTTATTGCGTAGAAATGAATCTCTTCCTGATAATATTCCTAAGTATAATTATGTTGTTCGTAATACAAGAATTGCAATAATAACTTATTATAAGAAATAGTGACACATTTTTATTATTAATAATCATTCATATAGCAACTTAAACTTAGAAAGTTTCTTAAAAATAAATAGTTGTATATTACTAAGATATTTTGTTAATAAAATATCTTAAATTATTATAAATTTAATCTCTTGGTATTTTTATTAAATCTTGATAATTGACTTGATTATTATTGTATTTATTCTATTTTATACTAAATGTTAATAATCAGAAAATATTATTTTCTAATATTTGTGTGCATTATTTAATAATTTTAATTAACTATAATTTAAAATATTATACAATTGCATCGCCTTAGTTTCAATTAATTATAAATATATAAATATAAATTGTTTTTTATTAAAAAACTTCATTACTCTTTAATTAATTTTATCGATTTTATTCAACCTTATTGTTATTTTAAATAAATTTATTATATTGGTTAAATTTATAAGTTGTAATATTTATTTTATTCTATATTTTTTATATTAGTTTAATTTTGAATAAAATACTAATAAACTAAAAATTAAGAATACTATTTAATTAATTTTTTATACAGAATAAATTTCTTTATAAAAGATTTATTTTAATTAAATAACTTTATTTAATTATCTTATTAAGTAATAGATAAATATTTTTATATTAAAAAAGAATTAAAAATCTTCTTTTGTTTTATTTAATTTTTTATTTCTAATAATACAACAAGTTAAATTTAATTATAAATTATGTATGAAAATAATAAAATATCAGTATAGCAATTTGTTTATATTTTTATTTTTTCTAAGAATTTAGAAATATCATATCGAATTAATACTAGAGTAATAAAAAGTAAATATCTAACTTAACTTTTTATTTTTAATAATCTATTTATAAAATATTTTATTTTTTTTTGCAGAAGTGATAATTTTATAAATTATTCTTATTTTATATAAAAAAGCACAAAATAGTAAATAACAATCAAATATAATAGATTATTGTTAATTTTAGATAAAATAGATAAAAATAATATTAGTTTTTTTATGAGATGTGATCTGATCACAGTATATAGTAATGGTAACAATGTTAATAGTTTAGAACAATAATCATATATTAATAAAATAGCATATATAAAATCTATTTTGTAAAAAATTATAAATAATTAATTTAAAATTCAAATAGATAAATCAAAATAACATGTATTCATCTGAATTCTAGTCAATAAATAAAATGATAATATACAGAAATTTATAGATATCTTTTAAATTTTAATTTTATTAATTTTTTCTATTGTTATATTTCAATTTAATTTGTTACCAGTATCAACATCAACACTAACAAATAAATACAGTCTATTTTATTAAAATTAAAAATATTTTTTAGTTTTTATAACTGAAAAATCTATAATACAACTTACTAATGAAAGATATTAATTATTTATAAATTACGATTTTAATACAATACAATACAATACAATACAAATTATAAACAACTATTTTATAATTTAATAAAATTAGTATGGTTATTTATTCAATCATACTATTACAAATTTATTTATTGTCTCTGTTATTGAAAGAAAATAATGTATATTTTGTTTTTATATAAAAACATTAAGTAGAGTTATTTTGTTATAAATTCTTGATATATTAAATTATTATGGGCTTTTATTATTTTAACTTAAATATTATTTGCAACATTTATTTTGATATTAATTATATAAATTGATAGTGATTACTATTTATTATCTATTTTTAATTATTATATTTGATATTAATTTTTAATTTTTACTAAACAAGAGATTAATTTATAATTCTTTTATACTTATAATTTTATCATGTTTTAAAAATTAATAGTACTACTATAGTTATTTGTTTGCACCTTATTATTTTATTAATAATTTATAAATCATATATATTAAATGTGATACTTATCTATTATTATTGACTATCTTAATAGTTGGATTGTTATATAACTATATATTTAGTTTAATTTAGATAATGTTTTGAAAGTCATTATAAAAAATATAATGAATAATTCATATAAACTTATTATTATAAAAAAACTACATACAATATTACAATAGATATAAACATATTATTAGTTATTTATTAATGATTTTATTTTTGTTTTTATAATATTTTAGATATAAGTAACATGATGATATCTATATTATATGTTGATAAAGAATAAAATTTATTTGAACTTACGTAAAATATGCAAAGTTCATAACTTTAAATATTATCATTCAATAATAATCAAAATTACGAATGATTCACAATTAAAAATAATTTTATTTGTAATATATATAACATAAAATTTAGTATTTATTGAGCATTTATTCGTCTACAATTAAAATAACCTTTTATGATAGCGTTAATAATAACTACAAGATTTACTTAAAATTCAATTATCAAATTTATTAAAATTATTAATAGCACTACATATAGCTAAAGAATTAGTAATATCTAATTAATTATTCGTTATTTATGCAACTATGCATTAATTATTTTTGGTTTATCCTTTAACTTATTTATGATCTTTATTAAAGAGCTTTCAATAGAACTCATTATTATATTCAGAAATTTAATTTTTTAGTTTATTCCTTTTAGTGTGTCGAAAATATTGTCATATAGTCATATTTATCAATAAAAGCATATATAACCAGTTATGAAATCCATTTACTTTAATCCTATTAAATATTTTATTGTATTAGAAAATAATAAATTTATATAAGAATATATATTTATAACATAATAATATAATTTTGTTATTGTTTATTATTTAATTGCGTATTTAATATTGATATATTTTTATATAAAAAATATTGCATGACTTGAAAATTAAAAACCACGCCAATAAATAACTTTAACTTTAGCGTGGTTTTTAATAAAAAGATTAAATTAACGTCTGGAGTTAAAAACTCGCAACATCATTAAAAATAAGTTAATAAAATCTAAATATAGTGTTAATGCACCAATAATGGCATATTTGTGCGCATCTTCTTGATCGAAATTATTAATTTTACTCCCTATATCTTTTAGTTTCTGAGTATCATAAACCGTTAAGGCTGAAAAAATTAATACTCCTACATATGTAATAACTAGAGTTAGACCAGAATTTTGCAGAAAAATATTTACTACTGAAGCAATAATTAGTCCTATTAATGCCATAAACAAGAAGTTTCCCATGCTAGTTAAATTACGCTTAGTTGTATGAGCATAAAAACTAAGTGTGCCAAACATGGCGGCTGTAATAAAAAAGGCACTACTAACTGGAGTTCCAGTATAAGAAACCAATAATAAAGAAATCGTTAATCCTGTAAGAGCTGAATATAGCATAAACATTGTAGTTGCTATCGCTTTTGTTAATTTATGCAACATAAATGATAATCCTGAAACTAATGCGAATTCAGCAATAATTAATAGTGTCAACCCCCAGTGGTGTGTTGCAAGATACATAATAATATTACTATTATTGATTGCATACCAAGCAACAAATGAAGTTAATAGTAAACCAACTGTCATCCATCCGTAAACTTGAGACATATATGTTTGAATGCTAGCTCTACCGAGCTCGACGATCGAATCATTTTGATGTTTAAATCGATCCATGATGAATTACCCTCATCACTTGCGTTAAAGATAAAGCTATTTAATTATTAAATAGCTCAGTAAACTTAACCTTATATTTTATTTTAATTTATTTTTTTAGATAAGTAAATTAAAATAAATTCAATAAAATTGTGTTATTTTTAAATAAATGTTGATTTATCATTAAGTCATGTATTAACTTTATTATCTAATGTAGTCTTTAGTTAAGCTCATTTTAATAAAGTTGCAGTTTTAGTTTTTATATAAAACATGATAAATCTAAATTAGAAAAATTAATTAATGATTTTTTTTCTAAAAATAATCACTTGTTTCCATGTTTATTAACATTAATTAAATTAATAATACATATATATAGTTACAATACAAGTGCAGCCAATAACTTTCTTAATTTTCAACATCTTTACCACTTTTGTTATAACAAAAGTGGTAAAGATTGATACATAAATATTGTAATTAAAGCAATACTTAGATATTTTCTCATAAAAATAATTATTACATCAATACAATTGTTTAGTAAAAATAAATTAATTTTATGCATTATAATTTTCTTGTCGAGAAACTAGTTGTTGTGTTTATTATTTACTATCATTTTACAAATGAAAATGCAATTTAATTGTTAAAAATTAATAAATAATTTTAGATACAAAATTTATATTTTTTTTAGAAAAAAATTATTTTTAAAGATTTAGTGTATTTATCTTAATTTAGAATACAATTCTATTGTAGAAATTATCAATTATAATTTTCTAATTATACATTTAGTTAAAACATATTAATTTATAAAAATTAGCAAATAAAAATATTTTAATTGTGATTCTATATTAAAATCCATAAATTTACTATTCATTTTAGTAACGTTTTAAAAATGTTTGCATGTACTTTATTCTATTTCACGTATATAGCAAAAGTTATTTTGGAGTACGTTATAAAAGACGAGACTCTAATTATATTTTTTTATTGTAATGTATTGAATTTTAAAAAAAAACTTAAATATAAAATAAACTAACAAAAACAAAAACTTTCATTCATATTTTTAGTAATATTGAGTTTAATTAGTAATATTAAGATAATATTCTGTTTTTAATTATGATATAATAAAAATTTATAAATATACGTTACAAAATAATGTAATTTGTAGAAATTAATTTCAATTTTCATAAAAGTTAAAAGTAAACTAAACGGCATGCTAATTTTATTTTATAAAATATAATAAAATAAGAAATAAAATAGAAATTTAGAAAAAATTTGATAAAAAAAAGTATTTTTGCTAACTATGCTAACTAAAGAAAGATAAAAGAAAATATACTTACATTTTGCATATAAAGTTGATTTTCTTATGATATTCTAAATATTCGATATTATTTTTTTTTAAAACTTATTACAGTATAAATGTAAAAACTATTGACAAAATAAGAATAAATCTATTCTATACGATAGTAGTATTATTCTGAAATTATTTGATAGAAATATTGATAATAATCTAATTATATATGATAAGGTTTATCATATATAATTAAAGTTTTTTAATTATGTTCTTGCTATTAATCAAACATAAAATCGTACAGTAAAAAAAGAAAATATATTGTAATATTTATCAATTATTTTATTTAATATATTTAAACTTAAATCTTTTATTTATTATGTAATTTTCAGAAAATTTAAAATATCATAAGTAAATTATTTAATTAAAAATAAGATAAAGTACTAAAGTTTTTCAGTTATATTAACATATATTTATTTATATTCATTATAAATAAATATATGTTACATGAAATAAAACAATTAAAATATTTTTATAAAAATAAGTTTCTAAGTACAGATAAATAACTTACATGATTATTGTTTTTTTTGAAACATTTCAATATTTATATAGAATCAAGAAAAAGAATTATCTAATTTTTTTATTTATTCTAACAATATTTCTACTACAGTTACTAATTAAAAATTTAAATTTAAGATAAATTAGTAAAATAGTTTCGTTATTAATACTTAATACTACTATTAAGTGCACTAAAATGTAATGTAACAATAAAAATAATAAAGTTATTATATTATATCTTACGCTTCATCTTTCATAAAATGTGAATCGTAAGATATTAAAAGATGAGAAATTACAAAAAAAATGAAATTAAATCAAACTTTAATTAGTATTATTTTATTTTATTTTATTTTAAATTTTGCCCAAATTGGAGCATGGTCTGAAGGTTTTATCATGCTTCTAATTGCATAATCAATACCAGTTTCGCCACAGCATGAAAATAATGAATTAGATGCTAGTATTAGATCAACACGTAAACCTATATTGTTAATAAAACCGTTTGAGCGGTAATCAAACCAAGAAAATTGATTATTAATTTCTGGATTTTGTTTACGATAAGTATCTATCAACCCCCATGATTTTAATTTATTAATCCATTTGCGTTCTTCAGGTAAGAACGAACACTTTCCAGAATTTAACCAACGCTTTCTGTTAATTTCACCAATACCAATATCATGATCAGTTGGACTAATATTCATATCGCCCATAACAATAATATGTGATTTTGGTGAAAGATTTTTTTGTAAATAAAATTGTAAATCTTTATAATATTTTTCTTTTGACGCAAATTTTATTGGATGATTTCTGGACTCACCTTGTGGAAAGTAACAGTTTATTATTGTAATAATTCCATTTTTTGTTTCAACATTTGCCATAATAATTCTACGTTGGGCATCAATATTATCACTTGGAAATCCTTTCTGTACACTTATTGGTTTTTGTTTACAGAATAGAGCAACACCATAATGTGTTTTTTGTCCATAAAAATATATATAATATCCTAGTTTATTAACTTTATCTAATGGGAAAGTTATATCATCAACTTTAGTTTCCTGTAAGCCAATTATATCTGGTTGGTGTTTTTCAATGATAGCTTCAAGCTGATGGATATGTGCTCTTAAGCTATTTATGTTAAATGAGACAAATTTCATTATAATTATTTACCTAATTTAATTATAGTCGCATTCATATTATAACATGTTTAATGTGAACATATAACAACTTATTAATAAAGTATTTATAGAATAAACAATTAGATATGATAAAATAGTTTATTAAATATTAGTTTAAAAAATTTATTACTAGTATTTAATTATTTTTATTTAAATTGTTGATACAGGTTATTAATTAGTAGTTATATTTTCTTCTTAATAAAAGACATAAAAACATTTTAAATTAAAATGTAACAATTATTATAATTACATTTGTAAATTAAGACTATAAGATTTTATGTTTATCTTTAATAAAGTTATTGTATATTAATAAATAATTATATCTTGAAAGATATATATGGTCAAATATTTTTTTATGTAGTTTTTAAATTAAAGATTATTTAAAATAAAAACAATTTATAGTCTTAATAAATAAATTACAAAATATTCATTATTTATTATAATATATTTAAATTTATTTTATAAATAGCTATCTAAAATTCTTTATAAATTATATTAAAATTATAAAAATAATTTAGTAAACTAATAATTATATTTAAAATAAAATTAATTTGTTATATGAATATAATTAAAAACTTCAGTATATTAAAATTAATTCAAAATTATGATTAAATTATTTAAACAATAAATTATTAAAAAAGATGTTAAATAATAATATGTTTTTATAAAAAAACACATAATAACATTTTAAGTTTATTTATTTTGATAATTTTTTAAAAACAATTAATCAATAGATAAAATGTTATTTTTAATAAAGTTAATATTAATTTAATTATAATTAAAAAAGATTTTTTTAACATACTAATTTTCAACAATAAATATATAGAACATTAATTTTTAATTAAAAAATAGAAAATATAAACTATTTATTACAATAAATAAAATATATTCATATTGAACGTCATAACTGATTTGATTTATATTTATTTTATTTTGTTTTATCTGCATAGATTTTTGTTATATCAAATTAAGAACAAACTCACAAATAGAAAAAATAAATTTATTTTTTAAAGTTTACAAAATATTACAAAATTTCTGCAAGTAAAATTTATTTTTAAATTTGTTATTTTTATGGAAGTGCATGCATAATAATTTCAGTAATATATAAATAAAATATTTTACTATGAATATTTATATTCAAATAATGTAACAAACAGTAAAACTATTTATATTGTAGAGTCAATGATATTAATTTTTTTTGATAAATATTACTACACTTATAATCGTATTTAAATTCAAAAAACAACAATAAATACGTATAATATTGTAATGAAATACAGTTATAATATTGATGATTAAAAGTATTTTTTTTTATTTTTTTTTATAAATTTATAACTTTAATTTAGTATTTTCATGCTAAAGTTCGATGATATTATTAATATTCTTATTATTACTAGAATATTAATACAGAATTAACATTAAGTATATAAATATTTTTTGATATTTAAATTTCTTATTTTTTTTTAGACACTTATGTACTTCAAAAAAAATCTAATGAATTATTCATTTTATGATATTATAAAAAAATATTTATAATTTTAAATCATTACTTATATATTAATATTAGAATAAATTAAGAAATACATATTTAGTAACTACTTTAACTGATTCAGTGTAGTTGCTACTGATATAAAAAGAATAATATAATACTAATTATTGTATATCTGCTTGTGGCCAATAATGTCATTGTATATATTCTTTAAAATCTAATATTTCATATTGCTATTATTAACTTATAAAGATTTTCTATGCATAATATATAATTGTAATTATATAGGTTATATTTTCAGGTTAGATTAGTAATATTATTACCTATATTTTATGATAGAAAAGATATATAATATAAAATTAATTATTTATACAAAAAAATATACATATATGAAATAATGTTCAGAAAGAATGAAATAGTATAAATTTTATAGTAATATTGAATTGCAATTTCAATTAAAGCATAGTTTCTGTTACAGCAAATTTTATTATTTAATTTTAAATACTTTTATTTCTGTTTAATTAAAATTTTTTTATTATTATATTATTTATAATATATAAATTTTATTATGCAGTTGATATATTTTTTAAAAGTTTATTATAAATAATAAACTTTTAAAATCAGTATTTTTATATTGAGTAATAACTTTTTTTAAAAAATAGAAAAAATAATTAACTTTTAAAAATTTTACTTTTGATATACAGTTTTCCATTAAAAATATAATTCAATTTATATTGAAATTATATTAACCATGCAAAAGCAAACTGCGACACATAATTTATAATTAATGTATGTAACAGATAAAAATATTTTTCATAAATTTTACTTTTTTATTAATTTCAATAAGTTTCTATGCTGAGCTAATAATTTATATATTAACTCTAACTTTTATATATGTATACTTACTTAATATAGTTTGCAATATTCAATTTCTTGATAAATAAATAATTTTATTTTCATTTTATTGTACAATTTCTATAATTTTACTTATCAGAAATAATACCAATATTTTACTATTTATTTTTTTGTATTTACTAATTTTAAAAATTATTTTGCATAATTAAATATATCAATTTTTATTGCATAATACAGAATCTATGAATAATTTATTTCTAATGAAAATTTATCTATTCTCATGATATTAAACTGATAAAAATTAGTTGTACTATCTTTATAAGTTTTTATTGTTATTAACAATAAAAATAATTATTTAAGTTACTATATTGTGTAATGTTTAATAACTTATTTGTATCATTTTATTAAATATCATTTTAATCTAAATTAAACTAATTGCTTATCTTATTTTATCCAATAAACATTACTCATCCTAAACAATGTATTTTACAAAATAATGTATTCTAATATCTTCAGTTAAATTAATGACTTTTTTATTGTTAATTTTCATAATTTTAAATATGTATTATTATATTTAATGTCGAATTTCTATAAATAGATTATACATTACTTTATTTTAATAAATGTATAATCTATAATGATTAATTGATAAATTTTAACTAGTTATTATAAATAATAAATAATTCTAATATTGCAGAATTAATTAGTATTAACATTAATTTTGATTTTCATTAAAAATATAATTTGAAAATATTAATAATATAATGAGTAAATTCTTTATGTTATATATCATAAAGAATTTTTTATCTTATATATTTTAACATCAAAATATTTTGAATTCAATAATCAATAATTTAAACTACATTATGTTTGTTGAACAAAAGTTATAATACAAACATAATAATTTATTATAAGATCAATGGATTTGAATCATTTTTTTATAAAAAGTAAAAAATGATTAATATTTTAACAACTTTTGATTGGATGATATAAAAATATTTTATTTCATAAAATTACATGATTCTTAATCATGTAATAAAATATTATTTATCATGATTTAGTTAATATTAGTCATGATAAAAAATAATTTAATTAATACTAATACTGTATTTATTAAACGTTTTTTATTATTAACTACTTTAATATTATGTTTTAATTAACTAGATAATTAATAATAAAGTTAGATATTTATCTTTATATTATCCACAATAAAAGATATTTCATCCTATATATCTTTCGATAACTGATTTATAAATTTTGTTTATAACTCGATTATTGTATAAAAATAAATATTAGGAAATATTATTTTAATATATAGAATAAATGTACAATAAAATTCAATTTTTATAAATAGTTCTCATGTAATTAATTAATATAATATTTACTAGTAAATGAATGCAATTTCTAGAAATGATTAAAAGAACTATGAAAAAATTATTAAATGTAAATTTATGTAATAAATATTAACATATTTCTATTTTATCCATAAATATATAATTATAAGATAGTGTCTTACTGAATATTTATCTTTGAATGAAGCAATATAACCAAATTATATAATATATTATTATCTTTTAATAAAGTTCACTCGAAAGCATATATATTATAATTTTGTACAAATGCTTCAAATTGTTTACGCATCGCATCAAGATTTGTTATTTAAAATGAAATATCAATTTATTTAAATTATTATTATGCTGACAATTGCTTCAAATATAATTAAACTACTAGAAATTATAATAGTTAAAGAAAGTTAATTTTATTTATTAACTTTTAACAAATTATTAACCAATTTTATCAAAAATAATAGCAAACATTATTAAACTTAATTAAATAATTACTAGTTTGAACTAAAATATGTCGTGATTTAATTATATTATTAAACTAATACATCATTACCTTTCTTTATTAATTACTTTATATTTTGTTGTTGATATCTTTATATAATCTAGATTTAATTAGTGAAAATCTTTTATTTTTGACTTTAATTTTATTTGATTAAAAGACTCACAAAAATTAGTTCTGAATTTTACGATTTATTCATTTTAATTTATAGATAAACAAAAAACTTTAAATAACTGTCTAATTTAGCACAAACAACTAATTGATTAGATGAGTGTTGTAGAAAATTAAAATCACTATTTTAATTAAAATTAGTAATAAATTTTCATACAACTAATATAAAATTATAATAGTGGCTTGCCTTCCACTTTATATGGAGTGAAATAATAATGTTTTTATTTAAAATATTAAATCGTTAAAAAATAATCTAGAGCAATATCTTTAAAATAAAATTTTAATAAGTTACACATAATGATTTTTGTAGTAATAAAGCTAATTAGCTTATTTATCATATAACATATGATAAATATTTCTTCTATAAAAAATAACTTATCAATAAAAGAAATGAATATATATATCGTTAATGCCTAATGATGTTATATATAATTTAGTTTAATTATTCGATTGCATACTTGCATCGTTAAACTTTATTTTATTGTTTTTTTTTACAAAACTTAGTTATTTATTATATTTTTGTCTACAGTATAAATTTTAATAAATAAAAGAAATTTTAAGTGTTAGAGAATATATTTAGTTATTTAATACAGATTTTTATCATATATTAAAATTAAATAAATAAATTTATACTAAAAACATATTTTACAAGTAAAAGATTTACAAATAATGATCATTAAAGAGAAATTAAATAATATTTATATATTTATCAAAATAAATGTTCAAATAATTTTTTTTATTCTAATAAAATATTACCATTACATTATAAAGTGTATTAATTTTCAAAAAAAAATATATTTTTAAATATATAATATTATTAATAATAAAAAAATTGTTATTGATAGTTAAAATAATATTTTACAAAAAAAATTTAAACAAGATTATTATAACTGTATAATAATTTGTAATTTGTTTTATTTATAAGTTATTTAAAGTTTTATATTTTTCTTTTTAAAAAAAATTATAATATGTATGTATGTATGTATGTATGTATGTATGTATTTATTATTCTAGATTTTTATAAATATTAGAATGCTTACATTGCACGTTATTAAGCAATTAAACGAATAAATTTAATTTTATATTACTTATCATGTCATAATTAATCTAATTCAACATAAATCAGCATAAGTGAAAAAAAGATAATAAAAATCTGTCTTGATATTAATATTTTATTTTATGTTCATATTTTATAATTAAAATAAACTATTTTTCTGTGAATTAAATATAGATTATAAATTATTTAAGGTTATTAAAGTGATAACTATATAATTTGCTGTTAAATATTAAAAATTTTCTTTGTGAAATGTTTAATAATTTAAGTAAAATCTGTAATAATATGAAATCATAATAATAGTAATATTATAAATTTTAAAAATTCTATTTAATTTTACTTTATTATTTATATTAACATTGCATCAACAATAATTATTGTATATAAACATTATTTCAAGTTAATCATTAAACAAATTACAAACGACAAAATAGAGTTTACATTAGTTTTTTTTTGTAAAAATAAAGTAACATTTATATGTTTAGTAATATTAGTTAATGACTCATAATTTGAATCTTTTGTTAGTAAAACCAAATCGATATTCTATTATGTAACTTATTTTTAGCATTTAAATATATTTTATATTTTTAACAAATAAATAAAATTGTTCCTTAGTTTAAGATAAGAATAGATAAATTTATTAGTGTTAATAATTAATTATTTTAATAAAAATTATTAATTTTTTTTAAGAAAGAATATTAAACACTGTTTTAATTGGTAATGTTGTTTTAGTAATTTGCCTTCTATGAAACAACCATTAAAATATAAATATCATAATAATTAAATTTTATCTAGTAATCCAACTATGTCAAATTAAGTGTAATTATTTTTTATCATAAAAATATTTTAACCAAATAAATATTCAGAATAAAAACAATAAAAATTAATAAAAGTAACTAAATAAATATAAAATTATCTATATTTTATTTACTTTTTTATTATTAACTTTAATTACTAATATTTCTGTTTTTTAGTTAAGTGTTTAATTTTGAATTAAACAAGTTGTTATTAAAAAAAATTTATTTACATAAATAAAAATTCTTGCATTTATGTTTTTTATTATAATAAATAAGTTTTAGATATACTTCTTACAACGCAACATATTCATTCTATTTAATTATTTAATTAATAATATTTAAATTCTCTAAATTACATAAATTTATATTTAAATAATAATTGTTTACTATTCAATAATACTTTAGTTTTAATTTAAAAATCTTATTTTCATACACATCAAAGTTCTAGTATTAACTATTAATTTACTTATTAGTATTAGTCTATCAATAATAGAAAAAAATCTAAATTAATAAGTCTAGCACTAATTTTTTTTTAAGATCAATGAGAATCCTAATTCTATATCATTTCATAATTTCTTTATTAGAACAGGCAATACAACGCATTAATTCTATTAACATTCTGTTTCTAGTGTTAATATTAATAGGATAGCAAAGTAATACATCTCACATTTTCATATAATTTCTATAAATTTTTTGTATTATTAAGTTCAAGATATATTTTTAACATCTTAAAAAAATATAAAAATCAATATTAATAAATTATTTAATTTATGTTTAATGATTAATTTATAATTATTTTTTAATAAATAAAATTAGTATAATATTAGTAGTAACTTAATAAATTAATACAAAATATAAAATAAATTAATTTTTTAATAAAAACGTCAAAATTCTAGGTTTTACAAAAAAATTTAAAATTATAAAATAACAAAAGTCAAAAATGTAAAATAGAAGTTATTAAATAAATAAATATCTAATTATTAAATATGAATTATGGATTATTTTAAGTATTTCATAAGAAGAAATTTTTATAATTAAAGTTGAATTTGGTTTATTTTTAATTAAATCTATAATTATTAATTATGTATTAAAATCTACAAATATCTAAATATAAAGAACAATTAAGCATTTTTTAAGATATCAAAATAATAATATAAAATATTTATGATTATTGATAATTTATTAGTTTTTTTAAACTAATTATTGGTTGTATATATAAAATCTGATTACGCGTATGTATAAATAAGTTACGTAATGCAGAAAAAGAGAATAATTCTAGAAATTTTATGCGTTATATATCATATCTGAAGCAAAATATCTAAATTTAAATATATTAATATTTATTTTTATAAAAAATATTATATATAAACATAAACAGTAAAAATTAATACAATTCAATTTATTAAAATTCTTAACAAGTTAGATGTAAATATTAAATAATATTTTTTTAGTCTAAAAGAATCTATCCTATCTGAAAAGATGTAACATATTAAATAATTATGATTAACAAAATCAGTTTATTCTTGATATGGAAAAATAACAAATATTATTGTTATATCTATTTTTTAAAGTTAACTTTAAATACTAAAATATGCGATTATTCTAGTTTTATTAGAAAAACTATAAGAATTTATTAATCAATCGATTTAAAATATTTATGTGTTTAATTATATTTTATGATATAAAATATAATTTTTTAAGTTTATAAAGTGATATATATTAACTTAATTAATTATAATTTTAAATTATAATTAATTAGTGATATTAATTTCTTTATATAATGAAAAATTTATTTAAAAATATCAAATTACATAAATTTTATTTATATAAAACATAAAATCTAATAGTAATTTATTTACAAATAAGATAATTTTTATTAATTTTAGATATTAGAATTTTTGCTAGAAAATAATTAATTTTATGTTTTTATCTTTTATAAATAACTTGTCAATAATGTTTATATCAAATAGAAGAAGTAGTGTACTAGTTGCAAATTTAAACAATAACAATATTTTTTTGTAAGAATATTCAGATAGAATTGCAAATAAGTTTTTTATAAACAAAACGTAACTACAATAATTAAATTTAACTATATTATTAATTTAGTAAGTTTTTAAAAAAAAATAATTTCTTAAATTATTAAAATTTAAAATTCTAATAAGTAATATATAAAGTATTTATTATTTTATATAAACATAATAAGTTTAAAACTCTAAAAAAAGAATGAAAAAAGCTATCAATAACTCTTATAAAATACTTTGTTAAGAATTTTTTAAAATAATTAATAATAAATAATTTTATTAATTAAATTTATTTCATTGTTATAACTAAGTACTACACAGATCTATCTACACCTATAATAACCTTTTATATTATAAATATAATTTAGTAAATTATATTAATAAAAATAAAGATAATAAAATTATTAATAGATATATTTATTATAAATTCATCAAACTAATTTTGTCTATTGCGTTAATTGCATTAACAGTATATTAATATACAAATAGTTATATCAGATCTTCAATTGTTGTTTCATTAAGCGCTAAATTTATGATTAATTGCTAGATGTTAATCTATTTATATTAAAATTAAGTTCTGAACTAATTTCATATTAAAAATTATTTTGATAAACTTTAAAATTTTATTAATTTAAAATAAAATGTAATATTTTATTTTAATAATTTATTTATTTACATTAGCAAAATGCTTAATGAAATTAATGTTGTATATTTCTTTCGCATATTTGATAAAAATTATTTATATTATTACATACTTGTAACTATTTTTTTATTACACTAAAATAACATCATTAACAATATTTACAGTAATTATAATTATACTGTTGAATTTAAAGTATATATTCTTATTTATAATGTTTACTTTATATTTTTTCTAGTTATTTTGTAATATTTTTTTTGTAAAATATTATCAATATATTAATAAATTTATTGTGAATAACTTCTTCTTGACAATATGTTGATCTTAGACTATTTCATCCTAAAAACTTATTAAGTTAGTTAATTTGGAAAAAGTTTTCAATGTATTAATTATTTTAAAATAAACTTTTAATAAAAATTTATAATTTATTTCAACTAAAGTGATATTGAAAATATATTTTAGTTACTAAATAATGAATGTAAGTATTGCATTATCTATGCATTTAAAAGTTTAAGTATTATTTAAATCTATCTATTTATTATAATTTATTCTAAGAATATAAATATTGTCTATATAATTTAATACTAATTAATAATTTATTTAATCAATGAAATGTTAGACTTTTTATTTAATATTTTATTATTAATTAAATATTAAATAATTTATTTATTTAACTATTTATGATATAAACCATTAAACTATTAATAATTTAATAATTTAATAATTTAATAATTTAATAATTTAATAATAATTAAATTATTAATCATAAAAATAAAATAAACGCTATAATATATTAGGTTATGTTATATTAAATTATATTTTTTTATTTTTAATTATTTCTTAATCATATGAATTCAATATAGTTAAAAATTGTATAACTTGTTTATTAATGCTTACTAAATATATGTTAATATAAATAATGATATTACAGATATCTAATTATTAGAAAATAAACTTAATAATCATAATTATAATATTATTATTTAAGATTGATAACTGAATGGTAATATGATTCAATTTTTTATTTTTTTATTAAATTGATCTTTAATTAAAATTAAAGTAATAATAAGACATTATGTAACTCATATTTTATAAAATAATTACTAACATTATCAATAGATAATGTATTATATCTATAAATTTATCTTTAATATATATTAGCTATTAATATTTTTATTAGTTTATTTAATATATCTATTTAAGTATTTTACTAAAGTTAATTATTTTTTCTTGACTAATAAATAATTATATCATCATTGTTTATATATTAAAATAGTTATTATTATAGTTTAATTATTTTTTATCTTATATTCTATTAATAATGATATCATCATAGTATATTTATATTTTTATTTAGCTACTTTGTTGCTATATAACTTTATCTTTTCTAGTGTTAATAATTGAACAAATACTTATAAATTCAATTTCAGATACTATGAAGTTTTTTTGTTTTAACATTTATTTCAATTTTATAAGTAATAATTTAAATCAGAATTTTATTTATTTAGGTAAATAAATAAAATTCTGATGATATTACTAAAATTTTACTTAAAATATATTATTTTTTATATTAATTTTAATATTTATACTACTTTTACTTTAAGTTAAAATAATTGCTAATCTTTGAGTATATAATTCATTGTATAATATTGAACTAATTTATAATCTTATGTTTATTATTTTTTTTGTTATTTAATTAAATACACTGAAGTTAAAGTTAAGTATTTATTAAAATATTAAAAAATTTAACTATAGATTCAATAAATTAGAAATCTTATTTTTTTTTAAAAAAAATATTTTTTAAAAAAAATAAAACAATTAAATTATTGATAAGAATTTAATTAAAGAAACAAAAACTAAATATTGCTATAATTAGTCTTAGTATACAATTGCACAGTACTTTTTTAATCACTATTTAAGCTGATTAAAATTATAAATTTAACTGAATATAATTAATTTTTGGCTAGTTCATAATTTTTTTTCCAAAAAAAACTCAATACTGTCTAATATTTATAGTAATTATTAGCATTTTTGTTATTTTATTAATATAAAATAACATATTTTAAGTATTATGTTAAACCTTTATTAATCTAATATATTAATCTAATAATAGATATGTATTTAGATAATTTTATTGCAAAAAAAAGGGCACCATAGCAACTACAATCATTCTTTAATAATTCTCTCAAATAAAATTTTTAAATTATATAACCTTATACTATTTTAGTATAATTTTATTTTATATTTTTTAAAAAAAATACTTATAGAATATAAAATTAATAAATAATTTAAGAATGTTAACTACTATTTATATCTTTGTAACATTACAATAATAATTAATGTTATTAGAATGCAATAAAATTAATTAAGATATTTTAAGCCTATTACTTATTTTGTATGTAATATATATTTAGCTTTGTATTTAAGATCAAAATTATGCGGTTATGTTGTATGAATTAACGTTTGGTTATCTTTTTATATTACTATTTTTGTTAAAATAAGTTACTTTAAATTATTTGTTATGTTCAATATTAGAAATTTTATTGTTGCATCTATGAATTATTGATATCTATTTTCTGGATTAATATTTTGATATCTTAATATAAATTTATTTTTTTAGAAAAAAAATCTCAACAATGTCTTAATTATTAATTAATATAATATTACTCCACGTATATATTCACAAATAACTCAATTTTTGTATTCTTTAGTATAAAACATTGTAAATTTAATTAATGTATTAAAACTTAATTTATTCTAACTCTATCTATAGATAGCATATACACGCATACATTGTAATTTTTATTAATTTAATAATAGAATTACCATTATTATGTATCACATCTCAGCGTAAAACTTACACACAAAAAGTTTAAAAAAAAGAAATTTAATATAAATCTTAATTATAAGTTTTTTTCAGTAAAATAGAGATAATTCTTTGTTTTAAGTAAAAATGAGATTAAAAATAAATAACATAACATAAAATAACAAATAACTAGTCTAGTAAAAATAAAATTAACTAAATAAAGTAAATTTTAGTTATTAAAATGTTAATAGTATGGTTAAAATACAAAATTAGATGTTATGCTTTTAATTAGAACTTTAATGACAGTTAAAAGAAACTAAAGACAATATTAATTATTTATTATAACTATAATCTTAACTAAGATAGAAAACATTTAATTCATATTCACAGAATTAATATTATAACATAATTATTTTAATATTCATGTAAATATTATATAGATAATTTTCATAAAATTTTTTTAAAAATTAACATTAATTTAAGAAATTAAATTAAAACTGTAATTAAATAAATCAAATATTCTTACTATTAAATAGTTTGATATATAACTAATCACTTATTTATATATTTTTATTAATTTTATATATTATTTTTTTTAAAATTACATTTCTATTAGAAATATAATAAATAAATTAAAATAATTAAAGATTAAAATTGTAGATTAAATTGATAGATATGTTGTTATATATATAATTAATAATTTAATATATATATTTTTAGTAAAAGATAATTTTAAATTATAACATAAGAAAAGTAGTAGAGATCAATTAAAGATGTGTAATTAAAGTTTATAATTAACTAATTTATTATCATAAAAGTAAAAGAATATTTTTATAAATTATTAAGAAAAAACTGTAAAAAAAATAAAAAAAACATTACTTTATTGTTATAAATATTTTCAACTATTGCAAACAAGGTATAGCTGAAGCTATCAATAGAGTCTTATTAATAATCAAAATTTAAATAAGTTATTTATCAAAAAAAAAGAAATAATATCCATACAATGTAATATATAAAATTCTAATTATCACAAAATTATATAGGATCTTATATATGATGTACAGAAATATACAGATATTAAAATTTAATTTAATTATATTTCTATAAGAAATATTAAGAATATAATTAAATAATAATTAAAAACCTAATCTTTATAAAATTGTAAACAACACAAATATTAGATATGCTTAATAAATAAAATTATAAGTGCGGATATATATCTAAAAAATATTATAATTTATTGAATAAGAACTTTATTGACATTTAATATAATTCTTTCAATAGAGAATTAATAAAACATTACTTAGTATGTTATATATGTATTCAGTGTATTGAGTGATATCTATATTAAAAAATTAACATTAAGCATCTAATAATAATGAGTGTAATCATTATTATTAGATGTAATCTACTATACTAGTAATAATATAAAAATAGTATACGTTATCAACAATAATATTAAAAGTGTCTGTTGAAAACACATATAACAATAAAACTTATTAAAAATATAATTTTCTATTCAGAAAAACAATAAAGCAACTGCTGAACATAAAATTATATTATGTTACAATTAATATTACATTTTTTGCTTTTAAAGATAACTTATTAAATTAAATTAGTGTATACAAATTGATAATGAAAATATATACATCACTTTTATATCTAAATAAACATTAGTGTATAAAAAATATTATATAAGAATGATGTCAATATAAATGTCATTCAGTATTAACACATAAATTAAATAGTGTTTTTTCTATAGTCTCTATTATATAGATATAACAACATTTGCTAATTTAAAACTTTTAATAATATTTAATTGTGTGACTACTCTTTAAATATACAAACAAATAAACAACTATTTATTTTACTATAATCTATATAAATCATGAAAGTTATTGTGTTATTTAAAATTAATAGTTTAACAAAACTATTAATTAAATGTTTATCATAAATATTATAATATCTAAATAGATTATAAAAGCTAATCAATTTTAAGTTAATGTATTATAATTGCAATATATAGTTAGTTCTAAAAATATTAAAGTAAATAAATTACATACATTGAATACTAAACTTGTATACATTGTTTTTTAATGATAATAATTTTTATGTAATTTAACTAATTATTCTCTGTAAAAGATTGCGGTTTATTTATTTTATGAGAAATTTATTTATAGTGAAATTTCTATAATCAATTCATTATTAATTTACTTGCTAATTTGCTTTGTCCACAATTAATATTTTCGCACGAAAATAACATTATTGAATAGTTATAAGCTTTACTGGCAATCTTATAACTAATAAAGATTATTAAATATAATATATAATAATCTAATAAGAAGAAATATTTTTTTTAAAAAAAATCGTATCGGATAAAAGTTTTTTATTAAAGATATATATGGTATTATTTACGATATTTTAAAATTTAGCATAATTATTTTATTTTATTAATATTGACATAATATAGTAAGTTATAAATTAATGAAGGTATTTACTAAATAATTTTTTCAATATTTATCTTTCTATTATAGAATTGAAAATATTGCAAAATAATTATGTTGATAAGTACATGATTAACTTCAAATAAACACTGATAGAACTAATGTATATATCTAATATAATAAATTCAACTGAAACATTGCATTAAAATTAAGTATATGCCTAGATATACAATCTATTATTGTAAATTTAAAAAAATAAATCTCAGAAAATAATTATAGTGCAATGCACTGTACCTGATTAATTAACTTAAATTTTTTTATTTAAAAATAAGCTATGTCATATAATATACTGTTTAATAAAACAAATTTATTTTATTGATAAATAAAATAGAGAAAAATTTCTATTTACCTATTAATTAGAGCGCATGGATTATAATTAAGATGTATAATCGTATTAATTTACTAATTATTATTATTTCATTATTATGCGCAAACATTAATGTGTTTTATATTTAATTTTATAGATAATTATCTATAAAATTAAATATACTAATTAAGTGATATTCATCATTTATATGGATATATGTTGTACTTCTATTCTATATTATCGTTTTATGTGAAGAATTTTTTTTTGTAATTCTATTAGAAATTTAATTATTTTTTTTGTTATTGTTATTATTTTATTGTTTTAAACTAAACAATCATAAAACAAATATTTAATATTTACTTTAAAATTTAATTTAGTTATGATCTATGATCAGATGATAAAATTAATTAATTATTAACAATATTATTTGGTATTATTTAACGCAATAGTTCTAAATTTATTAATAACTATTATCTTAATTTTAATAATTATAGTGAACGTAGTTAGTAGTTATTTAACGTGTGTGTATAATATTTTATAATCTAAGAGGTTTTTGATGTAAAACAATAAATATAAAAATTTTTAGATATTTTTAATTTTTGTATTTCATTTTAGTTAATGTACAAAAAAAATGAAATTAAGAATAAATTTTCATTTAATTTTGTTGTATAACAATAAAATTAAATATTTTATACATACATATTGGTTTCAGTTTGATAAAACATAAATTATTGTTATAAATTTTTTTTATATAATCAGAAATTGTAATTTATAATTCTCGATTAAATATCTTCATTATTAAATATAACAATTAGTTTTTAAGTCATGAATTTATTTATCATATTATAAAAAATAAATTTGTATTAGTAAAAATTTTAGTATTCTAAAATATATTAGAGATTAAGTATTTATGATAAGAAATGTAATTGTAATATAAATAATTAATATAATATAAATATTTATTTATCTTTTATATAAAGTTCTATTTTATTAATTTGTATATTCTTTAATAAATTTTTATATTTTTTATCATTGATAAAATTTTAAATAAAAAATAGTATATAAAATTAATTAAATTAGTAAATTACTATGACATATTTTCATCTATTATGATAGATTATATATAATGTATTAAAAAATAAATAAGAAAAATTATATTTTATAATAAATAGAATTTATGATGTGTATATTAATTTTTTTAAAATTTATAGGAATATAGTTTATGGGTTTTATGAGCGGAAAACGTATTTTGATTACTGGCTTGGCCAGTAAATTATCTATAGCTTATGGCATTGCTCAAGCTATGAACAAACAGGGAGCAGAACTAGCTTTTAGTTATCAAAGTAACAAACTAAAAGATCGTGTAGAAGAAATTGGAAATCAATTTAACTCTACTATTGTTTTTCAATGTGATGTCTCTTCTGATAAAAGTATTAATACATTATTTTTTGATCTGGCTAAAGTTTGGCGAAAATTTGATGGATTTGTTCATTCAATTGCTTATGCACCATCAGATCAACTTGGTGGTGATTATATTAATACAGTTACTCGAGATGGGTTTAGAATTGCACATGATATTAGTTCATATAGCTTTGTTGCTTTAGCCAAGGCTTGCCGAAATATGTTAAATCCTAATTCTGCTATGATCACTATAAGCTATCTAGGGTCTGAACGCGCGATTCCCAACTATAATATCATGGGATTGGCAAAAGCATCTCTTGAAGCAAATGTCCGTTATATGGCAAATGCAATGGGTCCTAACTCTATTCGAGTTAACGGTATTTCATCAGGTCCTATTCGCACATTGGCAGCATCTGGCATTAAAGATTTTCGTAAAATGTTATTACATTGTGAATCAGTAACACCAATTCGGCGCACTGTAACTATTAAAGATATCGGTAATTGCGCCGCTTTTCTATGTTCTGATTTATCCTCTGCTGTAACTGGAGAAATTTTACATGTTGATGGAGGATTTAGCATAGTTGCTATGAATAAATTTTGATTTAATATGCAATATGAATATTGCATTCTTAAATGCTATAAGCATTTTAACTAGATAGACCAATAATTATTACTAAGATAGTTTAAAATAAAATTTATAGTCAGAGAAATTTTTATAATGCCACTAATCAGTGTTTTATAAAAAAAATTATATAAATCTCTGCATGTCACTAACATAGTAATATTTGTTTTATTATACTTTAAATATTATTAATTAAGCATAGTTTTTATTCTATAATATTAAAATAAGTTTCTATGTTATTTTATATTTTTTATATTACAATTAAATTTATAGTTAATCATAATATAAAAAATATACTTGTCAAAACAACATTATATAATTATACAATTCACATGTAATATTTTATTTTTCTATTTACTACAAAGTTATTAAATAATTCAATTAGTAAATCTATAATTTATATTATATAATAATAAAATATATTGTTTACTCTTGGCGCTTAATTTACGTTTAAGTTCCTATAATAAAGTACAGTAAAAATTTCATTTATAATGTTTTTTTAGCTAAAATATTATAAACTTTAAATCAAAATATAAGACAGTTAGCGTGGCAATAAAAGCATTATTTAGTAGTATATAGAACAAAATTTATTAATGTATATAAAATTATTTTATGAAATTTTAATTTTTGTTATTATTATATAATATAAAATTATAAGTTATCTATAATTAACATATTAAAAACTTTTAAAAAAGATTTATTTTTTTTACGATCACAATTAATTTAACAATTAATATTATTTAATTTTTATTAAATTGCAACTAGTTAAATAGCCATTTAAAACATTTTTATAAAACAAAATAATTAAGAAAATTTCGCTAAATTAAACATCAATATAAAAATAAGAGAACATTAATTAAAAAAATGAAGTTATTTTATTTATAAAATAAAAGATATTATAGTTGCGAAACTAACAATTTATTTAGATGTTAAATACTATTAACAAGATTTAGCATTTTGCTTTAATTTTATATAATTTAAGATAATTTATCATAATATTTAGATTATTAATAAAGATAATATTTAATTTCAATTATATTATATAATATACTATACGTAATTTATTTTTTTTATAAAACATCAATAAATATATATTTCTTATTGTGTGCATAAAAAAATAAATTAAATGTAAAAAGTTATAAATTAATTATTTTTAACTGAAAAAAATTAACAATAAAATATATTTTTATTATTTATAATAGTTATAAAATTATCTATGAAATCATTTCTAATAATTTTAGTTTTAATTAACTATTAATAGCATATCAAAATAGTTTTTTAAATATAAATATCTAATATTATTAAAATAATTAAGTATATAAATATTTTAATAATATTAGATATTTATATACTTAATTAAAGCTAACAATAAAATTTAATTATTACTAAACATGACATTAATGTCATGTAATTAATTTATTGTTAAAATAATAAATTAATTACATTAAAAAATATTTACTCATTCATATATAATAATTTAATTCTTAATTTATTATCATAATAATACTGTAATTATTTATTTATAAACTAGTAAATTAGATAATTTTCTTTAGTTTTATCTTTATTCGGCGCATTTTGCTGATATACTTTTTATAAAACTATTAAAAATTATCTGCATTCTTATATAAGAAAGTTATATAAAATGTCTTGGAAAAAAAATGCAATTTAAAAAAGCGGAAAAAAAAGTTAGCAAGGTAATTATTCCTGTTGCTGGATTGGGAACTCGTATGTTACCAGCAACGAAAGCTATTCCAAAAGAAATGTTACCTTTAGCAGACAAACCACTTATTCAATATGTAGTGAATGAGTGTATATCTGCTGGCGTTAATGAAATCATATTAGTTACTCACTCTTCTAAAAATTCAATAGAAAATCATTTTGATACTAGTTTTGAACTAGAAGCTATTTTAGAAAAGCGTGTCAAACGTCAATTATTGAATGATGTTCAATCCATATGTCCAAATCATGTGACAATTATGCAAACAAGACAAGGTATTGCAAAAGGTCTTGGGCATGCTATTTTATGTGCAAAACCATTGGTAGGAGAAGAACCATTTGCTGTTGTTTTACCTGATGTAATTATTGATCAATATTCATCTAATTTAAAACAGTATAATTTAACTGCTATGATGAAACGTTATCATGAAACATCCGCAAGTCAAATTCTTGTTAAGCCAGTTCCAAAAGAATCTGTATCAAATTATGGTATTGTTGATTGTGATAGTTATGAACTAAAATCTGGTGAAAGCAAAATTATCAAAGGTGTTATCGAAAAGCCAAACATTAATGAAGCCCCATCTAATTTGTCTATTGTTGGTCGTTATGTGTTGTCAGAGAAAATTTGGACTTTAATAGAGAAAACACAAATTGGTGAAGATGATGAAATTCAGTTAACTGATGCGATTGAAATGTTAATAAAACAAGAACTAGTTGAAGCTTATCATTTACAAGGTAAAAGTTATGATTGTGGCAATAAATTGGGTTACATGAAAACATTCGTTGAATATAGTATGAGACATGAATTTTTAGGTGATGAATTTTCTACTTGGGTGAAAAATATTTCAGATTGTTAACAATTAACCAATTCTATTAAAATAAATTTTATTTGTGTATTTTATTAAAAATATTTGTTGATTTTATGAAAATATTATGTGATATCATCAAAGATATTATCTTCAATCATAAGTAATAGTTTATATTTATACATTTTTTATTAGTTAACATTTTCTTTTTATGCGCTAATTTATATAAAAATATATTAAATTAATTATAATATTATTTAATTAATTTATATATAATATTAATTTTATTTAAAATGTATAATTTATTTCTATCATAAAATAAAAGTTAATAGTAAATTTACGATAACAAAATTAATAATCTTTTTTTTTAAAAAAAAAGATTCGATATATATCGTTTCTAATAAAAATATTTACTTTAACAAAATATATATTAATTGTTTAAATATAATTAATATTTTTCATTTAAAAATTTGCGTTATTCAGTATTTTAAATTTATTTCTCTTTCTTATTTGACATATATTAAAATATTAATATGTGTAATAAAATAAAATACCCTTTAAATAAAGGGTATTTTAAAGCAAAGAAAATATTTAAATTAAAAAGCATTCTAGTTTTTTATCTTTTTGTTCCATTTCTTTTTTAATCATAGTTGGTGTTCGACCTTGACCTGTCCAAGTTTTAATTTCACCATTTTTATCTTTATATTTATATTTGGCTGGCCTTGCGGCGCGCTTAATTCTGTTTGGTGTTTTTAATGGGGTCTTTGCAATAACTAGATCATCTAAACTAAGTCCTTCTCCTTCAAGCAATTTAATATATTTTTCAACTTTTTGACTATGAGCTTCTAATTCTGCTCTAGTTTGATTTTCGTCATTACGACGTTCATCTACAACTGTATTAAATTTATCATATATTTCTTGTAATGATTCTAAAGGCATTTCTTTTGCTATCGCGCGTAACGTGCGAATATTATTTAATGATTTAAAATATTTTAATGAGTCGCTCATTTTATTAGTCTCGAATTAAAATGAATGTTAACTAATGTTTTCTAATAATAGAATGGTATTTTATTTTCTGCAATAGTGAAGTTACGAAATAATGTTAAATTTATTATTTTTTAAAGTTAAATTCTTTATTAAATTAATTTAATATTTTTTTAAAAAAAATATTAAATTAATTATTTATAATATATAAAATATTTTAAACTCAATGTAAAATAATCTTATTGTTTTATGTGAATTGTGTTTGATTCAAAAATATTATATTTATTGTATTATAATATATAAGATAAACCATAACTTTATATATAAAATAATTCACTTATTATGTTTATTAAGTTATATTTACTAGATATCATAGTTTTATGATAAATTTTAACTATTAATATTTTTACTTTTATGTATCTTATTAAAGTAAAAAATATTTTTTTAAGAAAAAATATCTAAAATACAAATTTTTAAATATTAATATAAATAAAATTAATAATTTTTTATAATTTATATAATAAATATTAAAAATATTCATTTAAATACACAATATAAAAATGTGATAAATTAAATTTATTTTCACAATATAATAATAAATATATTTATTTTGTAAATAAGATTTGTATTTAACTTATTAATATAAAGTCTAGTCTATCGTATTTTCTTAATTACATGTATAATAATATTTTATAAGAAGATGTATTACATAAAATAATTAAGTTAATTGATATATTTATTTATATATATTAGTTCAAATTAAATAAAAGATTAATAAGGTTATTGTACAATTATTATATAAAATAATGTATAAATATTAAGATAAGTTTTTTTGTTTTATCTATATAAATTTATTTTTATAAAATTGAGAGTTTATGTATAAAGTAACAAAATTTAATTTAATATCATTTTTTTTAAAATAAAAAATATTTTAATTATGTTGAAATAACACTATGATTAAAGTTAACATATTTTATGTAAAAAACATTCATCATTTAGTGACAAATAAATAAAACATATTAATATTAATATTAATATTTACATTAACATTTTTACTGACAGTAATTTTTCTATTATAAATATTAATAATATTGCTTATTATTTTAGTAATTACTCTCTATAATAATTGCATAGTTGATCTTTTAAATAACAATCATTATTTTAGTGCAAAAATGATTGTTGTTAAATCAAATTTTAGTGAGGATAAACCAACGAAGAAATTTTTTATTTTTAATATTTTTTTTATTTTATGAAATTATATAAATTTCATATTATTTTCAATAACAGATTTTTTATAGTTAAAAAATGTCTTAAGAAATTGTTAACTAGTTTTTAGTAATTACTAAAGTAAACTATATAATTTTTTACAAGCATATTGATATTGTTCAATATTTTATTATAATATTGATTAATTAATTTTTCTATTGTTGATATTTACTGTATATATGTACGATAAGAAATAATAATTTTTATGTATAGTTTATGTAAAAACTTAATTATTTTCTCACACTTAAGATCTCTTAAAAATCAGTAATCAGACTGAAATTTTATTATATTTTGATATATTTATAATTATTTAATTAAACTAAAATATTGCAATCATATGTTTTATAAATATAAAGTTTTCTAAGTAATTTAATATAAATTATATTTATTTCAGTAAATTATAAATTTTAATAAAGTGTACACACTTAATATAGTTTGGTAACATTGTAATTTAATTTAACATCTTTCAATTATCTTTAAGTGTATATTATCAAGTTAAATTAATGTGAAAAAAAATTTTATTATTATTTTTTTTATAAAAAAGTGTTTTTATGATAAGCATGTAATCTTATATTCTTATATAAATATAGCTATATTGCTTACTATTTTTTTCTATATTATAATCGAATCATAACTCAATTAATCTAGAAGAATTTATTTAAACTATGTATTACATCATTACATAATTACTTGTTTTTTATAAATAATCATTTTTATAATTACTTTATATCTAGTAAGAATAATTACCTCAATTTAATATATACAATTAAGTATAGTATAGAAAAAATTTTTTATATATAAGACAAACAACATCACATAATTAATAACTTTAATTTTTTATATTTTTATTATTGAAAATTAACTAATTTAAAATACAAGTGAATTATCTTTCAGAAAAAAACCGGAATTAATAAATCCCGGCCTAATAGTTAATTATGTTGTTTATTAAGCAATATAAGAAATTAAATCTAAAATTTTATTAGAATAACCAGTTTCATTATCATACCATGCTACTAATTTAACAAAATTATCGTTTAAAGCAATTCCAGCTTTTGCATCAAAAATTGATATTAATTTATTGCCATTAAAGTCAGTGGATACAACATCATCTTCAGTGTAACCAAGAATTCCTTTTAATTCACCTTCAGATGCTTGCTTAATGGTTTGGCAAATTTTTTTATAAGTAGCAGATTTACTTAAACGAACAGTTAAGTCTACAACTGAAACATTTGGAGTTGGAACTCGGAAGGCCATACCTGTTAATTTACCACTAAGTTTAGGAATTACCTTACCAATAGCCTTTGCAGCGCTAGTTGATGAAGGAATGATATTTTGCAAGGCACCACGCCCACCTCGCCAATCTTTAGTTGAAGGTCCATCAACAGTTTTTTGAGTTGCAGTAGTTGCATGAACAGTAGTCATGAGACCTTCAATAATACCAAATTTGTCATTTATAACTTTAGCTAATGGAGCCAAGCAGTTAGTGGTACAAGAGGCATTAGAAACAATATTTTGACCACTGTATGTTTTATTATTTACTCCCATAACAAACATCGGAGTATCATCTTTAGGTGGCGCAGTTAAAACAACTTTTTTAGCCCCAGCATCAATATGTTTATACGCTAGTTCATTTGTTAAAAAAATACCTGTTGCTTCAGCAACAATATCAACACTAACCTCATTCCATTTTAAGTTAGCAGGATTTTTTTCTGATGTACATCGAATGATTTTGCCATTAACTAACAAGTTATCATCCTTTACTTCAATAGTTCCGTTGAAACGGCCATTAGTTGAATCATATTTCAACATATATGCCATATAATTGGTATCTAATAAATCATTGATGGCCACGATTTCAACATCTTTACGTTCTTGGGCAGCACGAAAAACAATGCGGCCAATACGACCAAAACCATTAATACTTACTTTAATAGTCATAATATTTTTACCAGCTATATTTAATTTAGAATAATTCAATATTTTCTATCGTTAGAAATAATTTTGTAGTGAACCAAACGAAATCGTGTTATGTTAATTTATGTAAAATTAAATCATAAAATTAAAATACCTTTTATATATTTTTCAAATAATCTTAAAATAAATTTTAATTCTCTATCGTCGATCTCTATCGTCGATCTCTATCGTCGATTATAGACAAGTATATTTAAAGTTGATATTAATAATACATATAAATAATATCATAAATCAAACCAACAAGTCCTTTTATTAAGCTAAAAATAATTTATATAATTTAATATTAGCTTTGCTATTCATCTAAATATAATACATTAAATCTAATAAACTTAATGAAATATAACATTTTTTAATAAAAAAAAGTAGAAATAATTAAATCTATTTTGTAACAATTTACATAATTAGAAAAAGAAAATATTTATTGTAATTCATATTAATATAATAACTTTTTATGTTACAATCAAAATTTGATATTGTCTATTCTAGGAAGGTGGTGAAGTTTTTAAATAGATTAATCATCAATCATTAAATTATGTTTATAGTTCTTATAGAAACATTTCAATTAATTAAAATATTTAACGTTATTAAAATCTAAATTAGATATTTTTATACATGACATTAAAAATTATTTTTTAATATTTTTTAATTAATTTATAGTATGTGTTATAAAACAATATACATATGTAAAATTGATTATCACAAAAATAAGTATTGTTTAATAAAACAGGAATAAATTTAAAATAAAAAGATAAGTGTAAAATATAAAACTTAATGATATAATTTGTTTAATTAAATTTTAATTTATAAATATTTTTTTACGCAGTTGAGTTCATAAATGCTAAAATAGTATTGTTGATAACTACTAATGAAAAATAATATTAATCTGTTATCGATTCATAAATATAGGAAAATGAATTTAACTGTAATATCATAATAAAAAAAATGAATTAAATATATTGTTAAAAGTTAAAGATACTGACTAAAATCTATTAAAATATTAATTAATTACTCAATTTCATCTTAATTAAATTCAAGATGTTAGAATACAAATTCTAAAAATTATAAAACATTATAATAAATAGATTTATTTTAATTATATTATATAAATTTAAAATAAATGATAAATTCCATAACTGATTTTAGTTTTCTTTAGTTTTACATTCTTCTATTTATTTTATTGTATTTAAAATAAATAGAAGAATGTATTAAAATTTAAATCTATAAACTTACTATGCATAAACTAATAATATACATATTTAAAGAAAATTTTATAAAAGATATAAATAAGAATTTGCTAAAAATATAAATAAATCAATTACTATTGATATTTATATTAAATAGTTTAATAACACATAATGTTATTTTTGGTAATAAGTAAGAATATTAATTCTTTAATTAGATAACAAGTTTTTAATTTTAATGAAACTAAACTTGCGTATAAATAATAATAACTTATAAAATGAATATATGTAAGTTTTTACTTTTAATAAAAAATATTTGTACAAGTATTATGTTATTAGTGAATAATTATTTTTAATAAATAGTTAATTTTAAATCTTTACAGAATTGTCTCTTGGTAAATATAAAAATTAGTCTATTGTTACTTTTATAAGTATTTTAGCATTATGAAGTATATTTTTATGTATGTTGAAATAAGTTGATAACATATAAAGACGCTAAATAATTTATATTATTAGTAATATTTATTATAATACCTTTGATCATATATTACATTATTTTAGCTCCAGCTAAAAACATTTCTTGCAATGCATTTCTACTATCATCAGGATGAAGATTTACTCCTCTACACCCATCTCTTATAACAGTTACTTTATAGCCTAATCTTATTGCATCAAATACAGTAAATTTTACGCAGTAATCTGTTGCTAAACCCATAATATACAAATGTTTAATTTTATTTTCTATAAGCCAATTATCTAATTTAGTTTCATGTATATGATCATTATCAAAAAAAGCACTATAACTATCTACTCTAGGATTAATTCCTTTTTGAAAAATTTCTTGAATTGCTAATTTATTAAGATCTGAATGGAATTCAGATCCCTTCTGATATTGCACACAATGAATTGGCCACAAAATTTGCTCTAAACTATTAGTATTTCTATTATCAATAACCTTAGCATCTGCATTGACACGAAAGCTTAAGTGGTTGGCAGGATGCCAGTCCTGGCTTGCAATAATAGCAATATCTTTATTTTGACAGCATGTAATAATATTATTAGCTTTATTAATAACACTTTCACTATCTAATATTTCTAGTGCTCCACCATTGCAAAAGTCATTTTGCAGATCAATAAGTAATAATGCAGAGTGTGGCATATAAATTATCCTTAATAATTATTATTACTTAGTTTTTTATATAATTTTTTTTGTTAATTACTATGTAAATTTTACTTTTAAAGTCATATCATATTTATAATAATATTAATTTTATATAATGAACATATGTAAGTATAATTATTGCGTTAATTTAATTAAGTAATAAATGCATCATATTTTACAATGATAAAATTGCTTCTAGCAGTACTTTTTAATATATGTTATTAACTTAAGAAGCCATAAAAATTTATTACCTAATTGAACTTCAAGAATAAAAAAAAGTAATTTTATTTATTTTTTCTGAATTTTTTAATATTTTACACTAAAATTTGATATAAATATTAATAACACCAGAAAATTAATTGTAATTTTATCAATTCTAAAATTAAATAATTTTAACAACAGATATTTTAATAAAAATATATACGAATACTTACATTAATTAATGCCATACTTTTATATAATATAAAAGAATTATGTTTATCTGAATATTATTTCTGATATAATTTTAATGTAAATATTTTATTAAAACAATACAGTATAATTTATAACCTAATTTATATACAAATGCAAAGTATTTATAAAATTTGTTTTTTTTGATTTCGTTCTAATCATTTAAATTATATTTATAATCTATTATTGTAATATTTTACCTACTTCATAAAACATAAATAGTAGTGAATTATCGAAAATTATACTATACTTATTATTAATGTATATTATAAAAAATATTATTTTTTATAATTATTAATTTTATAGTAAAAATTTTTAGTTAAATAAATATAAATATAAATATAATATTGATTATTGCATAACTAGTTTTTAATTTATTTTAATTTACCTTCATAAATCAATGTTTTATCTGATTAAGAATATGTTCATAAGTAGGTATCATTTAATTTAATATATTGTTATTAATATAGTTTAAAGTGTACTATTTTTTTTATAAAAAATAATATTAATAATAAATTCTGAATTTTTAAATGATAGATATAAAGATCTAAACAATTATTAAGCAAAATACATTACTATTTTAATTATTTTTTCTTAATTGGCGCGTTATATATATAACTTTACTAATATTTGTAACTATAATAATATTAGTTATTATTTAAAAATAATCTTCTATGAAATAAAGTTCAATAAATACTAAACCTGATATCTTATTAATTTAATAATTATTTATGTATGATAAATATCTATTTGTAATGCTTAATCGATTATTAATTTATTAAAATGATAAGTTAAATAAGTAGTAACACATTAATTATCAATGCGAAGATAATATTACATAATAGATAAATTTTACTAAATAAATATTAACATCAAATATTTTAATTTCATAATTTAAAAAAAAGTATCTGATACATTTAATTGTATAATATTAAAATAATAAGATATGGATTATTTTATTTAAATAACTATTATGATGTCATAGAAAATTAATTATTCAATAAATATGTATTCATTTTCACAAGCGAGTCACTATATTTATCGACATATCAATATAATTGTAATTTTATAAACAAATTTGTTTTATATGCATGTATTTCAATTGACAAATAGTTGCAATTGTTATGACTATGAGATTATAACAACAGTACCTTTTGTATGGATGATTTAATGTGATATTAGTAAGATATTCATGATTACATGTACTTTAATATTCAACAAAGTTTACTATAAAACATAACTATAATCAGATAAATTTATTTAGCATCCATTATAAAATATCAAAAATATTAATAAGTACTGATTAACTTTTTTTTTGATAAAATAATTAAATATGTTATTTAGAGATTATATTTTGAAAGCAACAAATTATGCTATTTTTACAATAAAATATTTAAATAATAAACGATAAAGGTTTAATACTAAATAAATATTATAATGCACTAAACTTTATATAATATAAACATTTTTATTATTGGCGCAATGTAGATAAAATATCCAAAAATGGCTTAAACCTTCAATCTCAAATTGTATTTTATCTATATTGATGTTATTTATAGATTATTCATAGAATATTTGATAAATAAAAATATAATAGTAAATGCAATTATTTACTTACTTTAATAGATTATAGAATTATGACAAATCTATATTTGTGATATATATGTATATTTTCAATAAAACTATAAAAGCATTACGATAGCGTAGAAATATTCTAACTTATTTAATCTAAGTTGATGTTATGCATTATCCTAATGTTAACAAACTAATAATAATACATAAAAATAGAAAAATACTAAGTTTATAGAATTTTATTCTAATATAGTGAATTAAACTTTAATACTATATAATAATTATATACAATTTCATATAATTATTATCTGATCAACAATTAAATAAGTATATCATAGATTGTATTTATTTTTATGTTAAAACAAAGATTATCTGATTGTTGTTTATACTCTATACTATATCTTACAATAGTGATAACAAAGTAAATATACAATAATTCTAATTTGAGAAATTTTCAATCAATAAAAATTGCATATAACTGCCTCATTGTTTTTTATCATATTTATAACTAGATAATAAATATTGCATCTCAGTTTTTTATAATATGTTAATATTTGTTTCAAAATAATTGTTTTATTATATGTATTTCTAATAACAAAAATCTAATTTATATTAGAGTGTAATTAAATTTTATTTTCTGTAAAACATTTACTAAATAGACAGTATTACATTATTAGTATTTTAATGGCCATACTAATATTAAGAACCATAAACAATATTGCTATAATACTGTTAATCTAGTCAGAAATTTTACTCTATAACAAATATATCTAGTTAAAATAACTAATATTATAATAAGTGAGTGCATAATAATTATTATATAATTCATACGTTTAGTCATATTAAATTTAAATTACTTAATACTGCATAAACAATATGAGTAATTAATCCGCATTGATATTCATCTATGACTAACAATTAAACTTCAATATTATTATTTTTCTTAACACATAAATCTTTTATGTATTATAATTGCTTGTTAAAAATACATTACAAAACTACTGAGTATTCAATATATATTATAAGTGGTTAATGTTGTTATCAGATTAATTTTTTTATAAATTATTTATTTTTATTAAATCTAGTTTTTTTTAAAATTTATAATTTATCTAATATTTTAATACAAATTAAATAAATAAGGAATATGATAAGTATCATAGAAAGTTAAAAATAAGAAATATGTTATATAGCAGTACAAAAATAATAAAAATGTTTACTTACATTAAAAATTAATTATTCGAATGAATTAATAATTATATTTTTAGAATGAAATTATTGTAAATAAACTATTATTTCATATAAAATTTACTATAAATACGATGATATTATGTGAAGATATTTGTATTATTAAAATTGCATGTACTTAGATACATAATTAAATATTTAATTATTTTATATTTAATCTTTTAAATTATGGTATTTATTATTATCACACATAAGTTAATACAAATAATTACTATTGGATTCATTTAATAATTGTGTTATTGAAAATAAAATGAAATAATATGAGCAGACTCTTCTAATTATTCATTAGATATGACGTATACTAAAAATTACTTAAGTCAAATGATAATATAAAATATCTTTTCGCACAATAAAAATAAAAGAATTTAATTATATTTATGTAAATAAAATTAATCTGATAATTATAATACTTTTTATTTGAAATATTATATATATCAATAACAACAATAAAATTGTATCACATATAATAACGCATGCACAATTAAAAAAAATATTTATAATATTGTTGCTGAAAACGCGTAGTATTATTGGAATTTTGTGGTACACAAAAATATGAGATATTGTTTTTTTTGATTTATCAATATATTTATTAAATAATTTATTCAACCTTTAAATTAATTAGATACAAGCACAATGCTTAACATCATAGTTCTACTATGCATAGTTAATTATCATAGAAATATTTTTAAGAAAAAATACTCGTTGATTTTAAAAAAAATAAAATAGTTATAAGTAAAGTTTTTTTGTTATAAACAGAATTAAAATAGTTTAAAGTGATTGAATTTAATAATAGAAATTATAATTATTGAGTAATTAATGAAAAAAATATTTTATTATAGATTTTACTATTAATTCACCTTAATTTAAATTTAATTAACGCACTCTATTTATGTTTAGTATTAAATCAACTGAGCAATAGTTAAGCTATATAAATTAAATTACAATATTTTATATAAAATATCCTGTGATTGTTTTGTTATAATTAATACTTATATTTTAAAATAAACACTTTGATAAATATCATTGCAAGAAACTTAAATTCTGCTTCATTAATATGATAATTTTCATTATATATAAGATTATGGTAATAACATATTTATTAATAACTACTCTTTTTTATAACAATTAATTTCTTATAATTATAGTTATTTAATAAAAAAAGTCTGAATTTAATATAATGTATTATACTACGTTATTTTTTTTATAAATATAATTTACTTATAAATATGCATTTTAATAAATCCTGTTTTTATAGGAAAATAATAATATTATAAATTATAATAATACATATAAGTCTATAAATTATGTATAATTAAGACTTTTAGTTAAAATATTACAATTTTTTTCGTTAATTTTATAAGATGACGCTTTAATTTAAAGAATATCATACAATAAATAATAAAAAATAAAAAAGAAACCAATTAATTAAAGATTTCTAATTTAATATAATTTAATTTTAATTTACAAATAAATAATATAATAATGTTTATAACTGACTATTTTATATTATTTAATTCTTATTAAGAAGTTTTAAAAAACTTCTCATATCATAATTTAATCCAAATAATTTTTTTTAAAAAAAAACATATTTATATTGATTAAACATTATTATATTATTTATTTCTAATTACTAATATCAGATTATATAGTTGAATATTGATCAACTTATTAAGTTTATCGTTATAATATACATCATATTTTTATATAAATAATTAGTTTTTCTATTCAATTAATTTATTATAGTTAGATTAAAATTTTTAAGCTATTTCTGAATTAATATTTAACTTTTATAAAATAATTGATATTTATATTATTTGTGATTAGAAGTCAGGTTAGTAATTTATAACTAGAAAAAAATAGTTTATATTTGTTTAATTGAATGATGAAATAAACATAAACATATTTAAATTATTTTTGAAAACAGTAATACTTTTTGATAAAATATGTTTATTATTATTTAAAATATTTAAAATATTTAAAATAATTAAAATAATTAAAATAATTAAAATAATTAAAATAATTAAAATAATTAAAATAATTAAAATAATTAAAATAATTAAAATAATTAA
>JBHEQS010000010.1:0-59097 GCA_046530765.1 Arsenophonus sp.
TTCTTTTAAACATAAAAATTATATTATGTAATTTTAAATTAAATAATCACTTAATTGTTTTTCGTTTACACAAAGATTCTAACTTTTTATCAAATAATACATAAGATTAGCAATTATAATATTATAGTGCACAAAAATTTTTATAGCCTATAATATTTATAACCGTTTACATTTTATTAGTGTAATGAATTACACAATTTATAATATTAATTAATTTTATTATAAATAATTTTAATGACGTTAATTCAAAATCTGCTTTATTCGAAAATAGACACTTAAATAAAATAATTAAAATTATTTAAACTAATATTAATTAATTATGAATATTTAATTTATTATTAAAAGTAAATTAAAGCTTATTAATATTTATACTAAATTTTAATAAATAATGAAATAAATGCGCATAAGATTAACCTTTATTAGATATATAGAAATACATTTTATATATTTATAACAAACTTTAATTTTTAAATGTATATATTTGAATTTCTAGACTAATAATATAATAGCATGAATAAATATAATTTAATGTGACTTTGGTATCATGATCTATGTGATTTAATGCTGATATAATTATGGATCAGCATGCAGATAAAAATCACGAACAAAATTAATATGACTAATATAAATAAGAAAAGGTTAATTTTGTCAACTGAAATGAAATTAATATTTAAAAGTTAGAATAATTAATTAGCAAAATGTATATTGTAACTATTTGTGTTGTTATGGCAGTGTAGTTTGCTCATATGCAAACTGGTGTATAGATATTAATGATTGACTACTTAGTAGTGTTTTAATAAAACAATATAAAAGTTGTTAAAGTATATTAATATGTATTATATAAAATCTAAATAGTTACAATTGGAAATCATACAAGACATCACAAATTCTAATTATAATAAACAAAATATAATTTCAACTGAAACAAATATAGATTAAGACAAAATTATAAAATAGTCATAAAACTACACAGACTTACAATATAATAAAAAAACCAGTTATAACTAAATTATTTGATTTCTCTTATTATTAATTAAATCCAAATTTATATTATTCATTAAAATAGTTACATAGATAAATAGCAAAATAAGTATTAATGAAACAAAAATAAACAATTGAAAATCAACTTAAATATAACTGATATAACCACTTTTCAAAATGTTTGAAAGTAAATAAAAACATAACACTGTATAAATCTGTAAATTACAAAACTAGTATAATAAACTAGACATTTAGGATTCTTATAAACTTTAACAAATTTATTAAGTAGATAGTTATATAAGCATTGCGTTTAGTATAATTTTATCTTTAGTTGCTAATTGAATTATTTTTTCTTCTCATAGAAAGAGCATAATAAAATAAGTAAAATAAATAAAAAATCATGACTAAATGTTCATAAATATAAGTTGATACTAACATAGAGATGAATATTTTAAGTTTGTTTAATATTTTAGTAAAAGTAGTATTAATATATGTATGTAAGTAAGAAAAATATTAAGTTAAAATAACACACAACTACCGCATAACATTTATTTCTATAGATTACTAACTTAGGTAAGTTTAATAAGTAACTGAATAATGGCTTCTTTAAATTAATATGCTATGTTGTAATTCAATTGTTTGCTTTAAAGCTAAAGCTATTAAAATAAATTAATAAAGGTTAGTTCCTCATTGTTTAATTAAGAAGATAAAATTTAATGTTAACAACAAATAGTTTTTACATAACATAACAAATTTAACGATAATTTCTATTTTATTTCATCAATACTGAAAATAAAGTACACTATAAATATATTTCACCTTTTAGTATATAAATAATATAAATCACTATTAATAAAATAACTAAATGCAAGGATGTTATTTAACCTAATATATTATTGGTGAAACTTAATGTTCACATTGTAGAGTTGTTAGGTTCTTAACTTATTAAATAAGTCTTTATCGATAGTTAAATAGTGTAGTATAATAAATAATAGGAAGTTTATGTAATTTGATATTAACTATAAAACATTAAAAAATATATAAAATTATATAATTAAGTTATTATAATTATTTTTTATCATGATTTTATAAACATAATTTCATAAAGTAAATATCAACAACTACAAGTTAATAATTTATAGCACTATGCGTGTTTTGCCACTAGTAAATATATATAGATATATCAAGCTGAGCGTGTACTGATAAAGATATATAAACTTTATAGTATAATAACTATGTATATAAATGTGATAACATGTTTTATTATGAAAAATAATATTTCACAATAATTAAATATAAAAAATATTTTTATTAGATTTTTACTTTAAAAAAAACAATATTCTTTTGATGCATATAAATATAAATATAAATATAAATATAAATATAAATATTTATATAAATTTATTGAATTACTTATAATTCTACCAGTTGATAATAACTGATTTTATCTAATATGATCTATGTTTAACATTACTGGTTATATAAAACTAGTATCAGTACTAAATATTAATATATAAATAAATATGACTTATTTACTATTTTAGTAAAGTTACCACATATTTAATTGTTATTAATTAAATCAATAAGTTTATATTTATTATTACTTTGCTTTTTAAATTTACATGTATTTTTTTTATGGCGTATGTTATGTTATCATGTTTTAATATTAAAAATTAATCTATTTTAAATGAAAAAGTTAAAATATACAATTTTAGTCACTTATCAGATTTTTAAATAATTAATATTTTTATTTAAAAATTAATAATATTCAAATAATTGATTTTATTTGTTTATTCTTTATGTTTAAATTTCATATATTTGTTTATTTTCGTTTTTTATTTAATTTTTAATTATTTATAAAAAATTATTTTAATAGTTATATAATTTGATAGTTTTTAATTAAAAAATATTTTACATTTAAAATAATAAGTTTAAAATATAAAATTATTTTAAACTTATTATTTTTTTTATTTAAATTACATATCGCAATCATCAGTATATGTTTATATAAACAGTATAAAATAAATCCATCTTCTTTACAAGAAGATTTCATATAACAATTTATATTGCAGCGTTTATACAGTGTTTATATTATAACATGGCAAAAGATGTTCTTATGTATATTATATTTTAATATTAGTTAGTAGATAAGTTAGTAGATAAAAATTATTACAATAACTCTAATTTGATAATTTCTTTGCGGTATATTAAATAGTATTTGAATAAATAAGTTTAACCAATTTTATTAACGTTTATCATTTAGATAATTATAGAAATTGTAATTAGAGAGTATTTGTTTTAAACAAAAGGTAAAACATTATATCTACATTATTTAAAGTAATTACTCCTAGAAGTTACATAGATAACCATTTAAACAATCTTCAGATCGATATTTGTACATTAAACTTAGTTGATCAATACAACAATAATTATTCAATGTTTTAGGTATTAGATATTGACTCGCTTTTTTTAGTTTTTCTTAGTATTATTTTCTTGTGGCTTTTTAGAAAAATTGCAGTTAATATAAAAAATAGAGTTCCTGGAAAATTACAATATGCAATAGAAATTATTGTTCGTTTTATTAAAAATACAGTTCCTAATATATACAAGTGTAATAGAAAAGTCATTTACCATTGTCTTTGACAATGTTTGTTTTGTTATTATTAATAAATACAATTGATTTATTGCCATTTTATTTACTTAAATATATAGGAATATAGGAAAATATTATCTGAATTTACCGTAGTTGCGTATTACTAATACTACAGATATAAACATAATTATGTCAATGGAGATTAGTATATTAATCTTAATTATTTTTTACAGCATAAAAATAAAAAGAATTAAAAGGATTTGTAAAAGAATTAACTTTACTATCATTTAGTAATAATATTTTTATTCCTATTAATGTAATCTTAGAAATCGTTACTTTGTTATACATAAGCATCGCCTGCTTTGCGATTATTTTATAATACGTATGCCGGTGAATTAATTTTCATTATTATTGCAACTTTTTTGTCATAGTGGTTACACAGTTTACCATTAATTTACCTTGACAATTTTTAAATATTAATTATTACGCTACAAGCTTTTATTCTTATGGTTCTAACTATTGTTTATTTATCGATGGCAATCAGAAGAAAATTAATCTAAATTTATTAATAAATTTATTTGACTAAAATAAACTGGAGACTGTCATGGAGAACTTAAATATGGATTTGCTATACATGTCTTCAGCTATAATGATTGTATTAGCGGCGATTGCTAATACAATTTGTATTGTATTCCTTAGTAGAAAGTTTCTAGAATGAGCTTCTCATCAGACAGATTTAATTCCTCTATTGAATATGCAGTTTTTATTATTAGTTTAATTAACACCATTCCAATGATTGATTGTTTGTTTAGGACTATATATTATCTTAGTCGTTGCTTGAGAATAAATAAAAAATAAATAGAAAAAAATTTGATATGTTAATTCTTACTAAGATGTATTGTTCTATCAACATTAATGTAACAATACTTGGTCAGGCTATTGCATTTGTTTTATTCGTTTTATTTTGTATAATGTATATATGGCCATAAATCATAAATAATAGAATCGATAGAAAAGCGTAAAAAAGAAATTGTTTTTGATTTATATCACGCGTTTAATGTTAAAAAAAATTAGATTTAGAAAAAGCTGACTAAATCGAACGACTAAAATAAAGCAAAAGAAAAAACATAAATAATTATTAATGAAGCAAATAAATAACGAATTTAAATAATTAAAGAATCCAAAGTAGATACTAAAACTGAATATAAAATATAATAATATTTTTTATCAGGCTAAAATTAAAATTGATACTAAGAAATGGCACGCCAGTGAATGGTTGCATAAACAGGTTTCCATGTTATCAATTTTAATATCAGAAAAAAATAATTGAACGATAAGTTGATAAATCGCAAAATATATTTAATTTTATTGCCAAAATAACTCATAATCAATAAATAGTTGAGTTAATTTATAGCTCAATATCAACAGAAACATTAGCAAAAATATTTATCACTATTTGTTGTAATGAAATCAATGAGTATATGAAAAATATAATTTGTATTATGGCTCAAAATAGTCGTTTAAAAATATTTACAGAGGTTTTAAAACAATTTATACAATTTTGTACTTTTCTGGTAGATACTGTTAATATTGATGTTATTTTTGATAGCAAGTTAAATTAAAAACAAAAATTTCAAATTTCTGTAGCGATCGAAAAACGATTATATAGCAAAGTTAAGATAAAGTATAAAATTGATAAATTTATTATCAAATGAGTAAATATTAGCGCTAGAGATCTATTTATTGATAGTAGATCGTGTGGCTGTATAGATTATTTAACTAAAGTCTTGATGGCTTGATCGTATCATATCACAATGCAACTTAATTCTGCCGAGATAAGTGAATTGATCAAGAGGCGTATTGCTCAAATTGATATTATAAGTAAAAGTTGCAATGAAGGTATAATTGTTTATGTTAATGATGAAATCATTAACATTAATTGTTTAACTGAAGTTATGCAAGTAGAAATGATTGCAATACTTGCTGAATGTTATGTCATTATTCTTATATTTAGAATGCAATTCAGTTGTCGACGCAATTATTTCGTCATATACAAATTAGTAGAAGTCATGAAAGTAAAATATAGGACAAATTCTTGAAGTACATGTAGGTAGTTGATTGCCTGTGAGAGTTATAAATACATATGGTGATCCTGCTGATGGCAAATAGATTGTTTAACATGACGGTTTTTCTATAGTGAACTAATTATTCCAGGTATTATTGATCTCCAATTAATTGATAAGTCATTAAAAACTGGATATAAATTCATTGATGCAATGGTTCCTGTTTAGCTTTTTTAACGTAAATTGATTATTAGTAGTAGGCGAATAAGTAAAACAGCTTATCCATTAACATAATAATTAATCAGCGTGATACACAAATAAAATTATTTATATATCAATTGGATAAAAACCTCAACTATCGCTAATATAGTTCGTAAACCAGAAGAGCACTATTTAATAAAAACACAACAGTTATTGCTGATATAAAATCTGAATCTGCCTTATTACAATACATTGATCTATATATTGATTGCACAATGTGTTAATGTTTTAGAAATCGTGGCGAGGGTGTGGTGCATTAATTGTTTATGACGATACATCAAAGCAAACAATTGTCTATCGATAAATTTCATTATTATTACCGCGCCACCAGACCAGATCGCGAAGCATATCCTTGTTATGTTTTCTATCTTAATTCTCGTTTACTTTAGTGAACCGACAATGTTAATGCTGAATATGTTGAAAAATTTACTAATTGTGAAATAAATGGCAATAGTGATTCATTAACGTAACTACTAATTATTGAAACATAAGCTGGTAATGTTTCTACATTTATACTAACTAATATTATTTCAATAATAGATGCACAGATTTTTTTTAGAATCTAGCTTATTTAATATTTATATTTGTCCGATAGTTAATAATTGGATATCAGTATCATATGTAAGTTGTGCAGCTCAAATTAAAATTATCAAAAAAGATATCCACTGATATTCGTATAGCATTCTCTCAGTATGGCGAGTTAATTTGATTTTTATAATTTAGTTCTTATTTAGATTAAGTCACATGTAATCATATTAATTAAGAAAAAAACTTACAGAATTATTAAAATAAAAACAGTACGCACCTATGTCAGTTGATAAGCAGGGTCAGTTGATAAGCAGGCATTTATATTTATTTGTCGCTGAACTTTGTTATTTAGAAGATATTGAACTAAAAAAAGTTAATGATTTTGAAATATCTTTATTGATTTATCATTCTAACGAATATGTTATCTTAATAAAAGAAATTAATCAGACAGTCTAATATAATAATAAAATCAAAAATAAGTTAAATTTATTGTTCGATTCTTTTAAAAAATGTAAATCATTGTAATTTTATTTAGATTTATTTAGGCTGTTTAATTAATAAGAATGAGTTTAGATAGCAAATATAAAAGAAATACATTATAAGATTAGTTGTGTAAAAAGCATATAAAAGATTACTAAATCTATAAAGATAATTGCTGTATCGAAAATGTGAAAAATAAAAGAACTAATGATTATTAATCATCCTTACTAATTAAACTATGCATAGTTTAATTAGTAATTTACCATTATATAATCTGAAATATAAACATCTTTATATTAAAGAACGTATAGTTAAGAGTATTGGTTATTTAATTATTTCAACTAATCGTTGTTTAGTGGTGCCTTAAATATTCATTTATTTAAAAAAAATACTAACAGAAATAAATGTATGTGATGGTAAATGTTATTCAGGTTGGATCTGGCTTCGATTAGTTATAAAATAATTTAATTTTTTAATTAAGTTGATGGAAATATCGTTGCGCTGCTAACTAAAAATAAGATGATCTATCTCTATCTAATCTTGTTGAAGCAATAAAAATTATGTTAGAAGCGTATAATAAAGATAGAATTGATAAGATATATGTTGTAACCAATAAATTTATTATTGCAATAACTCAAGTTTCGTCGATTACTTAACGTATTACATATGCTTTTAAGCGATTAAAAAACATTAAAAATAAATCTTGTGATTATTTATATGAACTTAATCTTAAGGCAGTATTGGATATATATATTGTTGCGTCGATGTATTACATTACAAGTTTATCATATGCGATAGCGTAATTGAGAGCTTATTTAGTGAACATGCGGCTAGAATTCTAGCAATGAAATTGACAACCGATAATGGCCCAAAAATTAATTAAAGAGTTGAAGTTTGTTTATAATAAGGCTAGTCAAGCAACAATTACAAAAGAAATTATCCAAATAGTTTCTGGAGTTGCAGCAGTTTAATAATTAGGTTTATAAATTAAATGGAGAATTCAATATTGATAATGGAAAAATTATCAAGGTAATTTGTGCTGTGGTTGATGTTAAATTTCCTCAAGATTCTATACTGAAAGTATAGAACTCGCTTTAAGTAATGAATTGTATTGAAAAACTAATTTTATAAGTTCAGCATCAATTTAGTGTTGTATTGTTCGTTGCATTGCTATTGTAGCTTCTTGTTATTTAAAACTTTGTTAAAATGTTATTGATTTGTGTTATTAAATTAAAGTGTCTATTGGTAAAACAACATTATGTCGTATTATGAATGTATTAAGTAATTTTGTTAGTATGAAAGTTGAGATAAATGAAGTTGAGCGCTAGCTCATTCATCGACAAGCTCCAACTTGTGAAAAATTATCTGATTTAACTGAATTGCTAAAAACAGGTATTGAAGTTATGGATATTGTTTGAATATTTGCAAATGGTTGTAAAATAGGATTATTTGATAGTGTTGGTATTGGCAAAACAGTAAATATGAAGGAACTTATTCGTAATATTTCAATTTAGCATTCTAATTATTCTGTTTTGCCGATGTCAGCAAGAGAACTCATTAGTGTAATAATTTTTATTATGAAATGAAAGATTCGAATGTAATTAGATAAAATTTCTCTAGTTTATTTCCAAATGAATAAGCCTCCAAGAAATAGTCTACGAGTTGCTTTAACTAGATTAACCATTACTGAAAAATTTCGTGATGAAGAACGAGATGTATTGTTATTTATTGATAATATTTATCGTTATACTATTAGCAGGAACAGAACTATCAGCCTATTAGATTGTATCTCTTCGACTCTATATCAACTAAAATTGATTTAATAACATTTATTCAAACAGTGTATACTACTGCAAATAATTTAACAGATCAATCACCACCAACTACTTCTGTTCATTTTGACACAACTGTCATTCTTAGTAATCAAATTGCATGATTAGGTATTTATCATCCATCTGTTAATCAATTAAATTTAATAAGTAGCTATATTAAATCTGTTAGTTATAGAAGAGAAAGGGCATTACGATGCAGAATGCGACGTTAAATCTATTTTGCAGCGTTATCAAGAATTAAAAGATATTATTTTTATTTTAAGAATAAATAAGATATCTGAAGAAGATAAATTAGTTGTTATGCCGCGCTATAAGAAAGATTTGACGTTTTCTGTTTCAACAATTATTTATGGTTTAAACGTTTACAGTATCGCAAGAAAAATTTGTTTCTTTAAAAGAAACTATAAATAGCTTTAATGGTATTTTAAACTGTGATTATGATAATTTACTTGAACAATCATTTTACATGTTTGGCACAATTAAAGAATCAGTATAAAAATATAAAAATTCATAATATTATTAATTATATGTTTGTATATTTATACTGACGTACAATCTAATTAGAGTAAGTATTGAAAAGAAGATATTTTTCGAGACTGTCCAAAAAAATTATGTAACAGGAAGAGAAGGAGATCTAGAAATTTATCTTCAATATACTAATTTGTTAACTTCTATTAAGCCTGGAATAATACGTATTACTAAAAAATTTGATGAATAGTAAATAATATATCTTTAATAATGGAATTCTTGAAGTTTAATTAAACTGTGTTATTGTATTGACTAATACAGAAATACAATGTAAGGATTTATATAAACTTAAAGCATTATAATACAAATATAAAGCAGAAGAACTTATTTGAAGGCAAGATAGTAATATTAATTATATTAAAACACCATCAGAATTAGTGAAAACAATTACTAAATTACACGTAATTGAGTTAATAAAAAATAAGTATAATTATAATAAATTATTAAAAACATATAAATATTAAAAGTTTATGATTTAACGTGCAATAATTTAAAAATAAGTTTAACAGTAAATCAACATATTTAAAATAAAATAACATTAGTATGGAATTTTATATTATATTTAATTAAGTTTTATAAAAAAATAATTATATTTTTATCTACAACATAAGAAATTCTATATAATTTAATATACTACCATATTGATTGATATAGCTGAAGTTTTTTTATATATAAAAAATATAAATTTCTACAATAACTACAAAGATAAACAGTTAATAAGATCGATGCCTAAAGCTGCTCATTATTTATAGTATTAAAAAACTAATATAGTGTTTTTGAATATTAGTGTAGAGACTGTAATATTCTAATGTTTAGATCAATTTCTAAGAATTTAAAAATGCAATTCAAAATTAGATAAATAATCTATAAAATTAAACTTTATCTAACTATAACTTTAAATTTTAAAATAATTTTTTTATATTTAAAAAGTTTAAATTTATAGAATCAACATATATTTTATAATAAGATTTTTACTATACTATGTAGTTTGTTTGGATAAAGCTTAAATAAATTATTGTTTTTTTAAAATTTAATGTCAGTTTAACAAAATTTAAAATTATTGCAATTTTTATTCGATGAATTTATTCTGTAATATTAAAAATAAACTAATTCTATTAATTGTGATATTTTTCATTGTCAGGTTATAAAAAAATTTGCAGCAAAAGCAAGTAATATACTTTCATATATTTTACATGAATAATTGATATTAACATTACAATTCAGATATTGATAACGTGCTATGTATAATATCAAAATTTCTATAGTTAATTTATTTTTTATTTCATGTAACAAATTATTTTTTTTAAAAAAATTTATTATTAACTAATCATCAACCTTAAAAAATATTTCATAAATTGTATATAACTATAAATAAATATGAATTTTAGAATTCAAGATTCTATAAGTAATCAATTTTTTCATATATAAATATTATATTTTTATTAGATAATGCGTAATATTAAAATTTGCAAGTAAAATAAATTAATTTAAATGATTTAATATATCATAAGAATATTTATTTGAACTAGTAATGATCACATTTGCAGATGATTATTATTATGACTCTTGCTATTTTAATTTTTACCAGTATATTTATTTCTATAATTTATTATATTGATAATTGGCTTTGCTTTAGTTATAAAGGATTAAATAATGTAGATTAAAATATTATTTAATTGAAAAATCAACTTAATATAAAAATAAATAAAATAATGTATTCTAACATTAATTTATTATACATCTTTAATTTCTTATTAAAAAACATAAATTAAAACTTTTAAATTTATTTATATTAAATTTTAATAGATCATTAAAAGTATCTATATAATAATAACTTATATAGATATAATAATGTTAATATATATAAATATATTTAAATTAATATGATGATTTTATTAATTTTATACATATAGCTTACATATACGTGATTAGTCAGTTAATAATAGATTGTCAGTCTATAATATAGAACATATTAATATATATCATAAATTATGTATAAATTTTATTTGAATGGTGGAAATAATATAAGGATAGTTTATTCACTAAACTAACAAAAAAATTAAAAAAAGTCACAACTATAAATGTCTAAAAAACTATATTGAATAGTTGTGTAGTAATATACTTTATCGCTTACTAATAAAATATGATTTATGTATATATATTAATTATTGGCTATCTAGAGTATTGATGTTTGAATTGTACATAAAAATTATATTAGTCAATTAATTCAAATAATATAAAACGATGAAGTTTTAAGCTGAAAGTTATACCAGATGTACTAAATTACAATGTAACAAACATAACACAACCACAACTATTATTTAGATTTATAATAATGTAATTATTATAAATCTAAATAATATATACGTTTCATATCATAAAAAGCAGTTATCGTGAGTAATTTAGTTAATTTTATTATTAAATCAAAATGTAAAATATACGATAAATACAAGCAAGAAGATCAAAGTATAAAAAGTGAACTACAATTTAACAAAATAATTATAAAATAATTGTAAAATTATCCAAACGTCACTGATTGAACTAGTAATAAATTGCTGGAAATAAGATAATATACCAATATTTACGAAATCTACCAATGCTGTATTTATAGAAGTAAGAAACTCAATAATTAAGTGTTTAAACAAACTTTAACATATTTATAAAATAATCAGATTATATTATATGTTAAGAAAAATTATGCAGAAATGTAATAAATAATTTATTAATATTAAAATAAAAAAATAATCAATTAAAGGTCGAAGTTTTTATTATTAGATTTTAAAATAACAACTGAATAAGATGAAAATTCAATGAATTCATCTGTAATAAATGTTAGCACAGTCAAATAAGATATTAAGATATTAAGATATTAAGATATTAAGATATTAAGATATTAAGATATTAAGATATGTCAATATGCTGATCATATTTCGTTGTCAATAATAAAGGTATGAACTTATATAAATAAGTAAATAATTGAAGAAATATTGCATGAAAAGCGCCAGTTATAATGACTGATTATAATAATTATATCAAAAATAAAAGATACAAAAATTAATTAATTAAAAATATTAAATATTTGTGAAAAATATGATGAAATTAAAAATTAAAAAATAAGAAACAGATGCAATTCACCATCTAAACGTAAGTATTTTATACATAGATATAAGCCTGAAAAGGAAACACTATAACAATCTGTAATAAAAGTCAGTAAATAACGCAAAATTTCATAATGAAATAACTAGATAAAATATAGGTTGTTTCTTCTTGAATATTATCTATAAACTTGAAATATATAGATCAATAGATTAGATAAAATTCCATACTTTCTTAAAAAACAGTGAAAAATATTTATAAAATGATATAATTAGCTCATTATAAAATGTGTTTTATAAAAATTATATTAAAAATACATGTTGTTCTCCTATATATACGAAATGAAGAATTTGTTAATTTATAATGTAATGTATAGTTTAAAAACTATGTAATGATACAGTGAAGATATATTAATACAATAGTTTATCTTAAATATATTAACTTGCATGTATATTATGATAAATAGATTACATCAAGAAGGAGTTTGCTATTACTATTTATTGAGTTTATTTTATATAGATATCAATATTTTCTATATTTATACACATCAATTCATTTAATAAATAGTTTAAGTTTTATTAAATTTATGGAGTTATTAAGTTTTTATGTCTATGAACACAAAAAGTGTTGTAATCCTTGCAGCTGGCAAGGGCACTCGTATGTATTCTGATTTACCAAAAGTTTTATATCCATTGGCAGGAAAACCAATGATTCAACACGTTATTGATACATCATTATCTCTTGGAGTATCTAATATTTATTTAGTTTATGGTCATGGGGCTGATTTAATTAAAACAGTTTTATCTAATCAACCTGTTAATTGGATATTACAGTCAGAACAATTAGGAACGGCTCATGCAATGCAGCAAGCAGCACCTTATTTTGATGATAATGAAGATATTTTAATGCTTTATGGTGATTCTCCATTAATAACAAAAAAAACACTTGAACGATTAATAGAAGCTAAGCCTGATGGAGGTATTAGTTTATTGACAGCAATAGTTAATGAACCAACAGATTGTGGACGTATTATTCGTAAAAATGGTGATGTAATAGGGATTGTTGAACAAAAAGATGCAACAAAAGAACAAGTTAAAATTAATGAGGTTAATACTGGTATATTGGTTGCTAATGGTGGTGATTTAAAGGGCTGGCTAAAAAACATTAATAATGACAATGCTCAACATGAATATTATATCACTGATATTATTTCATTTGTATATCAAAATGGTTGTAAAATAAATGTTGTTCATCCTATAAAATTAAGTGAAACAATGGGAGTAAATAATTTTTTACAGCTTTCTACACTTGAACGTATTTATCAAGAAGAGCAAGCAGAAAAATTATTATTATCAGGCCTAATGATTGTTGACCCATCTCGTTTTGATTTGCGTGGTACGTTAAAGTACGGTCGTAATGTAATTATCGATATTAATGTTATTATTGAAGGTAGTGTTATACTTGGAGACAATGTTCATATTCATGCTGGAAGTATTTTAAAAAATAGTACAATAGGTGATAATTCAATTATTAGTCCTTATTCAATTGTAGAAAATTCAAAATTATATAAAGAATGCAGAGTTGGTCCTTTTGCTCGTTTACGTCCAGGAAGTAAATTAGCAGAAAATGTACATATTGGTAATTTTGTTGAGGTTAAAAATACTACTTTAGGTCTTAATTCTAAAGTTGGACATCTGAGTTATTTAGGGGATTCCGAAATTGGTTGTCATGTAAATATTGGCGCCGGAACAATAACTTGTAATTATGATGGTGCTAATAAACTTAAAACTATAATTGATGATAACGTTTTTATTGGTTCAAATTCGCAATTAATTGCACCTCTTAAAATTGCTAAAGGGGCAACTATTGCTGCAGGAACTACTGTAACCAATGATGTTAAAGAAAATGAACTTGTTATTGGTAGAATTAAACAGAGACATATTATTAATTGGCAACGACCAGTAAAGAAAAATAATAAAATAGAATAGTAACTATGTAATAATTATTTTATATATATTATTAATAATTGAAGATTTTATTGTAGATAAAATTGAATATATTAATTACAATTAGAAATATACTCATTTATTTGGAATAAAAATTAATGTGTGGAATTGTTGGCGCAGTGGCACAACGAAATATAACTTCAATTCTTATTGAAGGGCTTCGTCGCTTAGAATACAGAGGCTATGATTCTGCTGGTTTGGCCATAGTTGATGATAAGTCTAATCTAATGCTATTTCGTGAAGCAGGTAAAGTCCAGATATTGGCTGATAAAGTAAAAAAACATTCTGTAATTGGTAGCACTGGTATAGCACATACTCGTTGGGCAACTCATGGTCAACCAAGCAAAAAAAATGCTCATCCTCATACATCTGAATACATAGCTGTTGTTCATAATGGAATTATTAAAAATTATCAAGAACTTCGTGAACAACTAAAAAAACAAAACTATATTTTTACATCAGAAACTGATACTGAAGTTATTGCGCATTCAATTCATTTAGAATTACAAAAAGGTGGTACATTACGCGAAGGAGTGCAGCGTGTTATAACTAAATTAAAAGGTGATTATGGTGCAGTTATTATGGATAGTCGCACTCCTGAACTTTTAGTTGCTGTACGTTGTGGTAGCTCTTTGATTATAGGTTTGGGTGTTGATGAAAATTTTTTAGCATCTGATCAATTAGCACTTTTGCCTATCACACGTCGATTTATTTATTTAGAGGATGGTGATATTGTTGAGGTAACTAGTAAAGCAGTACATATTTTTGATCATAAAGGTGTAGAAGTTAAGCGAGAGGAAATAGAATCTAATCTTCATTATGATATAAGTGATAAAGGAATTTATAATCATTATATGGAGAAAGAGATATATGAGCAGCCGTTAGCAATAAAAAATACATTGGAAGGACGCTTTGATCAGAAAAATAGTGTTATTTTTACTGAATTAGATAAAGAAGCTAAAAATATATTATATAAGGCTAAACACATTAAAATTGTTGCTTGTGGTACTTCATATAATGCTGGAATGGTTGCTCGCTATTGGTTTGAATCGTTAGCAGATATACCTTGTGATGTGGAGATTGCCTCGGAATTTAATTATCGCAAATCAGCGATACGAAAAAATAGTTTATTAATTACACTTTCTCAGTCTGGAGAAACAGCAGATACGTTAGCTGCATTGCGAATGTCAAAAGAGCGTACATATATGGCATCATTAGCTATATGCAATGTTTTGGGATCATCTTTAGTTCGTGAATCAGATTTTGCATTAATGACAAGAGCAGGTGCTGAGATTAGTGTAGCATCGACTAAATCTTTTACTACACAATTAACTGTTTTATTATTATTAGTTGCTTATTTAATTCGTTTAAAATATAAGAATATTTCTCTTGAACGAGAAATTGTTCTAGCGTTACAGGCTCTTCCAACTCGTATTGACAGTGTATTATCACAAGAAAAAATAATTAAAGTTTTAGCAAAGAATTTTTCTAATATAAAGAATGTACTTTTTCTTGGTCGTGGTGATCAATTTCCTATTGCAGTTGAGGGAGCGTTAAAACTAAAAGAGATTTCTTATATTCACGCAGAGGCTTATGCGGCTGGTGAGTTAAAACATGGTACTCTAGCACTAATTGATTCCAATATACCAGTTATTGTTATTGCATCAAATAATAAATTACTTGAAAGGTTAAAATTAAATATTGAAGAAGTTCGTGCTCGTGATGGATTGATTTATATTTTTACTGATCAAGACTCTGGTTTTGTTAATAGTAAAAATATGAAAATTATTTTATTACCACATGTTGAAGAATTAATTTCTCCAATTTTCTATATTGTTCCTCTTCAATTATTATCTTATTATATTGCTATAATTAAAGGCACAGATATTGATAAGCCAAGAAATTTAGCTAAATCTGTAACAGTTGAATAAATTTAATTCAAAGATCAATATTATTCTAATGTTAGTAAATTACTATATATTATAGTTTTTTATTTTTATATTTTATATTTTATATTTTATATTTTATATAAATTAACTAAAATTATAGGGACAAAAAAGATTTTTAAAATATTAAATAATAGCAAGTTATTAACTTTACTATTTAGTAAAGTTAATAACTAAATTAATTATTTAATATAAAATATTGATATTATAATTAATATTTTCTTCTATTTTAACATGAACTTATTTAAATTTTATGGAATTAATAATAGACAGATGTTTAATTTAAAATTAAATTTATATAAAGTATTTAAATATTTTATCAATTATACTTATGTTGATAAAAATTAATATTATATAAAATTGTATAAAAATATCTTTAATTTTTTATAAAAATTATGTATAAGAATTTAAGTGACTTCGTTATTAAAATACATCACTGTTAATGCTTAAATATAATAATTCTAACGTCATAGCTAAAATGATATTGAAGTCAGGTAGGTAATAGTGTTTATATGTAACAAGTTTTTATAAATATAATAGTGTTATTATTTAAACAATAACTATGAGTTATCTAAAGTATTACAATTAAATATATTTAATACAATAAAGAAGTAATTTTTTCTTCTTTATAAATTTTTGTTTTTATTAAAAATTTTACTAATTTTATATATTAAATAATGATGAACGTATTTTATGTTCATAACTATTTTTATATTTTAAATATCTTTTTATAAACTTAATAGCAAATCTATTGTTTTGCTTGATAATATTAATATTGTTTAGAATTTATAATAATTATTTATAGATTTTTGTTTAAAAATAGTTATTAATATAAGTAATAAAATAAAACAAATAATATGTATATAACACATATAAATTTATAGTTTATTTCTAATATTTATGATCTGTTTATTTTAATAGTAGTTCTTAGTTATTAAAAGTATAATTAATTATTAAATCTTCATAATGTAATTTATAAATTACATTTTTTACTATGCAGATCTAAAACTAATTATAAAAAAATTTATCTCTTACTGTTTTTATTAAGTAAAAACAATTTGATTTTATTTTTTTTAATTTATGAAATTTAAAGAATAATCTTATATTAGAAAAAAAGATTTCTTAACTATATGTAAAATACATAAGTACTATAGTATATAGATTAAATATAGACGGTATTAATTTATTTTATAAAATTATTTATAGTCACTAAAAATATAATTGATTTCTCGTATTTTATTTAGAATGATAAAAATTATTATAAACAATAATTTTTATCATTCTAAATAGCATCGATTTAATTTAATAATAAAATTTAAGCTGGATGATAGAAAATGAAAAATGTCGGTTTTATTGGTTGGCGAGGCATGGTTGGTTCTGTTTTATTACAACGAATGATTGAAGAGAGTGATTTTAATAATATTAATCCTATTTTTTTTACTACATCTCAACATGGTGAGACTGCTCCAAAATATAATCAAAATCAAGGAATATTACAAGATGCTTTTAATCTTGAAAGATTAAAAGAGTTGGATATAATAATTAGCTGCCAGGGATCTCACTATACTAATAAAATTTATCATAAACTTCGCGCTATTGGTTGGTTAGGTTATTGGATAGATTCATCATCTTGTTTGAGAATGAAAAGAGATAGCATTATTATTCTTGATCCAGTTAATCGTGAATATATTGATCAAAGTTTAAATAAAGGAATAAAAACATTTATTGGCGGTAATTGTACTGTAAGTTTGATGTTAATGTCTTTAGCTGGTTTATTTTCAAAAAATTTAATTGAATGGGTTTCTGTCGCTACTTATCAAGCAGCCTCTGGTGCAGGTGCACTCAATATGCGTCAATTATTAATTCAAATGGGTGAATTACATTCACAGGTTGATGATGAATTGAAAAATCCTGCCGCTACAATTTTATCAATTGAAAAAAAAATAACCGATTTTACTCGTAACAGAAAAATAATCTCTAAAGCATTTACTGTTCAATTAGCTGGTAGTTTAATCCCTTGGATAGGTAAAAAACTTCCAAATGGTCAAAGTCATGAAGAGTGGAAAGTCAAAACAGAAATTAACAAAATTTTAAATACAAGTTCTAATCCTATTTCTATTGATGGCTTATGTATTCGAATTGGTGCATTGCGTTGTCATAGCCAAGCGTTTACCATTAAATTAAAAAAAAATATTAGCATTGAATCTATAGAGCAAATTTTGGCAGCACATAATGATTGGGTTCATATAATTCCTAATGAGCGTGAATTAACAATTCAAGAGTTGGCTCCTGCTGCAGTAACTGGAACTCTAAATATTCCAATAGGTCGTTTGCGTAAATTAAATATTGGAACGAAGTATTTATCAGCATTTACAGTTGGCGATCAACTATTATGGGGCGCAGCAGAACCTTTGCGCCGAATGTTAAAAATATTATATAATTTTATTTATTAAAACATCAATTTAATATTAATTTTATTTTTTATTTTAGTTATATGTCTATATTTTCTGCTTTTAATGCATTTTTTTCAATGAAAGCTCGTCGTGGTTCAACAGCATCGCCCATGAGCGTAGTAAATAATTGATCAGTTTCGATAGCATCTTTAATTGTAACGCGCATCATACAGCGCGTATCTGGATTCATAGTTGTTTCCCATAATTGATCTGGATTCATTTCTCCCAATCCCTTATATCGTTGCACTATTAATCCTCGGCGTGATTCTTTAGATAACCATTTTAATGCGTCCTCAAAGGAAGAAATAGTTTGTCGTCTTTCTCCTTTTTCCACATAAGCGCCATCTTTAATTAAGTTTCCTATTAATTGACCTATTTTTGTAATGCGAGCATATTCAATACCATGAATAAAATCAAAATCTAAATTGTAGTTTGTATCAATACCATATGTTCTAATATGTAAAACTGCTTCAAATAATTGGCGTTCACTATTTTCATTAATATGATAGCTATAAGTACTACCATGTTCTTTATTATCAGATAATCTTTTAACCAACATAATAATCCAATTTTCTATTTTTAATTTATCTTTTAAATCATTTTCTACTAAAATAGGTTGATAAATAAGATTATTTAATAAAGAAAGTGGATATATGCGTTCTAAATGTTTGATAATTTTCTGTGCAGAATTATATTCAGTGATTAATTTTTCTAATGGTTTACCTTTTAATGCAGGAGCATTAGAACTAGTATAGATCGCTGCATTATCTAATGTTATTGAGATTAAATATTCATTCATGTCATCATTATTTTTAATATATTGTTCTTTCTTGCCTTTTTTCATTTTATATAATGGTGGTTTGGCAATATATATATGTCCTCGCTCGATAATTTCCGGCATCTGACGATAAAAAAAAGTTAACAATAATGTCCTAATGTGAGAACCATCTACATCTGCGTCAGTCATAATAATAATACTATGATAACGTAATTTATCAGGATTGTATTCATCACGTCCAATGCCACATCCTAAAGCGGTTATTAGTGTAGCTACTTCATGAGAAGATAACATTTTATCGAAACGAGCTTTTTCAACATTAAGAATTTTACCTTTTAATGGTAAAATTGCCTGATTTTTACGATTTCTCCCTTGTTTAGCAGAACCACCAGCAGAATCACCTTCTACTAAATAAAGCTCTGATAAGGCAGGATTTCGTTCCTGACAGTCAGCTAATTTTCCAGGCAATCCAGCTAGATCAAGAGAGCCCTTACGGCGAGTCATCTCACGCACTTTTCTGGCAGCTTCTCTAGCACGAGCGGCGTCAATTATTTTGCTAACAATAATTTTAGCATCGTTTGGATTCTCCAATAAGTACTCTATAAGTTTCTCATTTACTAATGTTTCAACAACAGTTTTTACTTCAGAAGAAACTAGTTTATCTTTTGTTTGTGAAGAAAATTTTGGATCTGGAATTTTAATCGAAACGACTGCAATTAAACCTTCTCTAGCATCATCACCAGTAGCACTAATTTTCGCTTTTTTCTGGTAACTTTCTTTATCAATATAATTGTTAAGAGTGCGTGTGATGGCGGTGCGAAAACCAACTAGATGTGTTCCTCCATCTCGCTGCGGAATATTGTTAGTAAAACAATAAACATTTTCTTGAAATCCATCATTCCATTGCATTGATATTTCAACATTAATTCCTTCTTTCTTAGCAGAAAAATAAAAAACTTTTGGATGAATTGGTGTTTTATTGCGGTTTAAATATTCTACGAAAGCTTTAATTCCACCTTCATAATGAAAATGATCTTCTTTATTATCACGTTTATCAATTAAGCGAATTGATACTCCAGAATTGAGAAAAGAAAGTTCTCGTAAGCGTTTTGCTAAAATATCATACTCAAATTCAGTAATTAACTTAAATGTTTTTAAACTAGGCCAGAATCGAATATATGTTCCCAGTTGATTAGTTTCTCCTACAACAGTTAAAGGCGTCTGTGGAACTCCCAATTGGTATATCTGTTTATGAATTTTTCCATCTCGTTTTATTAATAATTCTAATTTTTCTGATAAAGCATTAACAACAGAAACCCCTACTCCATGCAAACCACCAGAAACTTTATAAGAATTATCATCAAATTTACATCCAGCGTGAAGAAGAGTCATAATAACTTCTACTCCAGAAACACCTTCTTCTTCATGAATATCAGTTGGAATACCTCGACCATTATCAAGAACAGACACTGAGTTATCTGTGTGTATAGTTACAATAATATCACAGCAATATCCTGCTAGTGCTTCATCGATAGCATTATCGACAACTTCAAAAACCATGTGATGAAGACCTGTACCATCGTCGGTATCACCAATATACATTCCTGGACGTTTTCGTACAGCATCTAGTCCTTTTAATACCTTGATACTTGATGAGTCATATATGTTTGACATCAATATTTCTCGCTAATTTTTTATAATATGGTTTAATTTCTAATTTGTTATATTTTATATAAAATACATTTATATTTTGATCCAACACATCTTTAACTTGTGACAGTTAATTATATAACAGATATAAGTATAATTTATACTTTATTGCTTTAAATATTCACTTTATGATAATTTAATATATGTGTTAATAACTTTTATTTTTGTGACATAGAATATCTTCAATGGAATATATTTTAGGTATATTTATATAATAATTATTATACATTAATAATATATAGATTAGATTTAGTTACGTTTAAATTCCATTATTAATTATAATTAATAATGGAATTTTTATTTCAAAAATAATGAAATAAAATTATAAGTAAACTTATATAATAATAATTTATGCAATGCATGGTAATATTACTAATTAGATTATCTATTAACTTATTTGCAGGCTATAGCTGTTATTGTATTAATAATAATTATATTCATTATTATTAATATTATTTAACACAATGATGAATAATGTTATTTAACATATACTTTAAATCAAACAATGTAAGAAAGAACTAAAATTCATTACAAAATACAGAAATTTATAAAAAATTTAAACATATTTATAACTATCATTTATTAGTATAAAACTTTAAGAATCTATTGGTTTCGTTTATAATAATTTGGTTCGTTTTACATCATTAAATACAAATTTTTGTTATTACTATTATTATCTTTGTGTATGACCAAAATAAATATAGATGATTTTAGATTTAAATAAACAAGACAATCATATAAAATATCTTATTGATGCTTATCTATTCATCTTATTTAAATGTTATATAAAGAAATGTCGCTACATAATAAATTGATTCTTTTTGGAATATTTTCCTTTTGTTTTCATTTTTTTAGATAAAATAAAAAGCAGTTACTAATGTAAAGTTATGTTTTTACTACTGTACTTATTATGGATAAGTAAATCTAAAATAATAATATTTTAATATTACAGCCTCATTGGCATAACAACATAAGATGCTGTATAATCTGTAACATCTTTTATTTGCATGCTTGAATTTGAATCGGTTAATAATAAATTTACTTTCTTGCATTTTAATGCATTTAATATATCAAGGATATAACTAACATTAAAAGAAATCTCTATCATCTGACTTTGATAATTGACATCAATAATTTCTTCTGATTCTTCTTGTTCATGATTATTTGCTGTAATTTTAAGTTGATTTTTGCTTATGTATAATCGTATACCCCTAAATTTTTCATTTGATAAAATTGCTGATCGTGTAAGAGCTTGTTTTAGTTTTTTACAATCTACTGTTAATATTTTATCTGGATTTTTTGGCAATACGCGTCTGTAATCAGGAAATCGCCCATCAATTAGTTTTGATGTAAAAAGAAAATTATCAACATGAGCTCGTATATTATCTCTACCAATATTCAAATTAACTGGATCATCTATATTATTTAATAATTTCACAAATTCTATTATTCCTTTACGAGGAACGATTACAGAATGCGTTGGTAAATCTTTATCAACATTAATTGAACATACAGCTAAACGATGACCATCTGTAGCTACTGTTCTCAATTCTCTACAATTTGTTTCAAATAACATACCATTAAGATAATATCGTACATCTTGATGTGCCATTGAAAATTGAGTAGCCTCAATTAGTCGCTTTAACGTAATTTGAGGTAATTTAAATTCAACTTCGCTTTGCCAATCATTTAAACTTGGAAAAGAGGTTGAAGGAAGAGTTGAAAGCAAAAAACGACTACAATTAGAATGTATAAGCAGGCGGTCTCCATTAAGTACAACTTTAATTTTTGAGCCATCTTCTAACCCACGACATATATCAAAAAATTTACGAGCAGGTACAGTAATTGAACCATTCTCTCCTGGATATCTTAATATCACATTTACTACCATTTCTATTTCTAGATTGGTGCTTGTTAATGAAAGTACTTCATCATTAACTTTTAGTAATAAATTATTCAAAATTGGTAATATAGGCCGACCATAAATCGGTCCATTAATTTGTTGTAGTGGTTTAAGCAATTGTTCACGCTCAATAGTAAATTTCATAATATTAGGATGATAATATTCTGATTAAATTAGAAAAATCCTCTTTCATGTCATAATTTTCTTCACACAATTGTTCAATTTTTCTGCAAGCATGAAGAACAGTTGTATGATCTCTACCACCAAATGCATATCCAATTTCAGGCAAGCTATAATTTGTTAGTTCTTTTCCCAATGCCATTGCTATTTGCCTCGGACGAGACACGGAACGTGATCGTCGCTTAGATAATAAATCAACAACCTTAATCTTGTAATATTCAGCAACTTTTTTTTGAATATTATCAATAGTTATAAGTCTCTCTTGTAATGCCAATAAATCACGCAATGCCTTTCTAACAATGTCAATTGTAATTGCACTACCTATAAAATTAGCGTTTGCTATAACTCGATTTAATGCGCCTTCTAATTCTCTAACATTTAATCTCAAACGTTTAGCAATAAAGAAAGCTACTTCATAAGAAAGTTGTATCTGATTTTCGTCTGCTTTTTTCATTAGAATAGAAATACGAGTTTCTAATTCAAGCGGATCAATTGCAACAATTAATCCACATCCAAAACGGGATTTCAGTCGATCTTCAATACCATTTATTTCTTTAGGATAACGATCTGACGTAAGAATTATTTGTTTGTTGCCTTCAAGCAAAGCATTGAGTGTATGAAAAAATTCCTCTTGAGATCGCTCTTTGTTAGCAAAAAACTCAATATCATCAATTAATAATGTATCTACCGAGCGATAGTAACGTTTAAAATCTTCAATTGCATTATTTTGTAATGACTTTACCATGTGTTGGACAAATCTTTCAGAATGCATATAAACTACTTTTAAATTTACTTTTAACTCAATTATGTTATTACCTATAGCATGAAGCAAATGAGTTTTACCCAATCCTGTTCCGCCATAAAGGAACAGTGGATTATAAGACGTACCAGGATTATCTGCCACTTGTGTAGCTGCAGCGCGAGCAAGTTGGTTTGATTTGCCTTCAATAAAATTATTAAATGTCTGTTTTTGATTAACATTTGACCGATAGGAGACATCTGATTGAACCTGTGTATTATTATAGCAAAGATCTATTCTTGAATTTATAGGTATTGAAATAATTTTATTTGCTTCGATATGCGTTAAAGAGCAGCTTTTTATTACTATTTGTGGTCTATTACCAACTTGTGGTCTATTGCCAACCTCAAACTTCAATACAGGTATATTAGAACCGCAAAAATCATTCAATAATTGATTAATATTATTGATATATCTATCTCTTACTCTAGCTAATACAAAGCGATTAGGCGCATAGAGCGCTAAGGTGTTATTACTTAATTCTGCCTGGAGAGGACGTATCCACATACTAAATTCTGTTGTAGGTAACTCATCTTGCAATCTGGCAAGACATCGCTGCCAAAGTGAAAATGACACGACAGACTCCAACTAAAAGCAATATAAATTTAAATTATTAAATTTAGATAGATAATGAAATTGTTAATTTTTTAGAAAAAAATTTTCATAAAATTTACTATGCAAAGTATATCATCTTATTACAAAATACAAAATACAAAATACAAGATACAAGATACAATGTGTAATATATAATATGCAATATTATTGCACTGTTATATGCAATAGTATAAATTTAAATAATATTCTAATTTCTTTGGACATACTTTTAGTAATTTTTTTAACAGAACTAAATTTAATATTATGACGTATAATATTATGACGTATAAAATTAATAATAAAATAAATAATATTTCTCATGTATTATATATATCAATAATTTATATATATTTATATCAAGTTTATTAATTTGTATTTGTAATTAATTTTAATAATTTCTTAATCTTTGATAGTATTTAATAATCTTTTTAATCTTTAATTATAATCTGTATAATTTTTTATTATATTAAATATTACTATTTAAGTTTTCTTGCAGAAACAATCAATAAAAGCAAGTTAGTTACCTTACTCTAATACTATATAATAATGTAAAAATTTTTAAATATATATAGTGTATTTATTGCGTAATCCTAAATATTTTATTACAATTTTTCGTATCTGGTATATCTTCATAAAGACTGAATATATCAGTGAAATTTAGTTTACTACTATCTCACAGATTTTATTATTAAATCAATAATAATTATTTTATTAAGTTAGGTAATAATCACTATGAAGCGCACTTTTCAGCCGTCCGCAATAAAGCGTAATCGTTCTCATGGTTTTCGTGCTCGCATGTCTACTAAAAATGGTCGCAATGTTTTAGCTCGTCGTCGGGCTAAAGGCCGTACCCGTTTAACCGCTTATTAAAAGCAATAACTAAATATTAACAGTTATGTTTTCTTTTTCTGAAAAGTTAAGGTTGTTAACACATATACATTTTGATTATGTTTTTCATAAACCACAGAAGGTAACTTCTTCAGAACTCACTATTCTTGGACGTTTTAATGAATTAGGGTACCCTAGAATTGGTTTTGCTATTACAAAAAAAAACATTAAACTAGCCAATGAACGAAATCGTATTAAGAGACTAACTAGGGAATATTTTCGTTTGCATCAACATGAATTACTGTCCATGGATTTTGTAATCATAGCAAGGAAAGTAATTGTTGATTTAGATAATAATGAAATTATAAAAATATTAGATAAATTATGGCGTCGTCACCATCTTTTGTATCGCAACTCTTAATTCTGATGATAAGAGGTTATCAATTGATAATAAGTCCATTATTATCTCCTCACTGTCGCTTTAATCCATCGTGTTCGCAATATAGTATCGTTGTGTTATATCAATTTGGATTGATAAAAGGAGGTTTGTTAATGATAAAACGCATATTAAAATGCAACCCTTTACACTGTGGTGGTGACGATCCAGTTACAGTTTCGCGCCATAACTATAATAGAGAACATTAACGATGAATTTGCACCGTAATTTTTTATTAATTGCTTTGCTGTTTGTTTCTTTTTTAATTTGGAGGACGTGGGAAAGTGATAAGATACAATCTGTAAATACTGAACAAATTGTAAATGAAATAAACACATCAAATTATTATAATGAATCTAAATTTATCATAATAAAAACTGATGTACTTTTATTGCGTATTAATACACACGGCGGAGATATTTCTGAAGCTGATTTGTTACTTTATCCAAATAAATTGCATTCATCTGATCCTTTTCGTTTATTGGAAACAACTAAAGATTTTATTTATCAAGCACAAAGTGGATTAATTGGTCAGGATGGTCCAGATAATCCTATTTATAATAACGGATTGCGTCCATTATATGTTTCAAATTCAACAAGTTATGTCTTGCAAGATGGTAAAGATGAATTGTGCGTTCCGCTTTCGTTTACTGGAAAGAATGGCGAAGTTTATCAAAAAGTTTATATATTAAAACGTGGTAGATATGATATTTCTGTTAAATACAACATTATTAACAATACTAATAAACAATTAAAATTAATTTTTTTTGGTCAACTTAAACAGACTACAAAATTACCAAAAGAACGTGATATTGGAAATAATAATTTTGCTTTACATACATATCGCGGAGCGGCGTATTCTTCTGATGAAACAAATTATAAAAAATATAGTTTTAATGATATTTCTGATAATAATTTAAATATTAATACCAAAAGCGGTTGGGTGGCAATGTTGCAGCAATATTTTGCAACAGCATGGATTCCTCTATATAAAGACAAAAAAATATTCTATACAATAGATTTAAATAAATCTATTACTATTATTGGATACAAGAGCTCTCCAATAATAGTATCACCTAATAGTAAAGAAAATTATATTTCAACATTATGGATAGGCACTGAATTGCAATCAGAAATGTCAAAAGTTGCTCCACATCTGGATTTAACCGTTGACTATGGTTGGCTATGGTTTATTTCTCAACCGTTATTTAAATTATTAAAATTTATTCATAGTTTTATAGGTAATTGGGGTTTTTCTATTATTCTTATTACTTTTGTTGTGCGAGGAATTATGTATCCTTTAACAAAAGCACAATATACTTCAATGGCAAAAATGCGCCTTTTACAGCCTAAACTTATGATAATGAAAGAGCGGTTTGGCAATGATAAGCAACGCATGAGTCAAGAAATGATGATGCTATATAAAACAGAAAAAGTTAATCCACTAGGAGGTTGCTTGCCTTTATTAATTCAAATGCCAATTTTTCTTGCTTTATATTATATGTTAATGGGCTCTGTAGAGCTGCGACACGCCCCATTTATTGGATGGATTCAAGATCTATCATCACAGGATCCATACTATATTCTACCATTTTTGATGGGCTTGACAATGTATATTATTCAAAAGATGTCACCAACGACAATAACTGATCCTATGCAAAACAAAATTGTAACATATATGCCAATTATTTTTACTATATTTTTTTTATGGTTTCCTTCTGGTTTAGTTTTATACTATATAATTAGTAATTTAGTAACAATTATTCAGCAACAAATTATTTATCGAGGATTGGAAAAGTGTGGTTTACATAAGAATGATAGAAATTAATTTTTTTATTTAACTTTTTAAAAGTTATAAAATATTTAACTATTTAAATATATTAATATAATAAAATAACTCATACTTTTATTGCAATAGTTTAGGATTAAATGAATATATATAGGAATGATACAATTGTCGCACAGGCAACTCCACCAGGTCGTGGTGGAGTTGGTATTCTTAGAATATCAGGTCCAAAAGTTATTGAGGTTGCTAGAATTATTTTAGGTAAATTGCCTAAACCACGCTACGCAAATTATCTTCCTTTCTATGATGTTAACGGTAAAGTATTAGATAATGGAATTGCACTTTATTTTCAAACACCAAATTCATTTACTGGGGAAGATGTTCTTGAATTGCAAGGACATGGCGGACAGATAATTATTGATTTATTGCTTAAACAAATTTTATCTATTAATAAAATTAGGATTGCTAATCCAGGAGAGTTTTCAGAGCGCGCTTTTTTTAATGATAAAATAGATTTAGCTCAGGCAGAAGCTATTTCTGATCTTATAGATGCTAGTACCGAACAAGCTGCTCGTTCAGCAGTAAATTCTTTACAAGGTGTTTTTTCTAAAAAGATTTATGAAATCCTAGAAGATCTGTCTAACTTACGCGCTTACATTGAAGCAGCAATTGATTTTCCAGATGAAGAAATTAATTTTTTATCTAGTAGAAAGATAGAAGAAAAATTAAATACTATAATAACTAATTTAGATAATCTGCGTCTTCAAGCTTATCAAGGAACTTTATTGCGAGAAGGAATAAAAGTTGTTATTGCTGGGCGACCAAATTCAGGTAAATCTAGTTTATTAAATGCTTTATCTGGTCGTGAAACGGCTATTATAACTGATATTGCTGGTACAACAAGAGATGTATTACATGAATATATTCAGATTGAAGGCATGCCAGTACATATTATTGATACAGCTGGATTGCGTGAAGCAATAGATGAAGTTGAGAGAATAGGTATTGATAGAGCTTGGCAAGAAATTGAACAGGCGGATCATATATTATTTGTAGTGGATAGCAATATAACACGCGAAACTAAACTTGAACAAATTTGGCCTGAATTTATAGGACGATCTGCTAAATTTTTACCTATTACGATAATTAGAAATAAAGTAGATATAACATGCGAGCCAATATCAATAACAAAAATTGATAATTACTCAATTATTTGCCTTTCAGCCAATAGAAAGTATGGTATTGATTTATTGCTTAATCATTTAAAAGAAAGCATTGGATTAAATAATACTGTTGAGGGTATATTTTTAGCTAGACGTCGGCATATTCAGGCACTTGATATAGCATCAAATCATTTAAAAAAAGGGTATAAACAATTGCTTTTTACTAATTTCAGTGAATTATTGGCTGAAGAGCTTCGCTTAAGTCATCAATCATTAAGTGAAATTACAGGAAAATTTAGATCAAATGATTTATTGAATAAAATTTTCTCTAGCTTCTGTATAGGAAAATAGCAGATATACTTTAGAGTAAAGTATGCGTTTTATACATTGTTATAAATAATTTTATTTAGTTTTTTTATTTTCTTATATTATTTTCTTATAATGTAATATATTTACAATAAATAATTATATTAATATTATTTAAATTAATTTAATGTTGAATAACAAATTATAAAAATTGTTCTACTAGAATTTTTTCTGCAACATACTGCTTATTATTTTAATAAGACTTTTAGTAATAGCATATAAAAATTATTTAATAATAAAAATATACATATATGTTTCGTATAATTGTATTTTTTATGAAGCTGACTATTATGTTCGAGCTTCTCTAGTTAAAAATTTTAATGTAGTTGTTTAAAGACATATCAATATATTTTATAGATAATTAAAATGCTATTATAATTTTAATTATCTAGACATATGTAAACAAACAAAATTATATATTTCAATTTATAAAAACATTTATGTGTATAGTCTTATTTCAAAATATACGTTTCAAACAAAATAAACTAAATTATCTTATATCTTAATATGTTGATTTCACTAAATTAATAGTATATCTCTAATATAGATTATTAGATTTTTTCTCTATATCAGAAAATTTTTATATCCAACAACAAATCAGTAATCATTGATAAAAATTAACTAAAACAATTTTTTCTTTATGCAAATAGTATTTTTAATTAAGTTTTAAACTATTTGTAAAGTTTATATATTAATTTTTATATTCTATAACTAACTCAATAGAATATTTTTTGAAATAATATGTTAATAGTATTATTATCATTCATTTAACATATAGTTTTATAGATATATAAACTTATTTAGTTAATAATATTATTATTTACATTATATTACTTTGTTAAAAAATATTTTAATTGTATCGATTATACATTGAATTGTGTACAATTAAATCATTTTTTAATGTGTGCAATTCTTTATTTTTACAGTAAAGGATAAAATTATCATAAATAATACGTAATTACTTAATTACAAAATAACTATCTATTAATCAATATTTAAATAAATTTATTAATATATTAATAAATTTATATCCTAGAATTAAATGTTTGGTGTAAATTTAAACCTGTCATTTATTCTAATGCCTCTGAGAAATTAGATGACACCTGGAACTTCTTTAGTCTATTTATTTAAATAGATTTATGCGTATTAAGTAGATTTATGAGTATTAAGAAATTTTGCGTTAACTGATAAAGATAATTTTCCATTGCGATATTGATAAGTTTTATTTATATAAATTTACACAAAAAAATTATAGATATTATTTTTTATATTTAGAAATCGTTATTTATTATATATAGCACATCTCTGTAATAGGTATATATACTAAATAAGACATTGATCATTAATGTTTAAACTAAAAATAACCATTATTATATGAAAGTTAAGAAATTATCTTTTATTTTTATAAGTAAAGTAGTTTTTTGCTGTTAAAATTTAAAATAAACTTAATAATAAGAATATAATTTTGAATATAATCAAGTTTTTGAATTATAATTTTCCATTTTTGCTAAATACATGTAAATAAATAGAGTTTCATAATATTTTTATTTACTATACTACTAACATAGTACAATTTTTCACATTTTATATTAAATTTATTTACAAAAATGAATATATGTTTTTTTTTGCAAAATTTTTTTTAAATCTTTATAGATTAACTTAAAGTAATGAAAATTTTAATAAATAAAAAATATAATATAAAAGAACAGAATAAAATTAAACATATTAAAATATAAAAAATTACTATATTGAATATAAAAATAAGTTATAGATTTATTTTAAAATAAGATTTAATAATATAGATTAACTTTAATCACTCGATCTGTTTAATAATAAATCAAAATACTATTCGTTCTGAATATATTTTTTAGTATCTAGTTTTATGATCTGTAAAATTAATTATTTTTAAATATAATTTATAATATCATTTATTTTTACAAAAATAGATATTTGTATTGTAACTTCTTATATTATAAATATAAGAAATTTGTATTTAAGAAATGTGTTTTCTAGATAATTATATAGATGAGTTGATATATTTTATTTAGTATTAATTTTATAAAATGGAGATATTAACAATTATTTTCAAGTTTTATATTACTGAATTAAAAATAAGCCATTTTTACTTATTGCAATTTTTAATATGTTGTAAATTCTACGATAATTTTAGAAGAGTAGAAAAAGTATTAACGTGATTATATATCAAAACTCAATGATTTAGATAAAAACTATATTAATTTTATTATTTTTTTAATTTCAACATTTATATATGCTACACAACAATATTGATATTTTAGTTATAAAATTCTAATACGTATTATTAAAACAAAACTATTAATTTCTTCGCGTTTAGTGCATATTATGTTTCGCTATAAAATTTATATATTAGTTTTATATAACTTTTAATCTACAATTTAACTAAAAGAATTTACCATAAATTAGTAATTGGTTTATAAAAATTACTAGATTTCAACATTCAACTATTTTATTGATTTTAAAACACATAATAATTGTAAATTTCAACTTAACATAGATATTTTATTTAATTAATGTTATTAACATGTTTGTTGCTATGCTACATATCCACATTAAATTTCTTATTAGATATCTACATACTTTATATCTAAAAAGTATTAAATTATTTTAACAAGCATATTCTAGAACTTTTCTACTCTTTAAGTCTTAGTGATATTGCCAATTTCAATAAGTATTTATGTTTTATTATCTTGAATTTTATTTTTTTGATATCAAAATTCTACAACATATTATCATTATAAATTTTAGTTATATTTTATTGTAAAATGATAGAGATTGTATATAATGTTGCGCATAATATTTATCATTACTATTTAGTTTATATATATCTACTGGACTGGTATATTTAACAATTGTACAATAAAATTTAATAAAAGTAGATAAAACTATTTAAAGAGATCTAAATCAGCATCACATAGAAGATACTAATTTACGATTTTATTGATAATTTATATATGTTAACTACATTATCAAGTTTTATACTATCTTTACATTAATACTTATAGACATTTTTTCTTTTACTAATTTAAGATGGATAAAAATTGGTATATTTAAAAATATATATACTACATATTTTTAGTTTTTATATATTAAATAGTTTACATATAATTGAATATTTATTTTCATTATTGTCATAAAATGAAATTATTTTATTTTTTATCATAATTTATGATCTTTTTTCTTAAAAGAAAATAACTATGATTAAAATAATTATTATATAAATAAATTTTATAAAAATATTTTATATAATTATTAAAATATTTTTATTATCTATTTTAAATCTATATACTATCTCTTAATCATATTAAGTAATGTACATTTATATAAAAGAAACTTAATTTATAGATTAAGATTAATAATATTTATACTTAATTGTATTTTGTTAATCATCTGATCTTCTTGCTAGAAGATTAGATGATTAACGTTTTTTTTAAAATTATTTACTAAAAAATACTATAAAATTTGAAATATTTAAATAATAGTAAATTTGTAGTTATTAAAGTTATTTTTATAATAAACTTTAAATTATTAAAACAGAGTAAAATTAAATTATGTTATATTTTATATAACATAATTTAATAAAATCTTAAAAATCTAATTTTATAATAGATATATAAATATTTTAAAAAACAAATTATCAAGAAAAACATTTCATCTATCCAATATAACAAAATAACTATAAGTACAAAATTTTTAATTTATTTTTATTTTATAAAATAAAAATAAGTAAATTATATTAATATAATTTACTTAACATAAAAATTTTCAATATTAATATTTTTATAGTATCTACTATTGGTTAAATTAAATAGTTTTTATTAAAATTAATTACTTTATTTTTAATTTCTACTAAAGTATCTAACTATTATTATCTAATGATTTTTACTTAAGTAGTTTTTGTATTTTTTCATAAAACAATGTGTTACAAATAACAGACTATATTTTATATTTATTTAAATTAACAACAGAATAATAATTTTATATATTTATTAAATACTAAATTAAATATCTTAAGTTGATAAATTAGATTTTATCTTTCTACTAATTATATTAATACAAATTATATAAAAAGATAAATGAATAAAAGTTAAACAATAATTATATATAATATTTTTTATTTTTTGTGCTTGTTTATTTTTTATAAACATCAAAAACAATAATCTAAAAGCTATATAGGTAAGATATAAAATAGATAGAGTTTTAAATTAATCTAAAACACTATCTATTTTATATCTATCTTTTTTTGAAATAAAATTAATCTTGCTATGTTAGATTTATAAAGATGTTAAAAACTATAAAATATGAAATTTTTTAGAAATTACAAAAAAAATATAATTAGTCTTAACTTATTAGTTTTATATATTTCAACAGAAATAAAATATTATATCACAAACTTTGCATATATATAAAAGATAAATTAATAAAAATAATACTCATTTACATTATAGATAAAATAAATATATTTAATATAATTTATTTTAATGATCACAAAAAAAAACAATAAAAGAATGATATTTAGCAAGATGTAATCTTACATAGTTAATTACATGATGTATATAAATACGTTTATTTTATAATAAAGTTGAAAATATTTAAATTTTATTTATAATTAATTAATTAATATTTTTTATAAAATTTATGAGATTAATAATTATTTAAGCATTATAAAAGTAAGATATTACAATAAAATTATGAAAATATATCATAGGACTAAATAAATAAACTAAGTTCTAAAATTAAATACTAGCAATTACTTTAACTATTAATTACTAATGCGAAAACATATATTTGTAACTTAAAAAATAAATTAATATTTTTAGTTATATAAATTTAATGAGATAAGATACTTATAATAAGTGTATAGTTAATTATTAAACATATTAAGCTGGTTTATTATGTTGACAACAGTATATAACATTTGCGAAAGTTTTTATTACTTTTAATATTAGATACAATTGCTGAAATTTATTTAATCTAATTTTTTTCTAAGAGTAGATATAATTACAATACGTATCTTTACTAATTAATGTGTATTATGTATTTCTCTATTTATGATATTAATATAATATACAAAATACTTATTATTAGTTAATGACTTAGTAATGGTTGTTGATCGTTGTGTATTATTTTTTTTGATAAAGTTATTTAATTTGATATGTAAGATAAAATCTTATAACAATATTATTATATACTTCATAATATATACAATTTATTTACTTTTTTCTATAAAAATAATCAATGTTTAATTCAATATATTAAGCATTGATACAAAAATGACATATAAATTATTTATTTTTATTAATTATACATTACTAATTATTAATAATATTACTAGTAAATAATACTATTAACTAGTAAATTTAAAAAACAATTAGATAAATAACTTATTTATCTAATTGTTTTTTAAATTTTATTAATATTTTACTTTGTATAATAAATAGTGTAAAAAAATAAAATTTATAATTCTACCAGTGTGTTCACGCTAAATAAAAAATCTATCTGTATATATCAAGAATATGTTTAATATATAATAAAAATTATAGTTTATGATATTTAATATTGTTAAAATCTTTAATAATATATTTTTATTAAAGATTTAAAAAAATACTATAATTTAGTAAGAAAATAGATATTTTATCTAAATCATTAGATCAGTAAAATAAATAAAATATTTTATAGATAAATGCATTTTATTATGTACCAAATGATGTTACTTATATATCGAATATTTATAATTTAAAAAATTAAAGTAATACAATTTTCTTTTATTATAATTAAATTATAGATGTAAAATTTTTTAAAGTTTAAAAAATAGAGTGCATTATTCCTCTTTTATATAATATATTTAACTATATAAAATGTATAGGAAAGTTATTCAAACCATTAATGTATCAAAATAAAATATTGACTTATTAGATAAGTTAATCAATTAATTACACGATATTAACTAATATAAAATATTTCTATTAATATATTTATCTATATTAATTGAATAACAATAGTTTATTAATTTTAATAATTTAACTTATGTTTAATAAAACATATTTTTTCTATATTACTTTTAGACTTTTATTTCTTATTAAATATAATTATAAAAACTTACTAATTATTTATTTAGTTTATAAATTTTATTTATTAAAGTTAAATTATATTTTATATATATAAAGTATAATTATTTATGTTAACTATACTTCATGATATATGAAAATTATTTTCTTACAATTATATAATATAAACTTATATATTTAATTATATATTAAAACATCCTTATCCTTGTGATGCCGAAGGCCGGACTCGAACCGGCACACCATAAAGTGATTAATTTTGAATCAATTGCGTCTACCAATTTCGCCACTTCGGCATTAATTAAATTATATAATATAGTAATTATATGTATAACATAATTATGCACAACTATTATTATTAAGCAATAGTCTTAAATTCTTAAAATAATTATTTGACTAATTAAATAAATAATTGTTTTTAATGAATAAATACATAAAATAGTTAATTTTGATTGAATAAAAAAGATAAATTATTTTTTATATTTTTATAGTTTACAAAAACTACTAAAAAATAAATAAATACTAACTATCAGAAAAATGTCTAGCTCTCCTCTCCATCTTCATATGAATTTTGTGTTAATATTTATATTACTTAAAAAAATTGTAACTAATTTTATAATTTGCGTAATAAAAAGATCAGTTTTTATAGTTATAAAAGTTTTAAAAAAATTTAGAAATTTATGAATAACAATAAAATCTATTCATCATCATTTATTATATAAATTCTCGCAACAATTCATTAGTTTATAGTTGCACCATAAAATGGTTTATATGGTTATGATTGATTAACTAAAGTATATAATTAAAAAATTTTGTTTAGCTACCTACCTGCTAAACAAATTAAGTGCTTTCGTTATTATTTAATAAAAATATTAAATTAAATTTTGCTTACATTTATATATTATTCTTGATTTTGTGAAACTAAAATAAACACATAAAAATAAAAAATACTAGCTAGGATGTTATTTTATTTATAATTTTAATCATAATAAAACTGTTTTAATATATACTTATTATTGTTTTCCTATTTCTATCTTATAAAATAAATGTGTTTCTAAAAAAAAATTATAAATTAACCGATTAGTCAATTTAAATTATTTATTATCTAGTTTGTTAGTATAAATAATATTTATATAACATTAGCTTATATTTTATTTTTAATAAAATATAATATGGTAAAATTTGAATTTTACATAATAATCTTTTTTATAATAGAAAGCTTTTATTATCATTTAAATTTATTTTTTTGTATTATTCTTATCACTAAGCATGTTTATAAAAACAGGTGCGATTAACACCTGAATACAGTAAAATTGTTTGCTAAATTTTAATTAAATTTTTCCAACCAAATCAAATGAAGGAGATAAAGTTGCTTCTCCTTCTTTCCACTTTGCTGGACAAACTTCTCCTGGATGACTTGCTACATATTGTATAGCTTTAGTTTTTCGCAATAAATCAGAAGCATCTCTTCCAATTCCTTCCGCGGTAATTTCAACTGCTTGAATGATACCATTTGGATCAATAATAAATGTTCCTCGATCTGCCAAACCCAATTCTTTCTCTTGGTTATTTTCTTTGTATTTGCGCATTACTTCAAAATTACGAGTTAATGTCCAGCTATGATCACCAATCATAGTATATTTAATTTTTCTAATCGTATCCGAACAACTGTGCCACTCCTTATGAGAGTAGTGAGTATCTGTTGAAATGGAATAAATTTCGACTCCTATTTTTTGAAATTCTTCATAGTGATCAGCTAAATCACCTAATTCAGTCGGACAAACAAATGTAAAATCAGCAGGATAAAAGAAAAAAATGCTCCATTTACCTTTAATATCTTTTTCAGATAAATTAATAAATTTCCCATCTTTAAAAGCTTTATTTTGAAAAGGCTTTATTTGTATATTAACTAAAGACATATTATTATTCCCCTCTATTTAATTAAATTGATACTGATCATACACACTCATTATAAGATATAAAAATAATTAATAAACTAATTTTTATTTTTAAAATATGTATTTTAATAACTTGAAAAAATAAATTAGAAAATAATAAGATAATTTTACTAATTTATCATTAATAAAATAAATAAATATTCTTATTTTAAATAAGTAAATAATAAGTCTAAAAATAACTACTTTAATTTAATTACAAAAAAACTTTTGAATTTAATAATTAAGTAAATAAAAAATTAGTTTAATAATAAATGTTTTCTATAAATTTATTGATTATATCAATACTTACTAAGGTTTAATATATCATATTTTATATTATAATATATGATATTATTTTAATTTTATTTTTAAAAAGTTAATATAACATGTAAATTTTAATAAAATTTAATATTTTTAGTAACCTGTCCACTACTATAATTACTAATTCTAAAACATATATGTTTTAGAATTAGTAATTATTAAAGTTTAACATGCAATCATTTATATTATATGAAATAAAATATTTTTTTTAAAATCTAATTTATACTTGATGACTCGATATATACTATCAATACATATAATTATTAATATTTTATCGTTTTATGTTTAGAAAATAGATATTTAGTATATAAAAAAACAGATTTTATATTTTTATTGTTGATAAATAATTTATTATATAATTTACTAGTTAGATTTAAATTATTAATACAAAGTATCTTTCTTTTATTGTTGTATTACTATGATCTTTTAAGTAAAAATATTTAGTAACAACTAGTTAATATTAACTAGTTGTTACTAAATATTTTCAAGTAATCATTTTGTAAGTAGTAAAACCGAGTTTTAATTAATATCGAATATTTTATTTTTTGCACAATTATTGAAAACAATGTTTTTTAACAAATCATTTTTTCTTAATTTATATTCTTACTTTATCAAAAAAAAATTTATTTAATAAAACTGCAATTTTGTTAGTTAAATAACTTTATTGCTTTATTATAATAAAATTATTTTATATCTATGTTCAATATAATTTTAGATATATTTATATTTACATTGATTTAATATTGATAGTAATTATTGTTTAATGCTATTAGATATAACAGAAGATGATTAATTATTATAAATAAAATTAAATTAACTGCATATATTATGATTTTCTATTTGATTTACATAAAAAATAACTTGATAAAAATATTAATAACAACATTCGTTTTAAAATAAACACATTAAATTATTATTAATAATTTAATTATAATGAATGATTTGCATTAATTTATTAATGATCTTATTTACAAATTTCATATATAAGTACTATTTAAATAAAAGAAAACATATTACACAGTATTTAGTTTTTTATTTAGTATAATATTAATTAATTTATATAATTAAATATTACCATCTTTTAAATAATTGTTAACAACAACTATAATATTTGAATTATTAATTTATACAAAATTTATTATTAATAGCATAAAATAATTAATAACCATTATAAATATTAATTTATTTAATTTTAATTCTAACATTTTAGTAAATTAGTAATTTTAAATAATAGAAAATTAAGAACGCAGTAATATATACTGTATTTATTAACATATTTTACTAATATCATTCATACTAGAATATCATTTAAATCTTTATCGAAAATAGAATATTTAATAATATTAGTTAGTCTGGTAATCATTTTTTAATAATCTAGAATTACTACCGTTCTGTATTAGAAATGATATCTTTATTATTTTATTTATTTAAAAAATAAATTTTATTTTAATTGGATATAATAATTATTATATTAAAAATAATATATTTTATATAATAGCTAAATAAATGTTATCACAGTTTAAGTTTTATTTTATATGATATTAATTTATTTAATGTTGTAGTTTACAACTTAATCATAAATTTACTAAGATCACAATCATACTGTTTAATATTAATGATCAAAATAATAACATTTCATTATATATTATTAATTACAGCATCTCGATCGAAAGTTTTTTCACAATATTTGCATGTTAGAATGACATCATTATACAGTTTTTTAATATTAAAACTGCTGCTAACTGGTTCATTATGAGTAATGCAATTACTGTTTGGGCAAATCAAAACAGTATCAATTTGTTTAGGCAAGGTAATTAATAATTTTTTTTTCACTTTATAGTTCTTAATACAATTGACTGTAGCATGTGGGGCATACATTGCTAATTCATTTGCTTGTTCAGAAGTAAGAAATGTATTTTCAATTTTAATAAGATCCTTTTTACCCAAATGATTAGAAGGTAAATTTAAACCTATTGTAATGCGTTGATCGGTTTGTGTTAATTTAAACAATAGAAGCAATTTAAAACCCATTTGTGCTGGAATATGGTCAATAACAGTGCCGCAGATAATTGCTTCAACTTGTAATTTATAGTTATTTTCCATAATTATATACTTTATAAATTAATAGTTTCATTTAAAATTAGCGCTAAAAGCGCTTGTCGAGTATAAATACCATTACCAGCTTGTTGAAAATAGTAAGCATGTGAAGTTTTATCAACATCAGTAGTAATTTCGTCGATGCGTGGTAATGGATGTAAAACTTTCATGCTAGCTTTTGCAGTAGCTAATTCATTTGTACTTAAAATAAATTTAGCTTTTACATTAGCATACTCTGAAGGATCTAAACGCTCTTTTTGTACTCTAGTTATATATAGAATGTCTAGTTTTGATAAAACTGTTTCCATGTTTTCATGTAAACTATAAGATATTCTTTTTTCTTCTAACATATGCAGAATATGTGATGGCATACTTAAAGTTTCTGGAGCAATAAAATATAAGTAATTATTATCAAATTTTGATAACGCTTGGGTTAATGAATGAACAGTTCGTCCATATTTTAAGTCACCAACCATAGCAATATGTAAATTATTTAAGCTACCCTGGCTTTCCTGAATAGTGAATAGATCTAGCAGTGTCTGCGTTGGATGCTGATTAGCACCATCACCAGCGTTGATAATAGGGATTTTTCCTGAAAACTGAGATGCTAAACGAGACGCTCCTTCTTGTGGGTGTCGAATAAGAATAGCATCAATATATTGACTAATAACTGATATTGTATCTGCTAATGATTCACCTTTTTTACCTAATGAAGTATTTTTACTATCGGAAAAACCAACTACAGAAGCCCCCAATCTATGAATAGCTGTTTCAAAAGAAAGGCGTGTGCGTGTTGAAGCCTCAAAAAAACAACTAGCAATTACTTTATGTTTTAATAACTCAGGTTGTGGATTTTTTTTTAATGATGAAGCAACTTCTAGTACAGAAAGTAAATCTTCGCGATTTAAATCATTAATCGAAATTATGTTTCGAAGATACAACGGATTAATCATAGTTTTGTTCCTATTTTATGCATTATTGAGTATTGTTATACATCGAGTAGGAAGTCGGATCACTCTCGTTATTTTTTTAGAGCGTCACACTACTAGTTTATTTTTAAATATGTCGCTTTATCTTAATGTTTAAACAGCCATTTACCACAACCAAACACTAATAACAAGCATATTTAAAAGACTGATACTTTTATTTCTTAATTAATCTAATTGACTACATAGCTCTATTAGTTTTTTTTTGCTAGTTTATTATAAAAATACATGTGCTGTATTAAAGTAATTTAATTTATATTAATATTACTGTTTGATTTTATCTTGACTTTAATTGGCAATATAATAATATGAATGGATTCTTATTTTATACAAATAGTTATATTATATCTCTTTTATTTTTCTACTACTAAATTAAATTTTTAATACAGTGTATAAACATTTAATTAATTTCTAATATATTCATTAATTTTATCTTGTTTGCCGTGTTTTATTTGATATTTTTTCATTCAAGTTATTAATACTATTCTGTATGATTCTAAATCGTTTATGTTTTTGTTTTATTTATTGCATTTCAAGACTTTTGTTTACATTAAGCTATTTATAAACTATTCTATTTATTTATTAGCAGTTTAAACTTCTAAAAAGAAATTGATAAATTAATATAAGTATTGGAGATATTATTATGATTCACGAATTATTTTAAGAATTTAAGCTATAGTACAACGATATAAAAATTTTTAGTCAAAAACTTAAGATGCTTATTTAGTTCCTTTGCGAGTAGTAATATACTTAAGTATTATATTAATTCACAGTACTTTTTTTCTCCATTAAAAATTTTACAAGATGTTAGACCTTATAAGTTTAAGTAATAGCTTACATAATTTATATATATAAAACATTAGTATTAATAGTTATCAACAATACAAAAAAATTTAGATATTATATATCTACGATCTTTTACGCAATTTACCTAACACGCGTCGATCTCTTTTGCTATCAATTACAATTACATATTATACAATAGATGAAATATAATAAAATTAACTTTTTGATAGATGTAATTTACTGATATATATTGTTATATTAATTTACAATAGCAGTAATGTTAAATATTTTTCATTACTATTCATATAACAGACAATTATTATAATATTTTTTATTTGTATTATTTATATATTATATAAATTTTTATTTTTCATATTTGTATGTTTTATAAGTTTTAAAATTGCATAAAATATAAACATCTATTATCTATACAGCAATCCATAATTGTTGATTAGTTAATTTTTATTTAGAATTGACTAAAATTATATTTTTATATTCCTTTATTTATACTTTTACTAACTAGAAATATTTATGATACGATAGATTTTAGTTATTTATTATAAAATATTTTATAATGTCAGTTGTCACATACTAAAACAATAGATCTATAGAAATAATTTATGCAATTTTTTTTATTTTTATATATCAATTCTATAAAAAAATTTGTGTATATATTTAACCTTGACGAAATTACACATTTACTTATTACAAAATAATTAAATTTCTTTTATTTTTTTGGTTAAAATTTTATTTATATTTCTTTTCATTCTATATATGTAATTTTCAGAATTCATCTAGAACTTCTAACTTATTTTATAATATATATGAAAATAACAGATTTCAGATAACACTAATTTATATTTCTTATAAGATTTAATAAATAAAATATAAAGATGATACATTTCAATACATGTTACATTTAAAAACTAACTTGAGTTGCTCCAATATAATTAGTTTTGATAAGGAGAAAATAAAATAACTAAACAGCTTATTGATAGTAATAAATCTTTCTAAGATAGTTTAGTTTATAATTTATTTCTTGTTTATATTTAATTTATTATAATAATTATAGTTATATAAAATATAACTCAATCTAATAATAATTTTTGTTGTAATGGCTGATAGATTTAATATTAGTTATAAAAATGTAAAATAGTTATATAGAATAATTGAAATTACGATAAAATTACATCTTTTTTTTGATTTTTAATTGCAGTGATAAAATATATATTATTCTAATGTATTTATGTAAAATTATCGTTTAAATAAAAGTTAAAATTATTTAAAATAAGTTATATGGATAAAAAATGTATTTAGAAATTTTTAAATAAAATATTAGTATAATTGTGAGTAAAAATATATTATTTTATTAAAATATTATTGTGAATATAAATCCTTGTAAAAAAAAAGTTTTATTACATTTAAATTGAATTATTAATTAGCTCTCTTAATAAAGAGAAAAGATTAAAGATTAATATTGTATTTATATCTTGTATTATTATATAATACTGATATTTAATAAAGTTAAATATATAAAAAAGTTTAGCAATTTTTATTAAACTGATATATTTAAGTATTTCTTTAAAAATCTTAATTCTAATAATATAAAATAAGTTGGTCCTAAAAATATTAGTATAAAATTTAATCCTTATAATAAGAATAATAAGAATAATAAATAATTCAATCAGTAAATATAAATTTAAATAAATAATGGTTATAGTAAGTTTACTATCTAATACTAGTATTATCTATTAAAGTGAAATAATACTTACTTTTTGATTAGTAAGTTTTTGTTTCTCATCTAAATAATTTGCCAATCGTTCTTGCTCTTTTGCAACAACAGCAGTTGGCGCTCTATCAAGAAATTTATAATTAGATAACTTTTTTTCAATGGCGTATATTTCTTTAGTTAATTTATCCAGCTCTTTATCTAATTGTGCTAATTTTGCATCTTTATTAATTAAATTTTCTACAAGTATTAACACTTCAACACCATTTATTAATTTAGTTACATGAAGTGGTAGTGTTTTTTGCGATTTATCATAAATAGTAATAGAGCTAAGGTGAGCTACTGATTTAATAAAATCTATATTTTTTATAACGAGCTGTTCTATTGCATAGTTTGTGCCACGTAATATGAGAATTAATGACTTATTTGATGAAATATTTATTTCTGCTCTAATATTTCGTATGGCAATAATTAGTTTTTTAATCCATTCCAAATCACTACGCGCAACTTCATCAATCTTAATTGATTCAAAAATTGGAAATGGTTGCAGCATAATAGTATCTTCTTTTATTTTTTTAATAATTTTTACTCGTTTCCAAATAGTTTCAGTAATAAATGGAATGATTGGATGCGCTAGGCGCAATAAGCTTTCTAGTATTTCAATTAATGTATAACGTGTTGCTATAATTTCAGAAATATTTCCTTTATTGAATACAAGTTTAGATAATTCTAAATACCAATCGCAAAATTGCTTCCAAGTGAACTCATATAAAATATTTGCAGCTATATCAAATCGATAAGTATCTATAGCTTCTCTGTATAGTTTTATTGTTAAATTAAATTCTGCTACGATCCATCGATCTAGTAGAGAAAAAGTCATTTCTATACTAGTATTACTGCAATCATGACCTTCTGTATTTATCAAAACATAACGACTTGCATTCCAAAGTTTATTACAAAAATTACGATAACCAGCAAGACGTTTCATATCCCAGTTGATATCTCTGCCACTTGATGATAATGCTGCGAGAGTAAAGCGTAAAGCGTCTGTACCATGAGGTTCGATGCTATTAGGATATTCTTTTTTTGTGCGTTTAGCGATTTTTTCTCTTAATTGTGGCTGCATCATATTGTAAGTACGCTTTTTTATTAAATTTTCAAGAGATATACCGTCAATCATATCAATAGGATCTATAACATTTCCTTTTGATTTTGACATTTTTTTTCCTTCTTCATCACGAATTAGACCTGTTATATATACAGTTTTAAATGGAATTTGTGATTGACCATTTTCATCTTTTATTAAATGCATAGTTAACATGATCATACGCGCTATCCAGAAAAAAATAATATCAAAACCACTAACCAAAATATCTGTTGGGTGAAAAGTTTTTAATGCATCAGTATTTTCTGGCCACCCTAATGCTGAAAAAGTCCATAAACCTGAAGAAAACCAAGTATCCAATACATCTTCATCCTGATGAAGATTAATATCAACACTGAGATTATTCTCTCTCCTAGCCTCATCTTCGTTACGTCCAACATAAATATTACCATATTTATCATACCAAGCCGGTATTCTGTGCCCCCACCACAATTGTCGAGAAATACACCAATCCTCGATATTATGCATCCAGGAAAAATACATATTTTCATACTGTTTAGGTATAAATTTAATACGTCCATCCTTTACAGCATTAATAGCTTGTTTTGATAATGGCAAGGTACGCACATACCACTGATTAGTCAACATTGGTTCAATAACAACGCCACTACGTTCGCCATAAGGAACAGTAAGTTGATGCTCTTTTATAGATATTAATAATCCAAGTTTTTCTAGTTCATTTACAATAGCTTTTCTGGCATCAAAGCGATCCATTCCCTTGTATTGCTCTGGAATTGTCGTTTTATAAATATCAATATGGTTTCCTTCATTGTCAAATACTTCAGCTTGATCTCTTATGTGTCCATTGAGATTTAAAATGTTTATTATAGGTAATTGATGACGTTTTCCAACTTTATAGTCGTTAAAGTCGTGACCTGGTGTAATTTTAACACACCCGGTACCTTTTTTCATATCAGCGTATTCGTCACCAACGATAGAAATGCGGCGATTAACTAATGGTAATAAAATTTCTTTTCCAATTAAATGGTTATAACGACGATCTTCTGGATTAACTGCCACAGCAGTATCGCCAAGTATTGTTTCTGGTCGAGTAGTTGCAACAACTAGATAATTTCTTCCTTCTGAAGTTTTTAGATCATCAGCAATCTGATAACGCAAATGCCACATAAAACCGTTAATTTCACGATTTTCAATTTCCAAATCAGAAATAGCAGTATGAAGCTTGGAATCCCAGTTAACTAATCGCTTACCTCGATAGATAAGATTATCTTGATAAAGATGAATGAAGGCTTCTTTTACTGCTTTAGAAAAACCATCATCCATCGTGAAGCGTTCGCGTTGCCAGTCAATAGAATTTCCTAATCTTCTCATTTGTTTAGAAATATTACTATTAGACTCTGCTTTCCATAACAAAATTTTTTTAATAAAGTCTTCTCTTTCATAGTCATGACGAGTTTTGTTTTCTTCTGCAAAAATTTTTCTTTCAACAATCATTTGTGTAGCTATACCAGCGTGATCTGTTCCACCTTGCCACAGTGTATTTTTTCCTTGCATGCGATTATATCTAATTAATATATCCATAATTGTTTGCTGAAAAGCGTGTCCCATATGTAGGTCACCAGTGATATTTGGCGGAGGAATCATAATACAAAAACTTTCTTTGTTATTATCTCCATGTGGTTTAAAATATCCATTTTTTTCCCAGTGTACGTAAATAGATTGTTCAATTGAATCTGGCTGATAAATTTTATTGAAAAATGGTTCAGACTTGGTCTGACTTACGGATTTCTTTTCCATCTTATTTTGTTGTTTATTTAGTTATTGTTTATTTTGCTATAATGAAATTAACATCAATACTTAGATGACTTTTATGTCGGATACGCAACAATTATTATAAATGTTAATTAATATGCATAAGTCTTTTATTTCATTAAATATTATAACATAATATATACATATAAATTATAGAGTTATAAATGCATCTTTATTGAATTGTTGTGTTTTACCCAATTAAAGAATAGCATAATTACTATAGAAAAAATTTCATAAGTTAGTATTCTCGCAAAAAAAACAATTTGGTTTTAATTTATAAAATATTTAATATAATTTTTAATGATATATTTTATATTTTAATTAATTGAAATATATTTACATATTATCTGGTTTTCTACCGCTGGTTGATATATATAACTTATAATTTTTAATTTCTGTATTTAAAATTACTTCTATGTTAAATATATAGTTATTTTTTATTAATTATTGCTATATAGAAATAATACTTAATAATAGTATTATTAAGTATTATTAAAACAGCAAATTATTAAGTAACTCTATATTTTATGTTATAACCAATAAATACTTTTATTTTTTTAGATTGTTAGATTAAATAATATCTGCAATAGCTGAATGTATAAATAATTGTTTTATGATAAACATCTAGACATTGTTGTATGCGCTATCTTTTTGTCTATATGTTGACAAAATAGTAAATATTAACTATATTTTCTCATAGAATACTTTATGCAAATTTATATCGTATATTTATTATTATTCAAATTAATATCATTAATTAATTTATGCGCTAATACATTAGGATTTAATGTTAATGAGATATAAATATAGCTAAGTGAATAATACAACTTTAATTAAAGTTATAATTTCGATTAAAATATCAGTATCAAAATATTTTTATCATATAATTATACCATAAATTATCAATTTTTTTCTATAATAATTATAAATATTTTTATTGGTTGAAGAGTTACGCTTTTAAAATACCATCAAGCTAGTAATATTTATTAAAGAAATTTAGAACTAGACAATCTAGTTATTATATTAATAATAAATTTAGTATAGAGAAAATTTCTAATTATATTAATAATTTATAGAACTCTTTACATATAATGTTTTATTTTATAGATACTATGTGTTATTTAACAAAAAATCTAGATGTAAAATTGATTTTATAGACAAATATAATTTGGTGTTAATACCATATCATTATTTAGTTTATATTACATAATAGATATTTCGATTAATTTTGTTAATATTTTAATACTAAACATACTCTAATCACAATGTCTTTCATTTATTTTATAGTCAATATAAATAAGAATTATTGAAATATTTTTATAATATTTTGTCTAGATATTTTCTATAATTTTGTCATAGTTTTAGTAAAATTACATATTAATAATCATTTTAAAATCTATTAAATCATTGCAGCTTATATCAATAAAGATAATTTATAGTATGACTACTGTCTATTAGCTTTCTATTATTATTTTAAGTTTGCAAAAATCAGTAAGATTTTCTTTTGACTTTTTTATTGCTAGTTAAAATCTACAATAGTTATTGTAGATTTTTTATATATAAATTAAATAATATTAATTCAATTGAATTAATATTATTTAATTTATTAACTGTTTTTAATAATGTGTTTATTGTTAATACATAGTAAATTTTTGTTATTAGTTTGATCTAAGTAGTAATGAAATACGTTAGATAATTATATTAACAACATACTATTATAATAATATTTTGTTAACTTTATATTTAATTTTTATTGAAAAATAATGTATTAATACTATAATTAAAATTAATGAATAACATAAACTTAAATTGTTAAACAACTAATTTATTGTAAACTATTTTAATAATTTACTAATAGTAATAAATAATAATTAATGGTATTACATTTGATTATCTAATAATTAATGATAGCTTTAATTATTAAAATTTGTTTTAAAATCAAATAAAATAAAATAAAATATTGTATTCGACAATTCTACTAAATTAGTTATTTTAAAAAAGTTTTGCAGGCAAAATTAATGTGATTATAATTCAATATTTAATTAGAGAAACATTAAAAAGTCAAGTCACTATATTTTTCATACTAATTTTAATTTTTTTTAGCAAAAAAACAATCAATATCTTAAGTTTAGCAGTTCAGGGAAACATTCCTTCAGATTTGGTTTTTCATCTTCTTTGGCTTGGAATTCCTGAAATGATGCAATTAATTTTACCATTAAGTTTATTTCTTGGACTTTTAATTACATATAGTAAACTATATATAAATAGTGAAATTATTGTTATGCATGCTTGTGGTTTAGGTAAACGAATATTAATAATGGCTGCTTCAATTTTGGCATTATTTATAGCTCTAATGCAAGCAGTAAATGTAGTATGGATATTGCCTTTGTCTACAAAATATCAAGAACATACTTTGGCATATGCAAAAGCAAATCCTATTTTAACAAACATGATTGAGGGACAATTTAAAACAATTGAAGATCAAAATATTGTTCTTTATATTGCTGATGTAAAAGGAAAGAATTTTACTGACGTTTTTATGGCGCAACTGTTCTTAGATAATAAGCAACGCCATTCAGTAATAATTGCAGAAAATGGATACATTAAACATGATAGAAAAGGTAATCAAATTTTAGTGTTAAACAATGGAACGCGATATGAAGGTACAGCGCTATTTGGTAATTTTAGAATAACTGATGTAAAAGATTACAAAGTAGTAATCAATCATAAAGAGCCTATACTTATAGGTGATAAAATCAAGCAAAAAAATATGCTACAATTGTGGCTTGCTACAGATATTAAATCAAACGAGGAGTTTCACTGGCGCCTAACCTTAATTATTTCAGTATTTATCATGGCATTAATTGCTGTACCATTAAGTGAAGTTAATCCCAGGCATGGAAGATTATTAATTATTTTGCCAGCTATACTAATTTATATAATTTTTTTTCTATTACAAAGTACTTTTCATTCTAATACAGGAAAATATGAAATTGATAATAGAATAATAATATGGTTAATTAATAGTATTTTTTTTCTATTAGGTGTTATATTAAATATTTGGGATATTGTTTTAATGCGTAGATTGCGCGAAAAATTTTATAAAAGAGTTAAATAATGTTTGCTGTATTGGATAAATATATTGGGCGAACAATTCTATCATCAATTCTAATGACTCTTTTTATATTGGTTTCATTATCTGGTATTATTAAATTTATTGAGCAACTTAGAAAAATTGGTAATGGAAACTACACTACTTTAAGTGCAGGAATATTCACTTTATTTACACTTCCAAGAGATATTGAAGTTTTTTTTCCTATGGCCACTCTATTGGGTGTTCTACTTGGGTTGGGAGCTTTAGAAACTAGTAGTGAATTAGTAGTTATACAAACTTCAGGTTTTTCTCGTTTACAAGTTGCAATGTCGGTAATGAAAACTGCAATTCCTTTAGTAATTATATCTATGATTATTGGAGGATGGATTGCACCTATTGCAGAAGAGTGGGCTCGTAACTATCGGGCTGAGAAAATTATCGGTAAATCATTAATAATGATAAATAATAGTTTGTGGGCCAAAGATGGAAATAATTTTATTCATATTCAACATATTATAGATAAAAACAAAATAAAAGAAATTTATATATATCAATTTGACAAGAAAAAAAAATTACAAGCACTTATTTTTGCTTCTTCAGGAAATTATAATTCTAATACTCGCAAATGGCAATTATTAAAAGTAAATAAATCATTTATTAACAATAAAAAGGAAATTATTAGCTCTGAGAGTTTATTAATGGATTGGAAAACTAATCTAAGTCCAGAAAAATTAGGTGTGATTTCTTTGAAACCTGACTCATTATCCATAAAAGGTCTATATGAATATGTTAAATACCTAAATGAGAATGGACAAGAATCGTCAATATACCAATTAAGTATGTGGAAAAAAATCCTGGCACCAATTTCTATTATAGTTATGATATTAATAGCATTATTATTCATTTTTGGTCCGCTGAAAAGTGTTGCAATGGGGGCAAGGGTATTAATTGGTATATTTGGAGGATTTATTTTTTATTTGCTAAATGAAGGTTTTGGTAATCTAAGTTTAGTTTATGATGTTTCTCCACTGATAGCAGCAATATTGCCAAGTATATCGTTTCTTATATTTAGTATTTTATTAATACATCGCCAATAATAAGTTTTTTTAATATACTTATTTATTTATAATAAGTTCGATGCATTCATATAGAAATTTTCTATTGTTTTATAAAGATAATTATAATTTTGAGTAGTTTTTTTTGAGATTTTCTGCAAAATTTTGTTTTATTTGTTTAAAAGAGTTATTATCTAAATAATAATATTATTAAATTTAATTTTTAATATAAATTGTATTGTTATTAAAATTAAAAAATATTTTAGTGAATTCTTGTAATATTATTATCTTTTTGTTGATTTAATAATTATTAAGTTAATAGTACTGTGTAGATCTTCTTTCTATTAATCTTTATGTATTTAATTTTATTTATTGATTTACATACAGATTTATAGAATTAATTATATTCATTTTTTATGCTAGAAAAATCAGAAATTCGTATGTCACACTTATTATAATGATGATTGTATGAATATCTTTACTTTTACTTGATAAAACACATAGAAACCTACTTTACTTTAGTTAAGTAAATTACTTTTAAAAAAAATAATATTTTAATTAAATTTTAAAAAAATATATATTACTAAATATTATAAATAAAATTAAAATAAACAGATTTATTTTTTAGTTTATTAGTTGTAATAGTAATAAACTATTTATTTATTATCAAAATAAATATTAAGCTCACTATTTTATTATTAATTTTATATATATTAAGAATTTTAATTGGTATATAAATTATATTGTTTAAAATTATTAATTTTTTGTTATGTTCAATAACAGTATAAGTACAAAAATTGTTGGATATTATAATACACTATTATATTTAATTTTTATTTTATTTAATTTTATCATTTCTTAATTGATTATTAGTTTGATTGATAAAGCATGTGAATAAATAATTTAAGAAATTACGTTTCGAAATAGTTATTGCATTTTTTATAAAAATAATTTACGTATAATCTCGTTATTGTTTATGTGAATTGCCATCATACTTTTATAATATGTTTAAAAAAATAAAATCAAAAGAAGCTAAAAAATTAGCTTTTTTATTGCCATAAAAGCTATTTTATATTGTAGAATATTAATATAAAATAAAATATTAATGTTATAATATAATTTATATTTATTTATTTTTTATATAATATTTTTATATTTATACTATTAACAATTGAATTGCAATAAAAAAGATTTAATATCTTGGATTTTAATGTTCATAAAAGAACATATAATTTTTTTTATAAAACTAAAAATTTTATGTAAGGATAAAATAATATTTTAAGTAATATTATATTAATATTTAATTTTACTGTTGTAATGTTGTTGCTACACTTTCACATAGTAACATAGATTTTTATCTTAAATAAGAAATTAATGCAGTTTTATATACAAATTAATATTTATTATATTAATTTATTATAGTGTTGTTATTGTTAGTATTATGCGAAAAATGTTATTTTTTTCTTAAAAATATTTAATAATTTTTATCTACTTTATATGATTAGATCTTTTATAAAAAATTCTTTATTATTTAATGCTTATTAAATTTATTTTAGTACTTATTAAATAAATTCGATTATACTACTTTATAAGAATATCAATATTTTAATATAAGTTAACAATGTTTATTAATTATTGGTCTACAAAAATTCTATATTAAATTTCTTGTCATAATTTAAGAATATATAGATTCAAAACATATATATAAATTGATTAGTGGTTTATCTAATATTTAATGAATGATTTTATAATCACTTAACTTTAGAACATAATAAAATTATTAAATAATATAAATAATATATTAACTTATTATGCTGTCTATTATGCATTAGTTAACAACTATATATTTCAATATATAATAAAATACTAATTATATATTGAAATTAATAGAAAATCATTTTAATAATAATTTCTATACTATATCTGTTTTCTTATTGTTGAGAAAACAGATATAGTATAGAAGAGCTAATGATAGTAAATACAATCAATAATATAGAAGTTAAATTTTAATTAGATAAAGATTTGTTTTTTTATTATTCAGGTTTGATTGCTGTAAGTTACAATATGTAAAAAAGTGATTATCAAAACTTTAGTTAATTTATCTGTATGACTAATTTATTTATATTTTAAAAGTTTAGAAAAATGTCATTATTATTTATCTAAAATATAAGTAAATGTTGTAAAATTTATTAAATTTTAAATGATATTTATCATATCTTAATTAACTTATTGTACATCATAGTAGTAATTTCAATATCTATAAATTTTATTGCATATAGTAATTTTATAAATAAAAAATTATAATTTGATATTATAAAAACAATATAGAGTGATATTGTAATAATTTATTTGATAAAATTAAAACAACATATCATTTAAAAAATATTTTTAGGAAATAATTGATAAATAATCTAAAGAAATAATTGTTTATAAAGTATATGTAAACTTATAATTATCTTATTTACAATTTAAATTTTGCTAAATACGAACATTTTATTATAATACTTAATCGATTACATGTTATATTAATATTTTTTAGTTAACGACAGAAATATATTAAAGTATTTTTACTATTTAATTTTAGTTAAACAAATATACATTGCAATAATTATCTAATTTAGTATTTTACTATGCATTAAGAATGAATCCACCATGACTCATTACAATTTTAATTATCTTTATGTATTCATATAACTGTATTTTGTTATATGAGAGGATTAATATTGTTGCTCAAGATTAATTTTAAATCATATTGTGCGATATATAAATATTATTGAAATTTTAATTTTATTTTACTGTTTAAGTTAAATTACATAATATAAAGTTAAATGTTTTATAAACAATAATTAAGATTTAAAATATCTAATAAATTATACAGTATAGTAAATACTATATGTTGTAATTTAATATATTATAACATATTAATTGTTATATTTATATATATTTATTTTTATAAAACATTATTGTTGCATCTTTTCTGTATGTAAAATATGTAACAATTGAAGTTTTTATATTAACAATAATATTTTTTAAAATACTAATTGATGAGATATATGTATTTGTAATGCTTTAAAATTATTTTTATTTAATCCATTTAAAAACAAGATTTCCATAATCTAAATAATTCTATTTTATAATAAAAATAATTTTAAAATATTTAGTAAAAATTTATTTTAATCATAAAATTAAATAAAATTAAAATAATTTAAAATAACAAATATTAATATTAATTAATTATATAATTTTAACTTATATTTTAAATATAAGTTAAGAATTTATCAATATTTTCAACTAAATTAATAAGTAATAAATATTCTGTATATAAACTTAAATTTTCATGATATATGAATGTTAGTTTTTATTTGGTATATACAATTGCATGATATTTTAAACTATTAATTTATATTTCTAAATATACTTGTTTTACAACAATATTTTAAAAGTATATATTATACTAGAGATATATACTTTAGCATCAAAATATATTATAGATTTTAATGCTAAATAACCATAAATTAAGCAATAAACTATTTTTGTTTTATCTATAATTTATTCGATTATATTATTTAAGTTTTCGATTAAAATTTCTTAATAATTTTAATTCACTAATAATTTTATAAATTTTTATTTATAAAATTATTTTTATAAAGTTAATATTTTAGATAAAATTATTAATTTCATCTAAGATAGAGTATCTTACTATTATTATATTTATTACAAATAATAATATTAATATAAACTTTAATAAAATTGAATAAAATATATTTAATTACCAGAAAAACAAAAAGAATTAGTTTGATTTTATTTATAAATTACGTCTATTAAACTTTTTCTTCAGAACTACGAGAACAGTACCTATTAGGCCAATAAAAAGTAAAATAACTGGAATAAGCATTAAAATGCTCATTATTTGCCGTTCGTAGTACTGAAAGAATATGCTCTTTCCTAATAAATAACCAATAGTTGTCAAAATGATCACCCAGATTAATCCACTTAGCCAATTAAAAAATTGGAAACGTCCATTAGGCAAACCAGATAATCCTGCAATCATTGGTAAAATTGTCCTAATAAAAGCAAGAAATCTACCAATTAGTAATGCTGTTAAACCATGCCTATGGAAAAGTGTGTGAGCACGTTGATGATAATGTTCAGATAAATGAGAGATCCAGCCTTGTATGATTTTATTTTTTCCTAACCATCTACCTTGAAGATATGATATCCAACAACCTAAACTAGCACCTGTTGTTAAAGTAATAATAGTTAATGGATAATTGATTGTTCCTTTAGCTATGAGGACTCCTACAAGGATAAGCAAACTATCACCAGGTAAGAAAGCAGCAGGCAATATTCCATTTTCTAAAAATAATATTACAAACAATATAATATAGATAACCAATATTAATGAAGGATTTATTGGTATACTGTAATCTTGATTCCAGAGTGCAAAAAAAAGTTCTTTAACTAATTCCATCAAGTGTTCCTGAGCATTATCATACATAAATCTAGTTGATAGTTATTATTTATTATCAATCATCATAAATAATTCAATCCTAGTTAAAAAGTTGTAATAAAAGTCAAACATATTAAAGTAATGAGCAAGTCATATTTATAATGTAATCAAAATTAAGTTTTTTTACTATAGTTAAATTGTTTTATGTTATTGATCATATCAATTAGCAAACTACTTAATTTTTAATTAATTATAATATATTTATTTGATTAATCAAATAAATATATTATATATTTTTAATAAGTAAGTTGATGTATATTTTTTATTAATCATAAAAATAAGATAATTATTTAATTCTTTTTGATAACTAAATATAATTTAGTTATAATTATGATAAATAAAAAATTAACTCATTTTCTTTTCTGCTGCTGCATTAATAATACTAGAAAAAGACTCAACTTTTAGTGATGCGTATCCTACTAGAGCCCCATCAATATCTGGCTGAATGAAAAGATCGGCTGCATTATTTTCATTAACGGATCCTCCATATTGAATAATGACTTGTTTAGCAATATTCTGGTCTTGTTTGGCAATGTGATTGCGAATAAATTTATGTATTGATTGTACATGTGCTGGTGTTGCTGATTTTCCTGTACCAATAGCCCAAATAGGTTCATAAGAAATTACGCTATTTTCAAATGCATTTACACCCAATCTATTTAATATTATATCAATTTGACGAGAGCAAACTTGTTTTGTTTTTCCGCCACTGTTTTCTTCTTTTGATTCACCAATACATAGAACTGGTATCAATCCTTGAGATTTCAACACAAAAAATTTTTTTGCAATATACTCATCTGTTTCTTTATGATAAGTTCTGCGTTCAGAGTGACCGATAATAATATATTTTACTCCAATATCTTTTAGCATTTTTGCCGAAGTCTCGCCTGTAAAGGCACCACACAGATTTATATCAACATCTTGTGCTGCAAGAGCTATATTACTTCCAATTAAAGCTTTTTTTGCTTGTTCAAGATAAATAGATGGTGGTGCAATTGCCACATTACATCCAATAATGCTATTTAGTTTATTGCGTAAATTCTTAATTATCTCTTCAATCATTTTCTTGCTTCCGTTTAGTTTCCAATTACCAATTATCAATGGATTTTTCATATTTCCTCCAATTAAAAATATTTATTAAAAAAATAAAAAATAATTATTATCCAATTTGTAAAAATAAATATTACAGATATGCTATAAATAAATTATTTTATTTTTATGATTAATATGATATGTTATCAAAATTTAAAAAAAACATAAATTAACCAAACAGAAAAGTAATTATATTATTTTATTTTTCTAATCTATAACAGATACTGTTTACTATAAGTTATTACTATGGACTTATTTATATTTTAAAAATACTGTATAAAATATGCTCAATTTATATAATTTGTTAATTAAAGTTTTTAAAGTTATTAATAATTGATACAAGATAATAATTAAATAATTTTTATTATGCTTTATAGCAACTAGCGTATTATGTTGAAGAAGACATTAACTATAGTTTTTTATAGTTTACTTAATAGTTACAATATAACGTATAGTAAATTTTATTCTTAATTAAAAATCCAATAAGAATGTAATGCAAGTTGATATATATTTATGATCTCTTTAAATTAAAGTATTAATATCTATTACTATTCTATATTTTATTGTTAAAAAAAATAAATTTATGTAGTAAGCAATTGAAACATCAAAAATAAATATTAAATTAAAATACTTTAGTAAGTATAAATTATAATTTTTTATTTATTAGACTTGATTTTATAATAAATCATTAATTAGTATAAGATAAACTACATTAAAACAATTAATTCTTAATTTGAATAATTGGTTTGTTGAAAATTATTTCATTATATATTATTATTTAGTTTTTATTGTTAATTATAAATTTCGTTTATAAACTTTTATTTTATACCTATTATCATGTTGTTGTTACTAATATATATTCCCATAATATTGTTTATGTATAATTTTATAAAGAGTCTATATATAATTATTGTAGATTTAATTATTAATAAATGTTACTTTTAATCGTTTTATGTTATTTTCTATTAATTTATCTTATTAATAATTTTGATGGTTTATTATATTAAATAATTTTTTATATTTATAATTACTATTTTGTTTTTAAATTGTAGTAATTTTAATACTTCACTAACATTTAGTATTTAGAATAATAAATGTTAGTGAATAATATAATTACCAATATTGTTCACTAGTAATTTGTCCTATTTTGCGACGCAAGTGCTTATTCATTCCTCTTTGTGTTTTTAATATATATTGTGTATCCTTAACCATTTGGGGATTACCGCAAAGCATAACATGGCTAGTTGATGGATCAATTTTTGTTTTTACTTCGCGTTCTAACTGTCCGCTTTCAATTAACGCTGGAATACGATTTGTGAGTGAGCATATTTCATTTTCACGACTAACAATAGTTTGTATCTTTAATTTTCCTTGATATTTTTTTTCAAGTATTTTCATTAATGGTAAATAATTTAAATCTCTGATATATCGTACAGCATGCACTAATATTATCTTATTAAATCTCTCTAGATTTTTACCAAACTGTAAAATAGACAAGAATGGTCCAATTGCAGTGCCTGTAGATATCATCCAAAGCGTTTCACAATTAGGAAGCTCTTCTATTACAAAAAAACCTGATGCGTCTTCTGTGATATAGATAGAATTACCTGGTTTTAATGATTCGAGGTGAGTGGTAAATTTTCCTTCTGGTACGCTGACAAGATAAAATTCTAATTGATGATTGTTTGGTGCATTAACATATGAATAAGCTCGTTGTATCCTCTGTCCATTTATTTCAAGAGCAAGTTTTGCAAACTGTCCAGCAATAAAAGGTTTTATTGGTGCCACCATAATTAAAGTAAATAACGAATCTGTCCATTTATGGTTTTTAATAATTTTTCCAATTACCCAATTTGCCATATTGTTTACCCCCTCCCACAAGCTCGCCTTAAAGTAAAACGTTAATTTTTATTATATTATTCTAAAGATAAGTAAAACTAGTTTATAGATAATATATTTTAACTATTTAGTTAAAATATGACAATTTAATCATTATATAAAATTTGCAATAATGTTTATAAAATAATTAAATTCTAGTAGATAAAAATTTATTAAATTAATTTATATTTAAGATATAAATTTAATTAGATAATTTTTTAACTATAACTATTATAACTTTTATATATTGATTGTCATATTAAAAATTAAAAATATAATGCTTAAATTTTATATTAATTCTTATGATTTTAATTTTCGTCGAATAATTTTTGTAGATAATGTATATGTATATAAATATAGAAATTCTTTTCACCTTTGTTTTGTTCTGTTCTTACAAAAAATAGTAATTTATGCTTATATGTTTTTTATAGTAATAACAATTTTATATGCATAGATCAAATTATATTAATTGTCAATTTATTGTTTTATTATGTTTGATTATTTATTTGATTGCAATAATAATAGTAATTTACTTATCTTGATTACAAATTTTAATTATCATTAGTTCATTGTTTATATTATTAATATTTTTGTGGCAGAGATTGTGGCAGAGATTGTGGCATAATAGTAAATATACCATGTGATCTCTGCATTATAATATTAGTTAATTGCTGTTATATATAATAAAATAGTGATTATATGTTTTATTATTCAAAGTTATTTGTATTTTATATTTTTGTTATTCGATCATCTATTTATAAGCGCACAATTAGCATTCATAAATTATTTAATAAAATTTACTTAATGTATTTTAAAAAAAATGCGCTTTTTAATTATTGTTTATTTTTAAAAAAATCTTGATTTCATGTCTTTCTACTAATATATAGTGTATTTTCATATAAAAACTTAAATTTAATTACACAACAATTATGAGTAATCAAGTTAAATTTTTTGCATAGTTCAGACTATTTAAATACAAAGAAATATTGTTTAAGTATTAAAACTTTTAAGTATCTAATATAATTTTTGTAGATATGTAGATATATTATATAGTGTTAAAGTAAAATATATTTATTATGATAACACAAATAATAAATAATTAATAAATAAGTACTTACATAGAGTATATATGTATTGAATAATATCAAGATTTTATAAAAAATTAAGCAACTTGTTTTAGTGCTTTCAAAAAAAATATTTAGCAATACTTAAAAATTAGTAATTACCAATAAAACATTGTTTGTAATTAAAAATTAAAAAACT
>JBHEQS010000011.1:0-54661 GCA_046530765.1 Arsenophonus sp.
TAAAGTGTTTATATCTTTATACAATAATTAAAATTTATTTATTTTAAAATTCAGTATTTTACCTTAAAAATATAACAAATAACTTGTATTTTATTATGATTAATTAAACATATATTTTTATTTATGATTATGTTACAAGGTGCAACATATAATTAAAATCTTTATAATAACTAATTAATATAATATCAGATATCTTATTAAGAACTTTGTAACATTTTAATATTATAAGATATTACTATAACTATGTTAATAATTGTTATTTCATCTTGTTTTAATTTACTTAACAATGATATTGAATTTTCATTATAGAATAAATTCCATATAAGGATATATATTAATTAACCAAATTAGCAGCGGGAATAGTAATTAAACTAATAATAATAATATCAATTTACTATTTATTAGTATAAAGTTTAATAAGGTATATGAAGTATTTTTTTAATAAAAAGTAAATAATAAAAATTTAGTCATTATAATTTTTATAATATTATTAAAGGCTTATTAAATTTATTATTAGAAATTAATATAATATAACAAATAATTATAATATTTTCAATAATAATCATATTAGAATTTTACAACTTTAACTAGAGTGTAGAAGTATTAATTTATGCGCTAACAAAGCACTAAATATGTTTTTATTGATTAATGTAAAATTATAGAGTTCATGTTTTATATACTAAATTATGTTATCTATTCTTATTATGATAAAATGACTATACTAATTATTAGTATATAATATTATTTATATAGTATATTTTATTTTTTAAATCATATTTTTTATCACATATTTAACAATGATAATAAAATATTATGATTTTTTTAGTAAAATTTTTAATAAAAAATCATTATTTATCTTAATTTTATTTATATTAAAAAGCATTATTTAAACATTTATTTAAACACTTTATTTAATTATTAATATAATAATTAAATAAAGTGTTGTTGCAATAAAATTTAAAAATATTATTTAAATAATATTCAATTATATAAAAAATAAACAATGATTTTTATAAAAGAAATAGCTATATTTATTTCAAATAATTTAATAATAGAATTATTTATTAATATAATTATTAATCTAATTTATATAATTTTTATTATATATTCAAAATAAAAATTATGCTTAATGTTTAAATTTTAAGATAATTTAAATTTAGTTTAATCTTAATTTTCAATCATTAGTTTATTATGTTGTATTATTAGTAAATATTAACAAAAAAATAATAATAGAAAACATTATTATTTATTTAGTATTTTTATTATTTCAATATAATTTTTACATATTTTTAGTTTATATCTGATAAAACAAGATTATATGTTAATAACATATCTTTTTTATATTTTTATAAAAGAGGAAATTTAATGGATCACTCAACATCACCACTCATTACAACAATTGTTGGTGGTTTATCTCTCGCCTATCTATTTGGAATGATATCACAACGATTGAGGATATCACCTTTGGTTGGGTATTTGTTAGCCGGAGTTATTATTGGTCCATTTACACCAGGATTCGTTGCAAATATAAATTTAGCCAGTGAACTAGCTGAAATTGGTGTTATATTATTGATGTTTGGTGTTGGTTTGCATTTTTCATTAAAAGATCTTTTGGCTGTAAAATCAATTGCTATTCCTGGTGCTATTTCTCAAATAGTTACTGCGACATTATTAGGTCTTGGTTTATCTATGATATTTAATTGGGGAATATTTACTGGAATTGTTTTTGGTCTTTGTCTTTCAACAGCTAGCACTGTTGTGTTGTTAAGAGCATTGGAAGAGCGTCAGCTTATTGATAGTAAACGTGGTCAAATCGCTATTGGATGGTTGATTGTAGAAGATTTAGTTATGATCTTAACACTAGTATTACTTCCAGCAATTTCCAACATTATCCATAGTAATCATGCTACTCTTAATGAACTTATAATTAAATTAACCTTTACTATTGGTAAAGTAGCTATTTTTATTATCATTACACTTTTTATTGGACGAAAACTTATTCCATTGATTCTAGCTCGCACTGCGGCAACAGGTTCTAGAGAATTATTTACATTAGCAGTTTTAGTGTTAGCACTTGGCATTGCTTATTCAGCAGTAACTATATTTAATGCTTCATTTGCACTTGGTGCATTTTTTGCAGGAATGATTCTAAATGAATCTGAATTAAGTCATAGAGCCGCACAAGATACACTAGCGTTGCGAGATGCATTTGTTGTTTTATTTTTTGTATCGGTTGGAATGTTATTAGATCCGATCATATTTATAAAACATCCATTAGCCGTATTAGCGGTTTTATCGATTATCACTATCGGCAAATCATTTGCCGCATTGCTATTAGTAAGATTATTTGGTCACAGTCGTCGTACAGCCTTAACTATCGCAATAAGTCTTGGGCAAATTGGTGAATTCTCTTTTATACTGGCAGGAATGGGAATATCAATTAATGTATTCAATAATCAAGGACAAAACTTAGTTTTAGCAGGATCAATAGTTTCTATCATGATTAACCCATTGTTATTTAACTTGTTAGAGCGCTATCTAAAAAAAACCGAAACAACAGAAGAGGAATTATTAGAAGAAACGGATGATGAAATTGTACAAATTCCTATTGATATTTGCAAACATGCAATTATTATTGGTTATGGTCGTGTTGGCACTATTCTTGCAGAAGAGTTACGTCAAAGAAATATCCCTATTGTTGTAATCGAAAATACACGCGCTAGATTTGAAGAATTATCAAAAAACGGTTTCCACGCATTAGTTGGAAATGCTGCAAATAAATCGGTGATGAATTTAGCTCGAATAAATTGCGCTAAAACAATATTACTTACAATTCCAAATAGTTATGAAGCAGGACAAATTGTTGAGAAAGCTAGATCTTTAAATCCTAACATTACAATTATTGTTCGTGCTCACTACGATAATGAAGTTAAATATATGCGTGAACATGGTGCAAATCACATAATTGTTAGCGAACATGAAATCGCGAAAACTATGGCATACTTTATGGATAAAAAGAAAATATAATTTAGTCATATCAATAATCATTATTATAATTTATTGTTAAATTTAATATATTAAATAAATAAACAAATATAAATATTTATATATATTAATTTTTTATATAATTATAGTTATTTCTAATAAATTTTAAGTAAATAGATAATAATTAACTTTATTAAAATACTTAAACACTATATCAAGAAAATACAATATAAAACTGTTTAACTAAACTTATAATTTTAAAGATAAATATAACTAAAAACTAAATAATGTATAATACTTAATACTAAGTAGCTAATTTTGTTACGTTTATTTACATATATTCTTATTTAAAATTTAAAATTTAAAATTTAATACATAATAATATTGTATATTAAATCGTTAATAATATTGGTAGTTAAAATACTTTTATATAAATAAAAAGATTGACATATTATTAATGAATTTTTTTTGCTATATTTATATTTAAAAATAAACTAATTTCTTAAAATAAATTAGATAATATCATATTAAAATTTAGATCATATAAATATTATCTGTTATATACTATAAATTATATATTAAACATTATAGTTAATTATATATAAAATTATTGTGTATTTATAATATTATTTATATTTTTATTAAATGTAACTTTGAAATATAAATTGCACTTATAATATTATTCAAAAAGTATTATTATTTATAATAATTTATAGCATCTATATCTAATTAATTATTGAGAAGAATTTATTTTTATTAGTTTTTTTCTAAAAAAACTAATAATATAAATATTTATAAATATTTATATTATTTATAAATATTTATATTTGAAATAAAATATCTATTGATAACTTATATATTTATTTATATTAAATATTTTTAATCAATATATTAAATAATTACAAATTTACTTTTATATTTTTAATAAAAATTTATACTAATAAATAATATATTTTATATGATCTGATCTATGAAAAATAAGAATTAAATTTATTAGAAAATTATTTTCTAACATTTTTTAAAATAAATAAAAGTATTAAAATTAACTAATATTTAATTTTATAGTTTAAGTTTCTTAGATTAATTATTTTACTTAAAACAATTATATATTATAGATAATTTAGAATAAGTATTAAAATATATCAATGAAATATTTTAATATTATATAATTGTAGTTAAAATAATAATTTAAATATTAATATCGGTATATTTTTAGTTAAAATTAAATTATTCAAAATATAAATAACATTAAAAAATTATGATAACTAGAATAGTTTATTTTTGATATTTTCAAGTATATAAAACAAAAAAAAATATTATTGACACCTATATCTCTAATATAACGTAAAATAATAAAATAGGAAATGTAGATTGCTACTACATAAATAAATCAATAAAAACAGCTGAAATGTTTAGGTATTCATACGCAGGTAGTTATATTATCTTTTTTATTATAAATATATAAAATAAATATTTTTTTTGAAACATATTTTTTTAGAAAACAAGTGTATAAATTAAAATTCAAAACGCTTTTTAAGTTTAAATTACTAATCTATCTATAGGTTTTAAATTGTAAATTTATTTATCTATATTTTGTTTAAAAATAATCAACTGTTTTATATTGATTATAAAATCTCAAACATTTGATTAATTAATTATAATTTCAAATTATATATATGTATATATATTATTATAATATTGTTTTTTTATATTTTTTTCCAGAAATAAAAAAATTATATCTTAGAAAGATCTTTTTATTAAAAAATTATTTTTGTTAAATTTTTTAAAATTCTTAAATATTTTATGTTCTATATGATATTTTTAATTAATTTAACCATTAACATAATATGATTATCCGAAGCATTAAGTGCAGGTATATAATGATATTTTTTTCCACCAGAGGCATAAAATAACTTTTTATTATAAACAGCAATCTCCTCTAGAGATTCTAAGCAATCCACTGAAAAACCTGGACATAAAACTTGAACATGTTTAACACCTTTTTTTGCCAATCTTTTTAAAGTAACACTTGTATAAGATTTGAGCCATTCTTCGCAACCAAAACGCGACTGATAAGTCATAATAATATTATTAATAGGAAAATTAATTAATTCACTCAGCAGACGCGTTGTTAGTGCGCATTCATATGGATATATATCACCTTCTTCTGCATAACGTTTTGGAAGACCGTGATAAGAAAGCAATAATCGATCAGGTTTACCATGCTTGTCGAAACTTAACTCAACTGATTTTTTTAATGCATCAATATAATAATGGTGATCAGCATAACTACGAATAAAGCAAATCCCTGGTATAGTACGATATTTTTTGAACGCCATACTTATAATATCAAAAACTGCAGCAGTTGTTGAACAAGAATATTGTGGGTAAAGCGGCAATACAATAAGATTTTCAATCTCTTGAATTAATAATTTATCTATTGCTGAATGAATGGAAGGTAAACCATAACTCATCCCTAATTCTACAGGAATAGTTGGAAATTGTTTCGCGAGCGCATTTTTTTGTTGTAAGCTATAATTTAACAATGGCGAACCGTCTTTTGTCCAAATTGAGCGATATAATTTAGCTACTTTTATTGAACGTAATGGTGCAATCACTAAATGCAATAGTGGTTTCCAAATTATTCTAGAAATATCAATAACTCTTGTATCGCTAAGAAATTCTATTAAAAAACGCTTTACAGCCAATCTATTTGGTGAATCAGGCGTTCCTAAATTAGCTAATAAAATACCATGTTTTTTATTACTCATCTTAATTATGCCATTTATTTATCATTAATAATCGCAATAAGATTGCAATTATTAAATATTTTTCTTCATAAAAAATCAGTTCTATATAAATTTAATATAAAATTAAATAATTATGTCATTAGTTAACAACTAATCTAAAATTTTACTCAATTCTTCACTAATTTCACTAACCTTGCGTGTGCCATCTAATTTAAAGTATTTAATATAACCACTAGAGGCTTTTTGATGATAATAGTCAATTAAAGGCTTAGTTAATTTATGGTACTCAATCAATCTATTACATATAGTTTCTTCTCTATCATCTTTTCGAATGCTTAATTTTTCACCAGTAACGTCATCTCTATTTTCTATTTTTGGCGGATTAAATTTAATATGATAAACACGACCAGAAGGTGTATGAACTCTACGACCAACAATACGTTCAATAACTATTTTATCAGGCACATCAAATTCCAATACATAATTTACCAAAATGCCTAAATTTTTTATTGAGTTTGCTTGTGTTATAGTGCGAGGAAATCCATCTAATAAGAAACCATTTTTAAAATGATTATGTTCAATAAATTCTTTGACCAAATCAATAACAAATTTATCAGAAACAAACTTACCAGCATCCATTAATTCTTTTGTTTTCAAATCAAATAACACACTTTTTTTTGGCATAGAACGCAGCATATCACCTGTAGAAATTTGTATAATATTATATCTTTTTACAATAAAATCAGCTTGAGTCCCTTTACCTGAACCTGGTGCGCCAAATAAAATAATATGCATACGAAAATCCCTTGTTATTTTGTTTTTTATAATTTTAAAGAAAAGTTATATTTTAAGATATATACTAAATTTCTTAATTTTTAATATATAAATAGAGGTAATTAGCTTATTAATAAAAATTAATAGACTAAATAGCATGTAGTTATTTATGTTATAAAACACAGCTTAATGAATTTTTAAAAAAAAATAAACTTATTAATGATCCTCTATTTATCTTATTAAATTTAATACAAAGATATTAAGAAGTCTTTAATTTCTCTTTTAATGATAAATTAATGCTACATAATAAATAAATATTATGGAAGTTGTTTGTCAAATAAAACTATTTTTAATAAAAAAGTAGTTGATTATAGTAATTACAAATATAATAAAACTCAGATAAATTAAAATAGATGTATACGAAATATTAAAAATCAGAACAATTATATACTGTATTCAATTAGAATTACTGTAAATATGAAAATTTAATCAGTAAATTAGTTATCTTTATTACTGAAAGATAACTAATTAATTTTAAATTCTATGAATAATTTTATAGATAATCATTTGTATTTTAATAAAAATTTAAATATAGATTCAATATATATTTTTAATATTTATTTAGTATTTTTTTTGCACATATAATTTTATTTAATAATACTGTATACTACATTAGAATCTAAACCCAAAATATATATTAAAGGACCAAGTAATTTTCTAATGATTAATTTTATTTTTAAAAATATTTTGTATTTGAAATACAATGAATAATTTAATTCATAATTTAATATAAATTTGATCTTTTTATTATATTTTTAAAAAAAATAAATAATTATTATTTAATTAAACTTTTTAGTAAAACAAAATATAAAAACAATTAAATACAGATTTATAACAAACTAATAAAATAAACAAATTTATCATAAAATTAACTTATTAATACGACGAACAAACTGATTAGGATCTTCTAGATTGCCTTTCTCAACAAGTAATGCCTGATCTAGTAATACTTCTACCAACTCAGAAAATAAAGTATCATCTGTTAGTTTTATCACTTTTTTAACTAATTGGTGTTCTGGATTAAGCTCAAAATTATATTTTATTTCTAATGATGGTTGACCAACTGCAGCAAAAAGTTTTGCCATCTGAGTGCTCATATCGTTAGTATTTGTCGTAACAATCGCCGGTGCATCTATTAAACGGTGTGTTAACTTTACTTCATTTACACGATTACCTAATAATTTTTTCACTCTCGCAATAAAAGGATCAAGTTTTTTATCCATTTTTTCTTGTTCCTTATTATCTTCATTTATAAGTTTTTCTAATGATTCATCTGTTTTAGTAATAGATTGAAAAGATTTGCCATCAAATTTTGATAAATAATTCATCATCCATTCATCAATCCTATCAGATAATAACAAAACTTCAATTTCTTTTTTATAGAATAGTTCTAAATGTGGGCTATTTTTTGCAGAAGCATAACTATCAGCAGTAATATAATAAATCTTTTCCTGTCCTTTAATCATTCTACTGATATAATCTTTTAAAGAAACGTTTTGTAAACTGCTATCATTATGCGTTGATGAAAATCTTAATAATTTAGTGATAGTTTCTTTATTAGTTGGATCTTCTTCTGGACCCTCTTTAAAAACTAATCCAAATTCTAGCCAAAATTTTTGATATTCATCAGATTTATTTTTAGATAACTTCTCTAACATCTGCAATACGCGCTTTGTTAATGCACTACGCAAACTGCGAATAATTGCACTATTTTGTAAAATTTCTCTAGAAATATTTAATGGCAAATCATTTGAATCAATTAGTCCACGAATAAAACGTAAGTAATTCGGAATAAATTGTTCTGCGTCATCCATAATAAAAACTCGGTGAACATAAAGCCTTAAACCATGTTTATTATTTCGGTTCCATAAATCAAAAGGTGCTTTTGTTGGTATATAAATGAGGCTTGTATAATCTTGATTGCCTTCTACTAAATTATGACTCCATGTTAAAGGATCTGAATAGTCATTGAAAACATGTTTATAAAACTCTTTATATTCTTCATTAGAAATATCATTTTTGTTGCGCACCCATAGAGCTTGAGCTTTATTAATTTTTTCCCAAATAATAGTATTATTTTCTTTGTTTTTAACTTCAATTTCAACAGGAAGAGAAATATGATCTGAGTATTTGCTAATCACAGAGCGTAAACGCCAATTATCTAAAAATTCAGCTTGATCTTCTCGTAAATGTAAAGTGATTTCAGTACCACGATCTGATTTTTCAATATCAGCAACAGTGTATTCACCCTCACCATGAGATTGCCAAAAAACCCCTTTATCAAAAGGTATTCCTGCTGCTCGAGTTCGAACAGTCACATTGTCTGCAACAATAAAAGATGAATAAAAACCAACGCCAAATTGACCAATTAATGTACTATCTTTAGACTGTTCATTACCAAAAGATTGTAAAAAATTCTTTGTGCCAGATTTAGCAATAGTTCCTAAATTATCAATAACTTCTTCGCGTGTCATACCAATGCCATTATCATCAATCATTAAAGTTTTTTGATCTTTATCAACAGAAATTCTTACTCTAAAGTTAGCATCATTTTCATAAAGATTAGGATGTGAAAGAGCCATAAAGCGTAATTTATCTACTGCATCAGACGCATTTGAAATAAGTTCACGAAGAAAAATCTCTTTATTAGAATAAAGAGAATAAATCATCAGTTGTAATAATTGTTTTATTTCTGACTGAAATATACGAGTTTCTTGTCCTTTCATACCTATTAAATATCCTTAATTTTAGAATAATTTTATTTAATTGAATAATTATAAAACTCAGGTTGGGGTGGAAATTAAAAATTTCAAGGTTATTATATTAAATAATGGAATAATGATTGCTTATATAATTAAACTTTTTAATGAAAAATAATTTTAATATTTGTATATATTTATTTACATTATGCATATTTTGAAAATAAAAGTTAAAAAAAAATAAATTTAACAAGAAAATTAATTTATTTTTACATATAACGACTTGGCTATGCTTGATGTAATTGTTTTATTTCTATAAACTTGTAAAAGTGGAGTGTTATTATATATTAAATTTGTGTCAACAAAATAAGTTAAATAATACATTCAATAAGATTTTGAATCTTAATTGATTGATAAATTATTTATATCTCTATAATGTAATATAAACTTACTATGATTAACGACACAAAGTAGATGTAAGCATATTGTAATTAAATAATAATTAATTAGTATTACAAATTAAAAAAAATATTTTATTATAAATAATAATTGTTATGCACGCCTTTCCATGGTGTCTAATACAATTATATTTTTAATCATAAAATATATTAAAAATATAATTGTATCTATCTTAACATATTAACGTTTCCGTTGTTTTCAATAATTTATTTATATGAAATCAAAAAATATTCTATTATTTTATTACATTTATTATTTTATGTTATATAGAAAATATAAACATAAATAATGTTTTTTATTTATGTTTTAGAAAACATTTAAAATGAACTATTCTTAGATATTATAATTTTTAATGTTATTTAAGTTTTTAAAACTTACAATTTCTCCTAAAAAAGATACAACTGTCAAATATATATTTATGATATTATATTTTATATATTTTATAAAAGTAATATTAATTAATTTTTAATTATAAATTTTCATTTATTATGATTCGATTTGTACATGAAGATGAATATTATTATAGACTATAATTATTATTAATGTTAATTCTACTACTTAAAACAAAGTAAGCTATTTACTTTGAAGTTAAAGTGTTTTTTTTTGCAATAAATTATTAACATAAAAGATATTATCTAAGTTATAAGAACCATAGATATAGTATATTATTATTTCAAATTAAATAATTACTTATTTGTAGCATACATACATATTTTTTTAAAAAAAATGAAAAAATTTATCATTTGCAACTAAAATAAATTAACTTTTGATTATGAAAATTCTTATTCATAAAATATTTACAAAAGTTTATTATATGCGCATTCTAATTATCAATATTTATATCCACTTGTACTTTAATATCTACTTCTTAAATTTTTAATAAATAATTAAAGAAGTTTAAAATTAAAATTCTTTATAATTATTAAGTTGTTTTTTTGTAAGTAAGGATGACTGTAGCATTTCAATAAATTAACTATTACTAAGATACTAGCCTATTTCTACAATTAATTATTTCGAAACTTATTAGTGCTATAAAAATAGTTTGAAATATAATTAACAATTACATTACATTACATTACATTTAGAAAATTCTAATAAATATATTTAGTTATTTTTATTTAAATTATTGCTTTTTAAGCAATAACCTCTTTTAATGTCTAAATTAATAATTTGTAATTATTCTATTCAATTATATTAATTGAATAGAATAAGATATCTACAATCTAATATAAAAATAAATATGAAATATAAAACTCTATGTTTCTAAATGTAAATGTAAATGCAAATATAGAGTTTTATATAAAATATATTATATCTATAATATATATCAAAACATAAATAAATTAATTCTATATTTTACGATCATGATCGTAAAATATAGAATTGTCAGTATTTACAATTATTTGATTATAAATCAATCAAATAACACAGTAGGTTTTTATTCAAAATTTTAAATTAGTTCTTTGTTGTATTGAATTGACATATAAGTCTAGACACTTAAAATAGTTTTTATCATTATATAAATTTTATACATTTTATATTTTTATTTATTCTTTTGCATAAAACAATCATTACTAATTTGTATCTCAACAAAAGATTATTGTAACATATTTTCTTGTTATATTAACTAATATAACTTAATTCAACTATAATATTAAGTAAAATTAATATTTACTTTAACAATATTAATTTCATATTTATTGATAAACTATAGATTAGTAATATTTTGTTGTGTGTTTTGAAGCTATCAATTAAGTTATTATAGTTGTTTCGTTAAAGACAATATTAGTTTATTATTTATTACAAATATATACTTTAATATTGTAAGATTATACTTAAGGATGCCTATTAGATTACACAGGTCGAATGCTTTCCTCATCTAACTGCGCATCGAATAACTTAAGTAAAATTTTAATTTTTTTATCATCAGCAATTGCTTTTCTAGCCTGATCTATCTTCTCTTCATAAATTATTTGTCGCAACTCTAATGGAGTCTTTTTATCTGGATTATCATCTTCGATAATAGTTAATTTTATTAATTTACCATATAATTCAGACATGGCCTTTGTTAATGCTTTATGTGCTTGTCTAGTATTCAGATGTCGTTTTGTTGAACGTAAATGTAAACAGATTTCTGTTTCACTTAATGATTCCTTATAACTATTTAGAGCAAGTTGTTCTATTAAATTTGATATTTTTAAATTAGAAATTTCATTAGCCCAATTATCTATATTTTTAACTTCGATCATAATTTTATTTGATAGTTTATTAGTTTTTTCACATTCAAATGATTGTTGAATATTACAAATTGTTGTTACTTGTTCTAATTCTTTATTAAAAGTATGGCTTTTATAGTGTTCATAAGAGCTATAATTTTCATTTTGTTTAATATCATAAATTTCTTTCGATTTATCTAAAGAAAAACTATGATATTTTTTAGAAACGATTGGCAATCTTTCTAATTTTATAATAGATTTTGATGTTTTTGTCTTAAGAGAAGATGTTTCACTATTCTTGAGTGGATATTTTTCTTGATTTATATTTAACAATTCTTTTGCTCGCAACAATTTCGATGTAGGTGTATTAATTAATTTTTTATCTTTTAAATCAGTGAAAATATCAATATGATTATTGATATTTTCATCTTTAGTTTTTATTTTATTAAAATTATGTGATGACTTCAATGAAATTTTAATATCATCAACATTTTTAGGATTAAGAGTTAACGCGCGTAACAAAGTCATTTCAATCCCCATTCTTCTATCTGGAGCGTACGGAAGCTCTTTGCGTCCAACTAATAATGTTTGATAATAGAACTGTAAATCTTTTGATGTAATTAAGTTAGCAAGTAAATTTAAACGATCTTCTATTGGTGATATGATATCTTGAATTTTTAATGGTAAGAGTTGTATCATGGCAATACGATGAACCAATGATAGCATTTCAATCAATACGTTTTCCCAGTCATTATCACGCAAAGCAATATCTTCTAATAAACACATCATTTTTTTTGCATCGCCATATACAATCGCTTCAATAATTGATAGCGGTTGCTCATTATCTAATATCCCCAACATTTTACTAACTGAATCTGATAATACTTTTCCATTTCCAATAGCAATAGCTTGCTCTGTTAGACTTAATGCATCACGCAAGCTACCTTTAGCAGCTATGGAGATTAATTGTCTTGCATGTTCATCACTATCTATTTTCTCAGCCATTAAAATATGTTTGAGTTTAAAACTAATTTGTTTAATATCTAGTGATCTTAAATGAAATTGAATACAACGTGATAAAACTGTTATCGGTAATTTTTGTGGATCTGTTGTTGCTAATAAAAATTTTACATGTTCTGGTGGTTCTTCAAGTGTCTTAAGTAATGCATTAAAGCTATGACGAGAAAGCATATGAACTTCGTCGATCAAATATACTTTAAATCTACCACGCACTGGTGAATACTGAACATTATCTAGTAATTCTCTAATATCTTCAACTTTAGTGCGTGAAGCAGCGTCAATTTCAATTAAATCAACAAATTCACCTTGTGTTATCTCAAGACAGTTAGCGCATTTATCACAAAAATTTTGCCTAATTCCCATCTCACAATTAAGTCCTTTTGCAAACAGTCGTGCTATAGTTGTTTTTCCAACACCACGAGTGCCTGAAAATAGGTATGCATGATGAAGTCGCTTCTTAGCTAAGCTATTTATTATTGCAGTTAAAACATCTTGTTGCCCAATAATATCTGTAAATATTTGTGGGCGCCATTTACGGGCAAGGACTTGATAGCTCATAATTCCTATTAATTATATATAAATTGTATAATTCAATTCACTAACATGGATCTCTGTTTTTAAAATTAGCAAATTTATATAGGTTTTTATAATACCTTAGCAATTTAACTAAATTAAAATAACATAAAACACTTTTTAAATACTTAATATAAACAAAATCATGTTATAAGAATATAATAATAGCTACAGCTTAAGCATGTCGCATTACAAAACACACTATTAATTTAATTGTTACATCTCTAGTTGATAAATTATGAATAACTAATATATTAATATTTAATTGAAAACTATCTTTAATTTATCTGTCGTATTTTATGTCATAATTTTTATTTTTAATGTGTTCATATAAATTTTATGAAAATACAAAAAAAGTATAACAACAAACAAAAGTTTTTTATTTTACTACAAAATATTACCAAATCTTTATTTTAAAAGATATTCACAAGAATATTAATGACATTATTAAAAATGTTAAGTCTTATTAATAAATATATAATTATTATAATACTATCCTATATAATAATTAAATTATACAGTCTATAAAAATTATAATACAATAACTAATTTTAAATATTAACATGTGATAAATATTAATATAGATATATATTAACAGTAATAAAATGTAAATTTACAAAGCAAGAAACAGTAATTAAAATAATGATATTTATCTTAAAAAAAATTACAATAATATGTCTTAATTTTTCTTATTATACAATTTAAGAATCCAATAAATCATTTTAATAGTGCTTTATGCGTTTATATAATAATATTGTAACATAATAATTATATGAGTTGTATAAATAAATATCTCTTACTTAATGTATATGACTTCACATATCAACAATAATTAAATACATATTTTACTTAACAAGTATGCAATAATATAGCTGAGAAGCTATAGTGCATATAATAGGATATAAACGAGATTAATATAAATATTTTAATTAAATGCCTGCGGTGTATATTGCAACAAATAAACCACTAACTACACTAAATTTTATATAAAATATATTTCTGAATGTTGTGTTATAAGTAGTATTTGTGAAACTTAAGTTTCTAACTGAGTGACGTCATTGTTAATGGTTAATAAAGGAAATTAAGAGTTAGTTTTTTGTTAAGAAAAGTAAATAACAAAAAATCTTTTCTTTTAATGAACATCGAACGATTCTATACTAGAGATTTGATTATTGAAATGATTGTATTTTTTATATTTATTATATATAATTAATTTTTTTAATTCTTTATTAATAAAAGATGACATTTTTTTTATTTTTATGAAAGATTAAAGTTATACCTATAAACATATATTTAAAATTTTATCTAATTCTTTTATTATCTATTTAATATATTGGAAAACTTGGTCGCATTATCATTTATTTTTAATAATAAGTGCAATACGAATTAATTGTAGATATATTATTCCAAATAATTTATGAAACTCTTTATTTATATAATTAGAATTAAGTTTTCTCATATATTTTACCAAAAAAAATAATCTAAATGATTTTAAAATATTAAGAATATATTTTTGTTACAAAACATATAATAAATAAATACTGGTTTTCGCTATATCTTTTGATAAAAATATTATTATATCAATATTCTTTAAATTTTATAAAAATTATTTTATATCAATTTAATTGCAGTAACTTGAACAAAAATTCAACTAGAATCATAAAAGTATTTCTAACATAGAAATTGATTATAAATTAAATAACATAGATCTTAATTTATTCTAATATATTGAATTGATATTAAATTTTCCATAAAAGATTAACTGCAATAAGAATTATAAAATAAAAAAATAATAAGATCTATTCTTTGCTTATTTCCAACAATTAAATAAGTATCAAAACATGAAATATTAAATAGTATTTATATTAGTATATAGAATTTATATATATTTGCTTTATTGTATAAAAATTTTTAATAATAATTATGATTCTGATCAATTTCACCAAGATCCAATACATCTATAATAATTCAGTAGTGTAATAAAGAATTTTAAAATAAATTATAATTTAATGTCTTCGAATTAACATAACATTAATCATTAAAGTTAATATTATCAACAAAAATATGTATTACTTATATGCAATAATAGATAGGATATTATGATAATTTTAAATAAAAACATAGTTAATTCAAAAAATTAAGATAGTATATTAATACTATGTAGATGACATATACTGCAAATTAATTAAATTATAATTTTTATATTTTTTAGACGATTGATTATAAACATTAGGTTAATGTCAATAACACATATAATAGACAAATATTTTCAGTTAAATATAACAAGAAGCATATTATAGTTGCAATAAGAAATGATAGTATCATAACTTTTTGTTAATTATTTTATTATTGAATAATATTTTATCTAATAATACAAAAGTAATTTATTTATTTATTTATTTATTTATTTATTTATTTATTTATTATCAATATAATTTTTATCTCTAAATTCTACAGAAAAATAGAATAGTTGCTTCTATTTATCCAAATTAATATAATATCTCATATATTTTACTTTTCGATGGATAATTTGCATAGATCATTTTAAATGATGTATGTGTAGAATACAATTCTTAACCCATTTTTAAATTGTAACCTAGAAAATTTTAAATACATAAGTTCTATCTTGATTTTATAACGTATATTTATTGATAACAAAATTAGAATAATATATATGTTTTTATTTTGATGATTCAAAAGAGTCATTAAAACTTTCAAGAAAGTATAAGAAATAATTTTAGAATTATACATTTAGTTTTTAGATGTACAGTTTTATTTTTATGACTTTAGATCAGCATTTAATAATATTCTATGATATTTAAATGTGGATATCTGTTTATAACAAACTTTTATTGGTTTTTAAATTTTATTGATTCAATATATCAGTGTATTAAAATGTAACATAATATTTTAATTATTGATCAATATTTACACTTGAGTTGTTTTCGATCTATCTATACTGTTAATATTTTTAATATTACAAATAATTATTTGATAATTGTGTGTTTAAAAAATACATAAACATTGATATATGTTATTTTGTATAATTTTACTTTTAATTAAAATGTTAGTAATTTGCTAATATCATAAATAATATTTTAATGAGTATATATCCAAAATACACTAAATCACATTAATTTGATATTTTATAGTGATTTAAATTAAATACAAATTTTATTAATTAAGATTATCAAAATATTTTTAAAGATAAATAAGTTTAATAAAATTACTATTTTGATTTTTATATCAACAGTTTTCTAAATAAATAATTTTAATAATACAATAGTATATGCACTATGATTATTATTAACTAATTGATTAAATCTTTCTATCAAATCATCTTAATAGAAACTACTATTTTATATTAATTAAGACTATTCTATTCACTAACATATGACAGACAACAAATATATATTATTTGTTGTTATTAGGAATTATAGTAATAATAATATAAATCAACAAAAATAAAAACTTTATGTTTACATTTATTAATTTCAAATAATATTTGTTAAACTACTTTTAAATAATCTATTGTAATATTACTAATGACTTTTTAAGTGTAGTGCGTTAAAGATCAATAATATAGGCTTTATAATATTCTAAAAAATCAATGATCGCTGTAATTTATAAAAATTATGTACATATTTATCTTTATTTTAAGTTTTAGTTTTTTTTACATTAAAAAACTTTTATAATTTAACTAATTTATTAACTTGAAATATTATTTAATCATATTTTCATAACAAGATAGTAGATAATAATTAGTTTTTAAAATCATAGAATTAAACATATCTTTTTCATTAATTTATTATATATTATTAATAATATATAATAAATTAATATTTATGTAGCTTCAACACTAAGTTTATTTTATCATTTACTAAATTTGTAATAGTTATGAATAAAAATACATCGAGTATAAATTTATTGCACTATTATATATTATCTTTAGTGTTTACAGATAAGATATTACTATGTTTTATACAGTTTTAAGATCAAATGTTTTAGGATTATAACATTTAATAAATTCAATTAAAAATATAATAAGATTTTTATGCAATGCATTATAATACGTTAAGTTTATTTTTGTAACGTTTCAATATATTTATTGTATTTAACAAATATATACATAACTTATTACAAGTATAACATATTAAATAATAATGTAAAACATTTTCATAATTATCATATATCTTAAAACGCTTAAAGTATTTTATATTAAATTTGAATTACATTAAATATATTTAATTACAAATACCCAACAGTTATATGTGATATTGCTATCTTTACATGCCTTTATGATAGTAGTAAAATATTTTTTTATAAATATTTAAATTTTTAGTGTAACCAAAACATTTAGATATTATATTTAATAATAACGAATCTAGATAGTTTTAACTTATGATTATTTTCTATCGTTAGCTTTCTGGTTAATGTAAATAATTAGTAAAATATTTTTTCATTACTATATTCAATTATACTGAAATATCTAATAATTTTATACTTAAAATAAACTAATAATTGCAATAAATCAATTAAATATAATATTCTTGTACAAGAATTAGTATAAATGTAACTTAACTAATAACAGCATTAAATGTTATTATCAGAAATTTACATGATGTACCATTTAACTAAATATAGGTAATAAAAAATACTTTAGTACAAATATTAATATCTATTTTGTTAAAAATATTTTAAGTCGTCAATATTTAGCATATAACAATATTTAAATCTATCCTTTTGTAAATCTTATATATTATTAATAATATTAATTGTGCTTATTATTTGACATATTAATTAATTCAGACAGTAAATAATATCTATTGTGTGTAGTTGGATACATAAATTAAATTTCTTTATTGAAAATAAATCATTTTTATATAGCTCATAATTATTAACTATAATTAAGCATGTTAATAATCATATCTATAAATCTTATAATTATCATATTAACTCATTGATTCAGTTTATTAATTATTAATATAAGAATGAAATTACATTTTATTATATAGATTTATTGATCGCTATCTTTTATGGAAGATAGAAATATGCTATCAATTATTAAATACCAAGATTATATTTACTTTTTAAATAAAAAGTAATAGATAAATATTAATTATCTTCAATTATTTTTATAAATAAATTGATGTAACATTAAACTAATTATCTAAACAATAACTAAGCTATCATGATAAAGTAATGATGTATATTTTACTGCAAAGATTTAGTTCAGAGTATAGTAAGTTGCTTATTATATTAGATTCCTGTTATTTAACGTTTAAGAGAATTATAGTATAACTTATTATTAATAAATTCGCATAACATTGAATATTAATTTCAAATATATAATCTTTTTTTTCAAAAAAAATAATTAATGTGAAAAAAAATTTTAATCTTTAATTACAATAATTATACTTAAGTTTAGCAAACAAACTACAGATTATAAATTTTAATAATTAAATAATTCTAAAAATTCTTGCTACAGTATAAAATATTATTATTTATAATTAAAATATATAATATAGTTATTTATTAACTTTATTTGTTTTTGTTAATTATACATATATCTCTAAATACTTTAACGAACGATGACTTAATTTAACTGTACAATAATAATTTATAATTATCAGTTTATGTTAAATATATATCATGTGATATTTGTATAATATAACTCTATTATAGAATTGAATTAATTAATATTATATATATTGCAAATATATAAAAAAAGATTTTAAATAATATATTATAGAGTATAATCTTCTTCTCACTTAACTGATATCTATATGCAATAAGGTAAATACCTAGTTTTTATATACGTATATATCAAAATATAAGATAAGTAATAACATGTATAAGTAAAGTATATAAAAATAAATTGTTCAATAAATTATATTTAAATATCTTGTTTATTCAAATACATAATGATATTGATTGTTAGGTCAATAAAGTTATGTGTAATTTTAGTAATTAAACTATATTTATCGTAATATAGTTTATTTGTGTAATTAGTTGTTTCAAATAGTAAGATGTTATTATTAACTATTAGTTCTAGATTTTTTACTTTTTATTGATCTTACATTATTTATTATATGCAAGATTACATAATATTAATGCGTGTATAAAATAAAATACTATTAATATTTCATATTAATAGTCTTAAAATATAGAATAGTAAAGAAACGTTTTAAATTGTTAAAATTATCTATTTTGTAAAAAATAATAAAATTATTCAATTTGTCTTTATATAGGATGATTACAATATAAATAAATACTTAGTATATCTACTCTGAATAAGTAGATATGGAATTTGCAAAGAAAAGTATATGCGTAATCTTCAATCAGCTTAATAATAAAAATTTTTAACATGAATAATGAATTGTCTGTTTAATAAACGTCATTAATTTATAATAAACAAAATTAGTTTAAATAGTTTTTTAAAGAAAATAATTAATAATTTTTTTCCTGATTGCATAAGTATAAATATCAATACTCATAATTTATGAATATAATTTAATGTTGTATATGAAATATTAAAACACTCTATACTATAATTGCTGATTTATTTAAATATAATAACTAAACAAAGTATAGTTATTGACCGTAAAATAATAAATAATAGAAGAAAAATTAAATATGATCTACGTACAATAGATCAATTAAAGATCAAGAATTTCTATTTTTACTCTAACAAAATCGTGTAATATTTTATCATAAACTTTAATCACTAGATATTATTAATACATTTTAAGAGAAAATAAATTATAGTAAAAAATTAAATATAAGTGACAAAATATTGCAATAAATATAAGTAGATTAGTGTAGAATATTATATAATCTCATTTTAAAGTTATAATATAGCACATAATCATATTATAAATGTTAGTGGTTATATTATAAACGTCATAAAGCAGTCGAATTCTTATTTATTAATTTATTTGTTTTTAGCAGTCTCTTGTTATTAATCTTATAACTAAATAATAAAAATTTCCTTAAGATGTTAACTGTTAAAATGTCTACTAATTAAAATACATCATAAAGAGACTTTGGTTTTGTAATGTTGATACGTATAAGAAATCTAATAACGTAATGATCTATACCTATTTATACAATGCATGATGAAATCATATAAGAAATTTTACTTCTTATAGTTCAAGTCTTTATATGAAACTATATAGTATAAAATTATTTTAAAATAACACGTAAAATGATTAATGTCTTAGATTGTACTTAATCATATAATACATTTGTAATATGATACAATAAATATTAAAAGTTAATATCTGTCTATAATTTAATTGAGTTTTATATAAATATCTAATATAAATATTCGATAAATAAGTTTATTTTAATTAGGAGTCACTGACTATATGTATAAAAATTTATTAAAATAGTTACATTTTTAAACAACTAAATATTTGGTTGTTTGATAACATCAATTAAAATATTGACGCCAATATCATTAACTTTTTTTTTAAAGAAATCATTATTTCATTATGATGAAAGTCAATTTATTATCATAATTGATAATCGTAAGATATCTATATGTAGTGTAATGATTTAGAAGTTTCTGATCAAACATTCAATATTACTTTCATCAAAAACAAAAAAAATTATATATTTTACTGTGAAGTCTATTTCTTATGCATTATCAATTATAAATATAATATAAGTATTAATTAGAAATATACTGAAATTAATGAAGTAATTTTATGATTGATAAAATATCTAGTATAGTTATTAAACTTAACATTAAATATCCTAAACTAATATTAATATTATTTTTTGCGTTATATAGAAAGTTTTTCACAAAATATTTATTAATAATGAGTTAGTATTAAACTAAATAATTATATATAGATATTTTAAAACTATAAGATAATTTGTAAATAAGTGTTTTATTTCTATTTGTTTCTAGCATATAATTTTTATCGTCGCGCAAGAAGTTTTGTATTTATAATAAATGCTTAATTTATTATATGAATTTTAATATACTTATCGTGATAACACTAATAGTTTAAATTATTTACTAACCAATTTAAACCAAATTATTAAATATAATGTACTACGATTAACTTCAATTATAAAATCAATAATATTAATATCTTAAATATTTATTATATAATAGTGAATTAGTATTAAATATGCCACTTGTATTATCTATAATTTTATCATATTTTAAGATAAATATATAAGCATGGTTTCCAACTATATAAACATTAAAATCTATTATGATAAGATTAGATATTATCATATAGTAAATTGTGTATATTTAATTTTTAAATAACTAACAGATTAATATAATAAAATAAGGCTTAAAGATTAATATATCGTTTATTTAGGATGTAGCATTTCTTTACAGTAAACAAATAATTAACTTTATTACAAAGCAACTAATTGTTAAAATTTTTAAAGAATTTGTTATAATATACACTATAACTATGAGGCTTATATTTTATAAAATTGATAAATATCTATAATTTTTCTTACACGTTTATTATTAATATCCATAAATTAATTAAACATATTCTTTTATAAATTATATAATTAACTACAACATTAAAATCTTCATCTAAGAAATCAAAATACCAACATAATCTAAACGTACTGCAAATGATAAATTTATTGCTTGTTTATTTAATTTTTTATAACTAAATAACATTAGAAATATAGATTAATAAATGCTTTTATCTAACAAATTACAGTTTTTTTAAATATAACCATGTATTTGACGATGTATATTTTTCTATATCTAAAAATTATCAGATCCATCGTTAAAATAAGATTTTATATAATAGTATAACTGCTTGCGACATTGATTTTGCGTTGCGTATAAAATCACTATGCAAAATAACCTCACATTTTAATTTATCTCATTAATTTTATCTTTCAATTATATTTAAAGTATATTTAAATATTTTTCTGAAAAAAAAAGTAAATTAATATACTTTAAACAATAAAGTACACTGTAATAATTATTTTTAGTATATGACGCGAATATCTTCATTTAATAATCAATATTAATTTATCTAGTGATTTATTAAATTATTTATTATGTATTTCTTATTCTCAAATCGACAAATTAAACAATTCAAATTATCTATATAATATCTATTAGAATCTGATTTCTATCGTATGTTATGTGATGTCCAGATAATTTTATTTAATTTCAGATCAAATATCAATCATGAGGTTAAAGTATTTAGTAAATATAAATATTTCTTAAATTTATTGCACAACCTTAAATAAAAGAAATAATTATAAGAATTAACAGAGTTACTTTTCAGAAAATTTTTTTTGAATATAAGAACAGTCTTTTATTTGCACATATAAACTAATTATTCTAATAATTAGAATAATTTCATTAATCATATAAATTATAAAGTTTACAACTAATATAAAGCTAATAGGCATATTATGATAATATTTTTAGAAAAAACTAATTTAATATAATTGAAAAATATAATTATCATATACTGTAGTATCTTCTAATAACTACTAAAAGTATCGAAAGTTAATATTAATTATTTGATTAAGTATATTCACGAAGACTATTCTTTAAATACGATTCTTAATGAAAAATAAATTATAAAATTAACTACTTCTAATATATTTGATATAAATCACGTAATGCATATAACAAAACATTGTTGTACAATGTTTTGTTATATTTTCACATCATACTAAATTTTCTTAATTTATTGTAAACAAAATAGTTATTTGATAGAAATATTATATAATACTATTTTGTATAGAATGATTCTAATTAATATTATTTCTTTTAAAGAAATAATTGGTATTATTATAAGATTAAATTTAATATTTGTTAATTTTAATATTATAAAATAAATTTATTTTATATCTATTTTATTTAAAATTATTTTTATGAAAAAGAAGTAACTTTTTAACAATGTTAAAATAATATAGATGATTGTATAATTAAGTTATTTAAATTAAATTAATAATATAAGTAAATTAAGAATAATGATTATATGCGTAATAGTTTATATATAGTGGACCACAGTAAACAGAATTAAAAATCTAATATATAATTATTTATAATAAAATAATTATTTTATATATAAAATAAACTAGTTTAGTGTCTGATATCATTAATTCTTATATGAAAGTAATTTTTAACTATTTATATAATGTAAAAATAACCGAGATTAATTGAAACTATTACTATCAATTATTATTGAATGTAATTTTTAATTACATCACAAAATTAATTAACTTTACATCAATATTATTGATTTACTCTATTTTATTATGAATATGAATAATTACAGAGATCATCTATATTAAAAATATTTAATCTTATATATAATATAGAATAAGAAATTTTATAAAATTAATTTTGTCAGAAATAGTTTATTATTACAATCTCTCTATATCAACAAAGATTTTAAAAATTGTATATATTTTGCTTGATTATAAACAATGTATATTACATTAGTAATGATGTAAAGCGTAATAATTAACATATATGTATGTTATCATGTGTTCTAATTTATTTAATACATAAACATTATATAATATTAAGATTTTTCCCAATATATAAATAGTTTAATTTTTAAACTATTTAGTTATTAGCAAAGATTTTACAAAAAAAAGAATAAAAAGTATAAGTTATTTATAGTAAATAATGAAATTACCAATTGGCGTAATATTAAATTTTCTTGAGAAATTATTACTTTTACTACTGATAATTAAAATAATTATATAATAGAAAATATTATTAAATATTTAATATTAAGCCTTTTATTATCATAATTTCTATTTAAAAATTAATGTTATAAAAATACTAACCTGATTTTATAGTTTGTCTTAGTGACAACAAAACATATCGTTATTAGTAGCAAATTATACAATTTAATTATTTTTAAATTACATATTATTACATATAAACATTTAAATTCATCATCAATATTGATATTTTTTCAAGTAAATTAAGTATATATTTATTGACAAGCTAATTCATACTTATGTATAACACTTTTTTATTTAGTATTAAATTTCTATTATATTATTTTTTTAAATTACATCAATGTTTTAAGTAAGTTATAATTGTTTATATTTATAGCCTTTCTATTATATTTCTAATTTAATAGAAGCAGTTATATAAATTTAAAATTAGTTAAATAGAATTAAAATCTCTTTTCTAAATAGTTTTTACTATCCTTTTTATGTTTGTTTTTAGCAGTTTATCTGGTTTTTTTTAAAATATTTGCTAATACTAAAATATAGTTCTAATAAATTAAATTCAATAATTTAAAATTTTTACATAAATCATTATATATTAAAATCATACTGATAAAGATAAATATCTTGCCATAACTATAACAGTACATAAAATAAGTATTTTTATTCATATTTAATATATAAATATTTTTATATCATCTTAATTGGTATTTTTATGGACGATAATTGTTAAATTAGTTATTATTGGTAATAATTATATTATAAATATGCATTATAATTACACTAAGATTAATAATAAATTATATTATTCTATATTGTTACTAACGTTAATATTTTCACAAGAATCAAACTTTTATGGCATATATCGCTCCAATATTATATATAAAATAAACTTATAATACTAACTAATGATTTATAATTCTTGTTTTGTACGAAATTTAATATGAAAGGATAAGCTTTAGTTATAAAATTCATTAGTAAAATATTTACAAATAAATAAAGTAAATATAATTTTTATATTAAAACTGTATATATATTAATTAATATATATATTATGCGAGTTAACTTATTTTAATTTTTCTATATTATTACGCAATTATATGTATAAATAAGAATTTAATTAAAAAAATAGTTAGTTTATAATTATATTTTAAGATTTTATTTTTTTGACCTTAATATGCTTAAAGAGATGAATAATTATTTACAATAATTATTCATCTATCTTCTTTTTACCAGTTTCGATTGTGATCGCATGGTTAATAATTGTTTAATCTAATATTGTTGTAACTAATTAATTTATATATGAATACTAAATAGTCTTTATTATTTTACTCTTTAACTAAATATAATTTATTTAAAACTGATATTTAATTCAATTAAACCAATACCTGATATTATAGAGTAAAAATATATGTTAATTAACTTAAAGAACACAATGTACTTTAAAATCATTAATAGGACTACCAATAATCATATTATTATATTATTTTTATTCAATTATATTATTTATTCTTATATCATTATTTTTATTATTCTTTCCAAGTAATTCTTACTGTACTTTTTGAAAACTCAATTTTTTAATTTAATTTAATAACGTTGTTGCAATATATTATTTATTTTTCGGCAACAATTTTTATTATGTTTTAATATTAAATAATAATAAGTTAAATTTTTATTTTTTAACATCTTGCATTATTTTTTCTACAAAAAAATCAATGATTTATTAGTTAATCAAATTTATAATTTTATTTTTTTGATTATTTTTTATTCTTTGATATATTTTTTAATGCAATGAAATTGTCTGTATGATTAATTACTTGGTAACATTTTAGTTGTTTATATTGAATATCTTTAAAATTAAGTACACAATTTTTATATTCTATAATAATTAGAATTTTAATAAAATTAAATCATGAGTGTTAATAAATTCTATTTTGCTATTAATATTTAATATTAATTACGCATTATCTATATTTTTATAATTAAGAATAAGATTATTAATGATTTATATTAGTTTAATTTTATATTTTTAGTTAAATTCATTCAGAATATCATTCTGAATGAATTTAACTAAAAATTATCTATATCACATAAAATTGTTATAATTTCAAGATGATATATTCTTTATTTTTTTTGCTATACATACTACTTAACAATATATTTTCTTTACTTGCTTACTTTAAAACTTATTACTATATTATGATTTTTTTATATTTATAATTATTTATTAAATTAATAAATAATTATATTTTAAGTATTTTAAAGTAATATATTTTAAATATTATAATACACTTCGCTTTATGTAATATATAAATAATTTACTATAATATCATTATAGTTGTTCATATTTTGATTTATTTTATTTATTATAACAATTTAGCTATTCTTTATTAATTACATAAATTAATAAAGAATTATATTAGTAATAAATATTTTAATTCAATATCTTTTAAAATCAAGATAATTACTTTCGTCAATCCAGTTATAATTTTTAGTTATATTTCGTTAGTTTTAAAAATTTGGATTAAATATTATATAAAATATTTGATAATATTTAATCCAATCATCTCACGGTTTAATTTATTAAAATGATATCAATTAATTTTTAATATTAATTTCTATTAATTAATATTATATGAATAATAAAAGAAAAGATAAATGTTTTATTATTTAATAATTAAGTTCTATCTTTTAAAATTTAAAACAAATAATATAAAATATATATAAGTTATGTATACCAACTTGAATAAAGTTTTCAATTTAATAATTTTTATTAAATTTTGATATAAATTTTATTTTTTATGTAAAATAATTAAATGAATTCATTTCAACACTAAACTTAGTGAGATATAAAATTTTTATAGAAAACTAATTATTATTTTCTATAAAATTGAATTCTTTATATATAAATTTAAAATTATATAATCATATTATTGTTTTATATAAATATAATGAATAATTACTAACGTTATATATAACATAAAATATAATATTGTCTCAATAACGACAATACATGTAAAAATAACAGAAAACTGGTTATAATTTAATAAGTTAATTTTAAAGAAAAAATTATTTATTAATATATTGATTGCTATATATTATTGCTTAGTAAAAAATAACCATTAAGTATGAAAAATCATATTTTCTTTTACATTATAGTTTTTCTAAAAAAATTAATAAATTTATTATATGAATTATAATTTATTGTTAGTTGTATAATAGTTAATATTAAATATTATACATTTTTTTATTAAATAAATATTCTATAAAAAAAAATTATTTCTAATTTTGCTAAAAATTAGTATTATTATGCTAATTTGTTTCTATTTTATTAATTTTATAAATTTTTAAATTTAATTTTATTAAAAATATTATTTATTTTATGATTTAAAATTAATTTTATTTAAAAATTTAAAATATTTATAAATTTATTAAAACTATTAAAATATAGTATTTTCAGCTTTAATTTAATAAATTACTAATTAATTAAAATTAATAAAAGTAAAATTCATGTTCTCATTATAAAATTAATTAAATTATCACTTTCTAATGAATTGACAAGATAATTATTTTTATTTTTTTTAAATTAAAACTAAATATAAACAATAAAAATAAATATAAGTAATTAATTTAAAGATAAATAAAAATTCTAATTATAAATAATAGATTAAATTATTATTTGACGTAACTATTAATTATTTTAGGATTTTTATCAAAAAATTATTACACAATATAATATAAAACTAAATAAATATAATATAAAAACTAATTTTTTTCTTTAATTTTGCATAATTAATGCTCTAGAAGTTACAAATGAAACATATAAGAAAATAAAATTTAGATTTATCATATCTTTTTTTTGGATTTTAAATATTCAAAAACTTATATTTTATATAAAATTTCTAGTTTTTTTATAAAAAATAGATTCAATAACTTAAATTGATAATAAATAAAATAGACTAGTATTAATTTTCAGTTTAAATAATTATTGCTATCATAATTATGATACCTTTATAGCAAAAAATGACCTTCATACTCCTTTTATATTATAGTTAATGCAGTTACACTTGCATTAACTATAATATAAAAGGAGTATGAAGTAACAGGATAATATAATAAAATCTCCTTGAGTGAAAATAATAACCTAATTTTATTATTAATAATTTCTGATTCTTAATAATAATTATTAATATACTTATCAGTATATTAATATATATATTATTCCACAATATATTTATTGTTTTTATAAAAATTTACATAAAACTTGTTTATTAGTATAAAATACTTTCATTGAATGAAAATATTTTAACAATCTATTTAATAGTTAATATTTATTTTTAAAATACAATAAAAATTAAATTTTTCCTTAAGAGTATTTTATTTTTATTTAAACTAATTGCATAAAATAATTTAAATTTATTTTATGCATTAAATATTATTCTTTTTTTTAAAGAAATCAAATATTCTTTAATATGTCACTCTGAACTTGAGTTATTAATTCTTTATTTCCAGATAACACTTGTTGTAAATAATTATTATATACTCTTCCAAGTTGTGAATAATTTTTTAGATTATTAATTAATATGCTTGTATTTAATGAATTTTGAGTTTTGCGTTGCTTGGCGCGTGCATTTCGAAATAATTCATAAGCGTTATTAGTGTTCAAATTTTTTAAGTATGCATTGATTGATCGATCGATAGATGAATAAAATGCATAGTATTTAATGGTACCTTTCCTATAAATACACTTACGAGCACATTTCATACCAAACAAGTTATTGTTTTTTTTAGCCAAACTAGAAATTCCCCAACCAGACTCTATTGCAGCTTGTGTAACGACAAAATGAGTAGGAATAATATCCACACGATTTAATAGTTTATTCCAGTTTAATGTTGTAGTGGAATTGCATTGTATGTTGTAATTTTTACAAATATTATTTAATCGTTTTTTATCTATATTTTTCCAATTTTTATCATAATATTTAGATAATAACCAGAGTCGATCTTTCATAATCTTATCGTTACATTTTTCTATTATTGGAACAATTATTTTTAAAAATACTCTCTTGCGAACAACTCCTAATGGATATTTTTTCATATCTGGCAGTTGAGTTAATTCTTTTGCGCGAACATTTTCATGATAATACTTTTTTAAAGATAAACCATAACTTAGTGAATAATAAATAAAACTACTTAAAATTAATAAAATCAAGAAAATGAAAATAGCATTAGATCTCATCGTTCGAGATAACATAGTTATTTTCCTCATTTTAATCTAAATAATTATATAGAATATATAGAATATAGTAAATAAATTAAAATAATAATATACATAATATTTTAATTGCAAATTTTAATAAATTTATATATAAATAAATTTTAGTTTCTATCTGTATATTACATTTCAGAAAAAAATACCAAATTAATATTATTATTTTTTTTAAAATTAGGACTATAAATTATTTAAAGTTAATTATACTATTTATTATATTAACAATAAATTGTAAAATCAATATATCACAATATATTATAAATAAATATCTTATATATACTACATATTCATAAATATATATAATACGATTTTATCAATCTAAAATTAAAATTTAAATGCTAGAAGCTATTAAATAGTTATTGAAATTAAATATAAAAATTGAGATTTTTTATTTATGTTTGAAATATAAATTGACATAAATATAATCAATAAATATTAATTTTGTTATTTTAATTATTTTTATTTATTTTCATTAAAAATTAAAATAATTAAAATATATTATTTATAATAAAATAGATTATAAAAAAAATTACATAAGAACATATATCTATGAGAGATAAAAATATAATATTTTAGAAAATAAAATTTTAATTAATTAGATTAATAAGATTATTCTAGTTATAAACTTAAAGGTTTTATTATATGGTAAAAGTAATAATATATTGGTAGAAATAGTAATTATGTTATTATTAACATCAAATAATAACATATGATATTTATCATACTTTATAATTTATATATTTTTTTTAAAATAAATCATTAGTTAAAAGTTTTGTAACGTTGTTGTAAGTAATTTGAGACGGAAAGCAAAACAAATATTAGTAATAATATTTTTACTTGATATGTTAATGACTTATAGTTATATTATAATCTATTCTTATATTTTATATAGATAGAAATAAAATATTATTTATATCTATATAAATTTAGTTTCTTAACTATATAGCATATATAAAACATTGCATCAATTGCATCATATATTTTCATGTATTAGAAATACAAAATAGTGAATTATTTGTATCTATATTTAACAAATTAATATAAAATGCAAAAATATAAAAACTTATTTAAGTTAATTATTTTCTGAAAAAAAATATTTATAAAATATTTATCCTTAGACATAAAAATAGAAGATAATGTATTAAATTATATTTTAAGAATAAAATATACATTACAATAAACGATCAGCAAATAAAATTCTCAATACGTTTGTTCAATTTTATATAAATAAAGTAATTGAAATTACTAGTTATCATTAATAATGAATAATGTATTAATCAACTATTAAAAATAATTATATGTGATAATAATCGTTAAATTAACAGTTTTAAGCATTAATATTCATACATTAATGATTTATATCTAAAATTTATATTTTCTGTTTATTAAGTATAAATGCAGTATAATCAATTAATTAAGATTTTAAGACTGCCTAAATTAATATACAAAATTATAGAGATTTTACTAATTTTATAAAAAATATAATAAGAATTTATTTAGAAAGTTAGTGCAATAGTAAAAATAAAAAAAATAATTTTTGTCGATCTTTTTTACTTAAAATATATATATTGTATAATACTAATTTTAGTATGTAGTTTAAATTCAATAACTTAAATATATAGGTAAAAATTAAATAAATTATAAAGCATAACGTCAATATTACTTCTGTGAGTTTAAGTATATTAATGAGTATTTCATTTAAACATAAAGTAGTCATAATTTTATATGCTATAAAATAAGTTTGATTATATTGTATCCTAGCATCTAAATTATATTACATAAACAACACTATAAACTTTATAAAAAATTATCATATTAAAAATATTTATTTTAAAATAAATATTAAATTTTAGAATATTTCAAGGTTTTTGTGCTGTTATTAATGAAATGACAAATAAATCATGTTTCCTTAATAAAGGAATGATAGTTTTATAAAATTTGAAATTTACTATTTAATTTTTCAGTACATAAATCTATATTGTGCAAGTAAATTAATTTTTATTTTATTTGGAATATCAGTATTCTGTTTATTTTTTTTAAATGATGTTTATTATTAAATTTTATCTTAATTAAAGATTAAAAAATTAATCAAATTAATAAATTTCTAAAGTAAAGTAAGTTAAAATATTGTTTTAAAAATATTTAGTTATATATTTATAGTATATTACACTTATTTTTATCTATATTTTAAAATTATGCTTATCAAATAATAAAGTAAAAAGTAAACTCATAAGCTATATCACATATAGTGATAATTAATGAACTAAATATTGTCATATAAAATATTATGATTAATACATGCATAATAACTATCTAAAATAATTAAATATAACTTTTATAAAAAAAATATCACACAAGAAGTATTTGTATTATTCAGTAATATATAAGACTCTTTTAGTTTATCAGAAATTTATGTTTATCAGGTTTGTTTTATTTAAAATATAATTAAATAATATAAATTATTATAAATATAATAATTTAACATAGCATTTAACAGCTGTATATTTAGAAGAAATATATAAATAAGCATATAAATTTTAAACTAAAAATAACAAAAAAATGAAAGTAAAAAAAATAAATTTTATAACTTTAATTTATATCTTTCAACTTATTTGTTAAATTTTTAATTTAATTTCAGTTGTGCATAATTTTTAATTATTATCATTAATAAATACAACATTTATAAAAGTATGCTTGAATATATATGTGTACACTAAAATATATCTGATAGTTAAAATTTAATTTTAATTAAAACTATAATATTTAAATAATAAGTTGTTTTTTTTAAAATTAATTTTTATTTTTTTCTTTTCTAATTAACACTTCATCTAATTAAGAAGTAAAAATAAAACAATAAAAATTTAATTTTATGTTTTTTTTTGCAAAAAAAATAAATACAAAGTTTGTGGTAACAAATAAATAAATTGATTACTACAAATACTTACTAAAACAATTTTCATCTAGTCTTATTATTAATTTTCCATATATTAAAAATGATACCAATTATTCTTTGTTACTAAATCCATATAATTATAAATGCATTGATATTTTTTAGTATACTCATAAGTGCTTCATAGATTGATAGTAAAAATTTATATTCACTAAAGATTGTATACCAATTTTCTTTTAGTTGTTATTTACTGTAATTTTTTAAAGAAAATTTTGTAAGTTTTTAGTTGTGGAATATGTTTAATATTTTATAGATAATCTAGAGTTTTCAAATATTTATGAAATAATTTTTTATAAATAACAATGGTATTATCGCGTATTATTTGATGCAAATCTAAATATTTTAATCATTTTTTTTAAATTATAATTTATTAATTTTTCTCTTATGTTAAATTGTTGTATTTAGACTAATTTATTAAGTAATCATAATATATGCGAATAGCATAGATGAAATAGATAAATGCTTTCTCATACTTAATATTCCTTTATTGCCTATAACTACTGATTTATAACAAAATATACTAAATATTTAATATTTTTTTGCGACTAAATATATAATTCAAGTAGGATTGATAATTATAAATAATATAAATTAAGTGTTGTAATTCCTCATATCCAAATATATAATGTAATATATACTTTGCTAGATAAACTATTATGTAGAATTTTAATTCTATATATTATTTTTATATTTTCATATTTTAAATAAAGTAAAATACTAATAACTTTACTAATAATTTTATGCAAAAATGTATATTCATTAATTTTAGTAATTAAAAAATTACTATACAATAAAATACATAATTACAGTACAATTTATGAATATATAATATATATTAACATCATTAAATAATGTGTTCTACTCAAGCGTAGAATATTTTATCTATTTAATTTCAAATAAAATTTATTGTATTCTTATTATTATATTAATATTTTTATTACAAAGTGTACTATTTATTGGTAAAATGTTATTTGTAGGAAAAAATGATTGTATTATACAAATAATTATTTATTTATTAGATATAACTAAATAAATAATATACAATAACTAAAAACCTATTATTTATCAACTTTTATTTTTTAATTATTATTTATTTATATTTATTAAAAAATATCGTATATTTTTAACGAATTAAGAATAGTTTTAAATAATTTATTTTATAGACAAAATTTTATTATTAATAAGCGTGAAAATACCTTATTAGTTAATTTTGTTGTTTCTTATTTAAATATAAACTTTATATAATTAATAATATATACTATATCTGATAAATTAAATACTGTTTTTAATATAAGATAAACATAAATAAGATTAAAACTTCTGAGATAAATATTGAACTAATTAATATGTACAACCAAAACTTAATTAGTCTTTTTATATTACATCTAGTATTGATTAGTAATCATTTAGTTCTATTAATATTAATATTAATAGAACATTATTTTCTATTGTATTTTTACCTTAAAATTTTATCTAAAAATATCTTTATACACTTATAATATATTAATAATTAATTGTAATATTTATTCTGATATATGTAGTGTAAATTTGTTCTATATATCCAAGTTCACAACTTGATCCTACTATATTTCATAACTCTTATTTTATTACAGTTAATAACTTCTTAGCTACAATTTTAACATTAATTAATTCATGACAACTTTATTACTTAGTAGATTCTATATAGTTTTAGTATCTAAAAACATATTAATTATTTATATTCAAAATAGTTTATATAATAAAAAATTAATAAATTATGATATTATTAAAACTTACTATTTATCTTAGAAGTTAGCGAGTATTTTTAACTATTAATTCTAATTTTATGTTGATTTGCTTAGTAATATCTCTATAATTAGTATTATCTCTATAATAGTAAATTCTATATTTTATATGATCAAAATACTTACTAATGATAAATATATAGATGCAATAATGTTATAAATATCATTTTTTTTGAAACGACACAACAATATAAAGTCAATTTAATATATTAATTAATGCATAATAATTAATTATAATTAATTATAACCAAATAAATCGCGTGTATAGACTTTGTATTTTACATCTTCTAACTCAGAAGACACCCTGTTAGCTAAAATAATATTACTTTGATATTTAAATTCTGCTAAATCATTGATAACTTTATAATGAAAGAACTTGCTTTGTTGCAAGGTCGGCTCATAGACAATGACTTCAATTCCTTTTTCTTTAATTCGCTTCATTACACCCTGTACTGCAGATGATCTAAAATTATCTGAACCAGATTTCATAACCAATCTATAAACTCCAACTTTTTGTAAATTTTTACTAATAATTTCTTTAGCAATAAAATCCTTGCGTGTTCGATTTGATTCTACTATAGCACTAATTAAATTATTTGGGACATCACTATAATTAGCCAATAACTGTTTAGTATCTTTTGATAAACAATAACCACCATAACCAAAAGATGGGTTGTTATAGTATCTTCCAATCCGCGGATCAAGTGAAATACCTTCAATGATTTGACGACTATTCAACCCATAAATATTGGCATAAGTATCTAGTTCATTAAAATATGCAACTCTCATAGCCAAATAAGTATTGGCAAATAATTTTATAGCTTCCGCCTCAGTAGAATTAGTAAACAGCACTGATACATTTTTCTTTAGTGCACCCTCCAATAATAAGTTAGCAAAAATTTTAGCTCTCTCAGAACACTCACCTACTACAATACGAGAAGGATAAAGATTATCATACAGCGCCCTACCTTCACGTAAAAATTCAGGTGAAAAAATAACATTTTTATACCCCTTCTTTTCCTGTAATCTGCTTACAAAGCCAATAGGAATTGTTGATTTAATGACAATTGTGGCTGATGGGTTAATACAATTTACATCATCAATAACATCTTCAACAGAAGATGTGTTAAAATGATTAGTTTTTGTGTCGAAATTTGTAGGAGTGGCAACAATTACATAATTAGCGCCTTTATAAGCTAAATTTTTATCTATTGTCGCTGTAAAATTTATTTTTTTTTTGCTAGAAATTCTTCCATTTCTTTATCAATTATTGGTAATTTATTATTATTTATAGTCGCCACTTTTTCAGGAATAATATCTAAAGCAATTACTTCATTATTCTGCACCAACAACATTGCATTCGATAAGCCAACATAACCCATTCCTACAATAGCAATTTTCAAAACTAACCTCTCAATATATACGATTAAAATTAAACATAATAATAATTACGATAGAAATTAACAAATAATTTTGCCAAATTTTAATTAAAAGATGTTATCGATATATGTTAATAAAAATAAATCTTAATAAGTCAAGATATGAATGTATGGCGCTTCATTACATAATGGCATAAAAAAGACATTTTAAGTTATTTTTTGTTAATTCTAAATCAAAAGTTAAAATAAAATAAATATAATAATTTATTATTTGTCATTATTCATACTGTTGTAAATGCAATTAAATATCTTTTTTTAATAAAGATCAATTAGCTTTTATTTTTATAAATATATCATAAATATATGACATTAAATTAAAAACATATTCAACAAAAACAAAATTATTGTTTAGATTGATATATCAATCTATTTTATTAATAAATTCAAATAGTTTGATATATGTTTCATATTTAATAGACATAATAAAAACGTAACTAAATAATTAGTAAATTATATAGATGAATAAGAATACAGCATTAATTTATTTAGTTTAGAAGCAATATATATCAATTAAAAGTAATTAATTAAAATATTTTTAGAATAAAAATTAATTATTTATAGTATACTTTAAAATATGAAAAAATATATTGGATGTAAGTTTTATTACAATATAAACTTTTAAATATTAATAAAAAAACTAGTTTAGTTTACTATTAAAATCTTTAAGCAAATTGCATAAGAAATAATATAGACTGATTACTGAACAATGTGCATATATTAATTTATATATGATAATTGTTTTAATAATTTCTTATGTTAAGCAACACTAATCTAAAAATTAAGAAATATTAATTATTTAATATATGATTTTTAATTAATTTCATAGAAATAATCAATATTATTAAGATAATAAACATTATTATTATTTATAATATATTATGACATAAAATAAACATTTTTAATAAAAAATATTTATTACTCATAAAATTCTTACTTACTATAAGTAGCTAGTTATTAAACAAAAAAATTCTAAGAACCAAAAAATTTGATTATCGATTTCATATATAGTATTATATATAATATACTTATTTAACAAATTTAGCTAAACACAATAATATTATATAAGAAAAAGATTAGTAAGTGTTAATATTATAAGTAGATATTCAAAATATTTAGATGCTAATTAAATTTTGATAATGCATCATTATTATATTTATTAAAAATTAATTTTTATCTATAAAAGATTAAATATATCAAGAGTTAAAAACTTATATAAATTTTCTTTAAAAATAAAAATTTATTACATAGATAAAATCACAAAAAAATGTGTAATGCAGTAATTTATATAATTTTACAATACTTATAGTTATTCTCAAAACTATCAATATTACTGTAATTATAAAGATTTCTTATATAAAAAATAATAATAATTGTTTTTTTTATATAATAAAAACATTCCTTCATAAAATCATTTTAAATAAATATTAATAACAATTTTTTATTAATTATTTACTACAAGTTTATATTTATTTTTTTAAACTAATAAAACTTTATTATCTATTTAAATTAAATGATATTAAATTAAATCTTATATCTTTGTAAATATATAGTTAATTTAATGAAAGACTAATTATTATAAGGAAAGTGGGAGGAAGAAAATTAATTATAACATTGATGTTTTCTTTAAATTTATATTTTTAATATAAATTTAAAGTTTATATTATTATAAATAAAATGTTTATTTTTGAATATTAAATATAAACTTACAGCTAATTTAATTAAATTATATTATTTTCTATAATTTTATTGTGAAACATTAAATCACTTGTAACTATTGCGAAAATATCAACTAAATTATATGCTGCTATATTAATTATTTAATTTAATTTTTAATCATTAGTTATAATTTATAATTTTTTGAATAGATTAATAAAAATAATTTCTATAATTAATTTAATTGATAAGTTTTTATAAATAAACAGAATTAACATACTAAAAAATGATATTTACTAACTTCTATATATAAATACGATTTAGATATTTAAACTTATAATATATCTTGTGATTTAATTATTATCTTTATTTCAAATAAAGTCGATATAAAACTTTTATTATACTTATTAAATAAGTATAATAAAAGTTTTATAATATAATGAATTTTAAAATTATATCTAGTATCGTGAACATGACAAAATATATTAATAAATTAGATAATATTTTTAAATTTAAAATTTATTATTTTATTGTTAATATTCTAAAATTACAAGACTATTTAACTAGGTTTTGATAAAAAATTACATATAATATTTTAATTATAAAAACTATTTAGTAATATTGTTTATTATCAAATATGATTATGAAATTGAAGATTAATTTACTATATAAACTAAAATCTTAAACTAAATTATTTTAAATTATAACAAATTAGATTTAAGTTACGATTTGAATATTGCAAGCTGTTTTATTTATATTTTCATAAAATCTTTATAAGTCATATATAAGAAATAGATGTAAATCGTCGCGACTTTTCCACTCTAGCTACATATATATTAAGTGTGCACAATCTGGAATTATAACAATATTAATATACCAATATAATATTCAACTAACTTAATATTATTATTTAAAAATTTTACTTCTTTGATAACTATATAATGTAAAAATAATATATAAATACTAATTCTTGGTTTAACAAAAAACTAAAGAATTATTTTTATAATTATAATAGAAAACTTTTAAATTAAAAAATGATCATATAAAATTTTATAATCAATTTATTTTGTTAATAAATTGTCAGTACTAATTTTTTTAAATATATTATATATTATATATTATATATTATATATTATATATTATATATTATATAAACATGCAATAATAAAATAGAAATAGATAGTAAGTAATTAATATCTTAATAAGATTGTTATAATTATTATAAATAGTTATAAGTTATGACCTATCGCATTGATTATAATAAGATTATTATAGGCCATTCGTAATAAAGAACCTCTTTCATAATCACTGTGTTACAAGTACTCACTAATATTTCTATTTATATTGTTTTATCATTTAATTAACAATTATGATTATATCTTGAATAATTTAATTAATATATAGTAATAGAAATTTATTAATTTACAATTATTTATTATGATTTTATAGTAATTTATGCTAAAAAGTTACAACGAATATTTTTTTTAAAAATAAATTTGTTATTTTATTTAAATTATATTTATTATTTATTTATAAACTATAAATTATTCTTATTATTATAATCAATTAATTTATTTAATTAATTACAAACAGTTAATCTTGTTTAATATTAATTATTAAACTACTTTTTAATAAATTTTATAGTTAACATATACCTGTTTATAGTTATTATATATGGTAATCTAGTTATTTCAATTGTTTAAATTTTATAAATATTCTTCTAAAATTTATATGTTATATATAACATTATTGATTATATTTTTATTTTAAAAATTTTAACTATAAATAGTAGAAATTTTCGTTTATATGATTGTTTAATATAAATAAATTATCAATTAGTTAACATTTAATATCATTTTCTGTATGAATAATAATTTGATATTTTTAACTTGTTTTTTCATATATTTAATTTTTTAAATAGATATTTCAACAACTTAATAGAATAAATATTCTATACTTTTTTTCTATAATTTATAATACAATTAATGAAATACCAGGATAGATAGATAAATAGATATAAACAGAAAGTTGTTGCACCATATAAAATTAGTTTTTTAATACAATAGACATACGTTTATTTTTTTTTCGTTTATATAAAATTTAAATAATAATAAATATACAAATGAATAGATTGCTTTATGATTCATCTAATAATATTAGTATTATTTACTCGTCCTAAGTATTGTACAGATTTATTATTAATAAATAAATTTCTAACTTTTTTTATACAGTTGAATGATCTTCTAATACTACTGTTTTGTTTTTTTAAGTAATCATGTGTATTTTCTACTAAAAGTAGAAAATAATTAGTATTCTATATTTTTAGATAATGGCACATTTGCATTTGATAATTATACATACAATATAGTTGAAATTCTAAATTATCATGCAAATCTTACTATTATTTTTTTTGAATATGCATATGCATATTATAAATAAATTATGATTTCTGTTTATTTTTCATCGCTCTGTTTAAAATATATCAAGCTATATTTAATATAATATTTGTAATTATTTTTTAATATTATTCAATAAAAACCTATAATACTATTATTTATACTAGTTTTATTTAGTGTACATTTAATATTTTGTATTGAAAGGATAATATCTATTCTATCATATTTAATAATTATGTTTTTTCACTTAATATATTTGTGTAATTTTAGTTTCTTCAGGTTTAGTTACAATAATTTTATCATATATTGATTACGTAATTATTGTTGAGCTTATTGGATGAAAATTTCTGATACTTTGCGTGTCTTAAAAGCTTAAGTTACTTATTAGATCTTTCATATTAATAATATATTAATAATTTTGCATAATTTTAATTAATTATTGATATTATTCAATAATTAATATCTAGACATAACACAAATCTACATGTATAAGTAATATTACTTTCAGTATAGATACAAATTTACTACATTATAATATTATAGTTATGTCTTCTTTGCGACAATTATATCAAATTTTATTTTTTATTTTCTTTAAACACTATATTATGATGATTGTACTGTTAATAATAACTGCTAGTGATATGGCAATAATAATAGAGATTTGCTTGTGATATAATCGATATATAATGCATTTACATATTAGGCCTGTAGTTCACATAGATATATCGTTTCTTTAATATATTTTTATAAAATACGCTTTATATATCTAAGAAAATTTAAATTATTACATATTTTTTAAGTATTTATCAAAATTTAGTACAAAGATAAAATAAATGTAAACATATTAAAAATTTTAAATTTTTATTTAAGCATAAAAATTATTCTTCTACTAGATAATAAATTAGTCTAACAGTTTTATTATTTAGTTATTTTACTTAATCTAATTTTACTATAACATCTGAATTACTAATATGGACAAATAAAATTATTTTTAACTAAAATAATAGTTCAAGTAAATTATAATAATGATTATATCCAAAAAAATAAAATAGCTATACAGTATTGTTATATAAAAAATATTTTTTTTTAATTTTTATTAAATTATTGCAATATAATAAAAATGTGATTATTAAAAATCAATTTGTTTTAATTATAAATGACAAAATTCCATATTTTCTAATAAAAAGTTTTGATCTCTAAGAAAATATTATAATAAATATGTATATTATTAAATAATAATATACATATTTATTATTTATAGCAATTTATAAAATATTTTTTTAAGGTTAGTCATTAGTTGAAATAAAAACTCTTTAAGTTTAAAATTAATAGTTATAATTATATTTGTGATAACAAATATAATTATAACTATTAATTTTAAACAATAAGATCATATAATTGATATTATTATCAATATATATTTTGTATAAATTATATATGAAACTTATTTTCATTTTAAAAAATTATGTATATTTAATACACATCAAATGCAAAAAAAAATGCAGCATGAAAATGTTTTAATATAAAAATATGAAAGAGTTAATTATCTATATATTTATTTTTAATAAATGCTAAATTATAAAAAATTCTTCAATTTAGAATTGCACATTATTTGAATAAAGCAATAATTATAACTGGAGATATTTATATAATTAATGCAAGAGTTAGTATATATAGTAACTTTACATTTTTTATTATAAAAATATTATTTATAATATATTTATCTCATATAAAGTTTGTTTTCTATTTATAAATATCCAAATATATAAAATTTTAAATTTATATATTATTTTATTTTTTTTAAAACATGAAATGGTTTTTATATTATTTGATTTTATTATGAAATAATTTATTAATAAATTATTTTAAAAGAAAGAATATTGAAGTATATATTATAATTTAGATTTTAGGTATTAATCTGTTTATATCTTTTCTTTATAATATATAAATTGTATTTTTTATTTATATAATAAGTTATATTAATAGATCTATCAATGTTTAAAATTATTTAAATTTACTATTTTTAATTATTAAAACAAATAAAGTTTGTTTTATTTAAAACAAACTTTATTTGTTTTATAGAATATAACAAGAGTTTATTTATAAACAATCACTGCATAATAAACAAGAAAAATAAATTTTTATTAATATTTATATTCAGAAAATATATTAATTTAGAATTACTTTATCGTTTAAGATTTATAAAATATATATAGTAATATTCAAAATATTAATATATAGAATAATTTAATAATAAATTTATTAATCTAAGTATTCTATTGTTACACGTGATGTTAACTTGGCTAACAATTCATAATTACTAGCACCAGTGTACTCTGCTATTTCTTCAACAGGCAATAGATCTCCCCATATAATAACCTCATCACCAACAGTATCACTAGATCTAACCCCCAAATCCACTGATATCATATCCATACAAACTCTACCAACAATAGGAACTTTTCTTCCATTTATTAGTACCGGTGTGCCTGATGTAATATTACTAGGGTAACCATCACCATAACCAATCGAAACTACACCAATATTAGTATTGTGTTTACTAATCCAAATTCCTCCATAACCAACAGACTCTCCAATTTTATGTTTACGAATAGCAATTAAATTAGATTTAAGAGTCATGGCTGGCATTAGACCGAAATCTTTTCCTTTTTTTCTTTTACATGGTGAAGCTCCATACATCATGATTCCTGGTCGAACAAAATCAAAATGTGATGATTTACATAATAAAATACCTATAGATGCTGCTATTGATTTTTTACCTGGTTTATTTTTTACAAAAGAATTAAAAGAAACTAATTCTTGATTTGAATTAACTTGTATATTTAACTCATCCGTATAGCTAAAATGACTAATAATATTAATAGGGTTTTTAATATTTTTACATGCAATTAATCGAGAATAAAAAATTTCTGCTTTTTCAGGTCTGAATCCTAATCTGTGTAAGCCGGTATCAATTTTCATCCAAACTTTTATTTGCTTTTCTAATTTAGAATGTTCTAAAATTTCAAGTTGTTCAATACTCTGCACAACAACGTCAATAGTATATTTTGTTACATGAAGTAATTCATCTAAATCAAAAAAACCTTCTAGTAATAAAATTGGTTTTGTGATACCACCTTCGCGTAATATTATTGCTTCGTCAATTCTAGCAACCCCAAAGCCATCGACAAGATCTTTAACTGTTAGCGCTGTTTCTAACAAGCCATGACCATAAGCATTGGCTTTAACTATAGCAGTTATGTAGCTATTAGGTGCAATTTCTTTAACTCGTTGCAAATTATAACGTAAAGCATATCGTCGAATAATAGCAGTTATTGCTTTCATTTTTACTCTATACTCTATACATTAAAACTAAATAGATAGATTATTTATTGTGGCAGATTAGATGTCCTGCATAGTTATCGAAACGTGAGAATTGTCCATTAAAAGTCAGTCGTATTGTTGCTATTGGTCCGTTTCGCTGCTTACCGATAATAATTTCCGCTATTCCCTTAAGATCTGAATTATCATTATAAACTTCATCTCTATATATAAACATAATTAAATCAGCATCCTGCTCAATAGAGCCAGATTCTCTCAAATCTGAATTGACTGGCTTTTTGTCTGCTCTTTGTTCAAGACCTCGATTAAGTTGTGATAATGCAATTACTGGCACCTGTAATTCTTTAGCTAATGATTTAAGAGAGCGAGAAATTTCAGCAATTTCAAGTGTGCGATTATCAGTCATGGAAGGCACTCTCATAAGTTGAAGGTAATCAATCATTATTAAACTTAATCCACCATGTTCACGATAAACGCGTCGAGCGCGTGTACGAACTTCTGTAGGAGTTAATCCTGAAGAGTCATCAACATACATATTACGCTTTTCTATTAAAATCCCCATAGTACTAGAAATGCGCGCCCAATCCTCATCATTAAGTTGTCCTGTGCGAATACGAGTATGATCAACGCGAGAAAGTGATGCTAACATACGCATCATAATTTGATTAGCAGCCATTTCTAAACTAAAAATTAATACAGGTTTTTCTTCCGTCATTACAGCATGTTCGCATAAATTCATTGCAAAAGTAGTTTTACCCATTGAAGGTCGAGCTGCTACAATAATTAAATCTGAATTTTGTAATCCTGATGTTTTTCTATCTAGATCTTGATAACCGGTAGATATTCCTGTTACTCCATCATGAGGATTCTGATATAATTTTTCTATTTTTTCTACAGTTTCAGATAGGATATCTTCAATCCCTTTTGGGCCATTATTTTTATTGAATCGACTTCCTGCAATTTGAAAAACTAGTGATTCTGCTAAATCTAATAATTCTTCGCTGCTTCGACCCTGAGTGTCATAACCAGCAGCAGCAATATTATTTGCGACCGAAATCATGTCACGTACAACAGCGCGCTCACGCACAATATCAGCATAAGCGTTAATATTTGCAGCACTTGGAATATTTTTGGCTAGTTCAGCTAAATAGGCGAATCCACCAACACTATTCAACTCTCCTTTTTGTTCTAACGACTCAGATAAAGTAATTAAATCAATTGGTTTGTTTTGATCAATTAGAATTTTCATTTCAGAAAATATTGCACGGTGTGGTCTACTGAAAAAATCTGTGTTTGTTACACATTCTGATACGTGATCCCAACGTTCGTTATCCAACATTAACCCACCAAGTACAGATTGTTCAGCCTCTAATGAGTGAGGAGGTGTTTTTAGTCCTTCTATCTGAAGATCCTTCTGGCCAATAAATACAGTTTCTGCGGAATTATTCTTCGCCATATCACATTTGCCCATTAATTAATATATTTTAATATCAGCATATTGTATTTCGTAATAGTTTTGTAAAGTACTTTACACTATATACTTATGATAAGTATATAGTGTATTCATTTTTAATAAAGATTTTTTAATTAAATAAAATTTAATTTCTGTGAATATTTATCATTAATAATGTATTTATTAATGATAAATATAGAAAAATTGTTTATATTTTTATAAATCTTAAATCATTTTTATATCAATAAAAAATTAACGCTATTTGATATTTTATAACAAAAGAGATAATCAACTTGTTTCCAGTAATTAATTTTTCTATATAATTAATATAAAATATTATAAAAAAATAATAAAATAAAAGTCTATTTACTCGTTTAACCGCTACATATAAAATTAAATATATTAATTATTTACCAGTAATAAGTTCAAGAGCTTGTTTAACAACGCTCAAATTAGCACCTTTTTTATGAGAATTTTCACTTAAATAATGACGCCACTTACGAGCACCAGGAATGCCATGAAATATTTCTAACATGTGACGAGCAATGTGGCTTAAATATGTCCCCTGTTTTAATTCTCGCTCAATGTAAGGATACATCAACTGAACCGCAGTAATCGGATTAATAATAAAACTAGTTTTATCAAAAAATTCAAAATCAACATAAGTTAATAATATAGGATTTTGATAAGCTTTACGTCCAATCATTACACCATCAAAATAGTTTAATTGATGTTTAGCTTCATTAATGCTTTTAATACCACCATTAATTACAATGGTTAACTGAGGAAAATCTTTTTTTAATTTATATCCACGCGCATAATCTAAAGGTGGTATTTTTCGATTCTGTTTTGGATTTAATCCTGATAAGTAAGCTTTACGAGCATGAATTATAAATAAACGACACTGAGTGTCTGTAATTATTTTATCAATAAAATCACTTAAAAAAAGATAATTATCATCATTATCGACTCCAATTCTTGTTTTTACTGTTATTGGTATCGTTGTGACATCCTGCATTGCTTTTATGCAATCAGCTACTAACTTACCTTCTCTCATCAAACAAGCGCCGAAGCGTCTATTTTGAACTTTATTTGAAGGACAACCAATATTAAAATTTATCTCATCATAACCACTTTTATTAGCTATTTTTGCACAATTAGCTAATTCTTCAGGATCATTTCCTGCTAATTGCAAAGCAACTGGATGTTCTTCGTCATTATAAGCTAAATAATTATATTTTCCATAAATAAGAGCACATGTTGTTACCATTTCTGTATAAAGCAATGCTTTTTTGGTCAATAATCGATGAAAATATCTACAATGTCGATCTGTCCATCCAAGCATAGGAGCTACGCTAAATCGATGGTGTTTATAATTGTCTATAGATGTTTCCGATTTCCTACTTACCATTATTTTTTTATTAGTTAGATTATCATGCATTTTTATTGCTTTTATGTATTTCTTTGTTAAAAATTAATCAAATACTTTCTGTGTTTGAGTTATAATAAAAATATAAAAAACTATAGTTTTTTATTATATTATAAAATGTCAACGACAAGATAGTTAATATTGTATAAATATGAATTATAATAAAAAAATAAAATATATTTTTAGAAAAAATAGAACTTTTTCTAAAAATTATAATGAAAATTTAAGATATAAAAGTTTTTGAACTATAGTATAATTTTACTATTAATCTGAAATGTAAGTAGTAGATAAAAATTAATTAATTTATTTCTTATTAAGAAAACTTTAAAAATGTTTTTGAATATCCAGAAAATTGATTTAAATTATTAAACAGATGTCGTGAAATAAATATTTAAAATATTTATATTATCTTTAACTTATTAATTTAGGAAATTTAGCATTAATATATTTAATTTTTTATAGTAAAAAAGTAACTTTTTTACTTATTAAATGTAAATGATGACTAAATCAATTGATATACAAAACTATAAATACACTAAATAAATTATATAAATTTTACTTTTACCTTTTAATAATATAATAAACATTATTATATTTTCTTTAATAAATGTAACTAAACTAGAGGTAGTAGAGGATGAAATTATCCTTTTATTTATACTTTTATTACAATATAGATTAATTTTTATTTTTTTTAAAATTATTAATTTATAATAAATAAAGTAAGAAATAGGTAGTTAATATTCTATATTTATTATTTTAATAGTAACAAGTAAATCATGTTGTAATATTAAGTTTTATGAGTCTCGTATGTAACTATTTTACAATTAATTTAATAACTAAATTTATTGAGACTGCGTATTTTAAAAATAAAAGTATAATTAATTTAATTAAATGAAAGCAATATTTTATTTCTTTTATATTTTAAAATATGTGATATAACATCATAATTAGAGTATTAAGTTAGAATGTAACTAAAAATATTAAAACAATGAAAATATTAAGTATATTAAATTAGTATATTAATTTAATATACTTATATCCTAATAAAATCTATTTATATTTGATAAAAATTAATATTTTGATAAAAATGTATTAACTACTCTACCAAATCAGATAATACAAAAATTCATTAAAATAACAAGTGATTATAGTAAATTCAAAAAAACGCACAAACTAGCACAAACTAAATTAAATAAAAAAAAGAAATTATATATTTAGTAGATGAAAAATAATTTTGTAAATAAGAATGGTCTTACTTTATTATTTTGTAGCATCTTAATATATGTATTTATAAATTCTTAATTTTAACGATGTATCACGTAGAATTTTGCTATATAATTACTAATTATAAATAAATTAGTATGTTAATCCAATTTAACATAGATAAGTTTGGCGGAAGGATAGAGATTTGAACTCTAGGATAGTTTCCTATCTGCGGTTTTCAAGACCGCCGCCTTAAACCGCTCGGCCATCCTTCCATAAAATTATTATAACAAAATATAGTGATTTTGTCTATACGTTGATATAATGTTATATTTAATTATTTATTTAAAATAAACTAAGTTTTATTGATAATGATGATAAAGATGTAATATGAGAATAATATTCTATACTCAATAATTACGTTTTGATATTTTTTTTTGAATTAATCACTATAATTGATATTATATCAAATTATTTAAATTAGTAAAATACTATAAATATCAATTTAATACACAAATTACTTACTTTATATAAATAAAGCATTATATATTAAATTAAATATAAATTAAGATTATACATGATAGTTTTAATAGAATTTTTTTGATAATAACTAACTTAATATTAAAATATTAATACTATATAAATAAAGTAGTTAACTTTAATACTAAAATATATTAATACTATAATTAATATTAATATATATACAATAAAAAATAAAAAAGTTATTAAAAAATAGTTGAACTTGATTAATAACTTACATTGTTATTTTTATAACGTTATATGAAATTGTAATACTAATGAACTAGTATTACAATTTTTAGAATTAGTTATGAGTTAATTTCTAATATATATTTAACATTGATATTTATTATAAATTAAACAGTTTTATACATAACTTGATATTTAACCAGTAAGCTGCTATAATTATATATTATTATAATAATATATAATTATTTGATATTTCTAATATTTAGACTACATTATAAATTATAATATTATACTAATAATACTTAATTTATATATAAAAATAACTTTTAACTGAATGTTAAAACAAAAAAAATATTCAATTGTAATAATAAATATTATAATTGAATATTAATAAATAAAACTCATAGCATATAAATAAATTTAAATATATATAGAATGCTTAAAATAATTAATAAAACACTAAAATTAAAATAAAAGTCTATCTAATTATTGATAAAGATTTTTAGTTTACTATTTAAAATAGTTAGATTATAAATTATAATTATTTATAATATAATAAATAACCAATTTATAAAAATTACTTTTAAGGAAAAATATAAATAGATTAAATATCTATAAAAATATAAATATATATTACCTCATTATCTTAAAATCCTAGTAATATATAAAGTGATTAGAAATTTTTAATTTATGTTTCAAGCACTAATCAAATTATATATCAGATAACACCAACAATATTTATTTTAATTATTTTTATTTAAGATGAATTTAAAATAAAAATATAATTTAAATTATATGATCAAAAATATTTTAAATAAAATTAAGTGTGATCTATAATCTGTGAGCTTGAGCTATTTCATGAAATTATAAAAATTACTACATCAGAAAAAACTAAAATATAAATAGATATAAAATATTGTTTGATGTAAACAAACTTATTATAAATTTCTATAAATATTATTATGAAAAATATAATTATTAAAATTTAGTTTATTTTAGTTATAAATAATAATATTTATGTAACTTTACAAAAAAGTAAAAATATTAAGACTAATGAAACAATTAAGCAATTTTTAATATTAAGTTATATAATTAAGAATCTATAATCAATAATAATTTATAAAATATTTTTAATATTAATAGTCAGTTAAGATAAAATCTTTTAATTTTCCAATAAATTATTTACTATATGAAATATAAAATAGAATATTTATAGATTATTTTAATGTGTATCACATTAAAATAATCTATAGTTAAATTATAATATACATATCTATTATTTACCTAGAATACATAATAAAAGTATTTTATTTATTTTTTTGCTGTAAATTTTATTTCAAAAATATTACATAAATGCATCATAATGCTATAAATTATTTATTTTTAATACTATATAATAAATAAGATAAATAAGAATTTATGCAAATATTATTTTCTAATCTAGAACTAAATTCAAAAAAAATATATTTTAAATTATTATATGAATAAGCTTTAGAAAAAACTGAAAGTTTTTACTATAAAATAGATGTTTATAACATATTTTCGATTTATTAATAATAATGAAATTTTTACAAAAAAATAAAGTTATGTTAGATAAAATTAATTTTATGGATTATCTCATATCAAACAAACCTATAATTATATTTTAAATTTTTATAGATTGCTAAAAATTATTAAAATATTAGACTCAGACTAACCATTAATATTCGATTGGTTTTTCTATACTAATCGAACAATCTTATATATTTATCTATTTATTTATATGTGTTGTAGTAACAAATTTATATTTTTTGTTTATCAAAGAAATCCTATTATATTAATTAACTGATTTAGAATTTAAATTTCTATTTATATGAATAAATAGAAATTTATTTATATAATAAAATTAATTAGATTAATCTATGTTGTATATAATATATATTAAACTGAATTATAAATTAAAGATTACTCATAAATTATGAATTTTACACAATAAGCGAAATATGAAAAGTTATAACAGATAGTATATTTTTATATATTATAAAAATAATAAATTAAATTTACTTATGTAGATAAAACTAACTAATCATTCATTTAACAAATCATTTTCTACATTATTAATATTAGAATTTTCTTTTACTCTAAAAATATCTTTTGTTAACACTTTATTAATATTTTCTATTTCTTTTGTTTCAAGAACTCGCTGCAAGCTAACTACTTTTTCATCTTTAGTGATACGAATCAAAATAACTCCTTGAGTATTTCTTCCAACAACACTAATCTCTGAAATTGGAATGCGCACTAATGTTCCAGAATCGGTAATAATCATAATTTGATCAGTTTTTTCAACTTGAATTGCTCCGATCACATTACCATTACGACCACTTACTTTAATAGAAATAACACCTTGAGTAGCTCTAGATTTTGTTGAGTATTCACTTTGATCAGTTCGCTTACCGTAACCATTTTCTGTAACTGTTAATATATCTCCATCACCACGAGGCACAATTAATGAAACTACTTTATCACCAGTTTGCAACTTAATACCTCGAACGCCAGTTGCTGATCTCCCCATAGGGCGAACCATATTTTCATTAAATCTAACAACTTTACCTCCAACCGAGAAAATCATTACTTCATTTTTACCAACAGTTAGATCAACACCAATTAATTCATCTCCATCATTAAGATTAACTGCAACTATACCAGCGCTTCTTGGGCGACTAAAATATTTTAGTGGTGTTTTTTTAACTGTCCCGCTAGCAGTCACCATAAATACATAATGAGTATCATCAAATTTTCGTACAGGTAAAATTGCAGTAATTCGTTCATTTTGTTCTAATGGTAATAAATTAACTATTGGCCGACCTCGAGCGCATCGACTTGATTCTGGCAACTGATAAACTTTCATCCAATAGAGACGACCTCGACTAGAAAAGCATAGAATTGTATCATGCGTATTTGTAACTAATAAGCGCTCAATAAAATCTTCTTCTTTTATTCGTGTTGCTAACTTACCCTTACCTCCACGATGCTGTGTTTCGTAAACAGATAATTTCTGATATTTAATATATCCATGATTTGATAATGTGACAACAACATCTGCTTTATTAATTAAATCTTCAATATTTATATCTGGTTTATTTTCAGCAATCTCAGTTCTGCGCGCATCGCAATATTGCACCTTAATACATTTAAGTTCTTCTCTGATAACATCTGTTGACCGTTCTGTACTTATTAATATATTCAATAATAAATCAATTTGTTTTATGTGATTACTATATTCATCTAATATTTTATTGTGCTCTAAGCTAGTTAATTTTTGCAAACGTAAATCAAGAATTACTTGAGCCTGCAATTCAGTTAAATAATATTTATTGTCTCGTACGCTACATTTATGTTCAAGAGATTCTAGATTATTATATGAATTTGCCAACATAGAAGCAACTTCACCTAAATTCCAAGAATGATCAATTAAAGCAAACTTTGCATCATTAGGTGTTGTCGCTTGCCGAATAACTTCAATAATTGTATCGATATTTTCTAATGCTATAGCAAATGCTTCAAGTATATGAGAACGCTCACGTGCTTTATTTAATTCAAAAATAGTTCGACGAGTTACAATTTCTCTGCGATGATGAATAAAAGCTCCAAGAACTTCCTTTAAGTTTAAAAGTCTAGGTTGTCCATTACATAAAGCAACCATATTAATACCAAATGAAACTTGAAGTTGTGTAAGAGAATATAAATTATTGAGTACAATATCAGCCACTGAATCACGTTTTACTTCAATAACGATACGCATACCATCTTTATCAGATTCATCACGTAATGCGCTAATTCCATCAATACGCTTATCTTTAACTAACTCAGCAATTTTTTCAATTAAATGAGCTTTATTAACCTGATAAGGGATCTCATTTATAATAATTGATTCACGAGTATTTTTATTATCAACTTCAATTTTAGCACGCCCACGAACAGAGATTTTGCCCCTACCAGTTCGATATGCTTCTATTATTCCGCTATTACCATTAATAATCCCAGCTGTTGGAAAATCCGGACCTGGAATATATTTTAATAATTCATCAATGCTAATATTTTCATTATCAATATAAGCAAGACAAGCATCAATAACTTCACTAAGGTTATGAGGTGGAATATTTGTAGCCATGCCTACAGCAATACCTGAAGATCCATTAATTAATAAATTTGGAATACGTGTTGGCATAACATCAGGAATTTTTTCTGTACCGTCATAATTAGAAATAAAATTAATAGTTTCCTTATCTAAATCCTCTAATAATTCATGAGCAATTTTTGCCATACGTATTTCAGTGTAACGCATTGCAGCAGCTGAATCTCCATCAATAGAACCAAAATTGCCTTGACCATCTACTAACATATAACGCATTGAAAAAGGCTGTGCCAGACGAACTATAGCATCATATACAGCACTATCACCATGAGGATGATATTTGCCAATTACGTCACCAACTACTCTGGCTGATTTTTTGTAAGGCTTATTCCAATCATTACCTAATACACTTATAGCATACAATATCCTGCGGTGAACTGGTTTCAATCCATCTCGAACATCAGGAAGAGCTCGTCCAACAATCACAGACATTGCATAATCTAAATAAGAATTTTTCAATTCTTCTTCAATATTGACTGGAGTAATTTTTATTCCTATCTCACTCATTGATCTGCTATCTCCACGCTCCTTTATTTATTAAGTAATAAAAATTATATCATAAATTTTTTTTTTATAAAAAGTAGGAAACGTACAATAATTAACAAAGCATATATAATTATTTGATGGTATTATTAAAGCTATATTAATAAAAATTAAAGAGTAAATTTATAATGAATTGTAAAAAATCATTAAATCTGCCAAATGTTGATCTAGATGAAATTAATAAATTTATTACTGTTGCTAATTGTTGGTGGGATAAGGTCGGTGACTTTAAATCTCTTCATCGCATTAATCCATTGCGTTTAAACTATATTATGCAACATTCTAATGGTATTTTTGGGAAAAAAGTATTAGATATAGGATGCGGAGCTGGAATTTTATCAGAAAGTATGGCAAAAGAGGGTGCTATAGTTACAGGAATTGATATAGCATCAGAGATCATTGAAGTTGCCAAACTACATTCTTTAGAAAATAATATAGAAATTAACTATTTTAAAGAAACCCCTGAAATTCATGCAGAAAAATATCCTAAAACTTATGATATTATTACATGTATGGAAATGTTAGAACATGTACCTGATCCTGAATCAGTTGTAAAATCATGTGAAAAGTTAGTTAAACCATTCGGTCATGTATTTTTTTCTACCATTAATCGCAATAAAAAATCTTGGTTATTGGCAATACTTGTAGCTGAATATATTTTAAAGATAGTTCCAAAAGGCACTCATGATATGAAAAAATTAATTAGGCCTTCAGAGTTACTCAGTTGGGTAGATAAAACATCTTTGCAAGAACAACATGTAATCGGAATACACTATAATCTTATTAGAGATAAATTTTTCTTAGGATCAAATATTGATATTAATTATATGTTCCATTTATCAAATAATAATAATTAAAATTTACTAAGAAAATAACAAGAAGTAACTTATTAATATTAAATATATTATATACACATATTACACTACAAGCTGTAATTTGTAATAAACAATATAATAAGTTATAGTTTATAGTATAATTAAATTGTATTTTTTATCAAAAAAAATATTTTTTTTGATAAAATAGTAAATATAGTTATTCATTTAAAATAAAAATAATTAAACACTATATATTATATTTTCTACTATAAGATTTATTTAAAAATAAAAATAACATATTATTATTTTATATTTTTTATTATTAAATATTTAGTATTTATAATTAATAAACATCAAGTAACTTAACCTTAAATTAATATATAAATATCTTAAATATTTTCAATATAATAAACATTATATAAATAAAATTAACTAATTTATTAATATTTATAAAATAATTATTTTGACATATAAAACTATAAAATATATATTTATTTTTTTGAGCTAATTCGACTTATTATATTTATTTAACGGTATTGAAATTTCTTATTTTTATAAAAGAAACCAAATTATTATAAGATATTATTTTAGTTTATATACTTTATTATCAATATTTAGCAGATTAATCTAATTAAAAAATAATTATCTATAATCTCTTGATCACAAAACTATTTAATAGTAACAATTTAAATAAATATATTCTATGTATCTCTTTTATTGTGGGAGTTTTTCTATCAAATACTAAAGAAATCAGTATATAAATTCAAATATATGAATTTTAAAATTAAGGTTTGTATATAAGTGCATAAAATGTATTTCTATATATTTTAAGAAAGGTTAATCTTATACGTATTTATTTTATTATTTTTAATATTTAGCATAAATATTAAAAATCTTCAATTTATTATTAAAATATAAATTAAAGGTTTATAATCAATTAATATTAGTATAAATAATTTTAATTATTTTATTTAAATCTATTTTTTAATTAAAGTATACTTTAAATTAATGCAATTAAAATTATTTATAAAAAAAATTAATTAATATTATAAATTGTGTAATTCATTACACTAATAAAATGTAAACGGTTATAAATATTATAGGCTATAAAAATTTTTGTGCACTATGCACTATAATATTATAATTGATAATCTTATATATTATTTGATAAAAAGTTAGAATCTTTGTGTAAACGAAAAACAATTAAGTGATTATTTAATTTAAAATTACATAATATAATTTTTATGTTTAAAAGAA
>JBHEQS010000012.1:0-52336 GCA_046530765.1 Arsenophonus sp.
TTTATTTGTTTGTTAAAAACAAATCTATGTATGGAGATATAATAATTATCAAACTAATAAAAATTAAAATAGAAATATTAAGAAAGTATTGCGAACGCAAAATAATAATTATTGTTTTCTGTAGTATTGTTGTAAATATAAAATATATGATTTTAAAAGTTATTTCATTTGCAAATAAATATTAATGTAATACATTATGGTATAGTAAATACATAATAAATATATATAAATACTACTATTAATATTTTTCTCAATATTATTATAGAACAATATGACACATTTTAAATTACATATAGTTTATAGAATATGATTATTATCAACAGTTAGTTAAGAAATTCTAGCTTTAAGAAAAATAATTTATTTAACAAAATAAAAGAATAATTAACACCTGAATTAAAGTGCCAATATTTATCTTTCTAGAATAGGTATGATTAATAACTATAAACAGTAAAATTAATACAATTTAACTTATATAAAATTATAAGATATTTAATATAGAGTGTTCATATTATATATTATTTATAATATATAAATAATATAGATGCACAAGTGCAATTCATTAAAGAATTGCAAAGAATTGAAACAATTTATTCTAAATTTATAGTATTATATTTATTTATATTTACATCTTTTTAATATATAATAATATATTAAAAAGATGTAAATATATATCAATTTTATTGAAGAAACAGATTTAATTTTGCAACTATAAATTTGTTGCAAAAAAATAATTGCATTAAATTAATATTTTTATCATATAACAAAATTTTTATAAAACTTAAAATTATATTGGATAAAAATTAATTTTTTAAACTATTAAAGTAATTTTAAAAAAAAAATATAATTTAATAATATTATTAAATTATTAAATTTATTTTTAATAAATAAAATTATCAGAAAATAATACAACTGATCAAAATTTAAAAAACTTAGAACTAGTTTACTACAACAAGTTAATAGTTTTTATATGTTTATATATTAAGTTAATTTATATTACAAACTTTAGTTATGCACTTTATAAATTAAAAGGATGAAGAAATCAATTTAAAATGATTGAATGCATACGAAATATTTCTTTACTACTTTTATGTAGTAAATAAACAATTTTAATAAATTAAATTAAATTATGCAAACCTCACAAGCGTTTTAAGATAAAAAACATAATAACATCTTCTTTAGAAGCATAAGATTTTAAAAAATTTGAATAACAAAAAAATATACTTTATAGGATCACTCTTTTTAAAGAAAATGTTAATTTTTAAATATCTTTTTATATATTAAAATTTTAGTATATTTTTGCTATAGTACTTTAATTTTTATTAAACTAACTTTTAAGTTAGCTTGGATTACATATAGATTTAATTTAGTTACACAAATGTTTATATATCTAGATTTATGTCAAAATTTAAAGTTAGAATAAACATATTAAAATATATAAATTATGAAAATAATAATTAATAAATCCTAATATATCAACTGTATACCTGATATATTTAAATAATCATACAACATTATAACGTAAATCTTAATAAAATTAACTAAAATAAAAGAAATTATTTATTAAATTATGAATCAATTTAATAAATAATTTAATTCATGTAAGGAATATTTTATAATTTACTTATATTATTTAATAGTACACACATTATCACACAAAAGATTCAATAATTATGTTAACGCATAATTATAATTGTTTACGTTTTATTTTATATCTAGTTACTAAAAACAGCATTTTTTTAGAAAAAAACATTTTACTAATTACTAATTTCTAACAAAACACTAATTTGCTTTGATATACTTAATACGGCACATTTTTTTATAAAACATCTATTGCTTAGAATAAATTATTATAAATTAGTAAAATTATGCAAGACCAGTTAAAATAATATTTTGTTTTGTATTATAAATTAATTTTTTATATCAGTAAAAAAACAACAACGAAATCTTTGACGATGTAATTTTTTCTTTTTGCGCAACTTTCTAAATCGACGATAAAATTGCATCATTGAACAGCATCCTTTTGTATGCTAAGCGACCAGTTGCTTTTAATAAAAAATTGTTTCTTTCAAATAAAAAATAAAATTAACTATTATTTCATGCTTAAAATTCGCGCTGGATCTATTTTTATTGCTATTGTTGCTGGATACCAACTAGCTAATAAGCTTAAGATTAATGTTATTAACGTAACATAACATACATCACTCATGTATACCTCGGATGGTAAAAAATCTATGAAATAAACATCACCTGATAAAATAGAGCGACCAATAATATTTTCTATATATTTAATAATAATCATTAAATTTAGTGATATAAAAATTCCAATTAGCGCTCCAATAAAACAACCAATTATCCCAGCTATTAGTCCATACCATAAAAAAATATAATAAATAAAACTATTTTGAACACCTAGTGTTTTTAATATAGCAATGTCATTTTTTTTATCTTTAACAACCATTACTAATGTTGATACAATATTAAAACAAGCAACAGAAATTACCAACATAATAATAAGATATATTATACTTCGAACCATTTGTATATCATTGTAGATATAGCCATAATCAGTTATCCAACTTTTAACTATTACACTGTTATCAATGTTTATTTTTGTATTATGAATAATTTTATTTGCAGAGAAAACATCTCTAACACTAACCTGAAAACCAGTTATCCCATCACCATATGATAAATATTGTTGGGCGTCTTTCAGTGGTACAATTGCCAACTGATTATCTATCATACCATTCAATTTAAATATACCAATAACAGTAACAATTATTCTATTTGGCTGCTTAATTCGTAATTTACCATCGTAATTAGGAATCGTGATAGCAACCTGATCTCCAGGTAAAACGTTTAATGCCTTTGCGACTCCTTGTCCTAAAATAATTTCTCTATTACCTGGTTTTATTTTTTCCCATGCATTATTCAATATAAAATCAGGCAATGAACTAACTAATCGCTCTGATGATAAATCAACTCCCATTATTTTAATTGCTTTTAATGAAGTTAATTTTTCAAGTAATCCAATAAAATTAATATAAGGCGATACACCAACAACACCAGATATTTTCTTAATCTTATCTAAATCAATTTTCCAATTTAAATAAGGTTGGTTTACTGCTATTATTTGTCCGTGAGGAACAACTGAAAGTATTCTATTTCTTAATTCACGATCAAAACCATTCATTGCACTTAGACCAGTAATTAATAATGCAACTCCGAACGCTATACCAAGTATTGATATAATAGATATTAATGAAAATAAACTAGTTGTTTTTTTACTTCTACTAAAACGTAGCGCAATTTTTAAAGCACGAAAGAATTCTATCATAATTACTTATATTCTATTAAAGTTTTATCATCATATAAATAACCATTACAAATTTTGAGTTGTCGAGTTAAGCGGCTAGCAAGGCGTAAATCATGCGTCACAATTAAAAATGCCATCTTTTTTTTTCTATTAAGATCCATTAATAAATTAAAAATGACATCTGCATTGTATAGATCCAAATTACCTGTTGGTTCATCCGCCAGAACTAAAGAAGGTTTGTTAATTATTGCGCGAGCAATAGCAACTCTCTGACGTTCACCGCCAGATAATTCAGAAGATCGATAATTGACTCTGTGCGATAATCCTAGTGCTGATAATATATTATTAGCTTCCTCCTGTGCTTTTATACGCTTTACACCTCTAATTAATAATGGTATCATCACATTTTCTAACGCAGTAAAATCTGATAATAGATGATGAAATTGATAAATAAAACCTAATTCTTGATTACGGAATTTTGCTTTTTCCTTGGCAGAAAAAGAGTTAATTTTTTTACCATTAAAAATAATATCTCCTCTAGTCGGCGTATCTAGTCCACCCAATAAATGAAGCAACGTACTCTTTCCTGATCCTGAATTTCCTAAAATTGCAATCATTTCACTTTTATTGATAGAAAATGAAATATTTCTAAGTATATTAGTTAAAATTTTTCCATCTTGATAAGATTTACAGATATTTTTACAAACTAATAGAGTTGAATTATTCATAACGCAAAGCCTCTACAGGTTTGATAGTGCTTGCATACCAAGATGGATAAATAGTTGCCAATAATGAAATAACTATTGAGAATAAATTAATTGATATAATATGTATTGGTTCAATAGATATTGGTAGTTTTGCTCCTTTTGTCAATAAACCAAAAATTGGAATTATTGAATTAAGTTGGCTTGTAATAAATAAACCTAACAATGTTCCAATAGTAATACCAATAATTCCATTTCCGGCTCCCTGTAGTATAAAAATAGACATAATTTCTCTTTTTTTTAAACCCAATGTTTTCAAAATAGCCACTTCAGACTCTTTTTCCATAACTAATAATGAAAGTGAAGAAATAATATTAAAAGCTGACATAGCAATAATAATACTTAATAATAACCTCATCATATTTTTTTCCATTCTCACTGCTTGAAAAAACTCACCTTTTCTCTCTCTCCAATCTTTCCATATTATACCTACCGGCAACGTTTGTCTGCTCAAGTTGTCAACAGTTAATGGTTCGTTAAAATAAAGACGCCAACCAGTAATATTATTGGTTGGATAATGCATTAATCTCGCTGCATCTTGTTGATTCACCAATAACTCGCTATTATCCGCTTCGCTTTGTGTAACAAAAACTCCAGATACTGTAAATAAACGATGACTTGGTATTATACCAATTGGTGTGAATTGTTTAACACTAGGTACAATCAATCTTAATTGATCTCCTCGCTTTACATTTAGTTGTTCAGCTAATTTTATACCTAAAATAACATTGTAACTTCCAGCTAACAATGCTACATGATCAACATCTTTTAAATAATTTGACAAAGGATCAGTAGATAATTCATCAATGCCAATCATTACCCCAGCTCCAATATTGTTTCTACTTTGCAATATAACATCACTTTCAACAATTGAAGTAATCCGATTGATTCCATATAGATGAGTTATATTTTTTGCTGGATATTGATTGGTATTGAGATTACCTTTAAATGTAGTTAAAATAGCATGCGGAATATATGCTAAAATACTTTGTTGCAACGAATGCTCGAAACCATTCATAACTGCATTAACAGTAATCAATGACATAACACCAAATGCAATTCCAAGCGTAGAAAAAGTTGATACGAACATAACAAATCGATTACAAATTTGACAACGCATGTAACGGAGACCAATAGAAAAGATAACTGATTTAAACATAAATTTAATATACCTATGTTATCAAAATAAAATATTTGAAAATAATAAATAGTAATATTTGCTGAATAGCATTGCTAAAAAACTAATATTTTGTAATTTTTATATCTGTCTTAACAGTTTAGAATATTTTTGTTTATTTTAGTATTAATAAAATGACTATTAGAATTTTTATCAATTAGAATTAATTAATGATTATGCTTATGAAACATTATTATCAACTACCAAAACGAAAAGGTGATACTAATTATTTAGGGTGTTTAATTGGCGCAGCAACTGCTATTGAAAGTGCAGATATTGTAGAACGCCATGATGGTCTTGTTGTTTTTATTGCTCAAGATAGACATGATTCATTAAAATTATTCAATGAAATACAGCAATTTTCTAAAAATTTAGTAATAATGCTTTCAGATTGGGAAACATTACCTTATGACAATCTCTCTCCTCATCAAGGAATTGTTTCTACTAGATTAGCTAATTTTTATCAACTGCCAACTTTAGAAAAAGGTTTGTTGATTGTTTCAATTGATGTATTAATGCAAAAAGTTTGCCCTTTTGATTTTATAACCAGTAACGTGCTAATTATTCATAAAGGAGAAAAGTTTTCGCATGAAAAGATACTTAATTTTCTTGATAAAGTCGGTTACATGCATGTTGCACAAGTACTTAAACATGGCGAATACGCTATTCGTGGTGAATTACTCGATATTTTTCCAATGGGTAGCCTCAATCCTTGTAGAATTAATTTTTTTAATAATAAAATTAATAGCTTGAGAATTTTTAATGTTAATAGCCAACTCAGCTTCAGCGAAGTTGAAGAGATAAATTTACTACCAACGCATGAATTCCCAATAGATGATCAAGCTATTAAATTATTTAGAAGACAGTGGCGTGAACATTTCGATGTAAGGCGTAATCCTGAACATATTTATCAACAAATTAGTAAAAAAATATTACCAGCAGGAATTCAATATTGGCAACCACTTTTTTTTAATAATCCACTATCTTCTTTATTTGATTATTTCCCATCTAATGCTCTACTGATTACAAAAGACTTAAAAGTAGATTCTGATAGATTCTGGGATTATATTTGTAGGAGATATAAAAGCCAAAATCTTGATACAATGCGACCACTTATTCATCCTGAAACACTTTGGATAAATAGTGAAGAGCTTAATCTAATCTTTAAAAAATGGCCTGTTATTAAATTATCAACTGAACCGGTTTCAAAAAAAGAAGGAAATATAAATTTACCTTACCTTGATTTACCTGATTTAAATATTAACCATAAAAATAAAGATCCTCTTAAAAAGATTCATCAATTTATAAAAAATTTTGGTGGTATAATTATTTTTTCAACAGAAAGCGCCATAAGCAGTCAAGTAGTGCAAGACATTTTAGAAGATATAGAAATAAATCCAACTTTTGTTAAAACACTAAATGAAGTTGATGCACAAGGATTTTATATTACAATTGGATTATCTGAGCATGGATTTATTAATCGAGATAAACAAATTGCCCTTATATGTGAAATGGACATGTTTAAAAATCGGATTATTCATCGAAATACTACTCATAGTAAAAATACCAATTCAGATATTTTGATCCGAAATCTAACAGAGTTGCAAATAGGACAACCAGTTGTTCATTTTGAACATGGGGTTGGGCGCTATAAAGGTTTGATTACATTAAATGTTGGATGTATTCAATCTGAATACCTAATGATAATATATGCAAATAATGATAAACTTTATGTTCCTATTTCGTCATTAAATTTAATTAGTCGTTATAATGGGACTATTGGCGAAAATGCTCCACTACATAAATTAGGTTGTGATTATTGGACTAAAGAGAAGAAAAAGGCTATAGAAAAAATCAGAGATATTGCAACTGATTTATTAGATATTCATGCTCATCGCAGAATAAAACCTGGTTTTTCTTTTAAACAGAATAAAATACAATATCAGCTTTTTTGTCAAGGTTTTCCTTTTGAAACAACAATTGATCAAGAAGAGGCGATTAATGACGTTTTAAGTGATATGTACAAACCAATTGCGATGGATAGATTAATTTGTGGAGACGTTGGTTTTGGTAAAACCGAAGTGGCTATGCGAACAGCTTTTTTAGCAATAATTAATAATCAACAAGTTGCAATTTTAGTGCCAACAACTTTATTAGCTCAACAACACTTTGATAATTTTTGTGATCGTTTTTCTAATTGGCCAGTGCGCATTGAAATGCTAACGCGATTTCGCAGTAAAAAAGAACAGCAACATATTATTGATGAAGTAACTGAAGGAAAAGTCGATATCTTAATTGGTACTCATACATTACTTAATAATAATATACGTTGGAAATCTCTTAGATTATTAATTATTGATGAAGAACACCGTTTTGGTGTTCGACAAAAAGAATTGATTAAATCTATGAGAGCCAACATAGATATTTTAACATTAACTGCAACACCTATTCCCAGGACCCTTAACATGGCAATGAGTGGAATACGTGATCTGTCTATTATTGCTACGCCACCTTCTCGTCGATTATCAATTAAAACATTTGTTCATAAATATGATAATTTAATTATAAGGGAAGCTATTTTGCGTGAAATATTACGTGGTGGACAAGTTTATTATCTATTTAATGATATAAAATATATTGAAAAAACTAAAGAGAATTTAGAATTACTTGTACCTGAAGCTAGTTTTGTAATTGCCCATGGAAAAATGCGAGAAAGAGATTTAGAGAATGTAATGATTGATTTTCATCGTCAACGTTTCAATGTGCTAATTTGCACTACTATTATTGAAACAGGAATTGATATTCCAAACGTTCATACTATAATTATTGAACGCGCAGATCATTTTGGTTTAGCTCAATTACATCAATTGCGCGGCAGAGTTGGTCGATCTTATCATCAAGCTTATGCCTATCTTTTAATACCACATCAAAAAATATTAACGGATGACATTGAGAACCGACTTAAAGCAATAGAAGCATTAGAAGATCTTGGTTCTGGCTTTGCGTTAGCTACGCATGATTTAGAAATTCGTGGAGCAGGAGAGTTGCTAGGCGAAGAACAGAGCGGACAAATAACAAGTATTGGACTTACGCTTTACATGCAACTTCTTAAAAATGCAATTGATAATTTAAAACAAGGGAATGAGTCTTCTTTAGAAGAATTGATTAGTAAAGATACTGAAGTTGAGTTAAAAGTGCCGGCACTGCTGCCTGATAACTATATTTCTGACGTAAACATCAGATTATCTTTTTATAAAAGGATATCTAGTGTTAAAAATGAAAATGAGATAAATAAATTAAAAACAGAACTGATTGATAGATTTGGGAAATTACCTAAAGCTGGATACCAGTTGCTGCAATGTAGTTATATACGAATGATAGCAAGCCAATTGCATATTAAAAGAATAGTAGCTAACGAAAATGGTGGGTTTGTTGAGTTTAATAAACAAAATAGAATAAATTCTAATTTTCTTATCGAATTAATACAAAACTCACCTAACATTTATCGATTAGATGGCCCTAATAAATTTAAATTTATTAAACAATTAATTAAATATTCTGAAAGGCTTGCTTTCGTAAGAGAACTAATATGTAATTTTCAAGAGAATCAAATATAAGTTAATCTAATTTTAATTTAGGCCGTATAATTCGATTAATAATATCTACCAATATTATTAATCCAGTCTTAACATAACCATGCAATGAAACTTGATGCATCCGATAAAGTAAAATATAAACTATACGAGCAATTTTTCCTTTAATCATTACGTCACTACGCATTAAATTTCCAACTATAAAACCAACAGTAGAAAAACGAGATAATGATACTAAAGAGCCATGATCTTTATAAACATATTCTTTTAACTCCTTATGTTCAATAAATGCAATGATATTTTTATAACATAAATTGGCCATCTGATGAGCAGCTTGCGCCCGTGGAGGCACAAATCCACCATTTTTTTTAGGGCAATATGCACAATCTCCGATAGCAAAAATAAAACTATCAAATGTCGTTTGTAGTGTTGGTTTAACAAGTAATTGATTAATTCTATTTGTCTCTAAACCACCAATTTGTTGCATAAAATCTGCTGCCTTAATTCCTGCCGCCCAAACCATAAGATCTGCATTAATTTTTTCCCCTGATTTTGTATTAAAACCATTAGCATCAACATTGGTTACTATTGTTTGTGTTAAAATACGAACACCTAATTTTGTTAATTTATTATGAATATCTGTAGAAATTCGTATAGGGAAAGATGGTAATATACGATCTCCTGCTTCAACTATTGTTACATTAAGAGTTTTACTATCTAACCCACTAAGCCCATAACTACGCAATTGTTCTATAGAATTATATATTTCAGCAGATAATTCTACACCAGTAGCACCACCACCAACAATTGCAATATTAATTTTGTCGTTCTGATTATGTTGTGCTGAATATTTTAGAAATAAATTTAACATTTCGTCATAAAAACGATTTGCCTGATTAGCATCATCTAAGAAAATACAATATTCTTTTACACCAACGATGCCGTAATCATTAGACACACTTCCTAGCGCCATTACTAAAATGTCAAAATTTAACTGTCGTTCAGGAACTAATAATTTCCCATTATTATCATGTATCTCTGCGAGCGTAATATTTTTATTTTTGCGATTGATATTTATCAAGAATCCTAATTGAAAACGAAAATAATGATTGAAAGAATGAGCTAAATAACTTACAGCATGAATACTAGAATCTAAAGATCCACCAGCAACTTCATGCAATAGTGATTTCCATAAATGACTTTTATTGCAATCAACTAATGTAATTTCAAATTTATTTTTATGTCCTAATTTGGTAGCAAGTTCTAATCCTCCAGCCCCACCACCGACAATGATAATTTTTGTTTTTTGGATCATCATAACTACCTTATTTTAAATAATATAGTTGATTGTTTGCTCGCATATAAATATTAAATAAGCTAAAAAGTTCTATTATAAACATTAATTATATATGTAATTAATGTTTATATATTATTGTTACAATCTAAATTATATAAAAGAGTTAATTGTAGATAAATAATTAATTGAATCAATGATTATAATTTCTGCATTTATAATCATATAAAATTATTAAATCATTAATTATCAATAATTTTATTATGCATAATTTTTACTCTAATAACAATTATTTAAATATATTAAAATAAAATAAGATTATTTTTACTTATAAATTTATTTAAAAAATAACTTAATCATGAATACATTAAAAGATAAATTATAGATTATATTTTATACTGTAAAGTAAAAAATAAAAAATAAATTTAAATTAACAAAATATTTTAACAAAAAAAATATTAAATTACTCTATTTAATGAAAATATATTTACTATATTATATGACATAGGTATTAATAACAATTTATTTTCTTTTATTTACTAAAATTTATATTTTGATATAAAGTTAAACTTTTTTTTATTTATCTATATATTCTAGTCAGATAAAATCTAAATCTATAGTATTATAAAAAAATAAAAAAAATAAAAAAAATAATAAAAAATAGATTTTAAAATTAGTATTTTTTTTGCATTAAATTTATATATGAAGCAACAAGAATAAAGATAAAATCATAAGAGTTTGATAATAGCTATATAATAATTAAATTAAAATCAAATAGGAACAAATTAATAAACTTAAATGCTTACCTTGTTCCAGAGAAGAAATTATTGGTACCAGAGAAATAAAAGTTATACAAACAGCATATTGAAACAAAATAGATTTGATATTTAATTATCTTCGTGTACAGAGTTTGCTATATGATAGCATTATTTCATTTATATGATTGTTATATTTTTATTTAACATGATTGTTTTGTTATGTAATAAATTAAGTTAAAATCAAACAATAAATTTTGATGAAACACTAAATTGTAAGATTCTCCAACATAAAATTTTAAATTACCTATTATTTCTAAGAGATACTCTAAATTAATAAATAAATAATTAAAGAAGATCACGCTAATCTGCTTTTAATTACTCAAAAAATATGAGTTTATTTACAGGTAGCGTGATTCTTCTAGTCTTACTACAAATATATTCGCAGCATTCAGCCTATCTATCTGAATAATTATAGAGATGCCTATTAATATCTATTATCTATATAAAGGAGGCGTAGCCCATAAATTATCTAGATATTTTAGGTATATAGATTTTTCTATTGGATTATTTAATAGTAATATTAAATTAAGAACAGCCTTCAGATCTAATTCTACTCCATTATTAATTATACTATAAGGTATCAATAGTTTTACTTTTATCTGAGCAGTTAGTTTGGTAAATGGTACATCATTTTCTAAAGCGTAACCTGGTTGCCATTCCTTATTTATTCTAGCGTTTAATTTATTTTCTTTTACTGTTTTTACAAAATAAAAATATTCTTCTTTCGGCCCATCTGTTTTTATATCATCAAGAATGATAGATACTTTAGCTCCATGCCCTGCATTAAAAAATTTGTTATCGGCTTGAGAAGAGTTTAAATTTACATGAACTTTTTGTTTACCAGAGCAGGCTATTTCTAATGTAGCTATTCTAGTTAATACAAACCCTTCATTATTTTTTTCTGACTGACTATATAATGTATCAGATATTATATTACCATAATCAATTTGAATAGGAGATATATTAACATTGCAATAATCTGATGCAGAGGCAGAATTTATTATAAAATTAGTGCTTATACTGATAATAGTCAGTAATATTATTGATTTCATTTTATCTTCCTTCTCTAGCTTATCGACAAACTGCTGGAACGATTTCATATGGCTCATCATCTTTTGGTGGTTTAGAGTTTATTGTTAAGCTTAATGTGCAGATATTTCCGTTATCATCCTCAATAAGTAGGCCGTTACGAACATGTCTTGCATCTAGATAAACATCGCTATCTGCCCCAATAATGTTAAGATATCTCCCTTGTTTATCTAGAACAGCCATACCCTGTTTGAATGATTTACCATTATGATCACTAACCTGTAAAAGTATTTTCTGATTACGTTCAACTTTTAGACTAATGCGACTTACTGATCCGCGAGCAGATTTAGTAATACTACGGGCATTACTAACTTCTAGATTACGCGGCAAGCCTTGAGTGATTAACTCTACTCGTGAACGACTGTAAGGAGTAACAAGTGGTACTATAGCACTACCGCTTCTGTTAGTCCATACTATACCGGCAGAAGTCTGTATCTTCGCATTATTTAATCCATTTACACGAACAATACCAAATGTATCATGTACATTATGTGGAGAGAAAAGCAAACCGCGCCCATCGTGCACTACGCTGCCATTCATACTCATTGACCAAAAGTGATTATTGTGAGCATTATAGCTATAATTTCCGTAGAATCTGGCATTATGTGATTGTAGATTAAGTGAACTATTAAAAATATGCTGCTGATTATTGGTAGTAGAGGTGCCAATACTATAACCAATTGTATCACTAAGCTGTCGATTTATGCTACTTGAAGAACGAATATAACGTCCTTCTTTTGTAAGAGAAAAATTGGCATACGTCTTTCCCATTGGCAAACTGAGATGTAGGTAGTGCATATTATCATCATCTTTTCCATTATGGTGCGAAACGCTCAATGAAAGATTGGCTGGACCAATATTGCGCCCCCAACTAAGAGTAGGATAGTTTTCTGCTGTATTATTAAACCGTTCAATTCTAGATAAACCAAGTGAAAAATGACCTAACATATCATTATTCCACCCTAGGCTAGCACTATAAAGTCTCTTGTGCATCATGTCTAGTGAGGCGTTATGTTTAAACTTATCAGTAAGATAACGGAATCCTAAAGTATAAAACGCAGTAGTAAATGTAGCAGAAATACTATCACCTAATGCCATGCTATGTCCAGCCTGAGTAATTGTTCCATGCACGCCAATGCGCTTATCACGTGAAGCAATAAGTCTAAGATAGCTTGATGTACCTTTAGAAAGATTAGTTTTAGCATTAAGTCCAGCTGATGTATAGTATTGTGTTGCCATTAAACCTGTCGTAATATTTGCATGTAAAGTTTTTACAGGGAAAGTGGCTGTAGCAGTAACGAATCCCTGAGTTTTGAGATTTCTGACAATATTACCTACATTGCGAGGTAATCCAGCAGCAAATGTCCATCCCTTTTCTTCTGTCATAAAATTGGAGTTAAATGATGTTGATGGAACAATAAAGCTCTTCTGTCCACCATTGTTTTCAATTATCGTAACTTCTAGTTCTTGCAAATAGTTATTAACTGGTAGACTATCTATAGAAAATGTACCAGATGGAACTATTGTTGAGTAAATTAGTGTACCACCTTGTCGTATATCGATCCTTGCGGCTGATGGGGCAATACCAGTAACGCGAACGCCATTGTTTGCTTTTAACAATACACTTTCTGGCATCAATTGAAATCCATTAAACGATGGAATAGAAAACAAAAGACTGTTAAGTGTGAGTTGTCCGGCTTGTATTGTTGATTTAAAGTAAGGGAAAGTACGTTGTACCCAAGCATTTCTATGATTAAACTCCATGTTATTATCGCTTTGACCAGAGTATGAATCATAGCTACGCACTATCCAGTTATTAAAATTAAATCCACTTTCCGCATGTGCATAAAATGAATGTGACCGATGGTTTTCAGTATGATTGCCACTGATCTGAAGATTATAGTTAAGAAGTGCAGCACTTCCACCTTTTACATACGCTATTTCAGATGCGCTATCAGCAATCCATTGAGTAGGAGCTAATAGTTCAACACTGTTGCGTCCTGGATACAGTTTAATATCAATGCCTTTTGGTAATGATGGACAGACATAATTTTCTATAATTGCTAGATCCTCTGACTTTGGTATGATTATCCCAGCAGCATGCAAAAAGTGAGAATTGGCACATAAAGATCCTTTGTTGTCAAAGTTAACAGAAATAATACCACGTTGAATTCCATTAACCATTAAGCTAATATGATTATGCCCTGGCAAGAATTGTGCTTTTTTTTCTAAATATCTAGAAACTGAATCAGGAATACCACGTGCTTGTAAAATATCTGCATCAAAAATAGTTATTGATTCCGCTAGTGAATTCGAAGCAAATAGCGTTAGAAACAAAGCAATACGGCTGAGAGTAAGTTTTTTTTTCATATTAAATCCTATATTCTGTACCAATCGATAATTTAATTTTTTAGTTGTCGTTGTACAACGGCTTGTATTGATTTAATCATTGTGATCGTTCTTTTGCCTGAGCGATTATATATCTCATCATCTTATGAGAGATGATCACTAAACAAATAACCACTTTTATTATAAGAAAAAATAAAATTTACATTTAGATGATATCCAATTATATTAGATGCCAGATTATCTATTTCTTAATGTGTTTGATGATTTCTTGTTGCATATATTTTCATTAAAAATAACTTCACTTAAATCTTTAATATGTTGCACTAAAATTCATATTTTACTTTAAATATTTTACTTTAAATAAATACTTTCAAATTTTATGCATTCAATTCACAGCTTTTAACTTTAATAGTTTTTGTTAAAAATATATTACTTTCATATTTTATAGGCTTAGTTACTGAAATAGCAGAAAAAATTGTTACTATTTTCTTGAATTTTTTTTAATTATTCATAAGTTTTAATCATCATTAAAGCCATAAAAACTTTCTTTTTTTTGCCGAAAAGATATTTTTTAAACTATTACATGCAAAATATTAACAGATAAAATATATTATTATAGTTAATAAAAAATATTTTTTATAATGTATTAGAAATATTTTTTATTATTAAAAATATAATCAATAATGTAAGACTGAAAAAAAATAAAAAAAACGATTAGTAAACAGCATGATAATGCTAATAGTTAACTATTAAGTATTATTAAACTATGTAAGAACAATTTTATTAATCACATTACCTCTAGTAATGAAAAAACAAATTTACATTAAAGTCAACTAAAAATATTTTACCTTTACTAATTCATCTATATTGATAGATGATCAAAATTTTAATAACATTAAATTTCATGGTGCATTGTACTATATATTATTTTATAATATTAAATGTTTATAAAACTTGCATAGGAATTATTATTGATATTTTTTGATGTTGCTATAAACAATATGTTGATAAATTTAAAAAATAACTATCAAGTTTAGAATTCATATTAAATTCATTAATATGTTTTAATTTAAATTAATTTGCTAAATTAGATTCTTCTGTAAATGTATTACAAATAAATTAAAATACATTAGAACAATTATTGTTTAAAGAATAATATTATTTTAGTAACAATAATAAAATCAAATATTTATTAAAATAACAGCCATGTTCAACTGTGATCTTTATCTTATATCTTATGCATAATATCTACTTCTAGATATTATCTGTATTTAAATTTTTTAGTAAAACTGTTTTTCTATGCATTATACTATTTTACTATTCAAGTTTTCTGTCTATATTTAATGTTATAAATACTAAATATTTATTTTATAAAAATAAATATTATAAAAGATGTAAAGAAATTTATGTATGTAATAATTTATGTATGTAATATAGTAAATTATCTATAATAGATATAAATTATATTAAACATAGAGTATAAAGAGAGTATATAAAAGAAATTGTTAGTAAGTGGTATTATTTCATAATTAAAATTATTGTTTTATATTTTTAATTTATTGTTTTATGTATTTAATATTTAATTTAGTAGATATTAATTAGTAAATAAGTATTTAAAAATTAATTATGATATTAAATTTGTTATATTTATAATAATTTACTAATAAATATAACTATAATCTTGGTTATTAAATTGAAAAGATTATTAGTAGAAATCGATTAGTTATTAACAAAGCATATTAAATATATTATTTAGAGTATTGCAAATAATTATAACTTTTATAATATTTATTAAATTTTAACTTATACTTATTATAAGTTATATAAAATAGAAAAATAATTAAACATTAATTAATTATTTCTTAATTCTTAAGATAATATAGTTTTATTTAAGTATAATCTCAGAATTAGTATACTTATGAATAATCCTATTAATATAACTAAAGTTTATTATGTTATAAAATTAATTACAATTATCTTTTTATAAAAAGATAATTTAGTATATCAATTAAATTGTTTTTCTGTTTAGTTATTTTATGTATAGATAATAATATCTTGTAATCAAAATTAATTCTGTATCTAATAATTTTAATTATTTTTTATTGTCTTTAATTATAGTATTTTTACTATGTTCTATAAATTCAATTTAAAATTATTAACAAAGTTGAATTTAAAACTCTTCATTTAATTTGTATATATAGTACATTACTTATGCATCAATTATATAAGTTCTTTACATAAAATAGAATTTTCTGATAAAATATTTATGTTGAATCTTCTAGTATATCACTTTTATTTAAAAAAAATCATGATATTAAATCATATATCTAAATGTTTTTATAAATTATATAAGCATAGAATGTATATCACCTTTGTACGAAATAAAATATAATTAAAATGATTATTTTTTTAATGCAACAACAAGTTAAATATTATATTGAATTATTTAACGTCAACATTTGTTAATTAGATATTTAAATAACTTTAAAATTTGTTAATTAAATATCAATCTATCTAAATTAAGAAATAGGATTTAGAAATTTATTATTAAAACTACGTATTATCTTAATATTAATAGCTAGTTATATATAGAATTTTACATCATTTAACAAAATATAATTAACGTTAAATTTCATTTTTTTTAGTTCCTCTTTTATTATAAGTTATTTTTTTTATTTTATGCAATTGATATTTATATTTACAATATAAATTTATTTTGTTTTATAGTATATTGGTATATATATTATATAATTATAATTGTAATTATAATTATATAATTAGAATATGGATATTAAATATAAATATAAGAAATAAGCTATAAGTATTTATATAACATAGTTTTTCATACTAAAGCAGATGTTAATTATTATTGTAAAATAATAATTAACATCTAGTAAGATTAATTAATTGAATAATAAAAAATATTAACACAATTAATATTATAGTAATTAATAGAGAAATTATTTGTATTATAAAAGATTTATCTACAAAAGATTAAAAGTAAATATTATTTATATCATATATTTTGATTATAAAATATAAGTAAAATAACAATTTATATTAAACCCAGCTTACTGCTGCATAAACATTAAAAATTATTATTTATTTTACTTTTTTTTGATATATTGTAATTATTTATTTATATGTCAATTATATAAAATTAAAAAATAAAAGTTATTATCGGATAATATATTTGTTTAGTTAATTGCATGCTAATTAGTTATTATTTTTTTATATCTTAGGAACTCTATCGTTTGCGTGATGATTGTTTACAATAAAAATTATTTCATTAAATTACATCATTGTTACTGATTTTTCTTAGTTAATTATTAATAAACTTAATATTTTTTATTCATTTTAAATAATTTATAAAAGTTTATAATTAAATCTTATAAAAAAAGTTAATATAAACAAACCATACTCTAATCAAATAATATCAATTTCATCATAAAATATGATTGGCTCAGTGATAAACATTAGAGATATTTTAACGTTAATTTAGATAAAAATAAAATTTTGTATAACTTTTATGTTTTTATGTGTGCATCATCCATATATTTTTAAAACTTTAATATTAAGTTAATATTAAAAATCAATTATATATCATATTACAATGCATACATGAAGTAAGAGAAATAACACATATGTTTATATGTAACAAAATAGTAATTAATTTTAATAAATGTAATTTTTATTTCTTTATTCATAACTAAATATATATTTATACTAGTTATGGTGATTAGTTTATATAATGTAAAATTTCATGAATTAGATCTATTTTTAAGCTGTCAGGATGCAAATTATATCCTTAAGTTTTCTTATGTTATTATTCGGTAATCGCTTCAGTGCTTTCTTTTTTATATTATTTTAAACTGCGCACGAAAATTTCAGTGTACATTAAATTAAATAGCTTTATTAAATTCTTATTTTTATTTATTTTATTTTCGATTTCCTACTGGTAAACTAACTAATTGATTAAAAGATATATTATATTATGTTGTAACAACATGGATAGGAATTATAGTTATTTTTATAACTCAAGAAGTAATATATTACTATGTGATATTATTAATCTAATTCTTAAACAAAATATTCTATAATGAATGATGAATTATATCCGCTTTATTGAGATTTAATTAATTAATATTATCTTTGGCATATATTTATCTATTAATTATTTTATAAAACATTAAAATATAGAAAATTATGCCAGCTAAAAAAAAGTTTATAAATATTTATTTCTATCATCATAAAGAATTATATACAGATATATAATTCTTTAAAATTAATGTAATTTACAATTTAAACAAACTAGTAGTTAAAAACTAATAAAATTTATTTATGATATACAAAAATAATTAAGATTAACTGAAATTATTATAATAATTTCAGTTAACATCAATAATCTATTATCAAAATTACTAAATTTTATTTCAGATAAATTCTAATGTTACTATATTAATATGTATGTTTTCTTGATATATTTTCTTTTTTTTTGTTTTACTGTTCATATTACTGATGATTTAAATTAGTATCTTTAAATTTTATTAATTGATATTGGTTGTAAAGTATCGTCTATTAACATAAAAAAAGAGTGTTATAATTTTACATAAGTTTTTATTACAAAATAGACTCAAGACTTTTAATAAGTAAAAGAGTATAACTATCAAGAATATCAGTAAGTCTCTTCTACTAAGTAAACAATTTTTTTTGATTTAGCATTTTATACAAAAATTGATATGAAATTATAATATTAAAGCGTGAATTATTAAGTCAAGACTGATCGGAGATTATGTATGTTTTAATTATTCATATTCGTTTATTTATTCGTTTATAAAAAAGATATCAATTGAATAAGTTATTATAAATCGATTAAAATATAGATATTATGTATCACAATAAGTTTGACTATATGACAAATAAATACTTATATTATTAGTGACTGAGTCAATCATAAAACTTTATGCTATATTAAATTTATTTAAATTTAAACTAAAACAATTAATAGTTGATCTATAATATAAAAGTTTATATACGATTAATATAATATTATTGATAAAATTTGACATTCAAAGATAATATGAACATATTTTAATAAAATTTTTTATTAATAACAGATTGATAATCTTACAATTAATAATATAATTTTTACAGAATAGTAAAATAGCTGTATGTATAAATAATAACATGTTCAGATCTATTACAAATATAAATATGGATCATATCTCTAATATTATAAATTATAGTGTTCAGCTGATTTATATTTTAATGAAGAAAATATTCTGTAGATACTGTAGAAATTTCTACAAAATAATAGCATTATATATACTAATAATTTCAATGATTTCGATGATAGTTTAGAAATTTCAAATCAACAAAGTTCTTATAATTTGAAGTAATTTTCAGCAAGTATTATCTCTTTCTATTTCATAAGAGAAAGATAATATAATAAAATTATTTATTTTTTTTATAAATTTAATCTATTTTATATTTAAATTTATTTAAAAATTTAGAGTACAATAGAAAACAGTTGACTAATCTGTAACTATGTAAAAATAATGAAAACGTTTTCATAAATTTCATCTTGTAAGTTGTAACCTGTAAATAAATACTATTAAAGCATACAAAACTTAGTTTTGTATGCTTTATAAACTTAATACAAAAATATAATTATCTATACTATAAACAGATTTTATTAAAAATTTTTAATTTAGTCAATTGTTAACAAGAATGCAATTCTGTATGAATTAAGAGCAGTATTTTTTAAAGATGATTGAAATTTAGTATAATAAAGTACTAAATTTATCATAAATAAAATAGCTAAGATTTTTAGGAGTATTAACAAGAGATCTCTTACAACTTATATTAAAGAATTATATATGTAAAATGATCGTTATAAAAATACTAAAATATTAATTCATTCATCCAATAATAAAAAACATATTTAATTGGAAAGATTATAATATATAATTATGAATTAAATTAAAGTTATTAACAGCAATTCTTAATGAAATTAAATAATGAAAATAACTTAATATTTTCCAGACTGTGATAGAAGTGTATTATCTAACATCACCATATTACATATGAGATAGATAGAAGATAGATGTGATTAATAATTATACGTCAAATAAATAGAACATTGGATAAATACTTAAATATGAAATGCTAGTTAAAGTATTCATCATAAAAATTATTCTCAGATTTATATTGTAATTAACTATTAGTAGATCTTGATTAAAATTCTTGAAATTGTGTTGTTGACTGTTATTATTAACAGTTCCGGTTTGCATTCTGAGGATTATTCACCACTTCATATAATATGCAATAATATTTTATTTTATTTATATTTTGCAATTAAACTTAGAAAGTTCACTATAAATTAAAAAAATCAGAATTAGGTCTTGATATAATAAATATTCACTTAACAATAAATAATTTATTATTATAATAATAAATTATTTATATAGAAGCATAAATATTAATTATGACAAAGAAAAAAAAACACAAACATAACTCTTCAACTATCGCTATAAACAAAATGGCATATTATGATTTCTTTATTGGTGAAGAAATTGAGGCAGGTTTAGTTTTACAGGGTTGGGAAGTTAAATCACTGCGAGCTAAAAAAATTAATATTATTAACAGTTATGTTTTAATAAAAGATGGTGAAGGATATCTTTTTGGTGCAATAATTACTCCTTTAAATACAACATCATCTCATATTATCTGTGATACAATACGTGAACGCAAGTTGTTACTAAATCATCGCGAGCTTGATTTTATATTTAGTAAAATCAACCAAAAAGGTAATACAGTTGTAGCATTATCCATTTTTTGGAAAAATGCCTGGTGTAAAGTTAAGATTGGTGTTGCAAGTGGTAAGAAAGATATAGACAAACGTTCTATCATTAAAGATCGAGAGTGGATGATAAACAGAGCAAAAATTATGAAAAATACAGCACTTTAATTTCATAATTAGTAGTATTATTATATTTTTTTTGATATAATAGTATTATTATTGGGGCTGATTTTGGATTTGACGTAATTTTCAAAACCTAAAGTGCATGCCGAGGGGCGGTTTGCCTCGTAAAAAGCCGCAAAAAATAGTCGCAAATGACAATAACTACGCACTAGCAGCTTAATAATCTGCATAGAGCCCTCTCTCCCTAGCCTCCTCTCTTAGGACGGGGGTCAAGAGCGGTCAAACCAAAAAGAGATAACGTGGATAACTAGCCTGAAGTTGAAACGTTAATCATAATCAGGCTATTCTGTTAGCGGCGTGTCTGTCTGCTGCTTATTGATAAATATAAAGACTAGACTAAGCATGTAGTGCTAAGGATGTAGGAATTTCGGACGTGGGTTCAACTCCCACCAGCTCCACCAATTTTATTTAATTAGATTAATATTATGTATATTTTAGGTTCATATATTATTATAATAATATAATCTAGTTTTACATTTATAACTACATGTGATTTTATCTAACATTGTAATATATTGCTATATTGTTGGTTAAAACTTAAAATACAACAGTTAATCTTTAAATTATTTAAAGATTAACTGTTGAAAAAAAATTCTATTTTCCATCTTTTATTATATTGTTTAAAAATTAAATAATCTAAAATGAAAATTTTCTAAACTTTGTATAAGTTTCTATTAATCAGAAAAATATATTTCAAATTTCATTATTTCTTAGTGTTAAAAAAAACTAATAAGATTATTTACTTGCTATTTTAACACTACAAATTGTTGTTTCATGCAAATAAATATTGCAATAATTGTACGACTTGAAAATTAAAATAAGCGAAATCTATTTTTGTATATTAAAATGAAAATCTATCAATACATTAATTAAGAGCTAAAAATACTGCTGTTATTACTTGCAGGATCTAAGTAAAGTGTTGTTTTTAGTGAACGAATTACTATAAAATAAATAGTAAAATCAATTAATTGCAATGTTTTAATAAATAAATTAGAAATTAATATCATAAGATTATCTCTTAATATATTTTTGATATAATTTAATTTTTTAATTATTGTAAATAATTTGTTTCTATTTTATGTAGTATTTACTTTTATGCTAATAAAATAATTTTACTACTAAATTTTGTTTTTTCTTAAAATATTTTATTTTACTTTAAAATTAAAGACTTTTAGCATATTATGCTAACGTATCAATACGATTATGTATATAATTTTTTTAAAACTTTCCTGATATTTGCAATAAGTAAGTAAATATACTAATGAAATAATAACTATTAACAAAGTTATTATAGAAAAATAAAATTAATTATTTTATCTTATCTTTTATAAGTATTATTTTATATTTTAAATTTATTTAGTAAGAGCTGTCTAATACAAATTATATAATTTGTATTAGTATATTATAAGTATATAAAAATGTATAATTTAATAAATGATGTATATTCATATTTTTATTATGTTGAATACGTACTGAAATATTGAATTATTCTAATAATAATATAATCGCTTATGGTTGATGTTGATAAAGCTGAAATTAATAATACTTTTTTTACTTATAACATATTACAATATAATTAAGAGCATTGAAATATAATTAATAAAATATCCATTAAGTAAATTACTAGACAATTTGTTATTTGTATCATTAAATAAAATATGCGTAGAGTTAAATTATAGATTAATTAAATCATACCAATAACTATTTCTACAAGATTATTGATAGGATTTTAAAGAGCTAGTCAGCAACATTGTGCAATCTTTACTAAGTGTGCTAAGGAGATTTATAATAACTAAAATAAATATTGAAATTATTTATGCATTGCCAAATATGAAATTTTTGTTTAACATCATGATAGAGAAGGGCTTTAATGTTGAGGAAGCAATTGTAGAATCTGGTATTTTATTGATTTGTAATGATATTGACTTAACTAAAAATAAAGTTGGTATTTATAGTCGACCAGTTAAATTATCAGATATCTTATCTGATGGTGATCGAGTTGAAATTTATCGTCCATTGTTTTCCGACCCTAAAGAGATGAGGCGAAAGCGAGCAGAAAATGCAAAACAAAAACCTTAATATCTTATACATATTAGAAGATACTTTTATTATTGTGCGAGATCATTATTTTTTATATCAATCAAAATACCATTGTTATTAAAAGTTAGTTTTAACGTATGCTGATTAATTTTTTCGCGTCCTAGTTGTTGGCGAAAAACATAATACCAAATTTTCTCTCCAAATAATTCCTTTAGCATTGGAGTTCCTAATAAGTATATTACCTGCTCCTCAGTCATACCTTTTTTGATTTTTATCAAATCATTTGAAGAAAGGTAATTCCCTTGATTAATGTTAGGATTATAAATAAGTTTTTCTGCAATAGAGCAACTTGTTGTTAACGTAGCAATAATTACAGTAATAGCAATTAATAGTTTGCAGCGCATGATAATATATTCCTTTGTAAGTTATATTATTTATAATAGTATATGTTTAAAATTAAAATATTTTCTTGTTTTTCTGTGAACTTATAAAAATACAATAAAATAAACTATTTTTAGATAGTAATCTGTTTTTATGTTATATGTAATGTTTCTACTGCTTTCTTGTTTAGTTAGTAAAAAGAAAATTTTGTAATGGCGTTTTATTGCACTTTTGTTTTTAGTCAATCGTATTATTTATCACATAAATAATAATATCTATCTGATATCCAGAAGAGATAGAGATAGAGGCAAATACTCTATTAAATAATGATTTTCTTAATTGAATAAATATTGATTCAATTAAGAAAACAGCAATATTCATCAAAAAAAATAAAGTCGTAGTATATATTTTTTATTATTATAACTTTTATATATAACGCAATCTATAAAAGTTCATAACATAATGTAACTATTATTAACTAATATGTTTATCTAATATTTATTATAATATTGAACTATGCTTGAGTAAATAATCAATTCATGATTTCATCATTTAACTACACATAAATAGTAAATATCAATTTGGAATTAAAAGTTCATATATACTATTTATAATTAATTAACTTAATTCATTAGCACAATGTCGTAATATTGCTAGAATTTATCAGCTATTATTAATACATATTAATAATAGCTGAATTTAACAAGATAATGAAATAATCATGTATTTAATAATTTAGTTTTTATTCTTTTCTTAGGAGTTTTAAATTATTTTAAAAGAAAGTAATTTTATAATTATATGATATTTATGTATTAAATTAATTTTTTCACAATGCATTGTTCTAATTTATTTAATTTTTAAATTTAGCCATGTGTAAAATTATTACAAATAATAATACAATGAATTATAACTAATTAATTAAATTTATTAGTTATAAAATAAGTTGTTTGAAATGAGTTATATTTTATTATTTAGTTTAAAAATTTATATTATATACTTTATGAAATATTATTTAATAATGTGCTGCACAGATTATTGAGATAATAATTTCCTTTTATTTTTATTAAATTTTATTACATTATATTGAATACTAATTATTAAATAATAATTGACGACAAGTAACAGCATGTTTAAATAATTATTTAAATTATAATTCAAGTAATTGCAATAATGTAACAAATACATATCAAAGAAATAACACAAACATTTATACTGAATATACAACTTGTAGTTGTATATTCAGTATTATATTAAATACATATCAATATAATGGATGCATATATTAGTGTATTAAGCTGAAAAATAAATGATATAATTATCAATTTTGTATACAAAATAAACTCAACAAATCTATTTTAATTAATTTTATGGAAAAAATGATAGATTAAAAATCAAAATATTTTCTTTGACCAGCCTAATTTTGAACTTAATGTATTAAAATAATTGTAATCTTTTGGATATATAAGATTGAGTTTTTTATTGCTTTGTTTTATTAATATTTCATCGTCATATTGAATAGGTAAAATAATTTGACCATCACAGCTGATTTCATAATTTGTATTTTTTTGCCTAAGTTTTAGTTTAATTTTACTATTACTACTTATGACTAATGGGCGTGATGAAAGAGTATGTGGAAACATTGGAACTAACGCAATAGCCTCAATGTTTGGAGTAAGTATAGGACCACCAGCAGATAGAGAATATGCTGTTGATCCAGTTGGTGTAGCAATAATCAATCCATCGGAGCGTTGAGAAAATGCAAATCGATCATCAATATAAACTTCAAATTCAATCATGTGAGCCACCTTTCCTGGATGTAAAATAACCTCATTAATTGCATTATTCACACTAGATTTATGATTTTTTTTACATATTTGAACTTCTAATAAAAAACGTTTTTCTTCACAAAAATTGCCAGATAACACTTCTTTTAACTTTTGTAGTGCATTATCTGGCCCGAGCTCAGTTAAAAACCCAAGATTACCACGGTTAATGCCAATAACTTTATTTTCGTAACGTGATAAAATTCGCGCCGCCCCAAGCATATTTCCGTCTCCACCAACAACAATAATTAAATCGGCTATTTTTCCAATTGCTCTTAATCCGTTTATACTAGCATTTTTTAACTTAAGATGTTTTGCAATTTTATACTCAATAATTACTCTATATTTTTTCGCACATAACCAATTATAAAGTTGTTCATGAGTTTTCATCGCCTCTGGATGTCTAGGATGTCCAACAATACCTATATATTCAAATAATGTTTTTTTTGTGGCTTTTCTGTTTATCATAGTGTTCTCCTCTTATTATAATGATTTGTTCTATTGAATTTTAAATTTTTATCCCCATATCAACGAATAATTTATATTGATACTAAAAATCGGGAGATACTAATGAATAGTAAAGATCATACAGTGTATGATGAACAAAACTCTGAAGAAATAGAATTAAAAAAATTACAAAAAAATGAAGAAATAGAAGAAATAATTGAAAATAATCAGTCGGAAATCTTTGCAGATAAAGAATTAATTAATCCTCGCATTGCTGAATTAGAAGAACAATTGCTTGAGGCACAAAAACGAGAACGTGAAGCTATATTGCGCGCTAAAGCTGAAGTTGAAAATTTTCGTCGGCGTACTGAACAAGATATTGAAAAAACATATAAATTTGCCTTAGAGCGTTTTGCTAATGAATTGTTACCAATAGTTGATAATTTAGAAAGAGCAATTGAACTTGTTGATCGAGAAAATAATGAATCCACTTTAATGCTTGAAGGTCTTGAATTAACGCTAAAATCTTTTTTAGCTACAATTAAAAAATATGGTGTTCAAGTGGTTGATGAAAAAAACGTTCCTTTTAATCCAGAGTTGCACTTAGCAATAACCATGATTGACTCTGAAGAATATGAATCTAATCAAGTTATTGATATTATGCAGAAAGGTTATACTTTAAATGGTCGCTTATTGCGGCCAGCGACAGTTGTTGTATCAAGACAAAAACAAATTGAATAGTACATCTAGATAGATGTACTATTAGTTTGTTGCCACTAAATGATAGGTATCCAGTTAATTGGATTAAATCCTTGTTTTATAAGTATTTTATTGGTTTTAGAAAAATGTCGGCAACAAAAGAAACCTCTATGAGCAGAGAGTGGCGATGGATGAGGTGCTTTAAGGATAAAGTGTTTTTGTTCATCAATAAATCGTCCTTTTTTCTGCGCACGCGATCCCCACAATAAAAAAATTACACCATAACAATATTGATCAATTACTGAAATAACCTTATCTGTAAACCTTTCCCAACCAAGATTAGCATGAGAGTGAGCTTTACCTTGTTCAACAGTTAAAATTGTGTTTAATAAAAGTACACCTTGTTTTGCCCAACTAACAAGATAACCATGATTTGGATATTTAAAATCATTGATATCTTTTGTTAGTGTCTTATATATATTAATTAGTGAAGGTGGTACAGGTAATCCTGGCTTAACTGAAAAAGAGAGACCATGTGCTTGATTTGGTCCATGATAAGGATCTTGTCCCAATATCACAACTCTAATATCGCTAAATTTAGTATAACGAAAAGCATTGAAAATATCTTTTTGTTCTGGAAATATTATTGTGCCTTGTTCTCGTACTTTAGTGATATAATCCATTGTTTTATAAAAATATTCTTGTTTTTTTTCCAGACCAATCACATCATTCCATGTGAATAATGTAGGCATAATTATTTCTTTATATTTAGTTAAAATATGATTTATCTTAATATTTTATTTAAAATTAAATGCATTGAATTTATTAAATTATTTAAAATAATTAATTATTATATATAATATAATAGCAAAAAACTTGATTACATTAGTAAAATTAATTATTTATTAATTTCAGAATACATAAAACTATCTAATCTATTAATTAAAATTATAACAAAAAATTATTTAGTACTTCAATATATATTATGCTCTTATATTTTTCTTGATTTATAATATTAATCTATACTAATAACATTAGTATAGATTAATATTATAATAAATTAATATTAAAAATGTTGAAGAATATTTAAATTCTTATAAAAGATAGATATAATGTTATTTAATATTTGTTATAAAGTTATTTTTAAGTATTTAAGATAATTATCACATGTGTTATCGCATATTAAAGAAACAATGATATGATAAATATACAATAAAAGTTAGAAAAGTAAAATTTTTCAAAAACAAAAATATATCGACACAGATTATGTAAATCAGTTTCCATATGATCCAACATGAACTAATGATTATTTATTGAAATATAAAAATATCTACGGCTTTTGAATCAACTAACTAAATTAAAAACTAAATTTATTTTTTATATTATATATAAATCAATTCTTCTGTATTTAAATTATTAAATAAAATATTAATGATAATAAATTTTATTTATTAGTTGTAAAACTTATGCTATCAATCACATAAAAATATTAATTTTATATATAATCTAAGTTTTAATTTAATAAAAAATAATTATGTTAAATGGAATTTCATATACTTGTAAATAATTTATTAATCTGATATAAATAATCTAAGAAATACAAAAGTAAAAAACAATTATGATATTAATACTTTATTTTACATTAATATTATTTAATTACATTAAATAATATTAATGTAAAAAATTGTTTTTTTATTATACTAAATAAAATGTTTATTATTACTATTTATATTAAGTAATAAAATTAGTTAATTTATTAATATATTAACTAATTTAAAAGAGAAATTAATAAAATAATTACAGAAAATAAACTTTTATTAAAAATAATAGTCTCAAGACATATTATTTAATATTATTCTTAGAATATTAAATTTATTTTTTTGTAGTATGTTATTAACAAATACGATATATATTTTTAATAAAATTATTGAATAGTGAAAAGAGTTGTGAACAATATAAAATTAATTGTTGGACTAGCTAACCCTGGCTATAAATATATTCTAACTAGACATAATGTTGGTTCATGGTATGTTGAATTGTTAGCTAAGCATTACAATCAATTACTAAAAGAAGATAATAAATTCTTTGGTTATACTACAACTATTAACTTAACAAATAACAATGTTCACTTACTTATACCGAGAACATATATTAATTTAAGTGGAAAATCAGTGTTAGCACTGTCTAATTTTTACAGTATAAAAATGTCTGAAATTCTTGTTGCACATGATGAATTAGATTTAATGGCTGGGATAGTTAAAATAAAATTTGGAGGAAGTAATAGCGGACACAATGGTATTAAGGATATACAAAATAAGCTAGGTAATAACAATAATTTCTATCGTTTACGTATTGGTATTGGTCGTCCTAGTAACAAAAATAAAATCGTCGAATTTGTATTAAGCAAACCTACAGAAGATGAGCATAAATTAATAAATAATGCAATTAATTTAGCAATATATTGCACACCTATTTTTCTTAAGGATGGAATTGATAAAGTAGTAAATCAATTACACTCATTTAATATATCAAATTAATACTATTATATTAATTTTTAAGAAAAATATTTTTATTTATATTTATAAATTAAGAATTCATTATTTAATAAATAATGTTAAGGTAAATACTTATGGGATTCAAATGTAGTATTGTTGGTTTGCCAAATGTAGGAAAATCAACACTTTTTAATGCGCTAACCAAAGCTAGAATTGAGACGGCAAATTTTCCTTTTTGTACCATTAATCCGAATTTTGGCGTGGTACCTATACCTGATTATCGCCTTGAGCAATTATCCAAAATTGTAAAACCAAAGCGAATATTACCAACAGCAATAGAATTTATTGATATAGCAGGACTTGTAAAGGGGGCTTCTAAAGGGGAAGGCTTAGGAAATAAATTTTTAACAAATATCCGAGAAACTGAAGCAATTGCACATGTTGTTCGTTGTTTTAGTAATGAAAATATCTCTCATGTTGCTGGAAATATAGATCCAGAGTCAGATATTGAGACTATCAATACTGAATTAGCATTGTCTGACTTAGATGTATGTGAACGAACAATTAATCGAATTAATAAAAAAACCAAAGATGCCAACAAAAACACAAAAATAGAACTAGATATTTTAACAAAATGTTTATCACATCTCGAAAACGCAAATATGTTAACATCTTTGATTCTAAGCAAAGAAGAGAAAAATATTATAAATTATATAAATTTTTTAACAATCAAACCAATCATGTATATTGCAAATATTAGTGATAACTGTTGTAGTAAAAATTACTACCTAGATACAGTACAAGAAATTGCTAAAAAATCTAACTCTATTGTCATACCGGTATGTGCCACTGTTGAAGCTGATATCGCTGAATTGGATGAAAATTACAGAAAAGAATTTATGATAGAGCTAGGCATTAAGGAATCTGGATTAAATCGCGTGATACGTGCTGCTTATAAGTTGCTTAATTTGCAAACCTATTTTACTGCCGGCACAGAAGAAGTTCATGCATGGACTATTCCAATTGGCGCTACAGCAGCTCAAGCGGCTGGTAAAATTCATACTGACTTTGAAAAAGGTTTTATTAGAGCAAGAACAATTTCATTCATTGACTTTATTTACTATAATGGCGAAAAAGGTGCAAAAGAGGCAGGAAAAATGCGTGCAGAGGGTAAAAATTATATTGTTAAAGATGGAGATGTTATGAATTTTTTGTTTAAAGTTTAACTTAAATTATACAGTTTTGTATAATTTCAATAGATTTATAAAATCACAATAAAATGCTAATATAACAAAATAATTTATTTAGAATTTTCTAATTATTTAACATTAGTTTTATGATATGTTAAATTTAAAATACTAGTAAATAAATTAAAATAATTATTATATTTATAATATGAAATATTAAATTTAGAGCCATTTTATAATATCAAGAAAATATTATATATTATAATAGATCATATCTATTTATAATAAATGAAACATTTATTATTCATAATAAGTAATTATAACTACCGATAAATTAACTTATATACTCAAGTGTTTATATTAATTTTAATAAATGAAATTTCATATTATAAGTTTTATATCAATTATAATTTTAGTAATGATTCTATGTAAAGAAAAATATCATTATTGTACTTATCTTAATCTTAATTGAGATATAATTACATTATATAGCACAATTTTAAAATTTATTAATTCGTTTATAAATTTTATGAAATGTTCTTAATTTTAATTTACTTGATAGACATTTAATATTTAACATTATAAAATATAATAGTATAATAATATTATAAAATTGATATAGAAAAGTTCTTTATTTATATAAATAAAGAATACATTATTTAAATTACGAATTTTATCTAGTTATTTTCTATATTTTTATATAATTTTAATTTATATTTTATTCATATTTAACATTACAGTATTTTATATATCTGTCGTATTAATATCATTAATATTTGATTTGCAATTAATAGTAAGTATTTATATATACTACTAGTAATAGTAGTATATATAAATATAAAAAATATCTAATTTTAATTATATAAATTGAATATTTATAGTTAGTAAAATACTTATAGAAATACGAGTGTCTTAATTAATATAATAATTAATATATAAAATATATGTTAACACTTTTTACATACTAGAAATTCTAAAATTATTAATACTTACTATAGTTTTCTAAAAAAAACGAATTAGATTAAATCTACAAATCAATAATTTATAATTTTATGCAATAGTACAATATTTGCAAAACGCAACATAATTAATTCTTAAAATTTAATTTTGTATCTATTTATTTATCGTACATTAAAATTTAATACAGAAAATTTTAAATTTAGAATATATTTTAATATGAATTTATGTTACATTTTTAATAAATGTTTATAACTGTTATTTTAATTATTTTTTTCTTACTTATCTATTTTATATATAAAAATAAATTTTTAATCTAAATTATTAGAATCTCTCTTTAATTAGAATATAGAAATTGGTATAAAGTATAGAAATTCACTAATTTTATAAAAATATAAAATTTTATAAAATATTGACAATTTTAACGTTTATAATTATTTTTTTTATTTTGATTGTAAAAAAAATTAAATTTTAATTTCAATATGTTATAAACAGCTAATTTATCTTGCGTTTAAATTAAAAGATTATGTATTATATTTATGAATTTATTAATTTATAAATATAATAATACTATTACACTATTATTATATTTTAAATAAAATATACAATATTTATAATTCTCTAATCTTTATTTAATGTCTTTAAAGTTAATAATTTAATAAAAAATTTTTAGATGTTATTTAATAACATTATCTAATCATAATAAAAATATGATTTTTTATAAAGATTTATTTCGAATTAAATATTTATTATTAAGATTACAATAGCTATAATTCTAAAATTTATCTTTTATATTTATATGTTTTACTTTTAATAATAAATAATGAAAATCAATTAATGTAACTTAAGAAAATTATTGGTACATTTAATCCAAAATATATATAATGTTAAAAGATTATAATGAGTAAAAAAGATTTATTTTTACTAAATAAATAATATAAAATAGAAAGATGATTTATTAATATATTTACTTTAAAAAGTAATATAAAAATTAAAAAAAATATTTATTTAGGTCGTTACAAAATTTATATTTATCTAAAAAATTAAATTTTATAATTTACCAAATAAGCAATAGAAAACATATTAAAACTATTTGTTATTTTAATTTTTTATAGATTGGTTAGTTATCTATTAATCAATATAATTAAATAAATAAATGTAGAAATAAATTAGTATTTAAAATAAACTTTTATTTAACTTTTTCACACTAAACTAAAAGTTTTAAACTATTAGTTTTAATCTGTATTATTTAAAATATAAATATAACTACATACGACTTTTCTATTTTATAAAATACTGTTAGACAAACCAAATCTAGCAGTACTTTTAATTATTAATTTTATTATATTTATTTAGTAAAATCATTTAAATGATATTTAAAATATTCTGTTTTAACTATCTTGCTTATAAAAATATTTTGACGGTTTTCTAACCAATATAATATATTAGAAAATAAAAAATACATTTTACTAATATTTTTATTAAAAAATATTAGTTATTTTTTAAATAATTTTAAGTTTAAAATAAGAAATTGCTTATTATGCATAATAAATACTGAACTATTATTTAATAATAATTTTATTTTTATTTTTTTTATTGTTAGTTTATACGTGAAACTTTAAAAAATTAAGTATATTTATCAAACAAATAAAAGTTTTATTATAAATATATAAATTAAAAAAATAAGATTGAACAGATTAATTGATATTTATTTCATCATATAATATTTTTTATAAATTTATTTTTAATTATAATTACCTAATGAATTAAAGAATAAGAAACTTCTATTGTATATAAATAGAATGGAAATGAATATAGAATAATTAAATTATATTATATTAAAAAACTTAATTCTTATAATCGTTTTGTATAAATTTAGATTTTATCGTGCTAACAATCTTAATTCTTACATTGTAAGATTATGATTTATAATATTTCTTTTTATGGATAGTCTACAAAATATTCTTATGTTTATAAAAATTTATATTACTAAGAAAGTATATTTTTGAGAAAAGAATAGTATAGAATTTTTCTAAATCTATAAACCAACAAGTCTGTCTATAAGTATAACTTTTTATAAAATATTTTATTACCAATAACTTTTTTTTAAAAAAAAAGTTATTTGTGATTAGGAAGTGTAGGAAAAAAATAATTTTATACTATCTACCCAAATTAAATTTTATTCTTAATTGATATATTTTATTTTTTTAACAAAAAAAATTTTTCAGTTTACATATAACTTCTGATGTAATTGCTTTAATGTTTTTAAATATCATAAATACTTTTAAAGTAATTATTAAATATTTTTAATAAAAATATGAAACTAATAGTTCTCTTTAATTTATAAATATTTTACTAGGTTTTTAAGTATATGCTTATTTATCTAAGCATATAAATATAATTACTGTAATTATATGAAAGTACTAAGTGGTTTGCTAATACTTAATGCTTTTTTAATATGTAGATGTAGCACAACAAAAAAAAATCAATTAATAACTCCAATTTATAATATAAATAAAATTGATCAAGATTACATTAATTTTTAGCATTATACAAAATTTCTACTAATGAATTATTGATTTATTTTAATTGATTAAAGTAAAAAAAACAAATTATTATTCAATAATACTACTACTTGTACTGAAATAATTGCTAATTAAATTATTCTCATAGAATATTAACAAGATATATGAAAATAAATCAACTAAGATAACAATGAAAGAGTTATGATTAATGTAGAAAAATGTTACTTTAAATTTTAAATAAGCAAAATTTAAACTAATAATAAATAATAAAACAAACAAAACTATTTATAAAATTTAATAATTAATCAAATTTTATTTTATTGTAGAATTATTATTGTTTTATCGTAAATCAATCATACGCAAAGCTTCAATTCGTTTATAAATTGGTGGGTGTGATAAAAATAACTTACTAAAAGATTTAGTTCGTCCGTTAATGCAAAAAGTAATTATATTACCTGATTCCTGTGGTTCATAACTCGTTTTTAAACGTTGCAGAGCAGAAATCATTTTCTCTCTACCAACTAAATTTGCACCACCAGCATCTGCACGAAATTCACGATAACGTGAGAACCACATGGTAATTATACTTGCTAAAATGCCAAATATAATTTCTAATACCATTGATGTTATAAAGTAAACCATTGAATTATTATTACTATATTCACTATCGTTATTATTATTTGATAAAAATCCTGATACAAGACGAGCAAGTATGCGAGAAATAAAAATTACAAAAGTATTTACTACTCCTTGCAATAAACTCATTGTTATCATATCGCCATTAGCAATATGACTGATCTCATGAGCGATAACTGCTTCTGTTTCATTTAAATCCATGTTTTCTAACAACCCTGTGCTAACAGCAATAAGAGCTGCATCACGACGAGCTCCAGTAGCGAAAGCATTAATGTCAGATGCATTATAGATAGCAACTGTTGGCATTTTAATTCCAACTTGAATAGCTTGGCATTTAATAGTATCTAATAGCCAATGTTCAGTTTTTGTTCTAGGATTGTCAATAATTTCGCCACCAACAGAACGTAATGCTATCCATTTTGAAATTAATAATGATACAAATGAACCACCAAAACCAAAAACACCAGCCATAATCATTAGACCTTTGACACTTTCTTTCTCTATGCCAGTCCAGCTCAAAATAATGCTAAATACAAATATTACTGCTAAATTTGTAAGTAAAAATAAAACTATTCGCATCATAAAAAATACTTTCCTTTGTATAAATATGTAAGTAACAATAATTAGTATTAAATTATTAACATAGATAATATTCTTTAATTATTTTTTAAGTTATTTATTGTGCAAATATTAGAAACATACTTAACTTTGCATTTTTAATACATTAGTTAATTTTAATTATTCTTATCTTAATGTAGATCTTTAAAATCTTCAAGGTCAATTACAATTCTAATTGCTTCATCTAAATATATGGTTAGAAACTCATAATTTTTAAGTAAATTATTTATCATTTTTAATGGTTTAATGGCGATTTACATTTTTGATAAAATCTCTTATTAATACGACGCAACTTAATAGTATCGGTATATTTATTTTCTTTTTTTGATCTTAATGTAATTAAGTTAAATAATATTTTTACACGCTTTATGATAACAATACATATCAATATTTTTCTTAATATATTTAGGCTCATGATTTTTTGCTATGCTTTCTTTATAATTAACAATTAAATTAAAATATATTTACTTATGTTGCCAACAGTACGATAACTAAATTATACAATACTATCACAAAGAAATGTATTATCTTCAAAACTTTTACCTATTTCATCCGACACTCTATATTTCTTGCATAAAAATAATATTTTTTTACTCCATTACGTTGTATTTTATCTCCGTTAATTCTATAAAAGTTATGAACAGTATATTGTATAGAACTTAAATTAGGCTAATTTGTTATGTAATATACAATTATAAAACAATTCAAAGAATAATATTATTTGGTGGTGTTAAAACAAAAAAAAGATGATTATCATATAATTAATGTTCGTCAATAATCATGTATTGCAGCATCAAAATCTATTAAGCTAAGGTACTAAAAGGTTAATTAATACAGTAAGTTGTTCTCTATAATAAATGATACAATCATCATATATATCTTGACTAATTTTATATATGTTGTCGAAAAATTGAATAATTTGTATGCTTGAAATAAATAAACTAGATAAATAACATCTATTATCTATAAGATTCTACAGACGTTTCCATACAAATCAATGACAATATCAGTAAAATTATTTTTAGATATTTTTTTGAAAATAACTTTTAACATCATTGGTCAATGTAATGTAAAAACTATAAACATAAAATATACAATCATTTTTCTAATATTTTTTATTGTGAGATTTATCTCCATATCTTCAAGTCTAATATTCTAAAGAATTAATATCACTATTGAATGACTGGTAGTAGTTTGGAACTAAAAATAAATTCAAGACGAACATTGCTAACTTTTAGTACTTTAATTAAATAAGCAACATCATTTAGTCTCTATCCAACAACATATATCATAGATTTACCAGTTTGACATATTACAATAATTTATCGCAGATATTTAATAATTTATTTTTCATACAGACAATCAACCAATATTAAGTTAATTTTATAGTAATCATCATCTTATTAAACTAATGCGCATATACATTACAAGGAAAATCTCATTTCTGAATTTAATTGTTATATATTGTGATGAGATAGATAGTTATTATTCAGATATATCTCTAATGCAAAGAATTAATAATTAATTAAAATATCCTAACCTTGAGTTTTATAGTAAAATTTTAATACAAATTATAATATTTAATTAATGTTACTTTAATTTATTCATCATTATTCTTATCTATTATAATTTTAGATTCAACTAATAAAATTTAAGTTTAATATCAAATAATTTATTCAGATGTTAAATAGTATGAAGCAAATAAACTTTACTTATATCAATTTTAATTACATCGTTTTTTTAGTAAAATATATCTACCTATCGAATGGCGATATAGGCAAGTTTAATATGTTCATATCCTTGTTGTTTCGATAAATTAGTATTGCACATAACTCATTTAAATTAGATATTTCAATAATTTTCCATATTTTTCTTTTCTTATTAAAAATTCATTAATATCTAATTCTAAAAAAATATTATGGTTATAATATATTATATTTAAATATTGATAAAAAATCCTATAAAAAATTTATTTAAATTAAGTTGAAGATAGTAATAATGAGTAAAGAGTAAAATAATTGTTTTAATAATATTAATAATAATAGTATTATGCATCTCATGTTAAAGATGATGAACTTTATTGGTCATTAATTTTAATTTAAATACTATAATATAGGCAAATAAACTAAACATTATAGCTATACAAAACATAAAAATTAGTTTAAAATAATTATTTACACTAAAATATATCTTCATGTTAGAGCTTTTTAAATGCATAGCGATTACAATCATTGCTAATACAGTTAGCAATTTGCACCAGAACGCGCTCTTGGCCTACATTAAAGAACTGACGCATTCAAAATATTTTGTTAAACAATAACATTTAATGATTGGCCAATTTTTAATTTAGAAGTATCCTTTATAGTTCTCAATTCGCACTGATTAACTATTTTATCATTATTTGATTTTTTTTAGTTTTATTTTTATAAAAAAAACAATATTTATTTTTTTCAAGAAAAACTTTTAGATAGTATATTTTTTGTTTTCAAACATTTTTTTTTGGTGAAATTCTAAATTTTCTTAATTTTTATTCTATTTGGTAAGACTGAATTCGATTCTTTGTTGTTATTAGTTATGACTGTTGTCGCGTATAATCAATATATCTTGATTCTATATCAGAATAATTATTATGATATAAATCAATACGATTAACGCCTTCTTTGACACTATATATACAACATAAGCTAGAAGTATACATCAGTAAAGCAGAACGTAATTTAGTTTTACTTATTACATAATCTTTAATTAACCTACTAACAATATCTTAAAATATTCCAATTTTTAGTTGGATTGTTTTACATTCAGTTGTGAAGAAACGAGAAAAACGATTAGGTAAAAAAATGATTATTTTTTATTTTTATTTAATTTAGATAGATTGATTTTCCATGAATTTTTTTGATTATAATAGTTTTAATAAATTTTGCAAGCATAAACGTGTGATATTTTAATCAAATTATAGACAATTTTTATTAAATTAAGTATTAAATTATATTTATAAATTGCTTGCAAAATATCATAATTAGACTTTTGAAAGATTTCATCCTATTAAATAGAACTGTTAATATTGATATATTAAATATAAATATAATTAATAGTAACGCTACATATTAATTTTTATAGATAAAACAAACTCTAAATTATTAGAGTCATATCAAAGTAATAATACTTTAAACAAAGAATAAAAACAATAATACTATGTATTGTTTTTTTTTATAAAATCAAGTATAAAATATTTATTACTTTCGCAACAATCAGATATATAACTTTACTTTTTAATATGATAAAATCAAGCAAAATGTAGCTTTTCTGACATATAATAATTAATTAATATTACATAGTTTTTAAAAAACATTACATATCTGTAATGTAGTGTAGCAAAAAAAAATACACTGATCAATAAATTAATGTAATCTACATAATACAAAATATTATCATAAAATATTTTTTATAACACATAATAGATTAAATTTTATATATATTTTAGATAAATAATAATAAAGAATATAAATAATACAATAATTATTTTTTTTAAAAAAGAGTTTTACTTGTTTTTATTATATTAATTTGAAGTATTAATAAATATTTATTTACATTTAAACAATTATTTATAATTTATATCAAGAAAGTAAAATTGAAAATTTTTATCTATATTATTATTGATGACTTTCTCTTGTTTTATATAACTATAAATACTATTTTATTTAATTTAAATAAAATATTAAACTTTATGTAAAACTTTATTTTAAGATAAGTTTTAATATTATTTGTATGCTAAATAATAAATATATTTTCTTTAATTTACAATATTTTAATATTATTAAAATATTGTAAATTTATTCTAATGCATTATTTTAAAAAATTAAAATATATATTCTAAATTTTTCTAGTAATGAAAGAACATGTAATTTAATTATAGATTTAAATATAAAATTAAATTTATGTCATTTGTTTTTATAAAATATCAAATATATTTGATATATCTAATCTAATGTTTAATATAAATTAAGAATTTTTAATTATATTTCTTATTTATTAAACATAGTTTAAAGAATTGATACTATAATTTCTAAATTATCAATCTTTGATACAGTTATATTATTAATTAAATATTACATTAAGATTTATTATTTTTAATAAATAAAATTTTATTATCATTACCCACTCCACTACTTATTTATAACTTACTATCTATTTAAAATCTATTTATTATTAAATTTTTTATTAATAGTTATATTTGATATTGTTAAAATTATATAAAAATAAAATAATATTATTTATATATTTACAAATTAATAAGTTTATTGATATAAATTAATAAATTTAATATGAATGCAATTATTTACCTATAAAATATATTGCAATTCATATATACATATTAATATGTATTAATATGTATTAATATGTATATATTTAAATTTAATATAAAATAATTATTTGAATTTTATTTTATATTAAATAGATTAATTATAATTTTATAATTAATCAACAGAACCATTAGCAATGTTTATTTAAATTATTTTTATTTGCAATTTTCTATAAAAACATATTTTACTAAACTATCAAAATTATTTTTTTTCAAGTTTAAATAAAAACACTTACAAAAAATGTTAGTGGTAACAATACACATATTATTTATTTCGAAAATAACTATTATTAACATAAAAACTGTAATCATTAAAAGTTATTTTTTTTATTTGTAAACATTAAATTTTTATGTTTTATCCTATCAAATAAATAGTATATAAACAAAATTATTATTAAAAAATTTTTAATTTAAAATAGAAATGTAATATATATGTTCTATAGGAATTTATTGTATATTTTTGATATATTAATTGTTATATATAAAAATTTTTAAGATTCTCTATATTTGTATTCTACATATAAATTAGAATTCTAACATTAATAATTTGTTCATAATTTTGGCATTAAGATATGAACAATATTAAAAGCCAATTAAGTTTGATTTATTTACAATTTATAACATGTACTAAAATATATGCACAATATTCTTCTTTGTTCTTTAAATTAAAAATTTTAATTTTATATAAAAATCTATGACATAATAAAAATTATGATAAATATAAACTATCTGTTTTTAATAGTATATATAAAATAGAAAATATTAAGATGATTGATGTATATCTTATAAATATACACTAAATTCTAAAACATGTAAATCATCTTAATATTTTTAAAAACTTACAGTTGATAATTAAAAAAATAAGAATTATACAAGAGATAATTACATTAGATTATGTTATTTAATGTAATATATGATTATAAAATTAGATTTATTTATTTGAAAATTAATTTTATTTTATTTATTAAATGTTTATCTAAGTAAATTTTTTGATTTGGCGCTATTTTAATTTCTTAAAAAGAATAAATTAAAATTGTTATATATATAAAATACTATTTTCAGATAAAAGATTTATCTAAAATATAAATGAATAAATTATAAAATTTTTTTATATCGCAAATAAAAAAATGTAATAATCTTATGTTAAAATATAGAAATTTTTTATAAAAGAATTATGCATTCGAAATAGATTAATTTTTCTTCAATTTATTGTAAAATTTACAGACATTAAATAATTTTATAATTGCTCATTGTATTTTTTAAAATTCAAGGAAATAAAAAATAAAGTTATTTTTTTACTAAATTAGAAAATTAATAAATTAACTATTATTACGACTAGATACTCATTTAATCCTTCATATTGTGAAATTAACTAATTACAATTTTTATTAATTAATTTAAATAACTCATCTTACGTATGTTGTTTGTGAATAAACATTTAACTTCAGATTAAAAATTTATAAAAATTAATATTTTTAAAAATTTCTTTTACAGAAAAAACTATTCTGTGCAATTTAAATTACATATAGTATAGAAAAATAACTTAACTTTTTATAGAATAAAAATAGAAGTTAAAGTATAAATGTTGAAATCTATTTTCTTTATCTTTTATTTATATTTCTAATATTTATACTATCTATAATTTAAAATTGATAATATAAAAATATAAAATGTTATAATGTTTATAAAAATTGTCACTATATAATATAACAAATGCTTTTAATTTCCATGAAAGGTATGCATAACTTTTAAAAAACACATAAATAAAATTTATTACTATTAATATTCATTAGATATTAGAAAACAATAATAAATAAGATTATTTTTTATTGTTACAATATTTTTATTTTATTTTATTTTATTTAATTTTATTCAACTATTTTTATAACTATAATAGTTGTTATTTTTTAAAATAATATTAATAGTTATGATTGTGTAATTCTTTTATTTTATTTATAATCTTCTATTTTTAAAAAAATATAATATATCCTTTTAAATAAATTGATGTTTTATTAAAAATAGTTAATTTAGTACTTATTTATTATTTTTTAATACAAAATAGATTAAAAAATTCATTATATTTGATAAATATTTAAACTTTATCAGCATCTTTTAAATACGATACAACTAACTGATCATTAGCGAACGTAAAACTATATAAAATTCTTAATGGTTTATATGATGCTTAATCTTCTTTTATCTTTATAATACGATTATATACTACGAAAATATAACTTATAATTAATCTTTATAATATATTTTTATATATATAAAAATTAGATATAATAAACAAAAAAATAATAGATATATATTAATTATAAATTATGAAAAATAATTAATATTTAATTTAAAACATTACAAATAAACTATATAATAAAATATAGTTTACAATAGATTAAAGTTACTAAAGATAATTTCAAAAATTTTATGTATGACGCGTAAACAAGAACATGAATAAATAGTTATATAGTATGTATTATTAATATATCTAGAATGTCACAATACAATTAATTGCTTAATGGTTTAAATAAAATTTTTTAGTTGATATTTTGTTTTGTTATATGTATATGACTTAAGAGTAAAATATAATTATATTATTTAATAATCAGTATATATCAAATAATTATGTTATTTTATTTCCATTAAATTCTATATAAATCTTTAATTTTAAAATAAATAAATTTCACTAGTATCACATAAAAGCAACTATAACGTTTTTATAAATTAATATTAGTATTAATAGATAATAATTTAGAAAATTGCAATGTTTTATTTCAATAATATATAGAGTATATATATTAATAATACTTATTTACTATTTATTTTAAGACTTTAAAAGCATTTATATCAAATGTTGGCAATTTCCAAACTCTTAGTTGTTTACTGTAATCTTTTGAAAGATTAAATACAATACCTGAAAGCATTAATATTGCAACTAAATTTATTAACGCCATTAATCCCATTGATACATCAGCTAATTTCCAAATTAATGGCATTTTTGAAACTGAGCCAAAAATAACCATTCCCAAAGTGCTAAACTTTAGACTATATAACTCATATAGTATTGTTATTTTTTAAAAAAAACTATACCACTTTCTACATAAGTAGAATTTGCAATAATTGAAGTAAAAGCAAAGAAAAAAGTAGAAATTACAATAAAAATTTTTCCCAAATTACTAACAGATAAAGAAAAAGCTCTTTGCGTTAATTCAATTCCACTAATAATGTGTTCGGTACTATTTAGTTCACCAGAAGAAATAATAATAATTGCTGTTGCACTATAAATAACTAAAGTATATATAAAACCAATAATCTGCATATATTCTTGAGAAGCATGGTGTAGCGGATATGGTGAAGCAGAAGCTGATGCGTGTGGTGCTATAACCCATTCTGCATAATTTGAAAATAGACCGCGCCTTATCCATTCTACCATTTCTTGATCGACTCCATAACCGACCACTCCCACCAGCAGTTTCTTGCAAACTAAACGCATGCTTAATTATAATCAAAAAAATATCTATTAAACGCTCAATATTATTGTTTATAATCTAGAATGCTAATATTAAATAAGCGATAGACATTATAGGAACAACAATTGATTCTACGCTTGCTACTGAATTCAACTCACCAAAAATAATAATACCACAGATAATCGCAAGAACTATTCCAATTTAAATAGGACTAAAACCATTTAAATAGGACTAAAACCAAAGGCTACTTCTGCTGCCTGAGCAATTGAATTGAATTCGCTTTAACAGAATTAAATGCCAGACCAAAAAGAAATTATAAGAAATATAGAAAACAAAACTCCAATCCAACTCATTTTGAGTCATTTTTTCATATAATATACTAAACCACCTAGATAATTATTTTTATTATCTTTTATCTTATATAATTGTGCCAGTGTATTCTCAGCAAAAAATGTAGCTATACCTATTAAAGCAACAATCCACATCCAAAAGATAACACCAGGACCGCCGTTGCGTAATGCAATAGAAACACCTGTAATATCTCCAGTTCAAACTCTTCCTTCAAGGCTTGTAAATAAAGATTGAAAATAAGATATGCCTGTATTATCTAATTTATTGCTATTCTAAAGAATAGCAATAAATATGACAAAAATTGCAAAATTGAATAAAACGAGTCCTTAATGTAATATATATACCTACTCCAAGCAACAAATATATTAATAAATCATTCCAAAGAATTTTATTGAAAATATCTATAAGTTTTGCTAAAATATGTTTCCACATTATACTTAAAATTTATTTAAAATAATAGTAAATAAATTTTAAAAAAAATATATCTAAAAAGATTTAACATTAAAATTTTAGTTTATTAAATATAGAATGACGCACATAGTAAGACACTCATGTAAAATCTCAACACTTTATATATAATAAAATGATAGTATAAGCTCAAATAAATACATCTTATATATACCTAGATATCTATCTTTAAAAATTTACTGTCTTATTATCATTGATAATAACGTTGAATTCTTAATTTATAATTAGTAAAGTTCAATAGAACTATACAAAATAAAAAAAACAATATATTTATAATTTTATTTAATACGTTGTTTGGTTATAGGTTTTTATAACTATCTCTTTATACAGAATTTTAATGTTTCAATTATATTAAGACAAGATAAACAATAGATTTTATTTAATTTATATTTTAATTATACAAAATAAATAAAGTAGAAGTCGAGACATTAACTATAATAGTCAATTTTATTAATCGCAATATAGACTAATTTTATAAAGTGTACTATAATATAAAACATTAGACTTTTGTTATGGTTGTCAAGGAACAGGTGAAATATATAAATGAACCTAGTGTTAAGATAAATTATCATAAAACAGAAAAATATTAGAATAATAATTAACGCTATAAAAATTATTTCTAAACAAATTGTAAAATATATACACTAGCATAATTTCATGATATTTTTGAGTTATAAAAATATCATGAAATTTCTAATAAATTTTAATCAAAATATTAAAATTAAGTAAATTACTATATACTGTAGTTAATAATATTAGTTTGTAATCATCATTGATGATAATGATAACTATATATTTAGTTGATTGTTGTTTAAATGCACTCTATATAGTAATAGAAAATCTATTAAGTTTATGTGTGTCAAAAAAAATAAAAAAAATAAAAGATTGTTGCTTATATACAAAAATATATTATGATTTTATATAATGCTTAATATAATTAGTAGAAAAAATAAAATATAATGGCTTAGATAAAATCTTGTTTATCGCTAAAGTTAATAAACAATATTTTATCAAAATTAACAAAACAATATAATAAATGATACTAAATAAATAATAGAACATTTTTTTTTAAAAAAAAATCATTTTATATTTAAAAACATTTGAAATATAAAATGGAAATCTAAATAGTAATATTTTCTCTAAAAAATTATTAATTATGATTAACTATAAAATTAATAATTATATTATATTTACTAATTTTATAAATTTCTATACATAATATATATTATTAAATAATTTTATTTAAATGAGCTGTTTATTTAAAAAAATAGTTATTTAATAAATATTTTTAATTTAATAATATAAAATATTTTTAGTATTAGAATTTTAGTTAATAAAACTTATCTTTTATTAATTTGATTTACTTAAATTATCAAGTTACTAATACAAAAACTATAATTTTTTATTTTTTATTATAAAAAATGATTTTTGTTGTAATAAAAAATAAATTAAACTCTTTAAAAGATATAAATAAAAAACAAGATATCAATCTAACAATTATTTTTTTTGTTTTTTTTACTAGATTAATTTAAGATCTGTAGAATTAATTGATAATATATAATGTTATGAAATTTACGTTCTACTATTTAATAATTAGTAATATTTATAATAACTAAATTATACATAAGATTATTTCCAGAATAAAATAATAAAACTTTATTCACTAATAAATAAATTGTTATTAGTATTTTTATTAAATAATTTAATAAAAGCAGTATTATTATCAGATATGAAATACTATTAATTCTTCTTTTAATTTAAATACTTGCTACAAGAATCTAATTGTGAATTTTTTCTAAAAGTAATAAGGTTAGTAAAGAAATAAAAAGAAAATTTAACTTATTGTATATGATAATTGACATTTTTTATTTATGATAAATTGCTATGCTTAAATTAGAATTTAATCATATTTTCAGTTTCTTTTGAATTATTAAAATATAATTAACAAATATGAGTCTAATTGTTAAATTTTTTTGATAATCATTTAAATATTAATAATATTTGTTTATGATTCTAATTTATTAATTTCTATATTTATAAAGATTTTATGATAACATATTAATATTATATAGTTAATAAAAACAAATATTTTTACAAAAAAAATATATTAAATATCTAGTAGTTATTTAATACATGATCTTTTTTTGATACTTAATAATTTGTAATTTATATATGAATGAATAAATTATCTTAATAATATAATCAAAATTAACTTTTATTATAAGTCGTAATCAGTAATCACTTAACAATTCATTTAAACAAAAAAAAATAAACTATAAAATATAATGAAGCATTAATTATTAATATTTAATTTACTAGTATTTTAATGAGTAATTTAAGTAACTTTATACTACTTTTTATAATTGTAAATTACTAAAAATTTTATTTTATTTAATATTATAGTGAAGCTGGATAAATTAATTATATTTAGTAACTTTATTATTTTAATGAAAACAAACAACTAAATAATTCATCATATAAGTCATATATAGACTTGTAACTTGTGCATAAACGTAGTATTATATTTTCTATTTAATTTTGATGAATATTAGATATAGTTTTTATGTTTGTATACTAAATTAGTTAACTTAAAGTAACTAGAAGCAAATAGAACAATTCATTTAATCTATCTAATCAATTTTTCAGATAAGTTCAGTTAAGTTAAAACTTATCTTAGGTTAATGAACTATATTTAAACTCATCCAGTAAAACAAGATTTATTATGTTAATTATATAACATAATGACTAATCAGTATTAAGATTTATTAAATGTATAGATATAGATACAGGCAAATATTCAATTAAATAAGTCAAGAATTACTTTTAGCTATAGATAAAAATTTAAATGCGATGAATGAATACAATTAAAATAATTTATACATTAAAGCATTCTATTGGCAACATTGCCTCATTTAATAATAAATAAATGACATCAAATTATCACATACAATTATTAAAATAAACTGATTGAAAAACAATACACTTAACAACTAAATTAGAGCGATCATCAAGAATTTATGTATCATATTTATCATTTAATTCAATATTAATTGTAATAATTTAAAGTTTTAAGATGTTATATCAAATTATTAAACAAATCTTATTCATAATAAATCTTCAGAACTAGTTTTCTTAGTTAAAACTATGTATTAAATAGATAAAAAATATTTATATGGTTTTTATTAATTACAATTACTTACTTTTTTTAAAAAAAATATCTTGAATTTATATTATTTTTGAGTATTATTAATATAATATTAATAATTTTTAACATTTGTAAACAAATAACAAATATAATATAAGAAACCATATTTCTTTGTTTAAAACTTACAAACATATAATAGCTATTTAATTATATTAAAACATGTTTTAAATTATATATATCTAATTTTCTTTTTAGTAATTTAAATTTTTTCTAAATAATTACTTTTTTAATCTAAAATATACCTTATAGATTAAAATTTATATTTACACAAGCTTTAGATTAATCAAATTTTGTACTAAAATTAAAATATATAAACAATGAATTCATTAATTTATTTTTGCAAAAAAAAAGTAAGTAGCATCTTATTTCAAGATTTTTAAAATGAAATTTATCTGTATAATAAGATTACATAAATATAGATAAATTATTAGAAAATATGATCTATTGTAATGTGATATAGAAGTATAAGTGAATGAAATATCAAACAATCAAACGTCAGTTCTAAACAATATACATAGTTAACACAAAAGTGCATTTAAAAGTAATAAATTTAAAATTCTACTATCAATTATTAATCAATTAATAATCTACAAAGAATAAATAATCTTGATAAGTTGCTTAACAATTTTAATAAATAGTCTATTAGTCATAGTCTATTTATTAAAATAATAACTAAAATAAAAGTGATGTTTTTCTATGTGATCAATATAATAATTTAGTTGATTATGCATTGCAACATTCATATTACATATTTATTATAAATACGTAATATGTTTACATGAAAAAACTAAGAAACTTAGAATTACAAATTTTTTATATTAAAATTTAACCAAATATTAATAAATATCAATAATTAACATATTTATATATTATTAATAATCATATGTTATTATAGATAATAACAGACTAAAAATTTTCAAAACCTTAACCAATTAAAGTATTAATTATTTTATTTATTTAGATTTATATATTATATTTATTATTAATTTTAATTAAAAAGTTAATAATAAAAAACAATTAAAATTGGAGAAGAACTTTATTTATTTATCTAGAATAATAGCCATAATCAATAAAAATGTATAAGCTATATTGCGCCATCTTTATAGTTTAATTTTAGTGAGAACAATACTTTATAGATTAGAGTAATTATAAAAAAATAAAATAAAATTAAACAAATTTATTTATAATGAATAATAATTATAAAACATAGTTTATTTTGTTAAAATTATATAACTATAATAAAAAAAATTATTGATTTATATTTGTTTTATTTATTTATACAACTTTAATAAACAAAATTTTATGCTATATATTTAATCAATATAAAATAGGTATTTATTTTGATAATGATAAGCAAACATTATTATTAGGAATTAATCAAACAACATTTAATCTTGTTTTAATACGTTTTGTTTAATAACTATAAATACAAGCGTTAATAGTTAAATGTTGATACTTTTAATAAATTGTACAAAATATTCAGTTTTTTATCAAATTAGTTTAGAAGGCTTTTGATCTAAGAAATATTATTGGTTACTTAGTTATTACTACTCTAATTACCGCTGTTTATTTGGAGAGAAATAATTGACGTTTCATAAACGCGCTGGTCATGTTGCCAAACAAAGTGATTTAATTAATATTAAAGAATTAGTTGCACAGTATTATTCTCTGCAACCGGAAATAAAAAATTCTAATCATAACGTTAAGTTTGGTACATCAGGTCATCGTGGTAGTTCATGTCGCAATACCTTTAATGAAAAACATATTTTAGCTATTTCACAAGCTATAGTAGAAGTACGTAGAATAAATGGTATTACTGGCCCATGCTTGGTGGTAAAAGATACCCATGCCTTATCAGTGCCAGCTTTTATGACGGTTATTGAAGTATTGATAGCTAATGGAGTTGATGTTATAGTTCAACAAAATAACGGATTCACACCAACACCTGCTACTTCTTACGCCATATTAAATTATAATAAACAGAATAATAAAAAAGCTGATGGTATTATAATAACCCCTTCACATAATCCTCCTGAAGATGGAGGCATTAAATATAATCCATCTCATGGAGGGCCTGCCTGCGAATTATTAACAATTGAAATTGATCGATTAGCAAATAAATTTATTTCAAATCAATTGTTAGATGTTAAACGTAACAATTACCAAATTGCTATTAAAAAAATTCACTATCAGCAACAAGATCTTGTCAATCCTTATGTCGTTTCTTTGAGTGACGTTATTGATATGAATGCTATAAAAAAATCAGGATTAAAAATAGGTGTTAATCCATTGGGTGGTTCAGGAATAAATTATTGGAAACAAATTGCTGAATATTATCAACTAAATTTACAGTTAGTTAATGAACAAATAGACCCAACATTTAGTTTTATGCCTTTAGATCATGATGGTATAATACGAATGGATTGTTCTTCGAGTTGGGCTATGAAAGGATTATTAAAATTACGTAATAAATTCGATTTAGTTTTTGCAAATGACCCTGATAATGATCGTCACGGAATTATAACACCAGATGGATTAATGAATCCAAATAATTATCTTGCTGTTGCTATAAATTATCTTTTTCGTCATCGTCCAGAATGGAAAAAAAATATTTCTGTAGGAAAAACATTTGTCTCAAGCGCTATGATTGATCGTGTAGTTGCGGATTTAGGTAATGAATTAGTTGAAATGCCTGTTGGTTTTAAATGGTTTGTTGATGGTTTATACCAAGGTAAGTATGGTTTTGCTGGAGAAGAAAGCGCAGGTGCAGCTTTTCTGCGATTTGACGGAACACCATGGACAACAGATAAAGATGGAATAATTCTATGTCTGTTAGCAGCCGAAATAACAGCGGTGACAGGGAAAAACCCAAATCAACACTATAAAGAACTTACTAATCGTTTTGGGGATACTTACTATAGCCGTATTCAAGTTAAAGCAAATAATAAACAAAAAAATCGTTTAGCTAAATTAACCTCTGAAATAGTATCAGCAAGTATGTTAGCTGGTGACTCAATTGTTGCTAGTTTAACAAAAGCACCTGGTAATGGGGTTGATATTGGTGGTTTAAAAGTAATAACAAATTATAGTTGGTTTGCCACTAGAGCCTCTGGAACAGAAGAAGTTTATAAAATTTATTGTGAAAGTTTTCGCAGTAAAGATCATCTTAAGTTAATTGAGAAAGAAGCAATTAAAATAGTCAATCAAGTTATTTCAGATTAAATGGTTTAATTTAAAATTTATAAAATAAATTTACTTTATAAATATTTATAAAGTAATGATAATACAATAATTAAAACAACTATATTCTACTAATATAATTGTTTTAATTTAAAATATAAAAAGTTAGTTTGCCTTATTTAATAGATGTAATGACTGATATTTACTTCTTTTAGTTTTTTCATAAAAATATCATATAAATACATAACTAATAGTTATGTTTAGTATATCTAGATCATACATATTTGTAGTAATATATAAGATTAAGTTAATGCTTTTTATTATTATATAAATAAAAAATTTACTAAGTAAAAATTTAATTTTGGTAATGTATTGTTATTAATATTGTTCAATTACTAAATTATTAATTAATGTAGTACAAATATAATTAAACTAAAATACAGAATTTACGAGCAAAACATTTAATTAGATAACTTTTACTTTACCTAATAATTTGATGATATAAATAATTTAGTTAAATAATATATAAAATAATATAAATATCCATTACTTTACATACTTAATTTTTTATTTACAACGGTGTTAATATGTAATTATTGTTTAATTGATATAAGTTGTAGCTTGAATTAAAATTGTATCCATAATCTAATAAAATATTTAAAATAAATATATTTAGTTCTTTGCAACTAATTTATTTATTTTTAATAATCAACAAGTTTATTTATATAAAAGATAATATTTTTAATTTAATAAATAGAAGAATAGTTTTAGTTTCTTTTTTACATTTAATCACTAAATATTATATTAAATAATAATATCTTAATTTATTTTTTTTTAGAAACTTACATTAAATCTAAATTTATATATAATTATTTAATTTTATTAATTTTATTATTTTTGGTTTAAATTTTGTCTATATGAAAGATTAATAATAGCTATAATATTAGCAAAATGGCAACAATAAAGTAATATAAAATTATTCTATCTAATAAAATTTATTAAAATAAGTTTTATTTCGTTTTGACATTACAAGATTCTATCTAAAATTTTAATATAGATATATTAAATCTACTTTCTGTATAACTATAATTTATGAATTTTATAAAAATGTTTAGTTGTATTCTTAAGTTAATTATAATTATAATACTATAAATATAATTAATATTATAATAAATTATTATAATTCTATGAATATTGATTTAATTAGAATTTTAATTTATTTAATCGGCATTAAATCATTATGAATGTTAGATAGTTATAATAATACTTAATAGTAATACTTTATAAAAAATTACTATTAAGTATTATCTAAATTAGTAAAAAATACTGTCAATAAAGAAATTATTAAATATAATAACATTTACAATTAAATTTAATATATATACTATAGGATAGGATAAGTTATTGCTATTAAATAGATTTAAAATAAAAATAGTAAAAATTTAAGTTTACAGAAATAGTTTTCACATTACGATATAAAATTTATGGAAATTTTGTATCTAAATAAATAATATAATAAAATTACTTAATTTAATTATATGATATGGACATAAATAATTTATTTTTTCTAAAATATGTTTTTATTTAATTTTTTAATTGTTATATTATATGCTTGTATGATTGATTAGATAAATATATAAAGCAAAAAGATTATAGATTTTATATATTATAGTGAATATTAGTTCAAATAATTCTACTATAGCAATCTTCTTCTCATTGTTGATGCAATTACAATATAAATTATTTCTTTAGTCTAAAAAATTTGTATAATTGTAACAATTTTAACTTTTTTTTGAAAATAATCATAAGCGTGTTTATGATTAATAATCATAAACATGAGATGTACTTTTATTGTATAAATAATTAGTATTTAATTTTGCAAAGTTTATATGTTTAGATAAAAATTTATTCTATATCTTTTATTTAATTTAAGAGATTTCTGAACATTTTATAGATTATTCCTAATTTAGTGTTTACTGAATATTTTTAATAAATTATAAAGTAGCGGTATGATTTTTTATCAGTACACAGATGTTATCTAATATATGTTTGTAATTTTAATTTATTAATCTTATACTTACCAAGTTGATAACTTAAATGTAATTT
>JBHEQS010000013.1:0-50429 GCA_046530765.1 Arsenophonus sp.
AATTATGTATTTATTATTACTAACAACAATAAATTACTTATTTTATATTAAAAAATAATAATGCTTTGATTAATACTACTATTATATAGTATACTTCTACGTCGAATGTTTCACATTTATATAATTAGATTATATTAGCATTAGATATTATTTGTAAACAATCTGCCTGATTATAAATATGTTTTGTTAACTAGGTTAATATATTATTTAACTATCTTTTGTCACTTTTAGTTTTATTAAATAATTAATACTGACGTAGTATCTTTGTTGTTAACTTATTGATATAAGTCAATAAACATAGATTTATAGTATTTCAGTAGGATTTAATTTAATTTAATTGAATGTGTATCTCAATATAGATATATATCGAAAGTTTTGATATTTTTAAATATTAAGTTAAAAATTTTAACTATTTAAGACTTAAATAATATCTAATAATGATTATTTAATAATACAAATTAATAATATTGCCAACGATTTACATCTGTTGATGATATAATATAATTTGATACTTATTTATATTAATACTTTCAGATATTATTCTTCTTAGAATAATTATATCTAGATCAAAAATAAACAATATTTCGCTAAAGATTAGGGACTAAGAGTTACTAATTGTGTATATTAAATATGGTTAATAAAAAGTCATACCTCCTTTTTCTATAATTATTAAAACAATTATGAAATAATAAACTGATATACTTTTATATCATGTATTGAACGTTATATTTAATGATAAACGTAAAAAATAAATTTCTAATTTTTTAATCAATTAATATATAGTTAGACTAAAGTAAATATTATTAATATATTAGATCTTGATATCACAAATTAATTTTTAAAAAAATATTTTTTATTTAAAAGAATATATAAAATGTCATTTTTATGGACTAAGATAAAAATCAATGTAATGAGTGGATTTTATTGCAAATTACTTCAATAAAATTATTAGATATAAATAGTTATAAATCATTGGTGTATTCTATAACACAAATATAATAAATTAGAATATTAAATTGATAAAAAATAGAAAAATTACACTACTTTTAATTTGTTACGCAAAGTTTAGTTAAAATAAAATAATACTAATTAAACCAATTATTTAATAAAAAATATTAGGTTGACTAATTTTATTTTTAGAAGTATTAGCATCTAACGTTAGTATAACCTAATAAGGCGCTTTGTTATCAGATTTTTTATAATTATGATAATTTTTTTTAACTCTTCCATTGAATACAATTCATTTTATAATAGCTACGCAGTAGCTTATACTAATATATTAATTCTTTTTTTCTTTAGCAGATTAAATCTAATCAAGAATAACAAATTTGTAATCTGTTTAAACATGCTGATCTGTAACTTGTATTTTGTTTCGTATCCACTAAAACTTGTAATTATTTAACATCTACAGATATAAATGTATCACTATCAACCAATATTATTGATTTGCCTTCTAGTTTATATTGATCTGCTAACTTATCAATTGTTGTGATTTTTAAGACCACGTTAACCAAAACAATCAATATTATACAATATGGTATCCTATTTTTCTATAAACAATTTCTTATAAACACTATATAATAAGAAATTGTAAATTTTATCAAGCAATTTACTATTTTTAAAACATCTCAATATTCTTTAACTTTTAATAAATTAGCACATACAACTAAATTATTTATATTTTTTTTGTTGTTTTGTCCAACCAATAGTAAGCTAAGTAAAAGTTGTTCTTTTGGCTTATCAAATAGATCATTATCAATTTTTACATCGAAAAACTAACAAAACTTATTTTTATATTTGCTATATTTTAAATAAATCATGCCTTAACTGTAAAAAAACTTTTTTCAATGCTTTTATGTTACATATGTATTGTTTTATTAATCTTTTTTTTTGAATAATTCCTGTATCTTTATTAATTACATCAATATAAATATTTAATATCTATTCTTTAAGATTTAACTTTTTATATTTTATCTATTACTGTAATTTTTCTATTTTGTTTATCAATTTTTAAGAGTTATATTTTATTCTATAGTGATTAGAAGATTTATATAATCTTTATTTTGTATTCTTTATTTTTAGTTACCATCTACTATTACTTATGAGATAAAACAAAAAAACTTTTTTTTGCTATTTCCATGATGTAGGTAGATACGAATTAATTATTAGTGTATAACATAATTTAATTAAAGATAATGACTAATACTTATTTCGTGTTAAATTAAAAATAATTTTGTGTTACAGTTTATATTCGATATAAACATATGTATTATAGCGCATAATGATGAATTCTAATAACTAAATTATATAAATTATGGCAAAAAAAAATCAATACATATCACGAGGAAAAATTCGTATCATTGGCGGGAAATGGAGAGGACGTAAATTAGATGTTTTCGATAGTAATATCTTACGCCCAACAACAAATATAAATAGAGAAACTTTATTTAATTGGTTAATGCCAGTTGTTAAGGAAGCTCGATGTCTTGATTGTTTTGCTGGTAGTGGCGCTTTAGCTATAGAAGCTCTTTCTCGTTACACAGCATCAGCAACCTTAGTTGAATTAGAACACTCAATTGCAACACAACTTATTTCTAATTTAGCTAAGTTAGAAGAAACAAATGCAAAAGTTATTAATGATAATATACTAAACTATCTTAGGCAAACAGGCACAGCTCATGATATTATTTTTCTTGATCCTCCTTTTCGAAAAAATTTACTAAAAGAAACAGCTTTATTGTTAGAACAAAATGGTTGGTTAACTGAAAATTGTTGGATATACGTTGAGGCCAAGTCGGAAACAAATTTATCAATATTACCAAAAAATTGGGCGCTTTATCGTAAAAAAATCTCAAAAAAAGTCGCTTGCTGTATTTATATTCGTAATCAATAATTATTTATAAAGCATTATATTAAATAGCTACTTAAAATAATTAATAATTTTATTTAGAGATTTATTATCTTATAATTCATTTTCAAATAATTAAAATATTTTATAAATATAAAAATAATTTTCATGCTTGATACAATTTTCTTTTTTTTAAATTTATTTCTATGAAAATAAAAATCATCGTTATTGGTTGCAAGAAAAATTATATTCGTTATTTTAAGATTTTATTTTAGTATAAAATTTTATGTAATAATTGCAATTACATTTATTATTAGATTATAAATATAATTACTTTGTATATACTTAACCTAAAAACTAAAAATTTTAGTAAAAAATAGATTTTGCAAGAAATTAATATTTTTAAATAAAAAACATTAATATATCTATAAATTATTTTTTATAATTTATTATTTGATGATACCACAAATAATTTTAATTAATTTCTGAAGTAAGTATTGAGGTGAGGATATTATTAATTGAGAATTAATTATTATTTTATTTTCTAGTTTGGTTTGTATGTAAAAATATACTTTGTCGTTAAAGTAATATTATATTTTAGTTAAATTACTTTATTATTATTAATATTTTTATACATAGTGCATTAAAATTAAATAATTGTTTTATTTGTAATAAAACAATTATTTATATCTTTGATATTTAGTTATTTACATTATAAAAAAACTTTTATACGTATATAAATTTTATTTTTATTATTACTATTACTATCAAATAATATTTGATTGAAAATAGTGAGTGTAATTTTATTAATTATAATTTAAGTTAAATTTAAACACTTCGCCTATATATTATTTTACTATTTAATTTAATTTAATTTAATTTAATTTAATTTAATTTATTAATATAGCATTTTAAACAAAAAAAACAATATTTTAATCTCAATATAAATAATAATCTCTTTATTATCAGAAATATTTTTTGTTAATATTTGATATAAATTCAATATAACTTTCTTATTTAAACACAATCATAAGTTATAATTATTACTTCTTATTTTATATGTTATTTAACTAATATATTAATTTTACTTATATACTTATATAATATAAAATATTAATAAGTGTTCAACCTAAATAGTTTTTTCTAAAAAACTATTTTTATTTCTAATTTCAAAATTAATTAAAAGTAAAAATAAATGTTATTTTTTTTAAGTAAGCTAATTAAAAGTTGGCATATCTGAAAAAGACTAAGTTTCATTATATTATTGAGCAAAAAAAAGATTAATATCAAATCGATTAATATTTTATTTTATATAGTCTAATTTAGGTTCTATGTGGATAATAGATAATTAAAAAAATAAAAATTCAATTTTTATATATTTATTTTAATGCATTAGAATATATATGGATATTAATTAAGATTTAAATCTTACATAAAACTTTATAATCTTATTATAAGATTATAAAGTTTTATGTAATTAATAAAAAATATATTGCTATTAACATATTTTTTAAATAATTTTACTGACATGTCTGTTACTCAAGAATATAGTCAATATCATTTATTATTTATTTTGTTTTAAAAATCTAAAATAAAGAATAATAGAATTGATTTTTATATAGAAAATTAATAAACGTATATAAGATCATAAAACATACTTTATCAAAAGTGATGAGCTTTTTTTTGTTCTTAATAATTTTTACTTTTTTATAGATGGTGATTAGTTTTTTTTAAATTCTTATAAAATTGTTTTTAATAAATAATAAATAATAAATAAGAAACAGCTACACACGCGTTATACTATTAATTTGTATACTAATTAATATATATATTCCTAATGTTAATTCAGTAATCTTTTTATAGTATTGCTAAATGTTTTTTTTGTTTATTTTTTTACATTTCTTTTAACCAAGATACATATATACTAGTTCAAAATTTATATGAAAGTTCTGATTGTTGCCATTGTACTTTAAATTTTTTTATTGTTAAAAATTATAAGTCTTAGTTAATTAAAAGATAATTTAAAACTTATCTTTATAATATAATTTAATAATTATACACTAAGTGAATAACGTAATTTTAATACAAATGATATTTTTTTTAAAAAATCCTTTTGTGGTAAATAAATTATTAAAACTTCAATATAAAATTTTAAAATAAAAAATAAAAAAAATAAAAAAACAAATATCATACTTAAGAATACACTAAATAAATTCCTATTAATTTATCTGTAACAAATTATTTAATATGCACGAAAGCCATAATAAAGAATAAAATAATTTATTACTTCTAACTAAGTAATGTAAAGTATTTTATTATTATTTTAATATTAAATATTTTATTCAAAATATATTAATTTTGTCAAATTTTTAATAGATAATTTTACATTGTCATTTATAATGTCAGTAATTTTATTACTAATGAGCTTGAAGAAGATACTTTGACTATTCTATACTATGAAGTATATAATTAAATTAATCATAAAAATTGCTAAGAATTATTAAACTATAAAAATAATTTATATATTGTAGATGAAATGGCAATTATAGCGATAATTAGAATAAAAATATTACTAACATAACCAGAATATTTATTTATAGATTGTATTTTTATTCTTGCATATATTGGCATAATAAATAATAAAATTGCAATAATAGGGCCGCACAGACTTTCGATAATTTTTAAAACGCCTGGATTCAAAGTAGAAACTAACCAAGTAGTGATTAACATAAAAATTGCAGTAACTTTATTTAACTTTTTAATATCAATTGTTTTATTTTTATAACGATATGCGCAATTAATCAAGCTATTAAAACCTTCTCTAGCGCCAAGATAATGGCCTAAAAAAGATTTTATAATTGCAACAAAAGCAATAAGTGAAGTTGCATATTTAATAAAAGGTTTATCAAAATATCTAGATAAATAATCGAGGATATTGATATTTATTTCTTTTGCTTTTACTAGATCATATGGAGATAAAGTGAATACGCAGCTAAAAACAAAAAACATTACTGTTAATACCATCAAAATATGTGCTGAAGCTAAAGTTCTAGAAGATTTTTTAGAAGCCTGATCACCATATTTCTCTCGATTATAAATAGAAAATTCAGAAATGATTGATAAATGATTAAATGAAAAGATCATGACTGGAATAGTTAACCAAATTGTAAGAAATATGCATTTCCAATTTTCAGAGTAATTAAGAGCAATGTTGGATAATGAAAGAGTTTTTAAAGAAGCACTATTCCAGTGAGGTATCATATATAGTGAAAATATTATAAGAACTATAATAAATGGAAACACTAGTATACTTATTATTTTTACTATGTAGTTTTCCCCAAAGCTAACAACAGCCATAATACAAGCAACTAAAATAAACGCTAATAACCAACGAGGCGGAGCGTTATATCCGAGTAATTCAACAATAAAATTTTCAACATTATTGGTAATAGATACGCCGTATATCAATAAAATTGGATAAATAGAAAAAAAATATAGTATCGTAATAAAATTACCTATAGAACGTCCAAAATGTTCCTCTACAACGTCAGTAATGCCGGCATTAGGTTTTGATCCAGATAATATAAAATTAGTCAGCCCAAAATGAGAAAAAAATATCATTGGAAAAGCTATTATCGCCATCAGTACAACTGGTAAGAGCCCACTAATACCAGCATTAATTGGCAAAAATAATACTCCAGCACCAATTGCTGTACCATATAATCCAAATATCCAAATTATATCGCTTTTATGCAAAACTTTTGAGTCCTAGTATGTATAAAATAAAGTTATATAATAAAATATTAAATAATAAATGTTAAAAACATTTCAAATATATATAAGTAATATGTTTTATATATATAAAAATATATAGTTACACTTTATATATATAAAATAAGTATTTATTTTATATATAAAATTAGTATTATAAATAATTATAGTTTATTTTAATTATAAGTACTATATTACTTTTATAGTTAATTTTTAATATCTATTAATTTATTAATCATTAATATAAAAAATCAAAAAAATAGTTTTTAAATTACGTTATCAAACTACTTATTCATTAAATTTTTAGCACAAAATAATTAATGTTAAAAATAAAGAAAATTAAGTATAAGATAGAACTCTTAGTAATTTTCGTATGGATTCCAATATCATATTTAAATTTATTATATAAATTAACATTAAAAAATGTTAAATAAAATTTTTAAAACAATTAAAATTAGAAATTTATAAATAAGAAAGACTATTTATCTTAAGAAATAAATTTATATTTTTTAATACTTCTTCTTATTATACTTATGCTTAAAAAGGCAAATAAAATTATGGTTATAGTACTATTTATATAAATAAAAACTACTACTATTGAAATTTTAAATAGTAGTAAATAGTATTTAAATTAATAATTGTATCTCTTACTTACTTATAAGTTTTAAAATATAATGTTTACAATTTATTAAAAATATTGTACAAAACGCCAAAGATATCAAAATAGATAATAATTTTTTAGCTTCATATATACACATTTAATTCTATAGAATATAAATTGATATAGGAAGATAAAAAAACAAAAAAAATAAGTTGCAACATTTATAATTTATTTTTATATAAAAATATTCTTATTAACTTATTTTTAGTTTTATAAAAATATTTTATTTCAATGTAATAATCTTTAAATTAATATCATAAATTTAAGTTACAAATCGCATAAATATTTAATCTTTTTTTTAAAAAATTTAATTTTATTTATTATATAATAAATAAAATTAATAAATAATATTATCTATTAATTAAAATTAATAAAATTATTAAACAATAAAATAAAATCTATAAGCTATAATTATTATTAACAAAGATTATTTGTATGCTAAAATAAATAATTTTATTATTACCACTTCATCCAACCTTTTTTAATTAAAAAATAAAATAATATTTGATAAGATTTTATTATGTATGGTAGCAATTTATGGCCACCTATTTTCCAAATTATTTGACTAACTCCACAAGATATAATAGAAACTAAAAATGCACCTACCATATCTAAAGGCCAGTGCACCCATAGAAAAATTCTGGCCCACACAATTGTAAAAGCTGGTATAAATAATAACAACCCAATCCAATTTCTTAACCAAAATAAAAAACCAAAAGCAAATGTAAAAGCAACAGTAGCATGATTGCTTGGAAATGATGGTGTATTATCGTGAATAAGAAAATAATGTCCTACATTTCCAAGCATAAAAGGTCGATCTTGAGGAAAAATTATTCTAATAAGACTAGAAATAGACAAACTAACAATAAGTGCAATAGCGGTTTTATAGATAAATTTTCTTTGAAAAAGTAAATTTTTAGATGGTCCCCAAATCCAGAATGCAATAATAATTAATGGAAATATTAAAATAAGTCGTTTAGCTAAAAAAATTGCTATCGTTAATGAACTAATAGACATAATTGTATTAGTATTAATAATTCTAAATAAATTTAAATTAATATCATTTAACAAAATATAGTCCCAAATAAAATATGTATTAATGATAAATTTATATGATATAAAGTAAGTTAATAAAACTTTATATATATTATATTACAATAATAAAATAAATATTTCTTCATTGAAATACTATACAATACTAAAAATAAATAAAATTATTTATTACATATCAATGACTTCCTCTAACTTCATACGAAATTATATAACATATTCTATAAGAAAAATTCTGATATATCAAAAGGTTTTTATAGGACATTATTAAAAATAGTTTTGTTCATTTAATTTATTAATAATAATTTCAATGTAATGTATTGCAATATTCACATAAGTAAATATTGCAATATAAATGTAATAAACATAAGAATGTTGTAATTTTACATAACTTGTTAGATATTGACAAACAAAAACTATATATTTTAATAAAGTACTATTTAAATTATTAAATTTATTAATAGATAATAAGAATTAAATAAAATATTATCGCAATTTGCAATTATTTATCTTTTAAATATATTGAAAAATAAAACAAGAATTTTAATACAAATTCTTGTTTTATTTGTTTTTGTATAAAAAGATTTTTGTATGTATTATTTTAATTAAATAATTTAGTTAAATCAAATATTTTTTACGTTAGTGACTATACCACCATATATTAATTAATAAATTATTCAAAAATAAAAAAATCAAAGAACAACAAAAAGAACAATATGAATATCAATAAATGCATTTTAATTACTTTTAATTAAATTATATTACTTATCTGTCATGATTATATAAAAATATCAAGTTTGTCTTTATTTTTTTTGATAATTATTTTAATAATTTATAATATACATAACTGAATATATAAAATGATAAAGCTAATGATACATTTAGTACTTAAATTTTGCAATGATAATAATAAAAAATAAAACTTACTATATATACTATAACTGATAATTTTGTATATTAATAACTTAATAAGATAGTAAAATAAAATATTTTAATAAAAAACTTCTAGTAAGAAAAATAAAAATATTTCTAATTCATTTTAAAAAAAAATTAAAAATTATGATTATCTTATAATAAGTTATTTGAATATTGATGTAAATAATATTCAAATAACTAAAATAAACTTTTATTAAATTAGCTATTTTTTTTAAAATTTAATTTAGTTGCAACTATTATATTTGGAATTAACTATAATATATCAGTTACAATTAATATTATTAGGCACAAACCGCATATTCAAATTTTTTTATTCATAGATAATAAAATAATTTAAAACTTAATTAACTCAATATAAAAGTAAACAAATATAATAAATTACAAAATTAATTAAACTATTAATTTAAATAATTTATTAAATACTATTTAAATTATAAGATAAAATATGTTTATTTTTAAAAGTATAGATAGTAAATTTTTATGTTTTAATTCATTATGTTTATTTCTATTCAAAATCAAATTACTACAGAAACTTATTCAACTGAAAACATCATACTTAAAATACGATACCAAATATAGATTATATTGTAATATTAGAGTTAATCATACTAAAAACATATTAGTTTTATATCTTTTATATAAGTTTAAATATGAAATTTATTATTAAATTCTTAGAAATTAAAACCAAATCAATTATTACAAGTTGTCGATAAATACTTGTAAAATTAGTAATATAAAATTTACGCAAACTAATGTTAAATGAATTTTTGTATTTAAAACAGAAATAATTTATAATTAGTTTTTAGTTTTTTAATAAATATAAAAACAGGTATATATTATTATTTTAAAGTTTATAGCAGTTATATAGTGTTTATGATTGTAAAAATATTATTAATGAAAAAATTACATGAAGAACATTTACTAATCACTGTATAATATACTTATATATATCTAATATAAAATCTATTATTTAATTATAAATAAATAATATAATAATATATTTAAATTATTTAATACTGTATTTTATAATATAAAGTAAAACTATTGTAGTTTTACTTTATAACTATTAAAAAAATGTTTAATAATTAAATAAAGTGGATGTCAATAATATTTTGAGAAAATATTCTATATATTATTAAATTAAATAATATAGTAAGTAATTTATTTTATTATATACTTATTACAAAATCTTCATTCTAGTATTTTATAATTGAAGTTTTAAAAAAAAGATAGTCCAATATTTTTTACAATAAAAATAAAATAATCTTAAATAGATGTCTTAAAAATTATGCTAATTCTAATGTTTAATCTTCTATCGGTTTTATTTTTAATTAATTTGTTACTTTAATTAAAGTTAATTATTTTAATACAAAAAATATACATATGCTAATTTTATCTAACAAAATATAGTTTTTAACAAAATAAAAAAATAATTACAGCAAATTTTAAATATTCAAATATGTATTTGATATATAGTTTCATAATATAGTTTTATAACTATATTATTTTTAGATTTCAATACATATTATTAAATATTAAAAAAAATTTTATATTTTTAGAGAATCAACTCAAAAAATTCTTATAGATTCTAAGTCAATATTTATTATATCAGTCAAATTGTAAAACCATCCTTTAGTCTATTCATGAACAAAAAAATAAAACTTAAAATATATAAAACAATATTCATATTTTATCAATTAAAGAGATGGTAATTTATTTACTTTTGTGTTTTTCAAAAAATTATTTGGCAAAAATTTTAAAATATTACTTTTATTTCTATAAAAATATTTATGTATATAAAAATAAATAAAAATTTATTTGTCTGCTTTATTAAAAATAAAAAAATTAAAAATAAAATTCTTCTTGTTGGCAGTAAAAATGCATTTTATTATAATTTCATAGTGATTATGCTCATTTATTAAAATCTTAATACATTACAGTTGTTATTTAATTATTAGATAAAATGTTGGTTAACATTATTAACAAATTTTGCAGAAAATTATTCAATATTATATTTTTTTATAAATTTCCAAATTTTTATTACTGTTATTTGATAATAATCATTGATGTTTTTTTGTTAAAAAAATAATTATATCAATATGGATATAGAATACTAATGCTAATTTTTTTTATAATTATCTTACTTCTATCTTTAAATTAATCTATTTATATAATAATTAAAGATCTCATATATTTTAATATACTTTTCACTAATCAATGTCAAATATTTAATATATGTTTAAGATTATACATAATATATTTTGTTTTTATCCCTCAATTATTTAATTAACAAAGTAACTTGTAATTATTAAATTTTATTTTATCAATATAGATTATTTTAGAATTTCATTTAACTTTAGTGTTTAATATAATTTAAAAGAATGATGTGCGATATTAAATGTTTTACAATAAACATGTTATTGGTTGTTTTAATTTTAGTAGAATATAGAAAATAAAATATTTTGTTTGTATACTACTAATACTATAATGTAACACATATAGCAATTCTTATATCTAACCAAAAAATTAATAGTATAGTATAAAGATATCTAGATTATTAAACTATTTTATATTTTAACCAATAAATATAGTTTTACTACATACTTCATTAAGAAATTTTATACTAAACAAAAGATTTTTATATAAAAAATTATAATAAAAGTAACAAAAATATAAATTAAACATTCAAATAAAATAATTCTAATTATTAAATAGATTCTGATATAAATTAAATTTTTAAATATTATTCTGAAACATTTTTTCTGCTACTTAGTTATACTATGTTTAATTAAAAGGTTTAAAATTGATATTATTAAATAAATAATTTGTTTTATATATAAATTATTTATTTAATGTTGAAAACTTAAATTATTTAATGCTGATAATATATTTATTATCCTACTTTTAATTTTATTAACTATATTAATACTTATTTAAATTAATTTAAATAAGTATTAATATAAACATTTTTCTGAACTAGTATTCTTTATAGAAAATCGTTACGACTTGCGACAATAAAACAATAATAATAATTTTATGAAATATATAAGTCGTAAAAAGAGATTTCTATCATTTAATATATATACTTATTTATCTAATATTATATTTATTCTTAAATAAAATGTTAGTTAATATTTTTTTTATAAAAACATATAAATTATTAATAAAAAAATTGGAGATTATTATGGATACTGAATTATTAAAAACTTTTTTAGAAGTCAGTAAAACTAGACATTTTGGTCTTGCGGCTGAATCATTATATATAACGCAATCTGCTGTAAGTTTTAGAATACGACAATTAGAAGCTCAATTAGATACTATTTTATTTAAACGTTATCGTAATAATATCTGTTTAACTACAGAGGGAGAGCGCTTAATTCCATACGCAAAATCTTTAATAGCTATGTGGTTACAAACTAAAAAAGAAATTTCTCGTCAATCATTAAATATAGAGTTCTCAATTGGTTCAACAATACCACTATGGGAAGGATTCTTGACAAAGTGGATACAACTTATCTTTCAAAAATATAAAGATATTAATATTGAATGTATAATATTAGCGCGAGAATATTTAATAAAACAACTGCATACTCGAGAACTTGATTTGCTTATTGCGATAGAGCCACCGAAAATAGATGAGTTTAAAAGTGCTATTATTGGTGAAATTAAATTACAATTAATGACAAATAAAAAAAATTTAACTTTATCAAAATTTAATTACATTGAACTTGAGTGGAGCGCTAGTTTTAATTCTTCTGAAGAATTGCATTTATTTGAAGACTCACACATAATACAAACAAAATCTGCCAATATTGCAAGAGATCTATTACATTCAACGAAATCTGCAGCTATTCTACCTGTTCATTGGATTAACCAGTTTCAAGAGTTAGAAATACTATCAAAAGTTATATATATCAAACCAATTTATGCTATTTGGTTGCAAAATAATATACAAGAATCTTTTATTGATAAATTGTTAACTATTTATATTTAGTTTTCTAAACATAAATAGTCTAATAAAACAGTCTTTTAAATAAAAGACAATCTAACTGACTTAGATTTATTATTTAATATATTTATTATGAAGCATTATATGTGATTGGCAGGGGCGAAGAGATTTGAACTCCTAACACCCGGTTTTGGAGACCGGTGCTCTACCAATTGAACTACGCCCCTAAATTATGGCGGTGCGGACGGGGCTCGAACCCGTGACCCCCGGCGTGACAGGCCGATATTCTAACCAACTGAACTACCGCACCGCCTAATTTATTTAGTTAACAATTTTATTATAAGTTAAAGTCTGGCAGCTCCCTACTCTCGCATGAGGAATCCACACACTACCATCGGCACTACGGCATTTCACTTCTGAGTTCGGTATGGAGTCAGGTGGATCTACCGCGCTATTCTCGCCAGACAAATTATTTCCTAATTATTTTATGCTGTACTTTCTGAAATTCTTTAGAGTAAATTTAATTGAGCATATCTTTGAATAAGCTAAATTTTTATGATCAAATTTAAAACATCTTTAGGTTGCAAGGTTAAGCCTCTCGGGTCATTAGTACTGGTTAGCTCAACGTATTGCTACGCTTATACACCCAGCCTATCTATGTCCTAGTCTCGAACACCCCTTATAGGACTTTACAGTCAGGGAAGACTCATCTTGAGGCAAGTTTCCCGCTTAGATGCTTTCAGCGGTTATCTCTTCCGCACTTAGCTACCAGGCTATGCCATTGGCATGACAACCTGTACACCAGTGGTGCGTCCACTCCGGTCCTCTCGTACTAGGAGCAGCCCCCCTCAATCTTCCTTCGCCCACGACAGATAGGGACCGAACTGTCTCACGACGTTCTAAACCCAGCTCGCGTACCACTTTAAATGGCGAACAGCCATACCCTTGGGACCTACTTCAGCCCCAGGATGTGATGAGCCGACATCGAGGTGCCAAACACCGCCGTCGATATGAACTCTTGGGCGATATTAGCCTGTTATCCCCGGAGTACCTTTTATTCGTTGAGCGATGGCCATTCCATTCAGAACCACCGGATCACTAAGACCTACTTTCGTATCTGCTCGCGCCGTCACGCTCGCAGTTAAGCTGGCTTATGCCTTTGCACTAACCTCACGATGTCCGACCGTGATTAGCCAACCTTTGTGCTCCTCCGTTACTCTTTAGGAGGAGACCGCCCCAGTCAAACTACCCACCAGACACTGTCCTCATCCCGGATTACGGAATTGAGTTAGAAAATCAAACATTGAAGGGTGGTATTTCAACGTTGGCTCCATTCAGACTAGCGTCTGAACTTCTAAGCCTCCCACCTATCCTACACATCAAGATTCAATATTCAGTGTCAAGCTATAGTAAAGGTTCACGGGGTCTTTCCGTCTTGCCGCGGGTACGCTGCATCTTCACAGCGAGTTCAATTTCACTGAGTCTCGGGTGGAGACAGCCTGGCCATCATTACACCATTCGTGCAGGTCGGAACTTACCCGACAAGGAATTTCGCTACCTTAGGACCGTTATAGTTACGGCCGCCGTTTACTGGGGCTTCGATCAAGAGCTTCGCCTTGCAGCTTACCCCATCAATTAACCTTCCAGCACCGGGCAGGCGTCACACCGTATACTTCCACTTTCGTGTTTGCACAGTGCTGTGTTTTTAATAAACAGTTGCAGCCAGCTGGTATCTGTGGCTAGTTTCAGCTATGAGCGCATAGCTCTTCACTTAATATTAGCGTGCCTTCTCCCGAAGTTACGGCACTATTTTGCCTAGTTCCTTCACCCGAGTTCTCTCAAGCGCCTGAGTATTCTCTACCTAACCACCTGTGTCGGTTTGAGGTACGATTAATAGTTACCTGATGCTTAGAGGCTTTTCCTGGAAGCTTGGCATTAACTACTTTGCCATTAATAATGGCTCGTCATCACGCCTTAGTGTTTAGCATTGCGGATTTACCTACATTGCCCACCTACACGCTTAAACCGAGATAACCGTCACCCGGATAGTCTAGCCTTCTCCGTCCCCACTTCGCAGTAACAATTAGTACGGGAATATTAACCCGTTTCCCATCGACTACGCTTTTCAGCCTCGCCTTAGAGGTCGACTTACCCTGCCCCGATTAACGTTGGACAGGAACCCTTGGTTTTTCGGCGAGCGGGTTTTTCACCCGCTTTATCGTTACTTATGTCAGCATTCGCACTTCTGATACCTCCAGCGAACTTCTCAGTTCACCTTCTTCAGCTTACAGAACGCTCCCCTACCCAATAACATTACTGTTATTGCCGCAGCTTCGGTGCATGGTTTAGCCCCGTTACATCTTCCGCGCAGGCCGACTCGACCAGTGAGCTATTACGCTTTCTTTAAATGATGGCTGCTTCTAAGCCAACATCCTGGCTGTCTAAGACTTCCCACTTCGTTTTCCACTTAACCATAACTTTGGGACCTTAGCTGGCGGTCTGGGTTGTTTCCCTTTTCACGACGGACGTTAGCACCCGCCGTGTGTCTCCCGTGATAACATTCTTCGGTATTCGGAGTTTGCATTGGGTTGGTAAGTCAGGATGACCCCCTAGCCGAAACAGTGCTCTACCCCCGAAGATGAATTCACGAGGCGCTACCTAAATAGCTTTCGGGGAGAACCAGCTATCTCCCGGTTTGATTGGCCTTTCACCCCTAGCCACAAGTCATCCGCTAATTTTTCAACATTAGTCGGTTCGGTCCTTCAGTTAGTGTTACCCAACCTTCAACCTGCTCATGGCTAGATCACCGGGTTTCGGGTCTATATCCTGCAACTAAACGCCCAGTTAAGACTCGGTTTCCCTACGGCTCCCCTATACAGTTAACCTTGCTACAGAATATAAGTCGCTGACCCATTATACAAAAGGTACGCAGTCACCCCATCCTCAAATGTCACTTATTTATATAATATAGTATTATTTACACCGAATTTAGAGATTAAAATAACTAATTATATTTTAATCTGTACAAATGCAAAAATTACATATCGTCATATCTTGCTCGTGGCACTTGAGTGATGGGGCTCCTACTGCTTGTACGTACACGGTTTTAGGTTCTATTTCACTCCCCTAACCGGGGTTCTTTTCGCCTTTCCCTCACGGTACTGGTTCACTATCGGTCAGTCAGTAGTATTTAGCCTTGGAGGATGGTCCCCCCTTCTTCAAACAGGATAACACGTGTCCCGTCCTACTCTTCGAGCTCACAATAATAACATTTTCAGATACGGGGCTATCACCCTATATTGCAGGACTTTCCAGACCTTTCTCTTAACGTTAATATTGATTTTAGCTCTGGGCTCTTCCCCGTTCGCTCGCCACTACTAGGGGAATCTCGGTTGATTTCTTTTCCTCGAGGTACTTAGATGTTTCAGTTCCCCCGGTTCGCCTCGTTTGACTATGTATTCATCAAACGATAGTGCAATAATGCACTGGGTTTCCCCATTCGGATATCGCCGGCTATTACGCTTCATATCAGCTTACCGACACTTTTCGCAGATTAACACGTCCTTCATCGCCTCTGACTGCCTAGGCATCCACCGTATACGCTTACTTCGCTTAACCTTGCAACCTAAAGATGTCTTTAAAATAGACACAAATATTACTACGAGTAATGAAATTATTCATTAGACTGATACTAATTAATTTATGTATCCTACATCTAATCTAATTATAATATAAAAATAACATTTACATAACTCGTTTTATCACTTACTAGTGACTATTAAAACACTTGAAATTAGAGTTTTTAAAGTTTTTCACGTTATTGTTTATAACATTTATTTTAATTTTTAGCTTATTCCAAATTGTTAAAGAGCTGTATTATTAAATAGATTATTTAATCTATTTAATAATACTTTAATGGCGTCCCCTAGGGGATTTGAACCCCTGTTACCGCCGTGAAAGGGCGATGTCCTAGTCCTCTAGACGAAAGGGACATAAAATATTCCCACAAATCAATTATTAGCTTATCTATACTAGGATTATCAGTATTATTAAAAAGTTTTCTAAAACTAATAATTTATCGCTAAATTATTAGTTTTTCTTATATCAGATAATCTATGTGAACACTCACATTCCATCTATTTAGATAAGGAGGTGATCCAACCGCAGGTTCCCCTACGGTTACCTTGTTACGACTTCACCCCAGTCATGAATCACAAAGTGGTAAGCGCCATCCAGAAGGTTAAGCTACCCACTTCTTTTGCAATCCACTCCCATGGTGTGACGGGCGGTGTGTACAAGACCCGGGAACGTATTCACCGCGACATTCTGATCCGCGATTACTAGCGATTCCGACTTCATGGAGTCGAGTTGCAGACTCCAATCCGGACTTAGACGTACTTTATGAGTTTCGCTTCCCCTCGCAGGCTCGCCTCTCTCTGTATACGCCATTGTAGCACGTGTGTAGCCCTACTCGTAAGGGCCATGATGACTTGACGTCATCCCCACCTTCCTCCGGTTTGTCACCGGCAGTCTCCTTTGAGTTCCCGACTTATTCGCTGGCAACAAAGGATAAGGGTTGCGCTCGTTGCGGGACTTAACCCAACATTTCACAACACGAGCTGACGACAGCCATGCAGCACCTGTCTCAAAGTTCCCGAAGGCACTCCTCTATCTCTAGAGGACTCTTTGGATGTCAAGAGTAGGTAAGGTTCTTCGCGTTGCATCGAATTAAACCACATGCTCCACCGCTTGTGCGGGCCCCCGTCAATTCATTTGAGTTTTAACCTTGCGGCCGTACTCCCCAGGCGGTCGATTTAACGCGTTAGCTACGGAGTTCACAGTTTAAACTACAACCTCCAAATCGACATCGTTTACGGCATGGACTACCAGGGTATCTAATCCTGTTTGCTCCCCACGCTTTCGCACATGAGCGTCAGTCTTTGTCCAGGGGGTCGCCTTCGCCACCGGTATTCCTCCACATCTCTACGCATTTCACCGCTACACATGGAATTCTACCCCCCTCTACAAAACTCTAGTTAACCAGTTTTGAATGCCATTCCCAGGTTAAGCCCGGGGATTTCACATCCAACTTAATTAACCACCTGCGTGCCCTTTACGCCCAGTAATTCCGATTAACGCTCGCACCCTCCGTATTACCGCGGCTGCTGGCACGGAGTTAGCCGGTGCTTCTTCTGTTGCTAATGTCAATTGCAAAGAGTATTAATCTTAGCAACTTCCTGACAACTGAAAGTACTTTACAACCCTAAGGCCTTCTTCATACACGCGGCATGGCTGCATCAGGCTTTCGCCCATTGTGCAATATTCCCCACTGCTGCCTCCCGTAGGAGTCTGGGCCGTGTCTCAGTCCCAGTGTGGCTGATCATCCTCTCAGACCAGCTAGAGATCGAAGTCTAGGTAAGCCTTTACCCTACCTACTAACTAATCTCATATGGGTTCATCCGAAGGCATGAGGCTAAAAGTCCCCCACTTTGCTCCTCAGAGATTATGCGGTATTAGCTACCGTTTCCAGTAGTTATCCCCCTCCATCGGGCAGATCCCCATACATTACTCACCCGTACGCCGCTCGCCGGCAAAATTTCTTCCGTTGCCGCTCGACTTGCATGTGTTAGGCCTGCCGCCAGCGTTCAATCTGAGCCATGATCAAACTCTTCAATTAAAGTTTGTGCTCAAAGAATTCCTGACTGCTATTCATTAATAATGAACTAACTATTTATCACTCTTCAAGACTTAATTTTCAAATCTCTTGATGATGTCTTGCGAGTGCCCACATAGATTATCTGATTAATTGTTAAAGAGCATGAGATCTTATATCACTATATATAATACTTTATTATTTATACTTGTAAAGCACAGTAATTATATTTCTACTTTTATTTTAACTTTAACTTTAACTTTAACTTTAACTTTAACTAGTATAACTCAAATCAATTTTTATCTTACATTTATTTTAAATTAACTTTATTAGCAACATATTATAATTACTTTTAGATATCTGGCAAGCATTAATTTATAAATTTATTTAAGAGCGCAAAATTCACGCGCAAAACATTCAACTTTTCTCCAATCAGTATATTCAATTTCTTTATTTGTATTTGTTTCTCCGCCAGTTATTTTCATGATAAATTTAATCATAATACGATCAAATAAATTGTAATCAGTATAACGTAGAGCTCCAACAAACACATCTGTGATCGTTGGTCTCCACTGTGTTTTGGCTAAAAATTTACGTACATAAACATTTGTTTCTGGTGTGTCTTTTCCTTTTTTTCTTGCTGTCAAATTAACACCAAAAAATGCACTTGGCATTGAATTTAACTCTTTTTGATAATTCTGTGAAAAATTTAATACTGCAGGATTAAAATAACCATAATGCACTGAAGCGCCAACTAATACTTTTTGATAAACAGAAAGATTAAAATTTTTATCAATATTTAAGTCTTTAATGTCACATTGTTTTCCTTCTTTTCGTAAATGTTCAGTAATTTTAAGTATTATCTTTTTAGTCTGACCATTCTTTCCAGAATAAAACAGCAAATATCTCATAAGTTATCCATAAATTATATAAATAATTACTCACGCCAAAAAGTTGGCGTAAAAAGAACAAGCAAAGTAAAAACTTCTAATCGTCCAAATAGCATATTGACTATTAGAATCCATTTTCCAACTGTATTCATATTACTAAAATTTTCAAATGCAGACCCCAATCCTAATCCCAAATTATTCAATGTTGCAGCTATTGAAGAAAAAGCAAAGAATTCATCTACACCTGTAGCGATTAATAATAATAAACTTATAATAAAAATTAATGCATAGGCAGAAAAAAAACCCCAAACAGCTTCAGTAATGCGATCAGATAATACAATTGAACCTAATTTTATTGTGTAAACAGCATTAGGGTGTACTAAACGTTTTAGCTCTCGCGAGCCTTGTAAAAATAATAACAAAATTCTAATAACTTTCAATCCACCTCCAGTTGATCCTGCACACCCACCTACAAAAGCAGAAAAAAGTAATAATATTGATAGGAAAATTGGCCAATTTTTAAACCCATCACCACTAAAACCAGCAGTTGTTACTACAGAAATAACCTGAAAAAATGATTGATCAAATGTTTGTAAAAATGAGTCATAAACTGAATGATATAAAAGCACTAATATACAAATTATTATTAGTGATAATTGAAAACCAATAAATACTTTAAATTCTGGATCACGCCAATAAGTTATTAAACCACCGCCAGATAAAACTGCAAAATGAAGACTAAAATTACAACCAGAAATCAATAAAAAAATAGCAATTATTGCATTAATAGTAGTACTATCAAAATATCCAATGCTTTGATCATGAGTAGAAAATCCACCAATAGATACAGTAGAAAAACTATGAGATATGGCATCAAAAAAATCCATCCCAGCGCACCATAATGCTATTGTGCATACTATTGTTAGAAAAACATAAATTAACCAAAGCGTTTTTGCTGTTTCAGCAATTCTTGGCTGTATTTTATTATCTTTAAGTGGGCCAGCTATCTCTGCACGATAAAGCTGCATCCCACCAACACCCAATAAAGGTAATATAGCGACTGCCAAAACAATAATACCCATGCCACCTAACCATTGCAGCATTTGTCGATAAAAAAGTATTGCTTTAGGTAAAGTATCTAATCCAATTAAAGTGGTTGCTCCTGTAGTTGTTAAACCAGAAAAAGATTCAAAAAAAGCATTTGTAACAGAAAGATGTGGCCTATCAGAAAAAATAAAAGGTAATGCACCAATACTACCTAGCGCAGTCCAAAAAAGTGCAACGATCAAAAAACATTCTTTAGGTTTTAGATCATGTTGAACATTCCTATTTGGTATCCAAAGCAACAAACCTATAATTAATACTACAATAAATGTTTGAATAAATGAACTTCCAGCTCCATCTTGACAAATCAATGCTACTATAACAGGAATTATCATAGTGACAGAAAATAAAATAACTAGCATTCCAACAACTCTAGTTATTGCTCGAAAATGCATGAGTATTTCCTTAAAAATCTACTTATAATATTAAGATTTATAGATTAAACTTCATATATTTATACTAAAAATGTAATTTATTGGTAATTTTTACCTATTATTAACAGAAATTGAAATTTCTAATATTATATTTTTACTGTATCTTTAGAGTGAAACAATCTTTCAATATAATTTTCGTATTTAGTTTCTCAATTATTTTCATGTTAATGTATTGACAATGTATTAAATAAATTTTATAGTGTTCTTCTATAAAAAGAAAAATTTAATTATTGTTTAATACTATTACTACAATAGATATATTAAAACCTATTTTTCTATCTTTATCTTAAAACAAAAAAATGAACAACAATTGTAGTTTTGTCAATATATATACTTAATGATCTAAAACAAGTAGTATATTTTCTTTACGCACCTTACATAGTATATTATATTCAGAGAATCTAACTTTTTATAGTTATTTTGTTTATTGGAAATAAATCTAAAATAATAATGTTGATAATAATACATATACTGTTCTTGATAAGTTTGATAAAATCTTTCTATTCAGAAACTAAATAAAAATATTTAAATTTAAATATTTTTATATCTTACTTAATCTTTTAATATTTTATTTAATCTTAATAAGTAAGAGTCTATATTTGTATTAGATATATATTAATTATTTTAAACATAAATCATAAATTATATTTTTAACTTTATTTTTATATAAGATAGTATTAGTATCTAATACTATCTTATATAAATTTTATAATTACATTAATTACATATATACTAGATAATTTCTCTATAGAAAAAGAAATTATTTATTTATGAATTTAAGAAAAATTCTTAATAGTTAACATTATACTAGATTGTAAAATAATTATGTAATATAAAAGATAATATTTTAATTCAATAAAATAAACTACTGCATTATATTGCATTAATTAACAAATATTATAAGCAGAATTGTAATCTATTATTTCATTATTCGCTATTACACTAATATTATTAATAATTGATTATTTAGTAATAAGTATATAATATTCTTATTATTTACGTTTATTATATTACATTTTTTATATTAAGTATTAATTATTTTTGCTTTGATTGTACTTATTAATATTTATTGTTTACTATCTAACTATTAATTAAATTATAAAATTCATTATTATTTTCATCTGTACAAGTTATCTAAATATCTTCTATCTTAACCTTTAATTAATCTAATATATCATATAGATGCATATCTGATCTAAATTATTGTATATAAAAGATTAAATATTGATATTTAATTTACTTTTACATTAGTTACATTAGCAAAAAGATTTATACAAGTAAAATGTGAGTGATATTGATTTTTTTCTATGTTGAATTAAATAATTAAATTTATAATGCATTTTACAAGCAAGATAAAAATGAAAACAATTAACACTAATATAAATTAGTGTTAATTACTAAAATATTTGATTAATAGATTTGTCAATATAACTAATATATTCTTTAAATATAGACAAAATAATATATTTAATATCATTACCATCTTCTAACTTAACAACTAAAATTCTTTAATCTAGAACCAATATTATAAATTGTTAATTTTGTACAAATAATTAATATTACAAGTAAAATAATAATTTGTAGTTTTTAACCACATCAACAAATAACCAACAACTTAGAACTTAAAACTATATAAACGTTATTTAAAATATTGATTAACTTTGAATATCAAATAATTCTAATCAAGAAAATATATATTGGTTCTCAAGAATGTATAATAAAGATATATAATTTATTGTTTTAAACATATAAATTTATTTTTATGTTATATAATTTTGATATATTTTTTTAATATTTCTAAAAATATCTTTAGTCTTGCTTTACAAATTGTCTTTATATCTAAAATTAATAAAAATAACATGTTAAATATTATTAACTTAATAAATGCTTATTTATATAAATTATTTAATTTTTATTAAAGATAAAAATAAGTATTGGTATTGATTAGATGATGAATATAATTAATTATAAGCAGGATATTATATATATTTCATATTTAATTTGTAACTTTTAATAAATAATGAAGTATTATCTATTAAATTTTACTAAATAAAAATGATATAAAATAGAATGTTTTATTAAGCCAATACCAATCAAATTTATTAAATAAAGTTTTGTACTATACAATTGATATTTAATTTCTTAAAGTTAATAAACTTGGAATATATTAACTTAATAAGTTAATATATTCTTTTTTTTAAAACTATAATTTGAAATTATAGTTTTATTGTTGATTTTTATCATACCAAAGAATTTATATTACTTTTATATCTATACAAGTTATAACTTTAATAATTCATTATTTTTTAACACAATATATATATTAATGGCATTCAATACTTATTATTTAATTGTTATAGCAATTAAATAAGTATAATTTAAGATAAAAATCTTATTTAGTATTATGAATAGATTATTTTATAACAACAGTAGACATTATAAATTTTTCTCTCAAAGTTAAATTGAGTATATTTCTAAAATTTTAAGACTTAAAATATATATACTATTTTTAATCGTAACACAGTTAATTATTATAAAACAGTAATACTGAAACTACTTTCAAAATTATATTATTTCGTAATTCTTTATTTTTAAAAAAAGAAAAATTAAGTTCATAAGAAACACTAGAAGAAAATATAATTAAAAGTAAATTTTATATAATCAATGATTATATAAAATTTAAAACCAACTATTAAAATAAAATAGAATAAGCTATAATTTTAATTAAATATAAAGACTCAATCATAAAATATGAAGTTTTTTAGTATAATATATTGTAAACAATTATTAATTTTTTTTAAAATAAAATAATTATTACTTTAATTAACTTCTAACCTATTAGAGCTTAATATTTTTATTGTGTTGTACTAATATAAATTAATATTAGTTATCTATTAATTAAACTTTTGAATAATAAAGATTTAAAATTTATATAAACAAAAATATCAATTTTCAATTTTTTTTTATTTGTTCTAAGCATATGATCAATAATTATCATTTATTAATTATCACATAAAGATTATCTCTAAAAATAAAAATACTAATACTAATACTAATACTAATACTAATACTAAAAATATTAGTAAAAATAGTTTTAGTTAAGCATATATAAAATAACTATGTTTAAAATTATAATTTAAAACATAGACAAATTTAATATTTAAATCTAAATATGGATAAAATATTATTTTAATTATTGCAACAGTAAATTATACTGAAATTAAAATAGGAATTACTATCGAATTGTAAATAAATAATAAAATATCAATACTTTAATCTATACGAAGCAATAAATTTCCATATCGTATATTTTTTTGATTTTATTAAAAAATAACATTTGTTAAATTATTAAGAACAAAAAATATTATTAAAATAATAATACTATTACTACAATTAATAAAAGCTTAACTTTAATTAATTATATAATAAAGATTAACTAATTATCATATTTTACATACAAGTACGATGTTAAGTAAATTAAATATTAAAAAAATAAAAATTTAGTGCTTATATAAAGAATTTAATGATTATTTTTTTATGATTAGAAAACAAATATTTAACTTATAACTTCTTAATTATACGAAATATTAAAAAATTATCATGTCAATAAAGATTAAACAATTTTATATGCTTATCAAAAGTAAAAGTATTTAGCTTTTAAGTTTTAGTACTTATTTAACATATAAAGCATTATTTTATTAACAAATTAAAACTTACGAAAACATTCTTGTGAAAAAGGAAAAGTTTATAAAAAAATAAAAAAAATATAATTTTTAATTAATGATACAAACATAAACATATTAAACTTATAATATTGATATATTAACTATATTTCTCTTAAAGAGCAATAACGTTATTTCAGAAACACTTATTAGTATAAAAGAATTGGTTTATTATTAACACAATAGTAATAATATGACTATTGTGTTAAAAATTCTTTATGGAATATTATATTAATATGTTTTATTAATAATTTATTCAAAACTTCAGAATTCTTTTTTTTTGTAAATAGTTAAACTTTATTAAAAATTTATATTTTTAATAAAGTTTAACATATGATCATTATCATTTATATACAATATAATTTTAACGAAAAATGTAAAATAAAGTAAAAATTAATTTTGATATTAGTATTTTATTTTATGTGTACTGTATTATTGTGTAATCAAAATTAAGTTGTTTACTGCAAAAATGTAATTAATATTTTTAATTTGATAAATAAATTTATAAAATATATATTTCTTATGTTAGTGATATTTATAACTAATAATTATTATACAAATAATAATTATTTCAAATTTTAATTAAATATTTTAATATGTTATGAATCAAAAGATATTTTTATTAATAAATATTTTTGAATGATCAAACATAGTTTATTGCTTTTAAGAATATATTTAGAAACAGATGCTAGTTTATTATCTATAATTTCACTTATTGCTTATTAAAGTTTTTTTAAAAACTAAAATGATATGAAAAAATTAAAATATTAATAAAATAACTAAATAATAATTATTTTAAATATAAAAATAATACAGAATTCAATAATTTAAATAAAATTAAAGTTATACTAACTAAGTTGTTGTTACTACAACTAACATATTATTCAAGTTTATCTCCTGTAATTACGAAAATATTATTTTAAAATTTTAATAGATCATTTAGTAATTTCCTGAATTTCTATAAGTCTACTCAATATTATATATTAATACATAAATATTTTAGATTATAAACTAGTTATAAGAAAACTGGATGTTTTTATTAAAATTCTTAAACTAATCTAATCCGTATCAATTAATTAATGTTGTGGTATCAGATAATTCTTAAGATCACAACTTTAAATAATATTAAAAATTATAATATTTTTTATTATTATAAATAATAAATGATGCAAATTATTGTTTTTTTATAATTATTTTAAATATAAAAAGATAATTTTAAATATTTTACTATTAAGTGCTCTATACTCGTTAAGAAATTAAATAAAGTTTTTAGTTTTTTATATCTAATTGTTGTAGTTATTAATGTATTAATTTTTCATTATTATTAATTTTTCATTATATTATATTATATTTAATAATAGCAGATTTTTATATAAAACTAAAAATAGATTGTTTTATCATTAAAATTACTAAATAATTTATTAGTCTAAAGAAAATTATAAAAATAAATCTAATTATTTTCTAACATATTAACATTATTCTAATTATTTTTTTAGAATAATAATCTAAACCATATTATGTTATAGCTTTGTGAAAAAATAAAATTTATTGTCAATGGTATATATCTTTTATTTGAAAACATATTAATAAAATTAATTTATATATTAATAAATTATAAAAATTATAATAGAATGATGCAGTTATATATATTGTTTATTTAATAATACTGATTAGAATAATATAGTTCATTTTACTTTTACTTCTAGTACCACTATAGAAGTAAAAGTAAATCATAGTCAATTAAAAGATGAAACTAGTTTATTCAATACATATTTATTTTTATTTAGACATAAAAAATGACAGTATTATGTATTATCGCTGTAATCAATCAAAGATTAAAATTTTTTGATAATTATTATTCTAAGTTTTTAAACAACAAATTAATAATTATTTTTATAATAAGACTGACTTTTCTAAATATATAATTTAATATTACTATTACTTATTAAATTATATCTTATATTTTTATATAGAAAAACTTAATTAGTCTCTACAATTGAACTAATATATATGAATATAATTTCATACTATAGTTAAAAAAGGAAATATATTTATTATAAAAAGATAAAAAAAGAATAAATATTGTTTTCATAATAAGAATTAATAATTATATCTGTTCCTAACTTTAATTTAATTCTTTCAATAAATTCTATTGATAAATATCGAAAATCTTTGTTTGTAAAATAAAAATAATTTTAAATTTAAAGATAATTGGCTATAATATTATAAATTAATAAATTATCATGATATTTTGCAAGAATTAAGACATGTGAAAATTATCAATAATTAAATATAAATTAATACGAGAAATATGTAAAAATAAAATCTGACTTGATTATTTATAATAGTAAATATAATTTATTGTTAATAATATAATGTTTAATATAAATAAAATATTATTACCAAGTCAAAAATGTAGCATAAACAGATTATGGGCTCGTTTATTACTTATAGATAGACATACTTGTTTTCAAAAAAAAACAACTAAAGTATTACGATAGCTATACATAATAAACTATTAAGAATAAAATAATTAGATATGCAATCTACATGATTTCATTTATATTATATGTAGTATAATCAATTTGATGGGTATCTAACTATTTATATTATACATTATATTCCAAAAAAGGTATGTATATATTTATAAACATTGATATAAAGATTTATATATTGCATATTAATCTATAGGTATATGAGATACTTGAGTTATATGTCTTTTGACAGACTTTAAAAATTTCTAAATCAAATCTATCTTTAAATTCTGTTTTAAATTTAAATCAAACGAATTAACTAATGTTCAAATATATAATTGTTGTTGAATTAATATATTTAAAGTTTAATATAAACTATTGAGATCTTTTAAATTAAAAATATCTCAATCTTTTTAATTAAAAAGATATAGTCAAAAACATAGTAGCGTAATATTTTCTCGGTAAAGTGAATGACTATTCGAAAATTTTTAAATATAACATTAATACAGTATTAAACTTATATTTTATTTTTTTTGATTTTGTTGCATTATTATCTTATTTTTTAATTATATTGTTACTTTAATAATTTTACTTATCTTACTAAGAAATACTTTAATTCTCATTAAAGTAGCGGATTGATCAACAGTTTTGAATTATATTTATTAATTATTATTTTTAGCAAATTAACCAACATTATTATATGTTTAAATTTTATTTTTCATTACTATACATAAAATTTATATTTAATTATAAAATTAATTAATGCTAGATTAACTTTGTTAATTAACATTTTACATATTATTTCTGTAAAAATTAATTCAACAGAATATATAATGATATTAACTTTACTAAAACTAATAACTAGGACAAATATTTTATAAATAAAATATTTGTCCTAGTTATAGAGTAATATTTGCTAGTAATGTGATAGATGATGATAATACAGTTTATAATTTTCTTGTTTATTCGTTTGAATACATTATAGTTAATAGCTAGATTTTAATATTATTTAAATCTTACATTATATGATGGCATGTTATTCTTGTATGTTTATGTTAATAATTTTATTAAAATAATACAATAGTTTAAAATATTATGCGTAATTACAATGTAGTAAAATATTTCAATTATACTCTAATACTAGTTAACTATAAGTTATAGGAATAAAATAGACACTATTTATATAGAAATGTACAAACATCATTTATCTCTTTCTGTGTTACTTCCATGATACACACATTCAGTTTTTCCAAAAAAAAGTTTTATTAATTATGCTGTGATAATATAACGACCGATAGATAATGACAGGTTTTATTTAGATTCTTTATAATTATATTCTTTTTAATATAAAATATTTATTTTATCTCTAGATGGATTGAATATCTACGTGGAAGTTTTTTTATTTTCATATGGTAATTTTATTAAATGCCAATTCATTTATGTAATGTTACGCATATTATCTTTATTTTTTTGCTCTATGAACAATACGATTAATACTTGTTATTAACCTTTTAGAATTTAAAAATTAGATAAAATTAATATATTTTAAATATGTATAATAAAAAATTATTTTTAGTTTTTCATAAGTAATTATCATGAATAGCATCATTGTATTTTATCTTCAATATAAATACAGTTTATATAATTTAATAAATTTAAGATAAAACTTCTTTTATATAAGTTAATAGACATCGTGTAAGTTTTTATTTTTAAAGTTTTATTAATTAATTAAATTTAATCGTAGTTATTTTATGAACTGAAAATATGCAATATCAAACTATCATGCACCCATCCAGGCAAAATGAAGAATAAAATTAAAATAAATCAACAATTAAAAATTACTATTTTGTTCAAGTAAACATTATTGAAAGTTTTTAAATTATAATTTAAATCAAAAAATTAAAATAATGCATTTTAATAAAAATGTTTATTATAATTAATATCCAGTTATGATATATGAAATTAATTTCTTAACTATAAATATAAATTTTATAATGATCTGTATTATATTTAAAATAATATCAAGAATAATTAATTTATATGACATAAATAATTACGTTTTGCAATAATTCATTTCGATTTTTTTATATAACTATCAATATACAATTATATCATTCTATAATTTATAATTTATAACTTGTTTTAAACATATACATAAATAATTCTTTAGTTTTACATTATGTATACTCATTAAGAATAATGTATTTTGTAAATTGCAATATTTTTGCTCTGCAGATTTCTTAAGTAACTATATTTATATACAGATAGAAAGATCATGATGATTAATATATATCTATACCGACATCTGTCTATGATATTAGATAAATATGTTAAGTTAATTTATATTGTAGTGTAATTAATACATGGAATTATATATAAAATATATATATCAGCATTCAAGTTAATACTATAACAATATCTATATATATCGCATAATTTTATAATTAACTAATATTTTTATTGCAAATTGTAAATTATCTGTTGAAAAATAAAGAGTTTAATTTGAATAGAATTAATTGTAAAGATATTATATAAACTATATATAATTGTAAATATATTATATTATTATTTTAATATTTATAATAAATCAATATTTATCTATGTATAGCTATTGCTTACTCTTTATAATAGTATTTAAAATTTCTATTTTGTATCAAAAAAATTTTTTTTAATTTCAGATTTTATGATTGCGTTAATAATAAAAATCTATAATTATTATTAGTTGCACCAACATTTTATAAAAATTTTTATTTCAATCTATTTGAATTTAGTAAGTTTAATAACTTTACTTAATTCTAATTATTAAAAAACTAATTTTAGTTCTATAATATTAAATTTTTTTATACAGAAGATAAATTAAATAAATACTTAAAATAATAAATATTAAATATTTATTGATTATATAAATTAATTTCTTATATTTTAATAAAGAAATTAATTTATAAATCTCTATGTGATAAATTTTATCATATTAGTGTTTAATATTGATTTATTGATTTATTGATTTATTGATTTATTGATTTATTGTTCCAATCTAATTTATTCAATTAATTAGAGCTCTAGCTGTTATCTTAGTAAGTATAATAAATAAACAATTTTAATTTCTTTAGTTACATAATCAATAAAAAGAAGTTTTATTTCTTTTTAATTTTTATTACAAATTTATTTATGTATTTAGTCTATTTTTGTATTTTATCAGTATGATGTTCACAATTTGTAGTTACAATTATATTTATATTGCAAATTTTATTTTTAAAATGTTAATATTTTTAATATTTCATATTGAATGGTTAAGAGTTTCTCCATATATTTGTTAATTACAAAAAAGATTATTACACTTATCGTTCTCTATCTAGGATATAGAACGATAAGTGTAATAATCTTTTTTGTAAGTTTTCTAGTCCTTAACTTATTTATAATGTTGTATTAATGAGAAATATTATTATTATTTTGTTATAACTAATGAAGTAATTTTTCTATACTTAAGCCATAATAACACTATTTTAAATATTGTTAATAAATAATAATGAGATTGTATTTTGTTTGTTAAGAAAAAAGTTTGATAATAATTAGAATTATATAAAAATATTTTAGTTCTTTAATTGAGTTAATTATCTACATTATGTGAATATGAAAAAAATTTAAATAATGTATTATTATTATAATAAAATACATTGATAAAACAATATTTTTATATTTATTCAAATATAAAATTTATTAAATATAAGACAGTCTAAAAATATATACAATCAGTTGATATATAATTTGAAATTATAACAGTATTAATAAATATTAGAAATAACCTTTTTAAAAAAACATAATAACAGATACTACATAAGATTCTACATATTCATAAAAATTCCTTATTTAATATTATAAATTTATTTAAAAACTAAATATTCATGAAAATATAATAAATAAGAAAAGTATTAAAAACTATAATTGTTTTTACTAAATATAAAGTATTGCAATATCTATTATTAACAACTATAATAAAAAAATATAGAGAATTATTAGCAAATAATTTAAGATAACTAAAAATTAATTGTAATAAAATACATTATAGAGATATATAATTTTACAATCATAAATTATCTTTATAAAATATTGATGCAATCTTACCTTACTGCGCTCAGTAAGGTATAATTTAAATATAAATAATTAAATAATGATTAAGATGAAATTATTCTCTATATAGTATGTATATATGTTGTAATAAAATTGTTACTAAAATATTGTTAGGAACAATGAATAACATTTATATATTAGTAGAAAGATATAAATCCTCTATTAATATTTACTCATAATTCTATTAATAATAGATTAGTTTACTATCATACGATAGTAAACATTAAATAATAACGATTACAAATCTGAATTGCATAGATAGAATTATCTATAAGTATTTAAAATTTATTTCACAAGAATGAATTATTAGTCAAACATTAGTTATTTATGTTCTATTGATTTTTTTTGGATATTAAATGTTTTAAAATAATAAATAAAATTATCGTTAAATATTTAAAAAATATTATATTTCTTGAGATTTAACATTAATATATTATAAATATTACAATAAAATTAATGATATGTAATATTAAAGAATTTTTAAATAAATAAATATCATAGATAAAAATAAAGAATTACATAATAATATTATTGGAATTCAAAATTTTGAATAAATTAAGGTAATTTATATAATAGTAATTATACTATCGTATTTGTGTTCTTTTAAAAAAATATTAACTACATTATATTAATAAATTTATATTTACAAATTCAGATATCTATAATTGACGTAATATAAATAAAAATTATTCTAAGCAAAGAAAACAATAGTTTGGAAAACAAAATAAGATAGATAAATTTTTAATGCTAATTAATAAATTAAACAATATTTTTTTTAAAAAAAATAATAAATACAATAGATCGTCATTTTTATCTCTAAAACTTTTTACAACATATTTATAAATTATACTGTTATTAGAATAAAAGTCTTGAGCGTAAATATAATTTACTTGCGATGCAAAATTAATCTATTAAAAAAAACAAAAAAATATTATTTTTGTTAAATTAATAACTTGATATTAATTTTTAAATTATGTATTTTATGTTATGTAATAAATATAAAAATTTTGACAAAGAAGATAAATAATTTATGATTATTCTGAGAATTAATTATATAGTAAAAATTCAGATATATTAAGAAATAATGTATGAGTATATATACGATTAGTAACTTATAATTGAGTTATTTAGATGGGATATTCTTGTACTCTCTATAATATAAATATAATAAAATAGTATTGTTATATAATCATATAAATATTTTAATATTAAAGCAAATAATAATATTAGCTTTATAAAGTTTTAGAAAAACCAATTCCATTAAAATAAAAACATTTAAATATAATTAGTTAAAATAATTAAGCAAAATTTATTTTTAATATCATATAAATATCATGCAATATAATATAACATATTAATTGCGACAAATATATAAAATTAATGCGTTAATCATATACTGATTAGTATTATAAGTTATAATGAAGTTATTATATAATCAGGATTGATGAAACCAAAACAAGTATATATAAACATTCATTATATTAGTCTATGTATAGTTATATTGTTTAACATATAAGATTAGAATCTTAGATTTATTTATTGTAATAATATAATTAATTACTTATTTAGATTACTGATTTTTATCTTCTGAAAAATCAATATATGTATAAATTTTATTGATTAATTATTTAGATATTTATTTAAAATAGTTATTTTATTAATTGTATATTAAATTTTTATTTATTATTTTTTTTGTTATTACTCATTTTTGTTATTACTCATTTAGTATTTTTTAACAAAAAAAATATTTTCATAAAAAATAATACAGTATGTTTTCAATCAATGTTTAAAGATTGTATCATTGATATATTTGTTAAATATAACTATATTTAACATCTTTGAATGAGAGAAATAATTATGATAATAGCAGAAAAAAAACCACATAAAATGATATTTCATGGCGATACTCGTATTGATAATTATTATTGGCTTCGTGATGACATGAGAAAAAACAAAAAAATTATTAAATATTTAAATGAAGAAAATAAATACACTAATTTAGTACTAAAATCCGGCAGTACGTTAAGAAAACAATTATTTGACGAGATGGTTAATCGCATTGAACAAGAAGATCAATCAGTGCCTTATGTTTATAATGGTTACGTTTACCGCACTATTTATGAACACGGTAAAGATTATCCTATTCATCAGCGAAAATCGATTAATCTAAACGATCTTTGGCAAATATTAGTTAACGAAAACGAACGAGCTAATGGACATCAATTTTATATATTAAATAGTATTTCTATTTCTGAAGATAATACTAGTTTAGTAATAATTGAAGATTTTAAAGGACGACGTCAATTTGATATTTCATATAGAAAGATAAATAATAAAAAATGGTGTAATTCAGTAATTAAAAACACTTCTGGTAATATTGCATGGTCTAATGACAATAAAACATTCTATTACATTAGTAACCATCCACAAACACTTTTACCTTATCAGGTATATTCCCATAAATATGGAATAGATAGTGTTAAAGATAAAAAAGTTTATCAGGAAAGTGACGATAGATTTTATCTAAGTATAACAAAAAGTAGTTCAAAAGAATATATATTGCTATCAATTAGCAATACAGAAACATCTGAGTATCAATTAATTGATGCAAATAATCCATCTGAATTACTTAAAGTATTTTCTCCGAGACAAGAAAAACATAAATATGAATTAGATCATTTTAATAATTGTTTTTATATTAGATCTAATCATCAGTCTGAGCAATTTGGCTTATATTACACAGAATCAATTGAGAAATCATGGAAAACCATAATTCCACCAAACAAAGATATTTATTTAGAGCGTTTTATTATCTTTAATCGTTGGTTAGTTGTTGAAGAACGCAGAAACGGATTAATTAATATTCGTCAGATAGAATTAGAAACTAAACAACAAAGCAATGTTAAATTTGATGAGGAGGTATATAGTGCGTGGATCGGTTATAATCCAGAGATTGATAGCGAAACTTTACGTTATGGATATTCGTCATTAATTACACCAATATCTATCATGCAGATAAATATGTTGACTCATAAGCGTGAATTACTAAAAGAACAGAAAGTTAATGGATTTAACAAGTCATTATATACAAGTAAACGAATATGGATTCAAGCAAAAGATGGAACAAAAGTACCTGTTTCATTTGTATATCGAAAAGACCTATGGAAAAAAAACAAAAATCCAATTTTAATTTATGGTTATGGCGCTTATGGTATAAATATTGATCCGATTTTTAGCTTAACACGATTAAGCTTATTAGATAGAGGTTTTGTGTATGCATTAGTGCATGTTCGTGGTGGTGGAGATCTTGGTAGGAGTTGGTATAAAGACGGAAGAGGTAAAAATAAAACTAATAGTTTTAGTGATTTTATTGATGCAACTAAAATATTGATTGAAGAAGGTTATTGTGATAAAAAACGCGTATATGCCATTGGCGGTAGTGCTGGCGGTTTATTAATAGCAGCAGTAATTAATCAAGCACCAGAACTTTATAGAGGAGTCGTTGCTCAAGTTCCTTTTGTTGACGTTCTTACTACAATGCTTGACCCATCTATTCCATTAACAACTGGAGAATATGATGAATGGGGAGATCCTAGTGAAAAAGATTCTTATTTTCTACTAAAATCTTACAGTCCATATGATAATATAAAGAATCAACGTTATCCAAATTTGCTAGTTACTACTGGTTTACATGATTCACAAGTTCAATATTGGGAGCCAGCAAAATGGGTAGCTAAATTAAGGGAATATAAAATTGGCAATACAATATTATTGTTAGATGTAAATATGAAAGCCGGTCATGGTGGTAGATCCGGGCGATTCAACCATTTAAAAGATACAGCACTGGAATATGCTTTTATTTTAATGCTAGATAATAATAAAAAATATTTTCTTGATTTTGATGTTTAAAATATATTATAATTTATTTGAATTAAGAAACTTTGTTAATCGATACAACTTTACTTTCAAACCAACCATCATATAATCTAGTTTTTAGCTTTTCTCCAATATGTACCTGTTGTGTATTTATTAAAACTTGACCATTAAGTGATTCACTGATACTATAGCCACGCGCTAATGTTGCTAATGGACTTACTGTTTGGAGCCTGGAACAACTAATGCTAAATTTTTCTCTAAATTGACTTAATATTTGATTAATTAATTGTTTTAGTTGGAATTCTTTTTGAATATAGAGTTGGCAATGACCTTTGATAAGTTGCTGCGGACTAGATAGTATTAAACGTTTTTCAGCTATGCCTTGCTGATGATTAATTTTCTGTAAATATTTATTAATGGCTACAATAAGCTTTTGTTCTAATTGGACTAGATAATTTTGTTGATTTATTATCTGAAATTTTGGATGTTGCTTCTGTAATTTATGCTTCAATTGAATAAAGACATATAGTTTGCGCTCTAGGAAATATTTCATATACATCTCTAATCGTTGTTTTTGTTCAATTATTTGACGAATCAATTCATGTTTGTTGCGACTAACTAATTCTGCCGCTGCAGATGGTGTCGGTGCTCTCAAATCAGCAACAAAATCAACAATTGTTACGTCTGTCTCATGACCAACAGCAGAAATAATTGGTAGTTGACTAGAAAAAATTGATCTAGCAACATTTTCATCGTTAAATGCACATAAATCTTCCAACGAACCACCACCTCGACTAAGAATCAGCACATCACACTCTAGTCTACTATTAGCTAATGAAATAGCGCGAATGATTTGTTGTGGGGCAGCATCTCCTTGCACGGCAACTGGATAAATAATAACTGGTAATGAAGGATCTCGACGTTTCAAGATATTCAAAATATCATATAATGCAGCTCCAGTTGCTGAAGTAATAATACCCAAGCGTTTAGGCGGAATTGGTAGTGCTTGTTTGTGATGTTGAGAAAACAATCCTTCAGCTGAAAGTTTATGTTTTAATATTTCAAATTGTTCTTGTAATAATCCATCACCTGCAGGTTGTATATTTTCTATGATTAATTGATATTCTCCTCTAGTTTTATACAATGTAACAATTGCATAAACTAACACTTGTTGACCATTTTTTGGTATAAAATTTATTAGAATATTTTGTCGTTGAAACATAACAGCGCATAGCTGTGCTTTTTCATCTTTTAATGTAAAATACCAGTGCCCTGATGCTGGTTGAGAAAAATTAGAAATTTCTGCATTAAGCCAAATTTTTCCAATTTTAAGTTTAAGTAATTGCTGAACTGATTTATTAAGTTGGCTAACTGAATAAATTATATTTTTTTTTAAAGTTGACATATTAAGTTAGCAGCACCTTATAATAAATTAATAGCTAAATATTATTATATAAAATCTAATAATAGATAAAATAAAAATAAACACTATAAATATAATAATTATTATACTTATGTTACATAATGTTATATATTTTTATCTTATTTATAATAATATGATAATTTTTAACTAAATTTGATAAATATTTTTTTTAAATAAAAAAGATTTAGTTTTTTTAAAAAAAACTTAATAATATAAAAATATTTATATAGATCAAATTTTTAGTATGTTAAATTTATTAAAATATATCAATTAAATTATCAATTATTTCTGATCTTTATTTAAAATATATTAATAATATTAACATCATTTATTTTGTATCAAGAGAAATTTCTAAAAAATTTTCTCATTTCATCATCACAAATATCATATAAAAAAGCTAGTTTATTTTGATTGAGTTACAAGTATAGTATGAGTTATTTATTATATTTTCCATTAAAAGTATTTATTATATTTAATAATAAATACAATATAAAAATCGTCAGTTGCTTTCATATGTATTCTTCTTCATAACACAATTTTATATTAATAAGAAATATTATTTAAATAAGTTATTGTATATAAAAGAAGATTAAAAAAATAGCATTTTTAAAAAAAAGTACAATATTTGAATATTTTAAATTGATAAATCTAATTTAAATCCTGTATTTTTATCTAAAAAATCTATTTTGTATTATTACAAAATATTTATTATATATAAAGTATTAATGCACAGATAAAACTAAAAATATTTTTATAAAGCATAAACTTATCAATAAAAAATAACATCAAAGAATATGATAAAGTATATATATTTATCATTTTCTAAAAACTTATACTACTTATTATCTTAAAGATTAATTATAGTGAGTTGTAGTAGTTATCAAGTAAAAGAAAAGCTAATATTGCTAATGCTAAAATAAGTATTTTATTAATTACAGAATTTTGATATAAATATTAATATTAATCTATTTTATTTATGGATTAATAAAAGTATTATACATGTTATATATTATTTATAAAATTCAATATTTTATAAATATATTTAATTTTATAAACTACAAGGTGTTTTATAAATTTTAAAATAAATATATAAGCTTGAATTTTCTTGCTTTATTCAATTGATCTTAATTGATATAACCGCTTTAATGTATATCAACAAAATAAATATAAATTTATTATTAAAATATTGTTAATCAGAGCATACTTGTTTTAACTTAATTAATTGAAATTATACATAAAATAAGACAGTTTTGTTATAGAAAAAACATTGCCGAGTAAGTGTTATCTGATCTTTTAAATAATGCCAAAATATCTAGTGTGTAAAAATATACTAAAATTATTTTAGTTGATCAGAATATCAATATTAGATTTTTTTTATTATTTCTATAAATATAAACCTGTATAAATTTATTATATATTATTATCGCACCGCAATCTTTAACTGTATTTATATTATATATAAAGTGATAATCTTTCTAAGTAATTCACTAATCAAAGTAAATTACTTATTAATAGAATTAATAAAAAAAATTATTAATATTTTTTTTATTAAGTTTCATAATAGATTTATGCATATTTATTTTATAAAAAAATAAATTTTAATAAAAGCAATGGAATTAATAAATTTTATTATTTTTAATAATATTGCAATATTTTGTCTTCTTTTAAATTTTTCTGATGAGACATTGCTTATGATACGCATAAAGAAAGAAGCACTAACATTCGATGACGTATTGTTAGTTCCAGCATATTCAAATGTATTGCCCAATTCTGTTGATTTATCAACTCAATTAACTTCTACTATACGCCTAACTATTCCTATGCTTTCTGCAGCAATGGATACAGTGACTGAATCAAATTTAGCCATAGCATTAGCTCAAGAAGGTGGAATTGGTTTTATTCATAAAAATATGTCAGTTAAACAGCAATCAGAAGAAGTTCTTCGAGTTAAGAGATATGAAAGTGGCATTGTTATCGATCCTGTTACTGTCACGCCTGAAACTACAATTCGTGAAGTCTATAAGATGGCTAAAGATAATGGTTTTTCTGGTTATCCAGTTGTTAAAAATAAAGAATTGCTTGGAATCATTACCAGTCGTGATATTCGATTTTTAAAAGATCTAGATCAACCAGTTTCCTCAGTTATGACACAAAAACCACATTTGATTACAATCAAAGAAGATGAATCTCGTGATGTCATTTTAAGAAAATTGCATGAAAAACGTATAGAAAAAGCATTGGTAGTTGATGATAACTTTAACCTATTTGGTATGATTACAGTAAAAGATTTTCAGAAAGCCGAACAAAAGCCAAATTCATGTAAAGATGAGAAAGGTCGTTTGAGAGTAGGGGCTGCTGTTGGGGCTGGGCCTAATAATGAACAGCGCATAGATGCGTTAGTTACTGCTGGTGTTGACGTTTTATTAATTGATTCATCTCATGGACATTCGAAAGGTATTTTGCAATGCATCAGTAAAACTAGAACAAAATATCCCAATTTGCCTATTATTGGTGGTAATATTGCAACTAGTGAAGGTGCCAAAGCTTTAGCTGAAGTAGGAGTAAGTGCAGTTAAGGTTGGAATTGGGCCTGGTTCTATTTGTACAACACGGATTGTTACTGGTGTTGGTATACCACAGATCACTGCTATTGCAGATGCAGTTGATGGACTTAACGGAATGAATATACCAATAATTGCTGATGGAGGTATTAGATTTTCTGGAGATATTGCTAAAGCTCTAGCTGCTGGGGCTTCTTGCGTAATGGTTGGATCAATGCTTGCTGGTACTGAAGAGTCACCAGGAGAAACAATATTATTTCAAGGTCGTTCTTACAAAGCTTACAGAGGAATGGGATCATTAGGCGCAATGATAAAAGGATCTTCTGATCGTTATTTTCAAGTCGATAATGCGACAGATAAGTTAGTTCCAGAAGGAATAGAAGGTAGAGTTGCTTATAAGGGATTATTAAAAAATATTGTTCATCAACAAATGGGTGGGCTTCGTTCTTGTATGGGTCTAACTGGTTGCTGTAACATTGATGAATTAAGAAGCAAAGCAGAATTTGTAAGAATTAGTGGTGCTGGAATACAAGAGAGTCACGTTCATGATGTTATAATTACAAAAGAATCACCAAATTATCGATTAGGTTAACTATTTTAATAGTTTTATTTCAATACTTCAATTTATTATTATTTTGGAATTTTATTTAAATGTTAATTGATATTCATCAATACCGAATTTTGATTCTTGATTTTGGTTCACAATATAGTCAATTAATTGCACGTCGTATTCGTGAAATTGGAGTTTATTGTGAACTTTGGAGTTGGAATGTTTCTGATACAGAAATATATGAATTTAATCCTAATGGAATTATCCTCTCCGGAGGACCGGAAAGTGTAAATACTAAAAATAGCCCGCGTGCACCAGAATATGTTTTTAAAGCCAATATACCTGTATTAGGAATTTGTTATGGAATGCAAACTATGTCCATACAATTAGGTGGAACAGTTGAGGAGTCTAGTAAGAGAGAGTTTGGGTGTTCTAAAATCTACATTCAACAATCATCTAAATTATTGAGTGGCATTTATGATAGTTTAAGTGCTGATGGAAAACCAATTCTTGATGTATGGATGAGTCATGGAGATAATGTAACTGCAATACCGATTAATTTTAAAGTTATAGCCAGTACTAATAATTGCCAATTTGCTATCATGGCTAATGAAGAAAAATCTTTCTATGGTGTACAATTTCACCCTGAGGTTACACATACTAATCAAGGGTCTGCAATTTTACAACGTTTTATATTAGATATCTGTCATTGCAAAGCTCATTGGACTACTTCTTGTATTATTAAAAATATAATACAAGATTTAAAGAAACAGATTGTTGATGACCAAGTTATTTTAGCACTATCTGGCGGAATTGATTCATCAGTTGCTGCTTTATTACTAAATCATGCTATCGGTAAGAAATTAACTTGTATTTTTGTTGATAATGGTTTACTGAGATTAAATGAAGCACAGAAAATTATGACCATGTTTACTAGTAAATTTAATTTTAATATTATTCATGTGGCAGCAGAAGAACGATTTCTTAGTGCGTTGGAAGGAATTGATGAACCAGAATTGAAACGTAAAATAATTGGCAGAGTTTTTATTGAGATATTTGATGAGGAAGCATCAAAACAAATTAATGCAAAATGGTTGGCACAAGGTACTATTTACTCAGACATAATAGAATCTGCCGCAGAAAAAAACAATAAATCACATCTAATTAAATCTCATCATAATGTTGGTGGTTTGCCAAAAGGAATGAAATTGGGATTAGTTGAGCCATTAAAAGAATTGTTTAAAGACGAAGTTCGTAAAATAGGATTTGAATTAGGACTTTCTTACGATATATTATATCGCCATCCGTTTCCAGGACCTGGACTTGGTGTGAGGGTTCTAGGTGAAGTTAAGAAAATTTATTGTGATATATTGCGTCAGGCTGATTCAATTTTTATTGAAGAGTTACACAAATCTGATCTTTATTATAAAGTCAGCCAAGCTTTTGTTACTTTCCTTGGTGTACGTTCTGTAGGAGTGATGGGAGACGCTCGTAAATATGAATGGGTTGTATCATTGAGGGCTATTGAAACTATTGATTTTATGACGGCTAATTGGGCACGTTTGCCTTATAGTTTTCTTAACATTGTTTCAAGCAGGATCATTAATGAAGTTTCAGGCATTTCTAGGGTAGTTTATGATATTAGTGGAAAACCACCTGCGACTATTGAGTGGGAATAAATACTTGATATTAATAAGATAATTTTAATTCAAATAATTAAATTAAATTTATAATTTGTTTTTTATTTACTTATGTTAATATTGTTTTATAAAAAATATATAATAAAAGTTTTAAAAAGATTACATCTTTAGCAATAAGTTTAATAAAAATCTATTTAATTTTAATTTTAATTTTAATTTTATTAATTATTTCATTAAAAATGATATAAGTATTCTTAAAAAATTAAATAATTAATTTAAATTATTGATATTTTTTTAAGAAAAGAATTATTGTTGTTGTTATCGTGGGTTTAATGTTTATTGATAAATTTCTTTAAAAAACAAACTTATTATTTAGCATGTAAACTAAATTAAAATAAAATTACTTTTATGTAATCATAAAATTTTTTAAGTTTTGATAGAATCAATATTGAAATTATATGTATATATAATACATTAATAAGTTATGATTATTTATCTATTGATGTATTTAGTATTTTGAAATAAAAATTTAATTTTTATTTATGTATTTATTTGAAAAATTTAAAAAAAATAAAAATATTTTAATAACAAATAATAAATACAAAATGAATGTAGTTTGTGTCATTTTTAAAATTCTTAATAAGTTATATAAACAGTATGTTGGCTTGCTAAATTATTGTTCTTATAGTTTAACATGAGAGATGCATTTGGCAAATCATAATCGGTATACATAAATCCAATTATTAAAAATGTTTCACTATTAAGCTAAATTAAAATATTAATAATAATTAATATATACTTTATTTAAATTAAAATTTTTATATTCATCATATAAGAACATATACATTATATAAAAACCTAACAATTACTAATCAATGTAATATTATTAAGTATATTGATTATTGCATAAATTAATAACTATTAAGCTATATATAATAAAACCTAAATTTTATTATATTGTAAAATTAGTTATTTATTAGATTTTATGTGAAATATAACCGCTTATTATCAATTAATGATATCTCAAGTATTATGAATATCTGTTAAATACATTTGCATTAGAGAGAGTTATTTAACCATATTACACTAAATTAAACAAATTGAATCAAATTTTATTATTTTACAGTACTAAAAAATTGATAACTAAACAATTAAAAATTGTATATAATATATAAATACTTATCAATTTACATTAACTCTAGTTTTTTTTTGTTTATTTAAAAGTTATTTGGAAATAATGCAAGAATAATAATTATCTATAACTATATTTGTTATTTCAAAAAATATAAAATAAATACTGTGGAAAAATTTTATTAAAAAATTAAGATTAATCAATATTAAAAAAAATTAATTATAAGCTGTTATAGCTATGCATGCTATATACTTCTTTTTTTAATCATACATCACTAATTATTATAATTTAAAAAATTAATATTGTTACTATTAACAATATATGATTATCTATTATAAAGTAAGCATTATTAGTTATTTAGTAAAATTAGTATTAATACTGATAAAATTATCATTAAATAATAATAGTAATTAATTTTTATTATGTTAATTAAAAAGTTTATGTTTATGCTTCATATAAAATTCTAATATTTATATATAAAATTTATTTTTATATAAAATTGCTATATTTTGCAATATATTAAAAATTAAAATATTAATTTAAATTTATATATTTTATTTGTCACAATTTTATAAAAACATAAACAATCATATAAAAATTAAATAAAATGTGAAAATAATCTGTGATATAATTTATAAAACCTTGTTTTATATTCTTATTTTTCAATTAAAATTAAATCTTTTATTATACTAAAAGTGTATTATATAAATAAAATTGATTATTTATTTATCACTATTTGATATTGAATTAAAAAATTAATTTAATTCGCTATTAATTTTATTATTAATAATGTTAATTTTATTGTTTAAATACTATTAATAATTTGATTATTTGTTTTAATATAAATCAAGGATACACTTGCTGTTTTACTAAACTTTATTTTTACTAATTTGTATTTAATAAAACTAAAATAGAAATTTTTAAATTTACAATAATAGATTACATTTTTATTTTTATTATTTTATTAATAAACTTTAACTTATGAATAATTTAAATTTTTTTTATAATTTTAATAAACATATAAATTATCAAGTAATTAACTGCATTGTTTAATTATTAATAATAATTCCATTAATTAACTTCTCGCAAACAATAAAATATTTATAGATAATAATATATAACCAGTCAATAATAAGATCCAGATAAATCATTTGTAAATAATTAGTTTATTTATATCAATGTTATTCTATGTTTTTTCAAATTTAAATTTAATAATATTACTTCAAATTTACATTTAATTATTTTTTTTGATCACAAAATGCATATATTATTTATTAGAGTATCCAAAATTTGTTATTACAGTATCACACTAAAATAGAATTAGTAATAAAAATTATATTGTATATTATTTTATAATATTACACATTTCAATTGAATATTCAAAGATCTATCATGATAAAATATACAGAAACATAAGGAATAACTTAATTTATTAAGAGTTTTTTTATAGCAATAATTATATAGAATGTATTGATAATTAAGACTAGTTTTATTCAGATAAATAATAATAAAAAATATATTCACTAAAAATAATTGGTTCCTGCTTATTTGATGTAATGGTTCGCAAGATGTATTGATTACACTGATTAGTCTGCCAATCATATTATATGATATTCAGTTTAAACTTATTTAATATTTTACTAATACAATTAAGCTAAAAAATCAATTGTTAACATATATATAGGAGAAGTTAATTATTTTTAATTTTAACAAAACTATCTATTGAAATATATAATTTAGAGATAAAATACTAATATATTTATATTAACTATTTTAAGAAAATATTAAAAATTAACTATTAATATACTTTTTTATTAAAAAAAAAAGTAAAAGTTACTATCAGTAGATAAGGTCGCAAAAAAAACTAAAGACATGAGTTAAAATTTTTTTAATATTTTGTAATGTTATAGTTTTACTAATTCCTATTTTACAAAGAGTTAATTTATCTTAATTTGTTGATAAAAATAGTAACAATTTATTTTTAGTATTTAAACGATATAAAAATCAAACCGTATCTATAATTTATAACTTTAAAATATTTATATTAATTTATATTTATTAATATAATAAAATTCGCTTAAACAAAATTTAGTGAATATATATTTTTTATAAATTTTAAATTTTGTTTCAAATCTTAATTAACAATATATAATTAATTAATGTTAAATAATGTTATTTTAATTATTTTTTATTTAGATTCTCTTTCTGGTTAAAATAATTCAATCTAAATAATTTAAATTATTTTTGATAAAAAATAAGAGAATTAATATTATGTAAGCTATTAAAATAAAATAAATTATAATATAAATAATTATAAAATATATAAATCGTTAGGTATTTAAAATTTATTTCTGTAAATATTTTTATAAAAAACTATAATCATTAATAGTTTATTTTATTTTTTTTGTAAATTGGAATATTATACATTCTGCAGTAAAAATAATTAACATATAGATATAAGACTAGCTCTAATATTTGCTTTATTTTATATAAAATCATAATATATTTATAATCTAAGATAATTTATAAATACATATTTAAAGTTAACTATTTATTATAGGGAAACTCCTTATCTTTTTAATAAACAATCAACTATATTCAAGAAAAGTATATATTAATAATATAGCAGAAATTTATGAAACATTATATATAATATATAGTTAACTCTTTAACTTAAATATTTATATTAATTTTCATTAATAATTCTAAATATTAAAATAAGTATAAAAATTAATTATTAATTCACTAATAAAAATTTTGGTACGCAGAATATTAGATATATAAAAATATTTTTTATTTTATAATTTAGATAATTATTATAATCTTTAATTTATTAAAGATTATAATAATTAAAATATTTTGTTTTACATGAAAATAGAATTTAGGACAATGTAATTATTAAAATTTCTATTTTTTAAGCTAACGTAAAATACTAAAAATATTAATGTATCATAGGATACATTAATAAATTGCTTTTCAAAGTAAGTTGCAAGTATTATTTTAAGATAAAGTATTTACATTAAATTACGTTATTTAATATAATATAAATTATTGCAAAAATTTATAGTAATATAGAGTAATGTAAGAAAAAATAATTTTTTTCAAAAAAAACATATCAATAAAATATCTTTAATGTTTTAATTTATTTTATTTTTTTGAGAAGTTGAATTATTAAAAATTATTATATGTCTGCATAAACAAGTGTATTAATCAGAGCTAAAAAACTATTTGATAATATTAAACTAATTAGATATCAATTATGTGTTATAAATATCATATATCTCTCATATGAAAATATTCTCTAGATAATCATTATTAAAGAATGGATATTCACAATTGTGTATAGCTTAAATGATATATTAATTTTTTAAATAAAAGAATGATTGTTTTATGAAAAGAAATTTAATTCAACATTAATCTATATAGTAAAACATACAACAAATAGAAAATTTATAATTATCAGCATGTAAATTACATTAGGTATATCTATCTCGTGTAGTCAATATAACTTATGACAGATGATCTATTGTAGTTTTGAATATTAATAACAAAATCATCAGTAATATTTACCGAAAGTTTATTAGAAGTTACAAAATATAATCAATAATTATAATTTAGAATTGTAGATAATTATAAATGAAAGCATTATAATATAATTCATCATAAATATGAATATACGAAGAACTAAAAGATATCTAAATTATTGCAAACAATATAAAATTTATAAAACATAACCATCGAGAACTGAAATCAAAAAAAAACATATTTTATAAGAAATTTTATGACCATAACAAACTATCTGTTGTATCTTGTTTTAATCTAAAAATATAAAATATAATATTCAGAAAATAAAAAAAATAAAGTATATAATGTATTCATTGAATTAGTGAAAACAATTTCAGCATATTCAAAGATAATTGCCTTTAGTTACATAAAAACTAATATTACATATAATAACAATATATCTGTAATATAAGAATATAAAAACTAAACAATCATGATATAAAGAATTTAGAACTACAATCGTCTTAAATAAACTCATTCGACAGAATGCATACCGCACAAGACAATTGTAATCTTATATTTAGTAATAATTGATATATACTATATTACATATAGTATATAGATGTAATTCAGTTAAGTAAATAACAATCTATCAAAAATAAGACAATATTATATTTATATAGAACATAAAAGCTTTTTTCAGATAAAATCACGTCGTGAAAATTAATTGAATTACAAATCTAGCGATAAAGTAAGAACATATTAAAATTTATTAAAACTTTTATAACTATATGCATGAAAAATATTGTCCAGAAAAGTTGGATTAAATACAAAATGTTCTAAATATCATCAATTATCATTATTATTATCTATATTATCAATATATATTTAAATAATAGTTTGATAATTTATTCTTGAATCACTTTAAATATGTAGTTGATTTGAACATTTATATTAAAAAATAAAAACTTGGAAAATATTTAAGAAAAGAATTGCTATATATTGATTTAATAAAAATTTAAGATTTAAAATTATATAAAAAGATCGTTGTATAATCATTATTAAATATAAATCAATTTCATATAAAATTAAGCTCTGCAAAGAAAATACAATAAATAATCTTTATCAGAATGTTCAAATTGATAGAAAATACGCATTATATAAATAATTGTATGAAAATAGATTATAGCTTAGAACAAATTATCAATAAATTTAAAATCTATTCTAGATGATAAATAAACTATTGTCAGTTAAAGAACAGCAATTGATAAATGAATATATACGAATAATAACAATAAAATGAATTCAGTATAAAAAGTATTTGTAATCTTATCATCAGAATATCATCAAACATACAATTATAAAAAATAAGATAGCTAGTTATTAAATTTAATTATGTGTATAAAATCTAATAATAATAGTTTACAAAACGAAATTTTATTATATATTATATTAATATAATATAATATAGAAGTCTATCCTTATGTGCTTTTTTTTAGTATAAAGCGCTCAGTAAATAGCGTGCATATTTTTAGTCTTATGTGTCGATGTATTTTGATACATGATTTATAATAACAAGCTATAATTTAAGTTTATTAAAAATACGATATATTTATTTAATTAGTTAATTACTTTAAGTTTAAAAATTAAACTAATAAAGTTTTTATTTATCATATAAGTGAATTTATTAAAAAATGATAAATTGTTAAACTTTTACTTATGTTAAATATAAAAATATTATGAATTTTTTATAACATCAATAAACTATTAAAATATAAAATTATATATTACCAATGTTTTTATGTTTTAAAATATATTATTTTTTTATTAAATTTATTTAAGAAATATTTATTGAGTATTGAAATTGTTTCAATATAAATTGAAAATATTTGCAAAAGTTTAATTAAGTTTTAATTTTTAAAGAAAATAGAAAATATAATCGTTACAATATATTAATTAATAATTTTTATTAATTAATATGTTGTAAATGTATAGAATTATAATATATTATTAATAATAAAATTAAGCAAATTTGATAAAACGAAAATTATATTAATTTAATATCTACTAAAAATTTTTCTTTTAATTATCATAATCGATACTTTACTGCTTCTGCTAATATACTCAATAATTGTTTAGAATCACTCCATCCTAAGCAAGGATCTGTAATAGACTGACCATATGCAAGAGGCTTTCCAGGTATTATTTCTTGTGTACCTTCTATTATAAAACTTTCTGCCATAATACCAGCGATAAATAGAGAACCACTTTGTAATTGCTTAGCAATATTTATAGCAACATCAATTTGACGTCTATACATTCTTTGACAATTACCATGACTAAAATCAATAATTAATTGTTCACGTAATCTAAATTTACGTAACTTGCGGCAAACAATATCAATATCTTTGGCTCTGTAATTAGGTTTTTTTCCTCCACGCATTATAATGTGTGCATGAGGATTACCTTTAGTTTGATAAATAGTTATTTTACCATTTTTGTTAGGAGATAAAAATACATGACCAACACGTGCCGCACGAATAGCATCTATAGCTACATCAATATTTCCATCGGTACCATTTTTAAAACCAATAGGATATGAAAGTAATGACGCCATTTCTCGATGAACTTGGCTTTCTGTTGTTCTAGCCCCAACAGCCCCCCAACTAATAAGATCAGCTAGATATTGCCATGTTATCATATCTAAAAATTCAGTTGCTGTAGGTAATCCTAGTTGATTAATTTTAGTTAGTAGATTGCGCGCCAATCTAAGACCTTTATTAACTTTGCAGGAATTGTTAATGTCAGGATCTGATATTAATCCTTTCCATCCAACTACTGTTCGTGGTTTTTCAAAATATGTACGCATTACAATTTCAAGATAATCTTTATATTCTACGCGTAGTTTATACAGCATTTTAGCATATTCAAGTGCTGATTTGGTATCATGTATAGAACATGGACCAATTACAACCAATAGTCGTTTATCTTGACCAATTAAAATTGATTCAATAACTTTCCTGTATGTTATTATATTTTCGACAATTTCTTTTGATTGAGGAAATTCATCTATAAGTGATTTATAAGAAATCAGTACATCAATAGGTTGAGCTCTTAACTCATCGAGTTTATACATATTTATCTCATATATGCTGTAATGTAGTAAGCATTGATTTTATCAAATAAATTATTATTAAAATAATTTTAAATAAATAAAACAAATGACTGTTTAAAATATGATTAAATTAATAAGATTTTCTTACATAATTTAAATTACTAAACATATTACCAAGTTTGTTCTAATCCATGACTTTTACTTGGATTTATTCAATATATTAATTGAATTTTAATCAAAAAAAAACAAACAATTGCATCTTATAAGTAAAACATATAAATCAGTTAACTTTATATAATCATTATATAAAGTTACATACAAATGTTTTTATAATAGTAATTACGAATATCTGTTAGACTTTAATGTCTAACCTGTTATACTAATAACTATTTATATACTATCTTAATCTTCATTAAAATCATAATTGTATATTTTATATAGTAAATAAAATATACAATTAAAAAACATAAATATACTAAGTTATCTAGTTAAATAAAGATTATTATTATTCTATTTATGCGAATAAAATACTCTAATAAAATGTTCAAACCATAATACAATGTATATTTTAAACAAAATGATAAAAACTAAAATTTTATTACATTACAAATATGAGTTATTAAATTAAATTTTGCGTATAGTTCAGACTATTTAAATAAAAAAAAATATTGTTTAAGTATTAAAACTTTTAAGTATCTAATATAATTTTTGTAGATATGTAGATATGTAGATATGTAGATATGTAGATATGTAGATATGTAGATATGTAGATATGTAGATATGTAGATATATTATATAGTGTTAAAGTAAAATATATTTATTATGATAACACAAATAATAAATAATTAATAAATAAGTATTTACATAGAGTATATATGTATTGAATAATATCAAGATTTTATAAAAAATCAAGCAACTTGTTTTAGTGCTTTCAAAAAAAATATTTAGCAATACTTAAAAATTAGTAATTACCAATAAAACATTGTTTGTAATTAAAAATTAAAAAACT
>JBHEQS010000014.1:0-41525 GCA_046530765.1 Arsenophonus sp.
ATAAATAAATAAATAAATAAATAAATAAATAAATAAATAAATAAATAAATAAATAAATAAATAAATAAATAAATAAATAAATAAATAAATAAATAAATAAATTATATAACATTTTTAAAAAAAAATCTAATGTATCATATTATTTATTTTCTTCATATATACATGAAGATATTATCAATTATTTGTTAAATTGCAAAATTAATAATTATCACAAATTAATTATAATAATAATTAAACTTTACTTATCTTAAAAAATAGAGAAAAATTATTTTTTTAAAAAAAACTTATATATTTTATATTTTGGCTCATCTTAACTATAATAGTTAAGTCAAGGCATCAGTAGTATTGATTAAACAGCTTATTACTATTAATATAATTTAAATAAAATAAAATAAAATATAAATAAAATAATTATACTAGTGACAATATTGATTACTGATTATTTAAAATTTTATTAAAAATACAATAATTTACATAGAATACGTATAAATTATTGATTATATATTTATTTGCAAAATTGCTCATAAAACAAATTATAAATGGTTGCAGATCAATATATTAAACATATCGCACTCATTTATATTTATATAATAAAATTTAATCTGTTATTATAAGAATTTAAATTCTTAGATAAATTTTGTTTTATTAAAAATTTATGAAAAAAGATTAATTAAGTATTTTTACTTTATTTTTTAATATAAAGTAAATTTAAATAATTAATAAACGTTAAATATTTTATTTTAATTATTTATTTAAATTATTTTTCAAACAAAAGCTGATTTTTTTTATATAAATAACTAAAATCAACTCTTAAAACAGAGATAGATAGTTACTAAATTATGGAAATTTTAAATTTTTATATATATTAAAATAGGAATAGTAATAAAAATATCATATTATATGAGAAAATACCAATCAATAGATTTAATTTTTAATAAAAATTAATTTGTTTAACATATAAATGTTTAAGTTATAATCTCTACATGGATATTGCTAATATCCATGTAGAGATTATAACTGATTATTTAATATACTAAAATATAAATATTGTATATTTGCTATATAATATAGTTTGTGCGATATCTTTGATATTAACAATTAATTATTAATAAAACTATTTACATTTATTTAAAATATATTATTAGATTACATTAATATAGATTAACAATTTAGTTTTTATGCAAACTATTTTTACTTATTAAGTAAGTGATATCTTAAATTTGAATATTCAATATACACTTTAATAAATTAGGAGATAGAATTAATATAAGTGTTATTATTAATATAATTTAACCTATTTAAAGTTATGCATATCTAAAGATGTGTATGTTGAAATAAATCTTTATCTTTCGTATAATTGAAATATTTAATGAAAATCTATATAAAATTAAAAATCATGATGACTAAACGATTTATTTAGATTATAAAAAAATTCGAAAAAATAGAGAGTTATTGAATATATATTTCTAATATTATTACTAAATTTAAATATTATTTAATTAATTAATCAGATTCACAAAAAAAAATATTTTAGAATTATGCGTTATTTTAATTTTCTTTATAAAATTCAATTATGAAATAATTATTTGTTTTTTATTAAAATATTGTTAATATTGCTATTATTATCTATATACCTACTAATAAAATAGTGATTTATTTAGCTCTATTCTTTTTGTTAACAAGATTATCATTTAAAGTATATTAAAAAGTAACGCGCAAAATAGATTGATTAATTGATTGATCTGAATTTAAAGTTATTTAAATGAGCGATAATAATTTATTGTTACAATTAGAATTGCATGGAAATATATTAAACTTTGCTAATTTTTTATATAAAAATTATGATAATCTCTTTAAAGAAACGTAAATTATTAAAAAATTATTTTTTATAGAATATATTTTATTCAAATATGTTAATTTATATTATTTAAAATTATCAGATATAAATATTATTATCATAATAATATGTCATTTATCTTGGTATTTAGTATTGATTATTGAAATGATACAAAAACTAAAATAAAAATATAAAAGAGATATTTAGCATAACAGAAGATATCAGTTATCAGGAAAACAAGACAGATTAATTAACATATACTTAATGAACAATTAAGTATTAATTGTTAATAAACATATTAAAAAAATAGATTTTATAAATATAAATTAGTTTTTAAACAATGTATTATTAGATTTTTTTTAAAATACACAGTATCAATTTTAACAAAAAATACGTTAATTGAAGTTAGTGAAAATACTTATAAATATATTTTTAATATAATTAAAAATATATTTATAAATTCATAGTTATAGTAATATAGTAAGCGTCTTACTTTATTTTAACGCTGTTTTTAAGAAGGTAGTATACTCTGTAAATTAAATAAATTAAAATAAAATCTATAACTTTGAATACATTAAAATTAATAAATCATAGTTAAAAAAATTAAAAAATACTTAAATTATTACTAAATATAGCGTACAACAATATTTGTAATTTATCAAAAAATATTATAAGTATTTGAAAAAATATATTATAAATAAAAGCATATAAAATATAAAATATAAAAACTTACAAATATATTATTCTTAAAAAGAATAAACTTATATTAAGAAAGTTAGTCAGTAGTCTCATGCGATGATGTAAGTTGATTTATTTTATATTGTTTTATATATTCATTTATTGTAATAAATGAATATATAAAACAAACTAATTTTATTACTGATTCAACTAAAATTAGAACTGCTGACATTTAAAATTACTTGAAGTATATATTAACAATAATCTATTTTATTATTATGTTACTTATATATCTTTATAGAATTTCTTTATATAAAAATTATAATCTTTAATATACAATATTAGTTTAGACACAGGTAATATCAATTTGAATTTATCTTATTAAGCCTTAATTATTAATTTTAATGTAATCTAAATGATTATAAATAAAATGAAAAAAATGGAAATTTATTGCAATATTGATATTTTGTTTTATGTGGATGTGATGCAATAAAAATTATGCATTTTATAAACTTGTTCAGTATATAGAGATATTAAGCAATTTATCAATTGCTTAATGAAAAAAATATAGCTAGTTTATTATAAAATATTTTAGTTAGAAACATAGATATTATCAAAGTAATTAGATGTTTGTATGTATTCATTGTTACGTATTAATTTAAGTTAATTCACATTATTTGTATTCATAAAATTATTTATAATAATTTAAATAATTAGTTAATTATAAAATTATAAGAATAGTGTCATATTAGTTATCAATAAAATATAAAAAATCAAAATATAATATTTTATATAATTTTTACTGATTAGACTTATTCAACTTACAAGTGTAAGCTAAAGTGATATATTAAACTATAACTAAATTAATTTTTACTAGAAGGTAATATAATAAATGAATCGTGCTGTGATTACTGGTCTTGGTATCATCTCCAGTATAGGTAACAATAAGCAAGAAGTTCTGGATTCTCTTAAAACTGGTAGATCTGGAATTAGGTTTTCAGAAGAATTTGAAAAAATGGGTTTGCGAAGCCATGTTTGGGGAAATATCCAGCTTCCAAAAGGGTATGTTAAACAAAAGATTGAACGTAAAATGCTTCGTTTTATGAGTGATTGTTCTATTTATGCTTATTTGGCTATGGATGAAGCAATTATTGATGCCAAATTAACAGATGAACAAATTTCAAATATTCGCACAGGTTTAATTGTTGGGTCTGGCGGAGGATCACCACGAAATCAAGTAGCAGGATCTGATGGTATGCGCAAAAAAGGATTGAGAGGTGTTGGGCCATATATGGTTACAAGAGCAATGGCTTCTGGAATCTCTGCATGTTTAGCAACTCCATTTAAAATTAAAGGTGTTAATTATTCTATCAGTTCAGCTTGTTCAACATCTGCACATTGTATTGGTCATGCAGCTGAGCTTATTCAATTAGGTAAACAAAACATAATTTTTGCAGGTGGAGGTGAAGAATTAAGTTGGGAATTAACATGTGAATTTGATGCAATGGGAGCATTATCTACAAAATATAATTCAACACCAGAAAAAGCTTCACGTACATATGATAAGGATCGAGATGGTTTTGTTATTGCTGGTGGTGGTGGTATTATTGTTGTGGAGGAATTAGAACATGCTTTAAGGCGTAGTGCGCATATTTATGCTGAAATTATAGGTTATGGAGCAACTTCAGATGGTTATGATATGGTTGCCCCTTCAGGTGAAGGGGCTGTAAGATGCATGAAAATGGCATTAGGGAATGTAAAACAGATTGATTATATTAATACTCATGGCACTTCAACACAAGTTGGTGATACAAAAGAGTTGGAAGCAATTACTAAAGTATTTGGTATAAATACACCAGCAATTTCCGCTACTAAAGTTATGACAGGTCATTCTCTTGGCGCGTCTGGTGTACACGAAGTCATATATAGCCTATTAATGCTAGAACATGGATTTATCGCCCCAAGTCTTAATATTGATAATTTAGATGAAAAGGCTAAAACAATGAATATTATTACAAAAACTACTAATTGTAAATTAAATACTGTAATGTCAAATAGTTTTGGTTTTGGCGGAACTAATGCATCATTAGTAATGAGTAAATATTATATATAATTATTTCACATACTAAAAACATTTGATTATTATTAACTAATTATTATTAAAGTTAATAAATATTTATTAAATATTGCTTAAGTATGATTGTGCTAAATTTACCAAATTAAAATTATACCAAACGCTACTTTACTTGTATTACTATTGATTAAATTATAATTCTACGTTTTGTTTTTGAATAAAACGTACTTATATTATGTAAGTAACTTGCAATAATTCATAAATATAAAAGTTATATTATCGACAAGTTAAAGTAAATTTTTTATTATAAGACAAAATTGATTAATATTAATCGTAGCAATATTTTTATTGTTTTGATAACTAAAAGTTTATTTAACAAAAAGTAAATTATATAAAAAATTATTTGAACTGAAGTTGATTATAATTATTAATTAATATTTAATATATTATATAAAATAGAATAACAATAAATATTTGAAATTTCTTTCAATTATAGATTATATATACCATTAAATTTAAAATAGTCATGGTAACAAAAATATCAATATATCGCTGATAACAAAAAATAATTTAATTTAATAATGTTATAAAAATTTAGTCTGCGCTTATAGTATTATTCGCTTTTACTATATATAGATAAGTAAATAGTTTACAAATAACAATATTAAATAGAGCCAAAAAATAAAAAATTTATAACTATATTAGATAATAACTGTATGATTTTATATCAATCTTATTATAAAATATAAAAATTGACAGAGTATAAATAAATGAAATAAAATTATTTTTTGAAAAATCAATAATATTTTTACTATTTTAGTTAAAAATTTACAATTTCGTTAATTTGATATAATACAATTATAATTAATATAAAAATATTTAACATATATTAAATATTTTTATATTAACATTGTCTTATTTATTGTATATATGTATAAGCATGATGCTGGCTTTTGATAAGTATTTTAAATTAAACTTGCTGTTATAAACAATCAAGATGTACTTAAATTAATATTGCTTATAATAAATCTATTATCATTTTCAAATAAATAGTCATTAACTGATCTTACTAGTATTATATAAATATAATTTTTTACTTTATTATTATGGCACATTACCTAAATTTATGTTAGATACAATACTATATTAAACATACAAATTATAATTTTAATATATTAGATTTATTCAAATTACATCAATAATATTTTATAAAAATTTTATTTTTATAAAATATTTAATTTATATAGAATAGATATTTTTATGGCTATTTATTATACTGATAAATATTGAAAGATATCCAATTAGATAATTTTATATTTTAGTATTAAAATATTATCTTATAAAAACTATTTACTTATAGCAAATATATGATCTCTAAGCATCTTTTAAATATATATAAAAATCAATATCTAGTATTATTTTAATTGTATACGAACATTTATATATTTAAAAACATATTTTGTCACATTGTTATAATGACAAATTAGAAGTTTTATTTAATAAATTACTACAACTGTTATGCTTATAAATTTCTATAATTAATTAGAGCAAGATAAATCTGTTAATTAAGAACATTTTAATTTCCTCTATGACTTTATATCAAATTTTATTAGCGTATATAAAATATTTATACCACAACTTTAGATAGTATAATAATCTTCAAAATTATTGATGATTAAATTACTTATTATTGTTTTATTCATTAATATTTAGAAATAACGCGTTTCTACACTATAAAATATTAAGAATGATTTATTAATCTTTATAATTATAATTGAGTATCATATAAGTGAAAATATTAGTAGATGAAAATATGGCTTTTGCAAAACAATTATTTCAAAGAATTGGTGAAGTAAAGGAGGTTTCTGGTAGAGAAATTTCATCATCTCATTTAGCAACGGCAGATGCTTTAATGATACGATCCGTTACTAAAGTGAATGAAATCCTTTTAAAAGGAAGCAAAGTAAAATTTGTTGGTACTGCAACAGCTGGATTTGATCATGTAGATAAAAAATGGTTGGATCAAGCAGGTATAGCATTTTCTGCTGCTCCTGGTTGTAATGCAATCTCGGTTGTAGAGTATGTTTTTTCTGCTTTATTGCTACTAGCAGAGTGTAATTGCTTTGATTTACGAGAAAAAACAGTCGGTATAGTTGGGGTTGGCAATGTTGGCGGTAGACTTAATTCATGTTTAAAGAGTTTGGGTGTTAATACATTGCTTTGCGATCCACCACGTGCAGATTCTCATGATGATATAGAACAATTTTGGCCACTAGAAAAACTAATTAGTCAGGCAGATATATTAACTTTTCATACTACTTTAAATAAATATGGACATTATTCATCTTATCATTTATTAAATGAAGAGTTACTTTCTGCTATGCCACCAGGAAGAATATTAGTAAATACTAGTCGAGGTGAAGTTGTTGATAATCATGCATTATTAAAAGCATTGAACGGTGGTAAGAAAATAGACGTTATATTAGATGTTTGGCAACACGAACCAAACATATCATTGCCTTTATTGTCTAAAATTAGGATTGGAACGCCACATATTGCTGGGTATTCACTTGAAGGCAGAACAAGGGGTACACTTCAAATTTTTAGTGCATTTAACCACTTCTTGGGATTATATCATAACATAAAATTATCTGATTTATTACCTATTGCTAAGTTTAATGAAATTAACTTCAATGGTGAATTAACACAAGAAAGTTTAAAATGTTTGGTGCATTTGGTTTATGATGTTCGTCGCGATGATGCACTATTAAGAAAAGTTTCTAAGATTGACAAACAGTTTGATAATTTGAGAAAATTTTACCCAAAATGGAGAGAATGGTCATCTCTTAAAGTAAATTGTGAAAATTTAGATACAGCTAATATTTTAAAAAAAATAGGATTCAATGCAAAATTAATTTGATTAAAATATTCATAATATTATTATACATATAATAGAAATCTTAGTATTGTACTATTAATGCAATAATATAAAAATAGTTAGTATCTGCTAATTTGTTATAAAATATAAATTTTATTTATTATTTATTTTATCAGTTTATTACATGTAGTATAAGTTTTAATAGAAAACAACATTTTTCTATGAATTTAGAATTATTTGATTATATAAAGATATAATATGAATATAAAATTTTTATTAAATAATCAAGTATTACTTTAGTTATATTCTTGTTAACAACATATTTTCTCGTGCAATAAATAAATAATATTATTATTTTTGATAGTTATATTAATCAACTGCTTCTAATTATTAAATTATTAATTAATTTAAATAATTGAGATATTAACAATAATCAATTAATTTTTATTGCAGTATATACAAAAGTACTCAATATTAATTGAAAGATTAAACTTTATAATTGCTATTGTTAAGCAATAACAAAATATCTGCGCTATAATATTCAAGTATTTAATTAATTAAATACTTGAATTTTTTTTAGAATGATGCATTATCTATACTTGTTATCTATTTACTAGGAACTAATTTTTATTGCAATCCACTAGTAACTCAAGGTTAATACATTAGATAAAATTATAATAACATAAGAAACATGATAATAAATTTATTAATTTGATATTGTTTATATAATAATTGATTAATATTAGTTATATATTGTTTAACTAATATTACAGTTTTATTGATTTCTAATAATTTTTATTTTCTTATATTTAAATCTAAAATAGAAAGTTAGTAGTAATTCATTCAAGAGCAATCATTATTAATGATTAGAGATCTAACAATGTGTCGCTGACTAAAATTGCTTTGTGTATTGAGTATAGTGGTAATCATTATTATGGCTGGCAACGTCAAAAAAATCTAAAAACAATTCAAACTTGTTTAGAATTTGCATTAACTAAAGTTGCAAATGAGTCTATCCAAGTTTATTGCGCTGGACGTACTGATGCTGGTGTTCATGCTATAGGTCAAATAATTCATTTTGAAACATCTGTTATTAGAACAGGTCAAGCTTGGACAAATGGCGTTAATAACTATTTACCATCTGACATAGCTATACGTTGGAGTAAAATTGTTATTCCAGATTTTCATGCTAGATTTAGCGCTATTTCTCGGGAATATCGTTATCTTATATTCAACCATCGCTGCAGACCAGCAATATTATCAGCATATGTTGCTCACTACAATTATCCATTAAATGCTGAAAGAATGAATATTGCATCTCAGGCCTTGATTGGTGAAAAGGATTTTACTTCTTTTAGAGCTATTAATTGTCAATCTAAATCTCCTTGGCGAAATATAAAACATATTCATGTCAATCGTTATTGTGATTATATTGTGGTTGACATTAAAGCTAACTCATTTGTTCATCATATGGTAAGAAATATTGTTGGTAGTTTACTTGATATAGGGTGCGGTAATCGTGATATTAGTTGGATAGAAGAGCTTTTAGAATTAAAAGATAGAACAAAAGCTGCACCAACTGCAAAAGCAGAAGGTCTATATTTAGTTTCTATTGATTATCCATCAAAATATAAATTACCTAAAACGAATGTTGGTCCTATTTTTTACTAAGAAATTTAGATAGATATTTTATCTAATTACATAGTATTAAAATTTTTGATAGTTTGATTTTATGATTTTTTTATTAATCACATCAGAAATGGTGATCTTCATTTAACTTATCATATTGTAGAACATACTTATTTGTATAAACATATTCTATCTTCAATAGAATTTCTTCAATAGAATTTTATAAAAGTTACATTAACTATTATTAGTTTTTTAAGTAAAAAACTGTTTATTATATATTATAGGTATATTTACATTATAGTAAAATAATGATCTAAATGTTTATTTAATGCCAATATTAATAATGATTTCGTAGTTTATTTGTGTGTAATTAATTACTTTATCTTTTTGTTATTCAATAATATTTAACAAAAAAAATTGATTCATATTTTTTTCTTATTATTTTTAATAAAGAGCACAAAATAATTTTATAAAACACATTATCAAAGAAATAATTTTAAATAAATTTATGAAAATTATTATAACATTTTACTATTTTGTATAAATGTAATAGTATTGTATTGTGTTTACATCTTACACTTTATAATGCAAAAAATAGATTTTATTATAAGTTTATTTATTTACTTCCGCAATTGGTTTTAACAATTTATAAATTTTAACAAAATTTATAAATTGTTAATTTTTATAATTGTTTTTAATTTCTATATTGTAGGTTATTATTTATATTGTTGCACTGTTAGACATTGATTAAAAACACATCTGGTAAAATAAAAATAAATAATCATTAGAATATTTGATTAATTTTTATCAACTATCTTTTTGAATTATCCTTTAATGATAAACTTAATAATTAAGAATAATATAATTTTAGGTACAAGGGTATAAAATGAGTTGGATTGAAAAAATTCTTAATAAAAGTAATATAATTAAAACCAGTAAGGTAAACATTCCTGAGGGAATATGGACAAAATGCAATAGCTGTCGACAAGTGCTGTATCGTGCTGAACTAGAAAGTAATTTAAACGTATGCCCAAAATGTGATAATCATATGCAAATATCGGCTAGAAAGCGTATATCCACTTTTCTTGATGAAGAAATTATTGTTGAGCTAGGTAGTGAATTAGAGCCTAAAGATATTTTAAAATTTCGTGATTCAAAAAAATATAAGGATCGTATATCAGCTGCACAGAAATCAACACATGAAAAAGATGCATTAATTGTGATGAAAGGTACGCTTAAAGGAATGGATATCATTGTAGCGGCTTTTGAATTTGCTTTTATGGGAGGATCAATGGCTTCAGTTGTTGGTGCACGTTTTGTTATTGGAGTTGAGCAAGCACTTAAAGATAATTGCCCGTTAGTTTGTTTTTCTGCTAGTGGAGGCGCTCGAATGCAAGAGGCGTTAATTTCATTAATGCAGATGGCAAAAACTAGTGCTGCGTTAGGAAAAATGCAAGATAGAGGCATTCCATATATTTCAGTGCTTACTAATCCAACAATGGGTGGTGTATCAGCAAGTTTAGGAATGTTAGGTGATATTAATGTTGCTGAACCCAAAGCTCTTATTGGTTTTGCTGGTCCAAGAGTTATTGAACAAACTGTGCGTGAAAAATTACCTCTAGGTTTTCAGCGTAGTGAATTTCTTATTGAAAAAGGCGCTATCGATATGATTGTCAGACGGTCTGAAATTCGTGATAAAATATCAGAAATACTTGCTATATTAACTCATAAAACAATTAGAGACGAAAGTAAAAATGATGTTGTTAGATTAATTGATGATAATCTTAAGTCTAAATATTATAAAAAATAAAAAAAATAACAACAATTACTATTAAAAATGAAAAAAATAGATGAACCGTTGATGATCCCAGATGCGACCTCTTCTCTAGATATTTGGTTAACTTATTTAACTAATCAACATAATAAAATTATTGATATGAGTATAGATCGAGTTGCATCAGTCGCTAAAAAACTAAATCTTTTAAATCCTGCAAAAAAAGTTGTTACTGTTGCAGGGACAAATGGCAAAGGAACAACTTGCCACGTACTAGAATTAATTTTAATTGAAGCAGGATTGAAAGTTGGAGTTTATAGCTCTCCGCATCTGCTGTATTATACTGAGCGTGTTAGAATAAATGGTAAAATATTACCTGAAAAGGAATTTTGTAATGTTTTTGATGACATTGAATCTAAACGTGGCATAATTACACTAACATATTTTGAATATACAACCTTAGCTGCTTTGCAGTTATTCAAAAAAGCTAAACTTGATGTTGTTATTTTAGAAGTTGGTCTTGGTGGGAGATTGGATGCAACCAATGTTGTTAACGCTGATATTTCTGTAATTACTACCATTGCACTAGACCACATTGATTATCTTGGTAGTAATCTTGAAAAAATTGCCTATGAAAAAGCTGGTATTTTTAGGTCAGGGAGATATGCGATTGTTGGTGAAGAAAATGTACTTCGATCAATTAATAATGTTGCAAAAACAGTTGGAGCAAAATTATTTCTTCGAGGAGTGGATTGGAAATTTAAATTACAAAATAATAATTGGAACTGGCGATCTAATGATCATTATTTTAAACAGTTACCTTTGCCAAATGTTCCATTAGACAATGCAGCAACAGCATTGGCTGTTATTGATTGTTTAATTAAAGATAGCAATGCAATTATTCAAAGAATAGAACAGAAAGATATTTACAATGGATTAATAAAATCAAAATTACCAGGACGTTTTCAAATTATCTGCAAACAACCTTATGTAATTTTAGATGTTGCGCACAATTGTCATGCTGCTTCATATTTAGCCAAAAGAGTATCTCGTTTGCCTAAGAAGAAAAATACTAAAGTTTATGGAGTTGTAGCTATGTTAGCTGATAAAGATATAAAAAATACATTATCTTGCTTAGTTCCTCATATTGATAAATGGTATCTAGCTTCAATAAGCGGAACGCGCGGAGCTGATTCTGGACAATTAGCGCAATATGTTGACTCACCATATCAATTTGATACAGTTAAAAATGCTTGGTCTCAGGTGATTATTGAAGCTAAGAAACATGATATTATTCTGGTTTACGGATCATTTCATGTAGTCTCTGAAATCATGAAACTTCAAAAAAAAGAGGAAATATTAATTGTCTAGTAAGTTTCAAAATCGATTGATTGGAGCAATTGTTATTATTGCAGTTACTGTTATTGTGTTTCCAATATTATTTGATGGCAATAAAAAATATAACGAAACTAAATTTTCGGCAATACCTTTAATGCCTGAATCTAGAGATACATATGAAATTGAACCTATTGCTCCAATTAATATAAAATCATTAAAATCATCTTTAAAGAGTATGCCAGAAACAATAATTTCTGATATAATTTCTGATTTTAAAGATAAATCAGGAGATAATATATTTGTTGAACATAAAAAAAATTCTAAATTACCAATTGAAATAAAAAAACTGGTATTATCAGCATCAGAACAAACCACTAAGTTAAACAATAGTGCTAAAGTACCTCATGGGCGATTTGCTTATGTTATTCAGTTGGGAGCTCTAAAAAATGCATCAAAAGTAAAAGAGATAATTATAAGATTACGTTTATCTGGCTATAATGTTTATACTGAGCCATTATTACCGATTAATGGTCAAATTACACGAATTTTTATTAATCTAAATGCTACAAAAGAAAAATTGCACTACAATTTATCAGAATTGAAAGATTTAACAGGTTTACAAGGTCAAATACATGGTTACAAACCTTGATTTATATTTTCTAATAAAAATATATTAATATTAAACAATTACATTAATTAATTGCTTATATTGGAATAATAATTTATTTCAACTCAATGCATTATTGATTTTCAATAAAATATATAATTTAAACGTTTTTGTTTTTTTTAAATATATTTGATAATCTTGAGTGTTTAACTTTTTGGATCAAAATTATGATTTGGATTGATTACGCTATTATTATTATTATTGGTTTCTCTGCATTAATTAGTTCAATTCGTGGTTTTATACGAGAAGCTTTATCCCTTATTACTTGGGGTTTTGCTTTTTTTGTTTCTAATAAATTTTATCCTTATATTACTGTTTACTTTAGTAATTTTGATGATACGTTGATTAGGAATGGTATTGCAATTGCAATTTTATTTGTTGCAACTTTAACTATTGGTGCTGTAGTTAATTCTATAATTGGTTTATTGGTTGAGCGAACTGGATTGTTTGGAACTGATTGCATATTAGGTGTATGTTTTGGTAGTTTACGAGGCATATTAATTGTGTCAGCAATTCTGTTTTTCTTAGATACTTTTACGAGTTTACCAAAAAGTAAAGATTGGCAAGATTCTCAATTGATACCACAATTCGCTCATATTATTAGATGGTTTTTTGATTATTTAAAAAACGCATCAAGTTTTTTACCTGAAAATATTACTACACATACCTTCTGAGGGAAAATAGATGTGCGGTATTGTAGGTATTGCTGGTTTTACACCAGTTAACCAATCAATTTATGATGCGTTAACAGTGCTTCAGCATCGCGGACAAGATGCTGCAGGTATAGCAACAATTGATGAAAATAATCAATTTCATTTGTGTAAATCGAATGGTTTAGTAAAAGATGTGTTTGGTGCGTGTCATATGATGTCTTTGCGTGGAAAAATAGGAATTGGCCATGTTCGTTACCCAACTTCTGGTGGATCAAACGCTTCTGAAGCACAACCTTTTTATGTTAATTCTCCTTATGGCATTACGTTGACTCATAATGGTAATTTAACTAATGTGCGTGAATTAAAAAAAACTTTGTTTAAAACTGCTCGTAGACATTTAAATACTTCTTCTGACTCAGAAATATTACTAAATGTACTTGCTCATGAACTGAATAAATTTGAAAATTTTATTTTAACTGCAGAAAATATTTTTAGTGCTATTGCAAATATGCACAATAAACTTCGTGGTGCCTATGCTTGTATCGCAATGATTATTGGCCATGGTTTAGTAGCGTTTCGTGATCCGTTTGGTATTCGTCCTTTAGTGCTTGGTAGGCTCACTTTGGAAGATGGCAGAAATGAGTATATGGTTGCTTCTGAAAGTGTAGCTTTAGATACACTTGGTTTTGAATTTTTACGTGATGTTGCGCCTGGTGAAGCGATTTATATTACTGAACAAAGACAACTTTTTACGTATCAATGTGCAAAAAATCCACAATTAACACCTTGTTTATTTGAATTTGTTTATTTAGCTAGACCAGATTCCTTTATCGATAAAATTTCAGTTAATAAAGCTCGTTTAGAAATGGGAAAAAAATTGGGTAATAAAATTGCTAAACAATGGAAGAATTTTGATATTGATGTTGTAATTCCAATTCCAGAAACATCATGCGATAGTGCCATGGAGATTGCTTATATTTTAGGTAAACCATATCGGCAAGGTTTTGTAAAAAATCGTTATGTAGGCAGAACTTTTATTATGCCAGAGCAACAAGAGAGACTTAGGTCTGTACGTCGCAAATTGAATGTTAATCGATCGGAATTCATTGATAAAAATGTTTTGTTAATAGATGACTCTATTGTTCGCGGAACAACTTCTAAACAAATTGTTGAGCTAGCGCGTGACGCAGGGGCAAAAAAGGTATATTTTGCTTCCGTTGCTCCAGAAGTTCGCTTTCCAAATGTTTATGGTATTGATATACCCTCTGCTAATGAATTAATTGCCAATGGACGTGAAGTGGATGAAATTTGTCAACTAATAGGAGCTGATAATTTAATTTTTCAGGATCTTGTTGATCTTATTGCCGCAGTTAAAGATGGAAATCCAGATATTACTACTTTTGAATGTTCGGTTTTTAATGGTATTTATGTTACAAAAGATATTGATCAAGATTATCTTAATTATTTGGAAAATTTTCATAAAGATGAGCAACTAAAGCGTAATATAGAGGACGTTCGGATTTTCATTTCAAAAATATCTCAGCAATTATAAATAAACTTGATAGCGAATTATACTAATAACTGTATCAATAAGTTGTTCAAGAAGATAAAACTAGTAATTTATAATTTGATGCTACAAGAATTTTATATTATAACTTAAACATGACAAAATCTAAAAAAAATATTACATACATCTGCAAGTATCAATTTAAATAAAGCTAAATATTATGTAATTTAATTAATAAATACTAACCTATAATATAAACCAAAATTTATAATATGATTAATAATAGAAGTAGTTATTACTAAAAATAATCATTCACTTTATTCTTTATATATTAACTGTACATAAAATTAAATGAAAGATACAAATGTATATGGATGATAAACTAGTTGAATGAAAATTAAATGAGTATAGTAAAATACAATAAAGATATATTTGATTGTATATTACAAATTAAAAATAATAAAATAATATAAAAATATAATTACTACAGTATATAGTTATTAATTTATTTAATGAATAAGTGATATGAGATTTAATCACTCTAAAAAAAATTGGAAAATTATAGTTAAAAATATATAACAAAACATATTTTACTATATCTTGATTTAGTAGAAAACGTATTTTGTTTTTTATTGATAGAAGCGTAGCTAAAACATTTTACAACTAGCAAATAACGTAGTTGTAACACATTATTATATTCTAGTTTATCTGTTAAATGAACTAAGAAACAAAACCTATTTAACATTTGTTTAAATTTTACATTAATAGATAATTATAGATTATACAATAAATTAATATAATTATAATAACATTCTTTAGTGTGATTAAATATAAATAATTAATATTATTGGACATTATTATATATTGTGCTGATCTTTAGACTATAAAGTTAATAACTTAATTAAACAATCATAAATAAAAAAAATACTTTTTGTTTTATTAATAAAAAATATAAATATAATATAAAATTTCCGATTAAGTGATATTAAATAAACATAAAGATGTTTTTCAATAATTTTTATAAATTAAGAAATATAATCTAAATTAATGATGATATAATAAATATTATATATCTTTATTATAAATTTTTAGTGAATCACTAATAAATTATTGTTATCTATATAAATCTTTGTATGTCAACAACATTGTTCACAAATACGCTTACATGGCATAAAGAACTTGCATGTTTTAAGATTTCGCAACTTAGCATTTGTCGTTGGCGCAAAAGTTTCTTGTCACGAATAATGAACTTAATGATTTATATTGAGCTTTAAGAACGATAATTTTATCACTCATATAAATAAAAAATTATAAATTGTATTAAACTCTGGTTACTTGAGTATATAGAGTCCAAATTTGAGAAACAATGTGTAGACTATTAAAATATTGGTATTTAAATATGTAAAACAAATGCATAATAAAGGAATTCTTTTATGTTTTCTATCATCTACAAATATATAATTAGCTATTCTGACACATCCTTTAGAATGCAAAGACAAATAGTATAAGCACTTAAACATGATAATATTTCACTCGAAATATCATTATTTAGCATTTATTGTCAGTATTTATTCGGTTATAAAGTTTCTTATATGTAAAATTATTAAAAGTTTGAATAACATTCAAATAAGCAGGTAGTTGTAGTTCTAATATATTGTACAAATACTATTATAAAATTAAAAATTTAAATTTATAATATAATATAATATAAATTATATTTATTATTAATCAAAATAATGCAAAGAATAATTATTGGATTAACAGGTGCTAGTGGTGCTATTTACGGTATTAGATTGCTTGAAGTTTTAAGTTCTGTTGGTTATATTGAAACTCATTTAATTGTTAGCTCTGCAGCTAAGCAGACACTTTCATTAGAAACAACTTATAGCTTGCGAGATGTTCAAGCAATGGCAAGTGTTGTTTATGATAATAGAGATATCGCTGCAGCAATTTCTTCTGGTTCATTTATTACTTCAGGGATGATTATAATTCCTTGTTCGATAAAAACACTATCTAGCATAGCTAACAGCTACAACGATACACTAATTACACGTTCAGCTGATGTAATTTTGAAAGAAAAACGCAAATTAATATTGTGTATCAGAGAAACTCCTTTACATCTTGGTCATTTAAAATTAATGATGAGCGTTATAGAAAATGGTGCAATAATTTTTCCACCAATGCCGGCGTTTTATCATAAGCCAGAAACAATACAGGATATTGTTGATCAAACAGTTAATCGAGTATTAGATCAGTATGATGTAATTTTATCAAAAACTTTATTTACTCGTTGGAACAATATTAAGTGATTGTTTTCTCTATTAAAATTAAGAGAAATGATTATAACTATTCTTTTGATTTAATATGGTAAAGTGCTACTTTTAAGTTATTCTATGAAATTTATCCTTATAAAGATAAATAACAATTTATGTATATAATGAAACATAATTATAGATATTACGTGATTAGATCAAAAGAGATTCTTCTTATACTATTCTAAACATATCTAAGTTATATGTATTGATATATTGATAGATATATATAATGATAGTTTATTAACGTTTGCACTATTATGTATATATAAATAATTAATAACATTAATTATTTATATATTTGCTATAGATACAATATTTTTCTTTAGAATTTATAATGATATTTTTAAATAGAAGCATTATAATTACTTTATTCATTAATTTAATCATATAGGCGAAATTAACTGTCTACGTAAGTAATAGGAGAGACAAAAAGTATTTAAATGATAATTAGTGAGAATAATAATTTAATGTAGAATTTTATTATTTATTTATAAGCATTTATTATAGCACATGAATCATAAAAGTTTTTTGTTGTCTTGAGTTAATGACTATTATATAAAATTTTTATTACCAAGAACATATATAATTAATTCATATACATCCACTAGCTATTTAGCAAAAGTTAAGATTGCTATCATATTCGATAAACAAATTTTTATATAATAAAAAAGTTTTTTATATGCTTAGCCTATATTAAATATAAAATGTTAGATTCACAATAACTTAATATAATTATAATGAAGAAATTTTACATTTAACTCTATCTAATATAGATTTAAACAATAACATTAAAAAAAATAACATCTTTGTTATAATTGATAAAGTTTCTTGCAATAGGAAATAGCAAGAAACAAAAAACTATATCTAAATATCTAAAAAGTAAATAAAATAATTTAAAAAAACAAAATATATTACAATATGGTATATTTAGTCTTTTGAGTACATCTCACACTATGAGATAATTTGATATTACTTACTTGTACTTATATATAACAATAGTTTTAAAATACAAAAAAAAATAAAACTTTTTGTTAACTTTATTAAAAGTTATTTAATTTTAGCTTCTTTATAAATTACATGTTTACGAATAACTGGATCAAATTTTTTTATTTCTAATTTTTTAGGAATAGTGCGCTTATTCTTCGTTGTAGTATAAAAATGTCCTGTACCTTCAGAAGAAACTAGCTTAATTTTATCACGAATACTTTTAGCCATTATGAATCCTTAGTATTTTTCACCACGAATGCGAAGTTCTGAAAGAACTACATCTATCCCTTTTTTATCTATTATACGAATACCTTTTGCAGATACACGAATCCTCACAAAACGATTTTCTGTTTCAACCCAAAAACGGTGATAGTGTATGTTTGGCAGAAAACGCCTCTTAATTGCGTTCATTGCGTGAGAACGGTTGTTGCCGATCATTGATCTCTTACCAGTAACTTGACAGACTCGTGACATTTTTTTCTCCAAAAATATAATTATATCAAGTTCTATATTGTAAATAACTAATTAATTAAATTTATTTAACTGCATTAATAAAATTTTTTAATAAAAAATAATTTAAATTCAAAAAAAACTTACTTAAATATAATTTCTTTTTAATAGAAAATACTTTAAAAAACAAATTATATAGCATCTTGAATTTTATTCAATCATAAAAATAATTAATTTATATTTAATATAAATTAATTAGTATAATAAAAGGCTAATAGTTATGCACATAAAATATATTTTCTATATGAATAAGGCAATAATAGATAATTAATAAATCATAATATTTATCAAACAATAATTATTATATATACAATAAAAATAATTTTATCTTATAAAGTTATATAATACAGTACATAATAAATTATTATACGTAAAAATAATAAATGATGTATTTATTTTAAAATATTAAATTAAATTTTTATTTATCTCATCTTTACATCTAAAGTAGATTAAATATTTTCGAATCAAGCAATTTAATTTTTTACTATCATAGATCAAGCATAGTTAAATTTTGTTTTTTTTCAGAAAATAAAATTAATAGATGTTTTTAAGTATATTGACATTCCTATAATAATTTGATTAGTAATCTATCATAAGAAAAATATATCAACAACTTTACATATTATTATAATTTGAATAAAATGACAAAATTTATAATCTATTATATACTAAAATTTTATTTTCAGTAATTAATATTTCAGTCAGTCAAACTAAATTTTTAATAAATTATTGGTCACAGTTAAAATTGTAAATATAAATGTTTTTACATTAATAAAATTGATAAAAGTTTTCTAGATTGAAGCACATTATTTATTTTGTTTAATTTCTTTTTCTATTTATGAGATTTGAGTAGTTTTATGACATTAAAATATGATTTAACTTTTTAAAGTAATTCTGTAAAGTTTCAAATAAATATTATAAATAAATATTTATAATATTTATTTTTTTATTTACATCTCATTGATAATTGTTTGAAAAATCATCATTTAAATTTGGATATGTATTAATGATAGAACTTACAGATAAATGTATTGTAGTAGGTATTAGTGGTAGCATTGCCGCTTATAAAACACCTGAATTAATTAGACGTTTACGTGATAATGGAGCAATTGTTCGAGTAATAATGACAAGTGCTGCCAAATCTTTCATTACTCCTTTGACACTTCAAGCTATTTCGGGTTATCCTGTTTCTGGAGATTCATTGTATTATAATTCAGAAAATGGAATGGATCATATTGAATTAGCTAAATGGGCAGACTTGATTATTTTAGCTCCTGCAACAGCAGATTTAATAGCAAGATTATCTATTGGCATGTGTAATGATTTATTAACAATGGTTTGTTTAGCTTCAGAAGCAAAAATTGCTATCGTTCCTTCTATGAATAAACAAATGTACCAAGCTAACATTACTCAGAAGAATATTGAAATACTTAAAAGTCGCAATGTTTTAATTTGGGGACCAGATGATGGCAAACAAGCTTGTGGTGATATTGGGCTTGGTCATATGCTAGATCCATTATATATAGTTAAATTAGCTAAAAATAGTTTTCATTATGATCAAGATATGCTAAATCTACATTTAGCAATTACTGCCGGACCAACTCAAGAGAATATCGATCCTGTTCGTTTTATTACTAATCATAGTTCTGGAAAAATGGGATTTGCAATAGCACAAGCAGCGGCAGAACGAGGATCAAATGTAACACTAATTACAGGTCCAGTTAATTTACAAACACCAGTAGGTGTTAAGCGCATTGATGTTATAAACGCACTAGAGATGTATAACCAAGTTCATACTATAATCGATAAACAAGAAATTTTTATTGGATGTGCTGCAGTTTCTGATTATAGACCAAAAAAGTTTTCAAAAGAAAAAATTAAAAAAAATGCAGATGAAATCAACATAACATTTATAAAAAATATTGATATTGTAGAAAGCGTTAGTAAATTAATTAAAAATCGTCCTTATGTTGTTGGTTTTGCAGCTGAAACGAAAAATGTAAAAGAATATGCTTTCAATAAGCGCACTCAAAAAAATCTGGATCTTATTTGTCTAAATGATATTTCGTTAACTGATCATGGATTTAATTCAGAAAGCAATGCCCTAACTTTATTTTGGAAAGATAAAGAGATAAATTTACTGCATAGTCATAAATTAAAACTTAGTCATCGTTTGCTAGATGAAATACTTCACTGTTATGAAAAAAAAGATAAATATTAAAATTTTTGATCCTCGTGTAGGAAATGAATTTCCTTTACCAACTTATACTACAGAAGGATCTGCTGGATTAGATTTGCGAGCTTGCTTAGATAAAAGCATTCAATTAAAAGCAGGTAAAACAAAACTATTATCTACAGGATTGGCAATATATATTGGAGACGAACAATTAGCTGCAATAATTCTTCCTCGTTCAGGTTTGGGTCATAAACATGGAATTGTTTTAGGAAATTTAGTCGGTTTAATTGATTCTGATTATCAAGGTGAATTAAAGGTTTCTGCCTGGAACAGGAGTAATGAAAATTTTATTATTAAACCAGGAGACCGTATAGCACAAATAGTTTTTGTCCCAATTATTCAAGTTGAATTTAAAATTATACAAGATTTTGAAATTACAAATCGTAATAATGGTGGTTTTGGTCACTCTGGTCGTTAATAATACTGTTATTACAAAATATTATAAATTTGTTATAAATCTTTAATGGCTTGTTTTATTATTTTATCAATTATATTCTTTAGTTATAATGAAAAATATAAAAAGAAGACAAACAAAAAAAATATAAATAAATATTTAAATCACATTAAAAAATATTGAAAACAAATAAAAAAAGAAACCAACTTTCTGTATTCAAGCTGTAAGTGATACTAATGTATTTAAAACGTAATTTTAATATTAATATTCATTTTTCTTGTAAAAATTTTGATTAATAGTAATAATTATGACATATACATTATAGTTTAAGAAACTTGTTTATACATATAATTATTTATTTCTTTAAGAGTGTTATGTACTAATCTTAGTATCTTTTAAATAAAGAAAATACTTAATAAAAACTTTAATTATAAAAAGAATTTATTGTTATATTAGTTAATAAATAATATGCATATTATTAAATTATTTGTATTTTAAGTTTTGATATTTAAAAACTAAAATTTGATAGTTTGTAACTTATTATATTATCGAATATATAATAATTAATTGTATGATTAATATTTCCTAACATTTAAGCGTAGTTTTATAGTTATATTTTAATAAAATTAGTAATTTTTATTTGTGATAGTGCTGGTCTTACAATAATTTACTTTCACGATAGTTTTTCATCATTGATAAACATCTTGACATATTTGGATTTTTACTTAAATAGTCAATTAAACAATTTAAAGTTATAATAGAAAATATTTTGCATTTAAGTTTTTTTTCAATTTCTTGTGCTGCTGATAGATTATTTTCACCTTTTTCTTGACGGTCAAGACTTACTATAACTGCGCTAAGTTTAGCACTATGTTGCTTAATTATTTCTGAATATTCTTTAATTGTGGTTCCAGCTGTAATAACGTCGTCAATAATTACAACATTTCCTTTTAATGGACTGCCAACTAATTTTCCACCATCACCATATTTTTTAACCTCTTTTCGATTAAAACAGTATGGTATATCTAATTGATAATAATTAAACAATGCAATTGCTGTTGTTGTCACAATAGGGATGCCTTTATAAGCTGGACCAAAAATAATATCACAGACTGGATTATGATACATAAATGCTTGAGCATAAAAATGACCTAGTGTAGCTAAATCTCTGCCTGTATTAAAAAGTCCAACATTAAAAAAGTAAGGGCTCTTTCGACCAGATTTTAATGTAAATTCACCAAATTCTAATGCTTTTTTTTTCATAGCGAATTTAATAAATTCGCCCTGATAACATTTCATTAAATTTTCCTTTTTAATTTATTATATTATAAATTAATAACTATAAAAACAGATAGTTAGATTTAAACTTATTATTTTAATGATTCTTTTTGTGCTGCAAATATTGTCTGAATACTGTTTTTAGCCAAAGAAATTAATGACACCAATTCATTCTGACTAAATGGTTTTCCTTCTGCACTACCTTGAATTTCTATAATTTCATAATTATCCATCATGACAATATTCATATCAGTGTCTGCTATAGAATCTTCACTATATTCTAAATCACAAATAAGGTTACCAGAAACTATACCAACAGAAACCGCAGCAATCATTGATTTAAGGGGATTTTTTTCTAATTTTCCTTCATAAACCATTTTATTTAATGCATCAGTTAAAGCAATACAAGCGCCAGAAATTGCAACACTACGAGTCCCACCATCAGCTTGAATAACATCACAATCTAGTATAATTGTATATTCATTTAATTGTTTTAAATTAACAGATGCGCGAAGAGAGCGTGCAATAAGACGCTGAATTTCCATTGAGCGGCCAGTTTGCTTCCCTTTTGTGGCTTCGCGTATATTACGATAATTTGTTGCTCGTGGTAACATACCATATTCTGCTGTTATCCAACCTTGTGATTTACCTTTTAAAAAACGTGGAACACCATATTCTATTGTAGCATTACATAATACTTTTGTGTTTCCAAACTCAATTAGAGCAGAACCCTCGGCATGTTTAGTATATTGCCTAGTAATTTTTATAGTACGCATCTGATTATCATTTCTATTTCCTGGTCGCATGGTTATGTCTCCGTAATTAGATAATGTTAGTGGCTTATTATACGTTCTTCGATATTAAATGCTATCCTATATCTTTGCTCAAGATTATAATCTAATTTTATTTATAGGAATTAATATGATTCATAGTATGACCGCTTTTGCACGACGAGATATAAAAAATAAATTTGGAAATGCGTCTTGGGAATTGAGATCTGTTAATCACCGTTATTTTGAAACTTATATACGCTTACCTGAACAACTTAGAAGCTTAGAACCAGTTATTCGTGAGCGATTGCGATCTAGGTTAACTCGAGGGAAAATAGAGTGTAGTTTACATTTTGAGATTGGATTACATCACAATAGTACATTAGTATTGAATAAAGAACTTGCAAATCAATTAATTAAAATTGCAAAGTGGATAAAAGATAGTGGTGGTGATGGGGAAATTAATCCGTTAGAAATTCTTCGTTGGACAGGTGTTATGTCTGCTCAAATACAAAATTTAAATATTATTTATCCACATTTACTTAATGAATTAGAACTTACTTTGGATGATTTTTTAATCAATCGTGAAAGTGAAGGAAAAATGATAAAAATAATGATTGAACAACGGTTAGATGCTGTTTGTCAAGAGATTAACAAAGTTCGCTATCAAATGCCTAATATTTTAAAATTGCAGCGTAAACGATTGCAAATAAAATTAGAAGAGTTAAAAATTCAAATAGATAATAACAGATTAGAACAAGAGCTTATCATGTTTGCTCAACGTATTGATGTTTCAGAAGAGCTTGATAGGCTAGATGCTCATGTAAAAGAAACTCGTTATATGTTTAAAAAAAAAGAAGCGATAGGGCGACGATTAGATTTTATGATGCAAGAATTTAATCGTGAAGCAAATACTTTAGCGTCAAAGTCTATTAATAACAGAGTGACTAATTCCGCTATTGAATTAAAAGTGTTAATAGAACAAATGCGAGAGCAAATTCAAAATATTGAATAGATTTTTAAATAAAACTATCTATTTTGTAGTATAATAAAGTAATTTAATTTTTATTAGATTATTCTATGAATAGAAAAATAAGATATGAATATCATTACAAATTTTATTTTATTTAAAAAAAATCTCAATCTGTTTTTACTATTACAAAAAAATGTAAATAAATATGAAAATTTAAATTAATTTTTGGCTTTTTATTTTAATATAGATAAAATATTATAATTTTTATAAAACTAATATTTTTATAAAGTCTTTTCTTTTTTATGAAAAAGCATAAGATTTTAGTAAATCTTGTGATATGCCAAGTTACATAACATTATAAACTATAATATTAAATAAATTGCAATATATTTTTATTATCATATTATCATAATATGATAATATGAACTATTATTTTCATAATATGTATTTACTTACTTAAATAATATTATAAATAAAAGAATATTTGTAAATTTTAATTAATTAAATTCTATACAACAATTCAGGTAAAATTTTACTATACTGCTAAAATCAAATAATTTTTAACCTATTTCTTCTGTTTGAAAATTCTTATAAAGACGTACTTAAATAAAATAATGTAACATTGTTTTGAACTAATAAAACATTAATTGCTTCATTAAATAATTATCAAATAAGTAATTTACTATTATTTTAAAAATAAAATATAATTATATTATAATTATGATGAAAACATGGAATAATCAAACTATAAAATTAATGCTTATTTAATTAAACTTAAACATCAAAGTAATTAAATTTTTATTGATATATTATGTATAAATAAAAATTTAATGACAGCCAATGAGCAAACTAATTCTGTACGTTTATTATGTATTTATCAAAATTTATGATTTATTTTTATAAATTGTAAATAAATTTTTAAATATAAACTATTTTACTATAAATTAATGTTTTTATCATTTTTATATTATCAAATAATCTATTTTGATATTTTATATATTCTTATTTTCTAAATAATTTCTAATATCTTATTTTTTTATTAAAATATTATATAGATCTTTAGATTTAAAAAAAAATAAAAATTTTTAAAAAATTATTGCTTATGTAAATGTTAGAACAATTTTTATTTTTACAAGTTTATTTATCAAATAAAATAAACTAATTCTTTCCATGTATATAGAATTATTACTAATTTATGCACGTTTCTTAAACATATTTGAAATTTAAAGTCTATTATATACCATAGATATTAAGTCACTAATTTAGTATTTTATCATTTATGCAGCACAGTATATTATTTTATTTTTAATATAACTAATATTGTTATTTTTTATAAAATTTTTTGGCTTAAGTTCAGTGCTTATTTATTAATGTTCCTCCGTTTAACTCATTTTGATATTTTAATTGTTATTTAGTTAGTATAAATTATTAATTTTTTTTAAATGCGATTAAGTTGTTTCATCACTATGTTTAATAAATTTATGCCTAATAAATATAGTACAATCATTCATATTGTTTTTAATAATTAAGAGAATACGGTATCTATAATTCTTAATATGCAAGTTTTATTAATAAGTTTTTTCTCAATGCATACTGTTTCTATTTAATATGAATTTATTAAATATTCTTAAATATTATTGAGTATATGAATAACTATAAGACTACTCATAAGATATCTGAGTGATATAGTGTAAAAGTGTAACTGTATAATATATCGATATAAATTTCTACTAGAAAACAAAAAAAATCAAACATTACAATAGTATTATTTTCTTGTTTAATGTCTTAATGCCAGTAATTTATATCACATTAAGTAAAAGTTATCTGTGAGATAATTATATATAGCTTTAATTAGCATATATTTTATTATAAATAAAATATATGCTTTGGAATAATTACATATTAAAATAAGCTGTTATGATATATCAATGTCATAACTTTAGATGACCTAATTTAATTTATTTTCACAACAAAAGTGAGATTACTACTACTAATATAAACAAAGATTAACTGAACAATGCATATATAATTTAATTGATTAAATTTGTCATTACAGACATTTTAACTAATTTTTTGACGGTTTTGCACTGATGTGCATTATTTTACAGTTTGGTAAAATGATTATAATACAATATAAAATACTAAAGAATTTTATATTGTATTACTAAATAAACTTGTGATTATATCTTTAATCTCAATAATAGTCGTCATGTGTAATAAACTGTAATCATATCTTTAGATATTTTACTTATAATAGGTGCATTTATGCTTGTATGTATATCTACCTTTTATAACAAACATTGAGTTAAGTTGACGCATTTTACTAAATCATATTAATAGTTACCTATAAATATTATTGATACGATATACTAAAAATATAATATTAAATCAACAAAACAATAAGTGTTTTAAAAAAAATTAAATTTTTAAATTACTTATAGAATTTCAATCATCATAAATAAGCAATACTAGATATTATGGACTATTTACAATAAAATTGTGCAATCTGAAATTAAAAAACAAATGAATCCAAAGTGTTCATTAAGAACATATGTAATGATAAAGTGGTATCAGTATTTATATATTTCACATTAATTAATAAATAACATAAAACAACATATAGAAAAGTTTTCAAATAACAAAATTTACATACTATGTTATTAAAATTTTTAGTTAATGGAATGTGTATCCTATTGTAATATGTTTATGTTTTTATACTGCGTATAAATATTTAGCATAGGAATATTGTCATCAAGAAATGTAGCTATATGTAAATTCTATTAATTCTATATCGACTAATATTAATTATATGCTAATTATTTTGGTTGAATAAATAATTTAATGGTTAATTTTTAAGTACGATAGATTTGTGATATACTCATAAAACTTGCTACTTTAATTTATTAAAGTTATACACATAATTACAGCAACAATTTGATGAATAACAGTTATTAATTTTAGCTGCATTTGCAAGTTGCTACCATCTTGTTAGTTGATCTAATAATATATTTTATGTTGTATATAATAATATTAATGTTTTAAATTGCCTTTAATTTAATGAAATACTGTAATATCATACAAAAATAGCAGATAGTAGTGAATTAAACAAATACGCGTATCTCTTTAATAAAAGAGAGATATGCTATACGGTAATGATATGTCGATATAAATTATACATTATTAGAAACGTTGATTACAAATTAATAACTTGATGTACAGATAATGACGCCACACATCACAATCGTTACTAAACTTTATTAAGTGTAAGTGGATTTAAAATGATATACTATAAAATTTTAGTACGCTATTTAAATTTAAACTTTTTATATTATTTATACTTATCATTTATTAGATATCTAATTGCTAAAATTACAAGCTCTATATCATTAACATGCTGTTGAATATTTACAATATAAACCGTATAAGTGTATATATACGTAACCAAATATCAGTAAATTCAAATTTATCTTTAATATTAAAACAAGATTATTACCTTATATTTGTTTAATTTATTTACAATAAATTAAACAAATATTTCATATCAACAGATATAAAATATCAATTTTTAATAAAATTTTACAAACAAAATTATATTTAATTCATCTTATTAAACTTAAACTGGATGCTTTTTAACACAATGTAAAGTTCATCAATGCATACTTTTAATGTCATATTAACTTTATTAATACAAAAATCGCACATATAAGAATATTTTATTTATTTTCAATAGATTTTTAATTATCTTCTTTATTCGTTATAAAATTTATTAAACACTATATATAAATTGTTTACACTATAAAATATTTTTAATTAGATAAAAAATATTAATTTTTAAACTGGGACTTCTAGTAATATAAGTGTTAATATTAATATAATTTGAAATTATCACTAATAAGATTGTTAAATAAATTTAATAATTATCTTTATTATTTATAATAAAGTATCAATTTCTTTTTCTCTTATTTATTTAAATGTATACAGCAAAAGTAATAATTTTTATATACTTTAACTAGTTGACTTTAAATTCGTTCATGATCATTTTGACAAAATTATTTTCTAGATTTAATCAGCATTATATAGTCATTATACAAATCAAGTGATTAAAAAAAAATAATTTTTTCAATAGAAAATTAAAATAATTCTTTTTTTATTCAAAATAAAACAATAACTTTCTGTTTTAATGGTTTTAATATTTTAATCATGATTATTTTATTTTATTTTATTAGTAAAATGATATATTTTATCTAAATTGATCAGTACTAATTAAAATTACATTAATGACATATTTATCATATAAAATATGTGATAAATTATTTGAATTACAATAATTTATACTAATGATATTAAATCATATTAACTTCATTTATTTTACAGATAAAAATTATGACAATATAATTACAAGAGATTCAGGTTTAAATAAAATATAAAAATATATTTTGTATGCACTATTCTATTTTATAATAAGTTAATTTTTATTAAATTTATTTAAATTTCCTTAAATAACAATTGTAATTAAATTAATATAAAATAATATTAAATAATTTTTATTTTAATATTAAATAATTATTTTATTATGGTCGGTCTTGTATTGATAAAATTATTGAATTTGTTTATTTTTGTAATCATTGTGCATTTATTTTTATGAAACAGTGTATATTTTTGTATAAAAATTTTATAAATTAAATAAAATTACTATAGTTAAAATTTAACAATACAAAAATTTTATCATATGTAATTTCTATTACAATGACTTTCATCATCTGTTTTATTATCTTATCTGAATTAAATATTACTATGTCATTATGTATATTATTTTACTTGTTTTATTTTTTTTAAAAGAAAAACTACTTAATATAATTAAATTAAAATTTTAAAACATAAATTAAGTGTTTTTTTTAAAATTAATTTATTGCTTTATAAGCATTTTAATAGACATTTTTTAATTTTAATAATATAGAATTAAGTTCTTATATCAATTATTATTTTAATTTTTTTTGTAAAACTTATTTATTTCTCGTTAATTATTAGGTTTCAAAAAAACAATATCAAAACTACTAGAGCAGATAACTTATATGTGTAATTATCTATGCTGTTATTTCTTAATTTAAAATAGTTTTATTACAGTTTGGAATAAAGTGATCATTAAAAATATTTATCAATACTTTCCTTATTAGTTTTAGTATCGATTATGTTTATATACGACATTTATTTATGTACTAACAACTAATATATTGATTATCAGTTATATAATGGAAATAAAACACATGCATATGAGATTTATTTAAAATTCATGCAATTAGTAGCTGTGATATAAAAAATTATGTACTTAATTATTATTTTATTAAATATTTATTATATTTGTTTAATATAAATTAATGTTATTACAGAATAATTAATTTTTATAAATAAACTTACACAACTAAGAAGGATTAAATTAGATAGAATCTAATAGATAAAAAATAAAAATTAATTCTTTATAATATCTATATATTATTTCTATTAATATTATATAACTAAGTTTAACTTTTACCATATCGATAAATATGCCAATAAAACATATTAAAAAGTTATTAAGTAATAGTTGTAAGTAGTTTCTTTAATATTATAAAGTTTTATACCATAAATTATTTTTATTTTGTTAATAGATGTTAATAAAATTCAAACATAGATAATATAAAAATTAATAAAAGTAAATTAAATCAAATAAAATAAAATCAAATAAAAACTAAAAATATTTTAATAAAAATTAAACTAATTGAAAATTATTAAATAATAATTATATATTTTACATTTTATGTAATCACTAATATTTATTTATGTAATACTTTAATAAAAAAATAATAAAGATAATTTAATAAATATTGTATATATTTTTTTTTATTAAACATATGCTTAGCAGCATACCTGTATTGATTAGATGTTGATTCAGAAATAAGCTTGGCAGTTTTCCACGGAGACTTTTCTTTTATTGTAATAAATGGATCTGTACTTGGATATACAGACCAAGTATTCCATGGTTTAGTTGGTCCAACATAATGAATAAATTTTATATCATTGATAATAGGAAATGATATCTTATTTCCTAATTCATAATTAATACTAAATTGAGTGTTAAATTTTTTATCTAAAAATAAAACTTGATTTAGCAGTAAAATATTCAATGTATCTTGATCATAAAATATGAATTTTTCAGAGGAATTCTTACCAAGTAACATATTTATAGTTTTTTTAGTTATCTTATTTTTATACCAGTTTTCTGAGTTAATTAACATAACTCCCGAATTAAAGTATACATTAGCTATCTCTGGTATTTCTAGAATCTCAGCTCGATTTTTACATAGATTTTCATCTATTTCAGGAACAGCTGCAACAATGTATTTCCTTAAATTTATTCTGAATAATTCAGATATATCTCCTAAGCAAATAACATCAGAATCTAAATATAATATTTTATTTATTTTATGATAAAAATAATCTGCAATAATAAATCGAAAATAAATTGCATGAGACCATAATTTATTTGTTGGTAATTTCTCTAGTTGAAAAGTCTTAATTAGCAATATTGTAATTTTTATATTATATAATTTTGTGAGTTCATCGTATTTTTTAAGTTCACGTTCAGAAATTGAATCAGTGAATATATAGAAGTGAAATGTATAATTTTTATTAAAATGCAAGATAGAACATATAGAAATAGCAGTTCCAAGAGAAAAATTTATATCTGCTCCGTAAGCAATATGAAACTGAGAATTTTTTGCATCAGTAGAAAAAAATTCATAGATTGCTACTATTATCTCTTTATTATTGAAATACATTAAGTTTTTCAAACCTAGCATTAATTTTATTGTAAACTCTTGTGTAATTTAGTTAGTGTTACTAAAATAAACAAAAAATTTTATTTTTTATAATAAAAAATAAAATAATAGTTATTTTTCTTTGAAAATCTTTTTTTGTTTATTTTGATTATTTTAATGTAAATTAATTATATAAAATATATTATTAACAGCATATTTTTACCATACATATAGTAAAAATCAACTTTTATTCCATTAAAATATAATTTATTTATTATTTTTAGTATAAAAACCACTAACTATTAAATGAAAGAAATATTAAGTATAAGAAAGTTAAGATATTTTATATAAGTTTAGCTAATGGTGTTTAATTAGATTAAATAGATTGTTATAAAATCAACAAATCAATAAAAGTAAAAATTAAAACAAATCGATCTATAAAATATTACTAAATCTATTTATAAAAAAAATTAAACTGATAATAATTTATTTTATACTAAAATTTAGTATACAAATAACTAAGTAATTTTTAGTTTTTATTTTAAGCAATAATTAATAGTATATAATTAATTAATGTTAAACATTGATTTGATTATTTTATTTAACTTATTTTCTAAACAAAAATTAATTTTTAGTAAAAACTAAAATACTTAAGAATAATACTACACATAAATATTAAAATTATTGAAATAATAAAATATTAGATTACTGATAATATCTAATAAACTTTCATAATAGTACTTATGAAAATAAAATTATGATTTTTAAAAATTTTTTCTTTATTCATAATATAAATTATTTATTTTTTATAAAAAATAAATAAATATTTACATAGACACAACTATGATATAGTACTACTCTATATAGAGTAGACATGAGACTGTTTACAATTATCTAAATTTATAAAATATATTTAGATTAATCATTTGTTAAAAAAAATTCTTTAATTTTCATATACATAGTTAACAGTTTTTAATAAAAAAGTATTTTGTTAATTTTTATTGATAATTTTAAGTTATAAATAGTTATTAATAACTTAAAATCAATACAATTTATTTATCTAAAGCCAAATTAATTACGTTGAATCTAGAATGAATGTGTATCATTTTTATTTATGTATAATAAAACTTAATTATTTAGAAATGTACAGTGCATAAAAGATTATAATTAGTAGAAATAATTAACAATTAGTATAAATGAAAATACAAAATTATTAAAAATTTATATTTTAAAAGAAATATTAAATAATAAAAAATAGAAATTTATCTGTGAGTTATTTCTTAAATATCTATCTTATGTTTGAAATAAAATTTAAATTCTATAACTAAAGAAATTATTATATTACAAACTTAAGCGTAATATGAATTATTTATTATAATTTATATTTATGTAAAATAATTAATTTTACAATTATTAAAGTAAAGTTATTACAATAAAAATATTTTCTGATAGTTTGTTATTTAATTTTTTAAATAAATTGAATAATTCTAATTACTCGATATCATCACAGAACACAGGTGATATATCACAATTATAAAAAAATAATTAGTTGGTTTAAAAGTATATATTAATCTAAATATTTTATTTATTTATTCACTAAACTCTATTTTTTGTGATAGAAATGCGTAATTTAAAATTTACAATTTATAATTTAGTAGTACACAACAAGTGTATCAAATTAATCAATTAAAATTTAAATTAATATAATTACAATATCTATATTTTATATAATGAAAAGAGAATTATTTTACAATATATTAAATTATACAAACTTTATTTATATTGTATAGAAAGAGAATAATGGAAGCATATTTATAGACTTCATAACTATCTTGAAAAATAAAAATCATTGTTATACTAATATCGCATTTTTTAATGAATTAATTTCATGTTAATTTTTTTAAAATTCTTGCTTTAGTTAATAGTAAAGATATATATTTAGCTTTTGTTAATAAATAATTTTGTAAGTTATTAAAGTTGTTAATTATATATAAAATATTCATATAATTATAAAGCAAAAAAAGTTACAAAGATATTTTTGTTAAAATAAGAAATTTATTAAAAAATAAAAAAATGTTGCTAATCGATCTCAAAGTAAATTTTTTATGATTTCATTGAATCAATGATCATTCATAATTAAAATTATTTTTATTATTGTTTATATTTAATTACATAGTTAAAGGAAAAATTATTAATTTTATATCACTAATAAAAATTGATATCAATTTAATTATATTAAATAACTATAAATAATAATTTATTTATCAATAAGTCATTTAAATCTATATGTTTTTACTTTATACAAAAATTGTTACACTTTATAGGTAAGTTTATATTTTATAAAAAATATTAACTTAAATCTTAATTTTACTACAAATCTAATATTAATTTATCCCATAGGTGCTCTGAATGAAAAAAATAAAAATTAGTTATGAACGTATACTTTATTTTTTATTCACACAAAATATTTAAAATTAACTTCTTTTATTCTATATATTTATTTTTTAAATTAAGTATATTATAACCTATATAGTATTTATTAAAATGTTTTGTAATACTCTAATTGATAATCAAATCTATTTACGTAGTGTTATTAATACAAGTTGATATGTTTGGATTAGGCATTAATGATTAATTTAATTATTTATTTTTTTTAAAAAAATAAATAATTAAATTAATTAAAAAAATTAAGTAAACTAATTAACAGTTAATAACTCAATTTATTACAATTTAAAATTTTTAATAAATAAATATGATTAAAACTAATTTTAGTAATATATATGTACACAGAAAGTGGTGATTTCTTATATGCTAATAATTAATAAATAATTCTGTGAAAGTTTTTTTAAACTTATCACAAAATATAATAAGTTTATTGTTTAATTTCAGAATTATATTTTTTTTAAATAAATCTATTTTTGATATAATTTTGCATTATTAATGATGTTCAATTATTAAATAATTAATTTAAATAAAAAATAATTTGTTAATAATATTTTATTAAATAATCATTGAAAATTTAAATAACTAATTATAATTATTGAATAATTATAAAATTAACTATTAGTTAATTAAGTTAATTACTGCGCGAAGTTCATCAACTTTATCTGTTTTTTCCCAAGGAAACTGAGGTCGTCCAAAATGTCCATATGCAGCTGTCTGCCTATAAATAGGTTGTAATAAATTAAGCATTTTGACTAATCCATGCGGACGTAAATCAAAAACTTCATACACCAAATGAACAAGACTTTTATTAGAAATTTTTTCTGTGCCAAAAGTTTCAATCATAATCGATGTAGGTTTAGCGATGCCAATTGCATAAGAAATTTGAATTTCACATCGATCAGCAAGTTCTGCAGCCACAATATTTTTTGCTACATAACGTGCAGCATAAGCAGCAGATCGATCTACTTTTGACGGATCTTTTCCAGAAAAGGCACCTCCGCCATGGTGAGCCATCCCACCATAAGTATCAACAATAATTTTACGACCTGTTAATCCGCAATCTCCCATTGGACCACCTATAACAAAACGACCTGTTGGGTTAATAAAATATTTAGTATTTTTATCTATCCATTCAGCAGGTAATACAGGCTTAATAATTTCATCCATTACAGCTTCAGATAATGTCTCTTGTTTAATTTCCTCATCATGTTGAGTAGACAAAACAATTGTATCGATACTTGCTATTTTGTTATTTTTATATAGGAAAGTAATTTGACTTTTAGCATCTGGACGCAACCAAGGTAATGTTCCATTTTTTCTCACTTCAGCTTGACGTTTGACTAAGCGATGAGCATAAGTAATTGGCGCTGGCATAAGAACATCAGTTTCGTTATTTGCGTAACCAAACATGATTCCTTGATCGCCAGCTCCTTGATCAAAAGAGTTTTTACGATATACTCCTTGATTAATGTCAAGAGATTGTTTGCCAATTGCACTTATAACAGCGCAGGAATTTGCATCGAAGCCCATATCTGAACTCGTATAGCCAATTTCACGTATCGTACGACGTGTAATTTCCTCAATATCCACACATGCAGTAGTTGTAATTTCACCACCAACCATTACCATCCCTGTTTTTACGTATGTTTCGCAAGCAACATGTGCTTGTGTGTCTTGCTCAAGAATTGCATCAAGAACTGCATCTGAGATTTGATCAGCAATTTTGTCAGGATGACCCTCTGACACTGATTCAGAGGTAAAAAGATGTGTAGTCATAGATATTTTATTACCTTAAAAATTAGGAAAAATTAAATTAGATGGATTGCCATCCAGACATCTATTTTAGTATTAATTTAACAATATTGCTAGATGTTTTATTGAATATAATTTTATATTATGATTATAATAAATGAATTATATGAACTGAAATTGCTAAATATTTTTATATAAACAGTATTATTACTGTATCAGTAATAATACTGTTTATTAATTTAAAATACTTATGTTCTGTGGATTAATGTTATAATCGTATTTAAATATAAATTAGTAATATTCATTGTCAAAAAGTATAAAATTAAAAGTTGTATTAACTTAAAATTAAAATATCAATGCATCATTTTTCATTTTTTTTACTTTTTTATATATTATTTACAATATTAATTGTATTCAGGTAAAATAAAATTATTTATTTAAAAATATCTTATAACTATTTTAAATTAAAAATTATTTTTGTTTTAAATTTTCTAATTTTATAAGTTAATTATTTAATTATATATAACTAAGATTAGAATATAATAAAATTTATATTAGATCTAGGAATATAACTATAAATAATAATTTTTTATAAAAAGATAAATTATTATATTATTTATGAGATTGTGCATATTAACTAAGTTGGTAAATAATGTAACATTAATATATATAAATTCTCACTATGTAATCAAAAATTAATTTAGATGCATTTCTTTAAGAAAAATAGAATGAATATAAAAATAAAAAAATTTTTAATATACTATTTTAATTTTTAAAATATTTTATAATATTAATTCTAATTAATTAACACGTTATTTTAGCAAGAACGTCCTAATTATAATTATAATTATTATTTCATATTTGCTCTATTAAAGTTAATTAGTAACATGGATAATTAAAATATATTTATCGAGTTACTTCGAGAAAGAATTAATAAGAATGTTATTTCATAGTAATATTGTAAAGTTAATAATTTTTATAATAAATATAAAAATAAGAACGATATTTTTGTATTCAATTTAGTAGAATATTAAATATAAAATTTATTTATTAATTAAAATGAATAAAATTAATTATATTTTATAGTAACAAAATTGATATATATAGCAATTTGCTTGGCAAACAAATTCTTTGAAAGTAAAGCGTTAGTAGCTATAAAGCATAAGTTTCATATGATTTCTAATCATGATTTATAATTATTTTATATATTAATAACGTGCGATATAATCTCATTTATTTCTAATTATTATATTTTAATTTAAGCTATCATATGATAAATATTCATGATGTTGCAACTAATGCTAGATGTTTTGGTTGTTTTATATTGAGTTGTATAAATTTTTAGTTATATTTAATTATTTGATATTAATCATATCATTAGCATTGAAGTAAATCAACTTATTGGTAAGAATGGCTTGAAATTAAATTACATAATTATCGCTTATTTTTTATGATAATCTTAAAATTAAATGAAGTAGAAAAAAATATCATACCTAAGTATCACTTAGGTAAGTGTTGATAAAATTTTACCATATTATGAATTATAAGAAAATTTATTATGCCTAGTATATATACTTATATATCTATTTTCTTGATATTAAGATAAAGATTTTTATAATCTGATAATATGTTCATTTGGATTGAAATAACAATAAACATATTGTCATCAGTTAATCAACTAATTATTATAATATGGCTGATAAGTTTTATATTACTATTTTGATTCACAATATATGCGTGGATATAGATTAATTTTTAGTACTAGTAATTCAATATTAAATTATACATTTTATAAACGTTCAGTTTTATATATAGTCTGTCATTCAGAGAATATCTGAATACAAAAAAAATTATAACATAGATAATTTTATTATAACTAATTATTGATAAAATTATTATATAATAGATATTATTTTTTAAAAAAATAATATCTATACAAATAACTTAAATTAATTTACTTGATTATAAAGTAAATTAGGTAATTTTGTTGAATATGCTTTCATGTACATAACAATAACATTAACATTAATATTTAACAAACATTTTAAATCAATAGTTTTAAGCAGAATCTAGAATAAGATCCATCGTTATTTCTATTTAGAAAGCAGAAGTTTATATAAATTATTAAAATTTGTCAATAATACTGTAATAATTTATAGTAAAAATTTAATTTTAACCATCAATTTTAATAAATACTGAATTTGAAAAAATTAAATACCATAAAAAATTAAGTAATTTTATATTTGTTCTGTTACAATATTTTATTAGATTAAGAAAATAATCTTTAATCTGAAAATCTTTTAGAAGTTAAATATTATAAATCAAGAATAAAAAAGATATTGAATAACACTCAGGCACTTATCAAAGATAACAGCATGATGATTATGCTTTTAAAAAAAAATAATTTATAAAGCACTTAAAATTAATTATTGAAAATAAAAATATGAAGACACAATATATCACATAATTTATTACAATATCTTTAAGAATAAGTAAAAATTATTAAGAATAAAAAATATTAATATATGTTAATTGTAAAAATATATTTATTACGATATTTCTACGAAATTATGATTATTTTATGAAAAATTAAAACTATTATTATTTTTATAGTCTAATATACTAAATAAAAATTAAATTTTATTTACTATATTAGATAGTAACAATGTTTTTTGTTTATAGTATTTTGAAATAAAATATTAATAATAGTTCATTAATGAATTTATAAAAATATTGCACTTTTATGTAAAATTAGTAAATTATGTATAATATATAATGCTTTGAAAAGATCAGGATATCTTTTAAATTTTTATAATATTTTAATTTTAATTTTACTGTCTTTTGTTCACCACTCTTAACTTATATAGATTATATGTTGTAAAATAAAAATAAAATAAAAAAATAAGTTGTTATATTAACATTATACTATTTTATAGTTATATCATATAGTAAAATACTTAAATTATTTTAAATTTTTTATTAAGATTTTATAATATCAATCTGTTCATCCTAATTATTAATTATTCAAAATTTAAATTTTATTTTTATTATTTTATTTGTTAATAACAAAAATTATTTAAAACAGTAAAGACAAATATAAATATATGAATCAAATGAATATATCTTTGAATATCCTTTCTTTTACACTAAACAGTAATGTAAATTTATATTAAATATTCAACTATCGTTTATATATTAATAAATTTAATTACTAATTATTAATATTTTTATGTTTTTATGCACAATATTTTATAGAGTTTAATTTAAATTTAGTATTAAGATATTAAATTTAAATTATTAAATGATGTTATATTTAATTCGTATTGATTATTTGTAAATTATTATATATAGATAATAATATTTAATTACATAATAATAAGTTATAAACTTAAAAAACACTTAGCGCATTAATGTCAATTAATTAATGAAAATTTTCAAGAAGGAATTATGATATTTTGTTATTATACAACAGCAAATTAAATATAATCACATATATTATTTATCTAATAATTTTTAAGGAGATAATCAATGAGGCAGGTAGTATATGTTGCAAGTTCAGAAAGCAAACAAATTCATGTTTTAACAATTAATAAAAATGGAAAAATGACATTGTTACAAGAGTTAACATTGCAAGGTAAAGCACAATCTATGAAAATTGGTTATAATGCTAAATACCTTTATGTTGGCGTTTGTCAAAATTTTGCTATTATTACTTACATTATTTCACCAGAATCTAAACTCATTCAACAAACAATTACAGATATTCCAGTAACACCTACTAATATTGAAATTGATCATTATGGTCGTTTGTTGTTCATTCCATCCTACCATAAAGGAAATTTAATGGTACTGCCTATTAATCAGCGTGGAATCCCACAAGTACCAATTCAAGTTATTGGGAATTTAAAACATCCACATGATTCTAAAGTAAGTTTTGATAATTCGCGTTTGTTTGTTCCTTGTTTAGGAGATGATAGCATTCGTGTTTATATTATTAATAAAAATGGAAATTTAACTGAAGATCTTTCAAATAAAATTTTTACTAATAAAAATTCAGGACCTCGTCATTTAGTGTTTTCCAAAAACAATAACGTTTTTTATTGTTTGAATGAGTTAGATGCAACAATTAATGTTTATTCTGCGCGTGAGCCTTATAAGCAAAAACAAAATATCAAAATTTTTCCAACAGAATTAAAAATTAAAGCTTGGGCTGCAGATATTCATATTACACCAAATTGTAACCATCTTTATGCCAGTGAACGATCCACAAATATTATTCGTCATTTTAAGATAACATCAAGTGGAGAACAGTTATTACCAATGGAAGCATATTCAACAGAAACTCAACCACGAAGTTTTAATATTGATAAATCTGGAAATTTTTTACTGGTCGCAGGACAAAAATCAGATCATATTATAGTTTATAAAATAGATTCGATTACTGGAGATCTTCGAGCATTAGATCGTTATCTTGTTGGAAAAGGACCGATCTGGATTACAACTCATGAAGTTTGAAGTCAAATTATTTTTAATTTATGTTAATAATATTTTTAATTTTAATTATATCAATTTCATAAAATTTATATGTCATAAATCTATTATTAATCTTACAACTGAAAGAATTAATTAATTAATTTCAATGTTTTTACATATTTTATAATTAATTATTTCTTAATGATATTTTTCTTAAATTATCAATTACTCATTATAATAATTTATATATAAATAATGTGATATATAAATCAAATACACATATTGAAAATAATATCTGTAATATAACATTAATTTATTTGCAGTTAATAAAGTTAATATAAACTCGTAATTAATAATTACATAAACATAAATGTCGGTCATATGACTATATGTTAGTAGTGAAATAATTTATACACATGCAAAAAATTGATTAAATTAAAATTATAAATTTATATATATCTTTGATTAATGCATTAGAAATGCATTAATCAAAGATATAATAACTGTGTTATTGATATTTTAATTGAACATATCATATTCTTATATATTCATAATAAATTGTATTTATGTTACTTAAAAATAAATAATATTACATATTATTTTAATATAGAATTTAAGCTTTAAGATAACATGATACCAAAAATATTACAATAAGTAAAATTATAAACTAATAAGATAGACATTTTTTTGCAATTACAAATATTGTAATTTTATTTCTAATTCATATTTATAAATATTTAACATAAAGTTAACTAGAAAAACTTATCATATATAAATAATCAGTTTTATATAATAAAGGCAAGCGCAAAAATTCTTAACTAGATAGTTTGCTCTACTAACTATAAGATTAAAAACTCTAATTAATTATGTATGTTTATTTTTAATAAAAATTAAATTATTTTAATCATTAAAAAAATATATATTATTATTATCTTGTTATTAACTAAACTTAGTTCTGTCTATAATATTAAAATACCTCACAAAAGTTATCGTTACAATGATGAGTACAATATAATAAAATATTAGGAATTTAATTCACAATCAAATATTATAAATAAATATTAAAAATAAATTTTAATTAATTTTTTATTTGTTATTTTTATCAAAATTTTAATAAACACAATATATTTTGTTTAAAAAACGTCATAGAAAAAGCATAATCATTGATTATATAATCTATATGATATTAAATAAAATAAATTTTAAAAGAATTAAAGATATAAACTTAATTATATTATAATAACTTGACTAGTTAACATAAGTCTTATTATATATCTTTACATATAAAATATAAGTATCATATTAATAGTTATAATAAATCTTTCTAAGTAATTAGAATAATGATATTTTTATTAAATTTTTAAATCAAGTTAAAATATTTCTAATTTATATGCTCAATTTATTCAATTACTTAATTTATTTTTTATTACAAAAGCACGATATTAATATGATAATAAATTATTTTAATTATTTTAATTATTTTAATTATTTTAATTATTTTAATTATTTTAATTATTTTAATTATTTTAATTATTTTAATTATTTTAATTATTTTAATTATTT
>JBHEQS010000015.1:0-44070 GCA_046530765.1 Arsenophonus sp.
ATATGTCAAAAACTAAAAATAAAACAAAATTTTATAGATTTAAAGCAATTATTAATAAGATGAAACATATATGAACCAAGAAAAATAAAAACAAATCTATTAGATATAACATTTATATTTACTATTAATTATGTTAATAAAATTAATAATTTACTTTATTTCAGCTTGAAATTAAAAAAAATTTTAATTGATGTAATATTGTTTGTAAGTTATTAAAATCATTTAACTTTGTCATTTAGTGTAAGAATTTATTAATGTCTAAAGTATATATACGTTTTTATTAAAACAAATTATTCTTGATATACTTTATTAAGTTTAATTGAAAAGTTACTAGAATAAAAATTCTATACAAATAACCAACTTAGAATTATTTATATTTAAATATCTTTTTGTTTATTAAATCAATAATACAATACTAAAATATAATTATAAGTTTAGTTTAATTTTTAATATTAAATAGTTGCAGTATTTTCATTTCAGTATAGTCAAATTATTATGGAATTTTATGATAAATTTATTTTTTTCAGTGCTAGAGCAAGAATTTTTTACTAACAAATAAATATATAAATTCTAAACAAATTATAGATTTATAGTAAAAAATTATTACTTATACTATGTATATTACAAATAAAATAATTTCCTATATGTATTCATTCAATACAAATGAATTTAGTATTGCAAAGTTAGCCTATAAGCCGGGTTCTGTCTTGGACAACCATTCATCTAAATTAGTACTTGCGCATTAATTTTAGCGGCCTACCCGAGTTCGATGCGGGCCGCATCAATGAACTCCTATTTGGCCTTGCTCCGAGTGGAGTTTGCCTTGCCACAAACTGTTGCCAGATGCGCGGTGCGCTCTTGCCACACCATTTCACCCTTACCTGTGCTTTTTTAATTGCCATCGGCGGTTTATTTCTGTTGCACTATTCGTAGACTTTCGCCTCCCAGATGTTATCTGGCACTATGCCCTATGGAGCCCGGACTTTCCTCCCCTTTATTATTAATAACTATAGTAATTAATAATAAGCAGCGGTTGTCTAGCTAACTCTAACTAAAATTATAGAGATATAATGTTAATTTGTATATATATTTATAAAATTTTATAAAAATAATATTATTTGTTATATTATTTTATTATAATTTTTTTGCTGTTTAAGAAAACCTTTGTATAATATATTTTTTTTCAAACCATAAATTTCTGATGTAATTGATATAGATTTTTTTAAAGACAACGATCTATGTAGTAAAATTAATGTTTTCATTATATTAGGTAAAATAACTTCATTGTCATTCTTTGATTTCCTGCATCCCTCAACAACTAACACTATTTCTCCACGATAACTATTTTTATTAATTTTTACCCAGTCAAGCAATTTACCAACAGGTAAACCTTTGATTGATTCCCATATTTTTGTTAATTCTCTAGCTAAAATAACATAACGTTCAGAGCCCCAAATAGAGAGCATATCGGTTAGTGTATTCAACAAACGACGAGGTGATTCATAAAAAATAAGTGTTCTGGAGTTCTCAGATAATCCTTGTAATACCTCTTGTCGTCTCTTACTATTTGACGGTAAAAATCCTTCATAACAAAAACGATCTGATGCAACCCCAGCAGCAGAAAGAGCTGTAATTGCTGCGCATGGTCCTGGTAAAGGAACTATTCGTATATCTGCTTGTCGTGAGTATTTCACAAGATAATAACCAGGATCATTAATTAACGGTGTACCTGCATCAGAAACTAATGCTATACTTAAACCATTTTTTAATTTAAAAATCAATTTGTTTGTTTTTTGCTGCTCATTATGAATATGTAATGATATCATGCTTGTATTAATAGAAAAGTGTTTCAATAACAAACCAGTACGTCGTGTATCTTCTGCTGCAATAAGATCTACATTTTTAAGAATTTGCAATGCTCGCAAAGTAATATCGTCTAAATTACCAATAGGAGTTGGTACAATATATAACGTTGATACCATCTTTACCTCTTTAGTTTGATTTGACTTATTATTTATTATGAACAATAAATAATAAGTCAAATAATTGTAATTACATACATTATAACTAAGAATTTATTATCTATTTTTATTAAAATAAAGAATAAATTGCATAGAAATAATATTATAATTTTTATTATTATAACGTAATAATTTAGTATATTAAAGGAAACAAGCGACATTGCAACAATACTGATAAGTTATCAAATAATTTATTATTTAATAATTGTTAATTTGTTAATACTTAATATAATCTGCTGAAGATTTATGCTCTTATGTTCCGAAATGTAAACATTAAAAATCAAGTTAATTATCAAAAAAAATACAAATTGTTTTAAGTAAAAATTAACTAGCAAGATTGCTAAATAATCTTTAAAATTTAATATATATAATAAACATATATTTTATAAGGTCTATTGGTACAATTATTATATATGATAATAATTAATAATATTTTATAGAATTATATAATATACTTAATAATTACAATTATATTATTTGTATAATACTAATTTTAAATTTTACAAATATCATCAATATAATAATTTATTAATATTTAATGATTAACACAACACACATAGAAAACTACTCAAAAAAATTATATATAAATAGTTATCTATAAATAAAATGACTATTAGTTTATTACATAAGTAGAATATAGAAAATATTAATTTAATTCAAAACATTATTTCTTTAATTATTAATTTAAGAAATAATATGTAGAGTATAAAAGAATTTACAAAACCAATTAATTATTATTAGTGATAATAATTAATTGGTTAACTAATATTTTTATAAATAAACAAAACTATCTTTTAAAAGTTATTCAAATTGATGCTCTATAATTAAATGCATTAACATTAAATAGATTATATAATGTTAAAATTTATCTTAAAATAATATTTATTATTCTATATATTATCTTAAAATAAATAATGTTTTAAATTTTATAAAATAAAGAAACAAAAATTATTTGTTAAATCGTATAAGCGTGATTATTAAATATTATATGTTATTTAATGTAGTTATAAATATATTCATGTGTAAATTATTATTTTAAAATAAAAGGTTATAATTTATAAAAAATACTTAATAAGTATAGTTACTTATATTTGCTTATACAATTTAATAATAATTTATATTAATTACTACTTAATTTGTATTGAGTTATATAGAATAGCTCTTTATTGCCAGATAACTATTTTAAACAAGATAAATTAAAATGGTAATTACATTATTTTAGTAATAGTGTATTAATTTAAATTTTAATAAAAAATAAATTAATTCAACAAATTAAAGATTATGAATAAAATTTGTCAGGCAACAAATAAAATATAAAAAATAGCAACCAATGTCTAATCTTATATTAGACAATTATATTACAAGTAATTGATTTTTATGGCAATAATGTTTATGATTTATTTGTAACAATGTCGCTTTTACTTTATATTGTATATTGTTTAAAATTAATTTACTTATAAAAAGAATTAAAGAATGAAACAAGTATTAAAAGATAATGCTACTGATATAGTAATTTTAGCAATACATTATAGAAGACTTTTTAAATAAATATAAAATTACATATATCATGGTAAAATTATTACTGTCTAATAATATAAAATTATAGAATTACATTCTATGAGTTCTATATAACTAGAAATGAATTTAAATAGTTTATTGTCTTATTTCATTCATTACTTACATAATAAATATATATTACATATCTTAAAAACTAAAAAAGCTTCTGTAAAAGCATTAAAACACAAGAATACTTATTGAAATATTACTTTATATAATTTCTTATACGGATATTACAATAGTTCATAATTTACTAAGTAATAATAAATTTTATCTTTTGTACGATAATATAAATTAATGGTTTTTACACAAAATTTTATAAGTAAAATAATTGATAAATTTAAAAATAAACTTCTGAGTGTTTAATTTTACATCTTAACATATTTAACATATACAATTTGATTTGAATTTGATTGCATAATAAAAATATTAATAGTGTTGTAAAACAAATAAGTATATTAGGATAGTTAGGCAAAACGCTTTTATTTATCTAAAAATCCATAACAGTATTGTTATAAAATAAGTTAAAATTTTAATATAACTTAATATTATTATTTAAATTTTAATCAAGTCATAATAGATTATTACAAATATAAATTACTAGGTCTACATAAAGCAGAATATATAAACTTGGATATCTTTAAAAAGAAACTTTAGAATTAAATAAGTTTATCTATCAACAGTTAACTATTGATGGATCTAATGATAATATACTTTTACATCAAAATGATTAAGGAGTAATAATGAGATTATTAATTTTAATTTCCATATCAATAATATATCTTTTGTTGCAAGGCTGTTTTAGTGCTGCTGTAATAAGTTCAGCAGCAGTAGTTACAAGAAGTGTTGTAGATCCAAGAAGTATAGGTCGACAAGTTGATGATGGATCATTAGAAAAACGCGTTAGTGCTGCTATCAATAAAGATAAAGAGATTGTATATAATACACGAATTATTACTACTGCCTATGCAGGAAAAATACTGCTTACTGGGCAATCCAGTACTCTTGAATTAGCAGAAAGAGCAAAACAGATAGCAATTAAATCAGAAGGTGTTTATGCAGTTTATAACGAGATTCGCAAGGCAGCGTCAATTGACCTTGCTACTGTTTATAAGGATACTTGGATAACAACAAAAATAAAATTACAAATTCTTATTAATGATTTAGTAAAATCATCAACTGTTAAAGTTATTACAGAGGATGCAGAGGTATTTTTGCTCGGTATTTTAACTAGACAAGAAGGAGGTATTGCAGCAAAAATAGCTAGTGAAACAGATGGTGTTAAGCGTGTGATTACTGCATTTAATTATCGTAATTAACAAATTTTATAATGCATATTACAAATATTGTTGAGTAAATTTATTAAAATAACTTACATTTAACTTTATAGTATTTGGTAGAGTTTACTTATTTTGAAGCGTGATTGTTTTATATTGCAATCTAATTTATTACATAGATAACTAAGATTAATCAATATAAAATTATAAATTGATATTGTTAAAACAATGTATACAAAAGAATAATTCTAATCCTAAATGATATATATTTAATAATGTCTCAATTTGTAACTATAAACATAATATTTAGTAATTTACTATATATTTAATTAAAAATTATCAAAATTTCATTTTTTTAATTAACAGCAATATTTACATTAATTGTTTATAATAATATTAGATTATAGTAAAACTTAATTCTTATCAGATAATTTATCTTTTAAAAACCATATTAATTTGTTATGCCATAAAGCGCAATCATTAATAATATTTAAATAAATTATTACAATTTATTTTTTAAAGTGCATCAATTTAATTATTAGTATAATAGTAACTTTAATGTTTCTAGTATCTAACTTTATATATTTTCTAATAATAAGCCTTAATTATTTATCTATTATTGAAATTGAATCTCTAGCATTTTTTATTAAGCAAGTTATATTTTAATTATTTTTATTTACTCCATAAAAATCTAGTCTAAAATCTGAAATAATTTATAAAACTCTAATATATTTTGACTATATATACAATTAACATGTTCTATTAACATTTCTAATCATCTATACATGATGAATAAAAAATTGTTTTTAGTAAACTACTAATTATTATTTCTATTATTATGTTATGGTCAAAAACCATAAAAAATCTAAAAAATTAAAAATAATAACAATAAATAAACTAATCTTACTAACTGTTACAAAATTTTATTATTTTAATTCATTTATAAACACTTTTACTCGTCTAATGTAGTAATTATTATAATATATTAGTAAGTATTGTTGTTGTAATTTTACTATTTTTATTAACTAGATTATATTTAAAGGAATAAATAATATATTTTGCTCATATTTATTTTTATTTCAATAATTATATTACAATTAGATATTGATAATTTTATCGATTCATTTAAAATCTCAATTAGAATAACTAATATAATAATCTATTGAATTTATAATTATAAATTTTAATTATAGTAAAAATTACTCTTTTTAAAATAGTTAATAATTTTGACTATACTTATTCTATTTAAAGTTATGAATATACTAAAGTTATTTATAACTTTAGTATGATAATAAAATTTATTTCAAGCAAAATTGCGTATATATTTTTATTATGTTATATTTTATTACTATTATTACTATTATTACTATTATTACTATTATTACTATTATTACTATTATTACTATTACTATTACTATTACTATTACTATTACTATAATTACTTAGATAATAAATAATCTATAGTTTTATTAATTAAAAATATATAAAATACTTATTTATATGTTTTATTCTAATTTAATATATTAGATATAATTAAAATTACTAATATATAAAATTTATATATAAATTTATTTAGAATTACTTACTTATATCTTATTGTATTAAATAAGATATAAGTAAGTAATAATTTTAATATATATTGTAAAATACAACTACTTCTAATATGTATTGATGTAATATTCATACACTCATACTGTCGTTATAGTTATTTTATCTAATTCTAATTCTTATTTGAAAACTTAATATCTTTTTTTTATAAATTTATTTTAATCTATTAAAGAAATAATTCATATTATGCAGCTATATAAATAAATCATTAAATTAATTTATTTAGTTATATTTAATATATATAACATTAATACATTGCAATCACTAGTATATTTTAATTTTATTATCTTTAACTATAAATATAATATTTAATTATAAAATCATAATCTAGTATAGTATATGTACTGCTACATTAATATAGATCATATTCTGCATGTATTATATATTACTTTTCGATATTTGTTAAAAACAACTAAATTAATCTTAGTAAGATCTTTATTATACAATAATAATAATATTTTAAATAACATAAATAAAATTTTTATTTTTTTTAAATTCTAATACAATTATAAATAAACTAAATAAATATTAATCATGTGATTTATAATAAATAAAAGTTTAATCTAATTTTATTGAATAAATTTTATACTATTATAAATTAGATTATATAATATTGTTGCGATTATAATACATCTCTAATAAAATTATTCAATATTTTTTTGCTTATAAAACAGATATTATTTTTTTTAAAATTATATAAAAATCTTTTAAAAATTTAAAATTTTAAAATTAAAAATAAATTTATTAGAATTATTTAAGATATTATCAATTATTATTAATTAATGTTTATAGCATAAAATAATTATTAATTACATATCAAATAATATAAATTTTAATTTTTATTAAAATTTAATTAAAATATGCATTAAACTTTTTATTAATAGTTAAAATAAATATAATGTATACTAATTTTTTAAAAAAAAATTACCAATAATATTTCTATATATAAATATTTTGTGTTCAAACTATAAACAAATTAATTATAGCTTCCAATACAATTATAAAAAAAATACTTCAAATAATTTGAAAATATTTTTCAGATAAATTTATTATATAAATTATTATTTATTAGTTAATCTAGAGTTTATGACAAAATATTTTTAATTACATTTAAATTATTTTCTTGAAATTTTTACTATAAATTTATAATAAGTTATTAATAAATTTTTTTTATATAAAAATTTATTAATAATTCTTTGTTATATTAGAACAAGTTAAAATGATTAATTTATTATACTAATAAATAAAATTAAATAAAATTAAATAAAATTAAATAAAATAATACTATGTTTAATACTTAATAATATCAAAATATGCAATAAGATTGCATATATCTTTCAGTTAATTAGAAACATATAATAAATAAAAAATAAAACTACCAATCACGCCTATTCTTTCTTATTGAAAAATAAAGTTAATTAAATGTAATTTAAACATTTTTAGTAGTTTTATGCGTACCTATGATATAAAATTAACTTAAACAATAACAAATTATATATAAAATCAATAGATATTAATTTTATTAATAAGAAATAATTTATATTCATTTTCATAAAAATTAATTAGTTGATAAATGAATTTTATAACCATAAAACAAATAAAAGTTTAATATATAAAACATATACTTAAAAAAAATATAAAAATTTGTTTGTTTTTATTATTTAGTACATTTATTAAATATGTTATTCATAATCCATAATGTCATATATTCTTTTAGTAATTAATTATGAGCATAATATAAAATTAATATATTTAAAACTTAGTATTACTAATATTACTAAATTAAGCAAAAATTTAATTTTATCACCATAATATTTGATCTAGTCTCAAGCATCACTGTGGATTATTTGGTATATATAGTAATTATGACCATTAGAAATGCTTATATATAATAAAAAACAAAAATAAAATAGGAATCAAATTATACGATTTAATTAAAAATTTCTAAGCTACATACGACAGAAGGTGTAATATTGATTATATATTATTGTCTAATATATATTAATAATCAACAGAAATATATAATAACAAATTATTATTAATATTACAAATAAGTCTATAATAAGTTAATCTATAATAGATAAACGTATTTCACGTTCGGCTTCAGTTAATGAAGCAAGGAAAGAATCCCTTTCAAAAATACGTTCCATATAAGAACGAATGCCGAGCGTTTCTTTTACTTTTGGAATCTCGATATCCCAAAAAGGCAAACGCCATAAAAGTGGCGATAAATAACAGTCAACTAGACTAAATTCTTCGCTCATAAAAAAAGGCATATCTTTAAAAATTGGTGAAATTGATATTAGTTCATCTCTTAACTGCTTACGACCAAAATCGGATTGAGTATCTTTGTTTTGTATCTTATACATTAAAGAATACCAATCTTTATCTATCCGATGTATCATCAAACGACTGCTGCCACGAGCAACAGGATAGACAGGCATTAATGGTGGATGCGGAAAACGTTCATCAAGATATTCCATAACAACACGAGAATCATATAATATTAATTCTCTATCGACAAGAGTTGGTATTGTTTGATAAGGATTTATATCAATCAAATTTTGAGGTAAATTATTTATTTCAACATTCTCAATCTCAACACTCACTCCCTTTTCTGCCAATACGATTCGTACTTGATGGCTAAATATATCAGTCTGGCCAGAAAACAGTGTCATTATAGAACGCTTGTTCGCAGCAACAGCCATGAAAACCTCCAAGTTTTATTAAAAAATAAACAAATAAAATATAATAAATAATGTCATTCCTAGATGTTTAAAATCCTCTTAAACTAATTTATTCAATTAATAAAGATTTATTCATAGAACTATAATTAATATGTATTCTCAATAAACATATAAAAATAAATGAAAATAGTGACCTACATATATCAAATTTTTCAATATAGTGTAAAACTTGATAAGATTTTATGATATTAAAAAATAATTTAATTTTCTGTAAATTATATAAAGAAAAATTATGTGTAAATGTCACAATTAATTCTTATTTGTTTTAATTTTAGTTTCGTCTATTAGATTATCTGATTAATAATTTTAAAAATTAATAAGATGATCTTAACTTAATTTAATAATAGTTGTAAAAACTTAAAGTTTTATATATATAAAATATAAAACTTTTACTAAAATATAACAAATAATGCTTTTAGTAACTCATAAGCAATACAATCACTATTAACATTTCGACTTAAGAAATTATAATCACATTTGTTATTTTTATCTAATAACTTCTTTCAATAATAAATATATCATTAATTTAAATAACAATAATATGTAATTAAAATTACAATAAATTTTCTTTTAACCAAGATATATAACATCTTTTCTTAATTATTTAATAGTTTTTACTTTTTTTTTAGTAAATATTTAAGTGATTTTTACATTCTTTAAATAACTGAATCTTTTTAATTAATTAATGTTTTAAATATCTGATTAAATACCATTTCAATATTTATTAAAATGTACTACACTTAATTCATCTTATAAGTATCTAAATATTGTTTAACATCTATTTCTAATTATGATTTATAAATCTTTATTAAGATTGAAATTACTTATTTTTGAAAATTTACTTAAATCTAGCTAGATATGCAATACGCAAACAAACTGTACAAAGTTTTATAATTATTTTTTTTGAATTTAACACATATTTTTTTATAAATAGGTTCATTATGATAATATATATAATGAATAATCAAGCTTTATAAGTATAAATTTTTTATACTAAAAATATAAAATAAATAATTTACTATAAAAACAATAAATTAACGTTTAGAATATTGAGGTCGACGGCGCGCTTTACGCATTCCAACCTTTTTTCTTTCAACAGAACGAGCATCGCGAGTAACAAATCCAGATTTACGTAATTCAGGTAGTAGTGTTTCATCATACAAGATTAATGCCCGTGTGATGCCATGGCGGATCGCTCCTGCTTGACCGGAAATTCCACCACCCTTAACTGTAATATATAAATCAAGTTTTGACATATCAACCAATTCTAATGGTTGCCTAAGAATCATTCTGGATGTTTCTCGCCCAAAATACTCCTCTAGTCTACGTTTATTAATAGTAATATTACCATTACCTGGCTTAATAAATATACGAGCGGAAGAACTTTTACGTCGGCCAGTACCATAATATTGATTTTCAGTCATTACTTATATAATTCCTATTAAATGTTAATAATCTGCGGCTTTTGTGCTTCATGGTTATGTTCACTACCTGCATAAACTTTCATTTTACTGTACATCTTACGACCAAGTGGTCCTCTTGGTAACATGCCTTTAACTGCAATTTCAATTACACGCTCAGGATGTTTGGCAATCATTTCTTTGAATGTATATTGTTTGATGTTTCCGACATAACCACTATGTCGATAGTATATTTTGTTTTCACGCTTTCTACCAGTGACAGAAATTTTTTTTGCATTAAGAACAATAATATAATCACCAGTATCGACATGAGGAGTATATTCTACCTTATGTTTACCTCGTAAACGACGTGCAATTTCAGCTGCAAAACGACCTAAAGTTTTTCCATCTGCATCAACAACGTACCAATAACGCTTTACGATTTCTGGTTTAGCTGTAAAAGTTTTCATTAAATTACCTATTCATATATAACTTTTATGTTGATGAACACTTATATTTTGTAAAAATACTATAGAATATCTATGTTAAGATGTAACAAATTAATTACTTTTATTTTAGTGGTTAACTAGTTAAATATAATATTTTTATAATTTTAAATCCCATAATAACTTAGAATAATAAAATTATATAAAATTTTATTACAAAAATCGATCAAAAAAATAAATTTTTTGATATATTTATTATATTGATAGTTTGATAATTAATCTATATGAGATAATTTTAGCTCTTAACATTTTATGTTTTATTTAATTAATGATAAAAATATTAATATTAATAAATAAAATGTTTTCTGTAAAATTACTAATTAATATATAATATTGTTAAGTAACTTAATTTATTTTTTTTAAAAAACTTATAACATAAGAGTAATCAAATAATTGTGTTAATATTTTATTATATGATAATTTTACTAAATTATTATTATGTTAACTATAATAATACTTAGATAATACTTCATATTAAATCACTAAATACATTATTTTGCCACAAATACTAAAATGTAACAATAATTAACATAAAAATATGTAATTTATCTTTTAAATTTATTAAATAATTTAATAAATTTTTAGTAATTTTAATTTTAACTTTTAATTGCAGCTTTCTTTTCTTTATCAATAATATATAAATTTATATTATTTTATTAATATTACGTACGTTAAGTAATAATAAATATTTCTCAACGTTTATAATATTAAATATTAATTAATTATTTTAGTCACTAAAAACGTATTTATTGTGCGCTATTTAATAAAATTATTTGATAAAGAAATACTAAATTTTATTTATATAAATCTTAATAGAGAAACAAAGATTTTAATATCTGAGGTGAAATAATTGCATAAATAATAGATTGATAGAAAACATATAATATAAATTATCTATTTATATTTTAAATATATATATACAATTATTTTTTTTACATGAAAAATAAAGATATGGAAAACATAAGAATAATTTTATGAGATCTTATTTGTATTTTATAAAATAAATCTATTATCAAAATTAACCTAACTAAATATAATCATATTAAAATGTATATAATACATGCATACCACAATTCCTATATTTTTATTAAAAACATTTTAACTAATTTTAGTTTTTTACTGATAACTAAGTTATATAAATAAAATATAATATCTTAGATACAGAGAATCACTGTAAATTATATATAAATAAAATTAACATATTTACCTAAATATTTTAATTTTTGTATTTAATTACCTTAAAGATAATTATATTAATAATCTTGAATTAGTTATCTTATTATTACAACATATATATAGATTAATAATAGGTTAACATGTAATTATTCAGAATTATTTTAGATATTGATTATATATTTATAAATAATTATTATAATAAATTATTTTGTTGTGGAATTTTATATCGCAAATTAGATAATTTGAGTATAAATTTATATATTGCAACGATAATTACACAATTTTTTAATTAACTAAAAATAATTTTTGTAACAAGTAAATTTATGCTATATTTTTACTTTAGTATCTATCAAAATAAATACATAACTTGAATTATAAATTAATTCTAAGTAATTTTATTTCATCGATAAGGTCAATTCTGCTAAATAAATACAAATATCTATATTGATTTCCATGCATTAATATTAATTAATCTATTTTACTAAATGTTCTTAATTAAATCATAAATATGATGGAAATTTTATCATTTATTACTTTAGATTCAATTATATTATCTTTTTTTTAAATGGCATATATCATTAATATTTTTATTTATTGTCTGTATATGTAAATAGATTTTTTTTAAAAAATTTAATAAAAATAATGTATTTTTTTTATTAAAAATATTTAATAATGTTTTATATTGAATAATAATAAATCTTTTATGTTAAATGTTAATATTGATCTTTCATTGTAAAATCAGAAAAAATCTTTAGACTGATAACATTTACTATTTTATTTTGTTGGTTAGTAACCTTAATAGAATTTATAGAATATAAAAATATTTTCATAATAAAATAACTACATATTAATATAATATTATTTTTTTTATATTATTCTACGCAATGTTAAAAGCATTATTTTGTTAAGTCCGTAGTACAACTCAGAAATTTTTATTACTACATTACCATATCGTATATTTAGCATTGCTAAAAGTATAATTTTAATATTTCAACTATTTGTTTTTTATGATAGCATTATTATAAATTTCATAAACTTTTATAACATACACATTCATTATTATATACCAGAATTTTATCTGAAAATAAACAATATATTTAATTATGTTATCAGCACGTTTAAATATGAAAATAAAATTGACTGATTCACATTTCGTTATTTCAATAAATCAATAGCACTTAATATTTCAACTTATATTCAGCAATTGAAATAGTTTCAATTGTAAAATAACATTTATCTATTATTTTTATCAGTTATTTTATATATAATCATATTGTGCATATCTTTTATGTATTTATTTTTTCTTTATAACTTATAAATATGATTTCATTATTAATGAGTAATAAATTATTTATTTATCAATCTACTCTAGTAGTTAATTTTATAGCTTTATTTATATAAATAAATTTGAATATCTATATATCTCTTTAATTTGAATTATTAGTTATACTTGTTATGATAAATAGTAAATAGTATTTACATTATTAAAATTTTATTTATAAAGTTTAATACAGACATTTTTTTTATTTTTTTAAAAATTTATTAATAAATTTTATATTAATAAAGTACTATATACGATATATTAATCACTCAATATTAGAATTGTTCTATGAACCTGTTTATGCAAACATAAATCTTGTTAAAGTTTTCAATTCATTTATCTAGTTACTTTTATTTTCTAACTATAACCATATTTATACTGCATTTATGATATTTAAATAAATTATAATACTAATATATTACACTGTCTGTGACAGATAAGATAAATATACATTTTTTGCAGATTTCAATATCAAATTATAACTTTATTTACTTATTTGTCATAAATTGTTTATTAGAAGAAAATTATTTCTTAGAATCTACTAAGTACTAATGTAGCTACAATTTAATTTTATCTTTCCTTTAATTGACAGCAACTAAATAATTTTCATGGCGAGTATATTAATATTAATCAGAAGATTTAAATAATATTTAAACTTGCTATCGCTTTACTTTTCAATTAATCAAATTTATAATCTATAGTAAGTAAAATATTGAATTGTTATATTAATATAATTGATATGATGTTTTAAAATATCATATCAATTTAAAAAAACAAATCATAAGTATGATATCATTAATATTTTGTTCTTTAAAATGAATAAATAAAAATAAAATAAAATTATTATCATTTACTTTTCTACTTTTATTTATCTACTTTTGACTAGCATAGTTATTTCGCGCTTATGCTAGAAATTTATTTTTTTATAAAAATAAATGTTTTTTAATAAAAGGAGTCAGTATGACTTGGGAATACGCACTAATCTATCTAATCGTAGGCTTTATTATTGGTGCACTAGTGGTTTTCTTCAGTAATACTAAGCTGAACAATCAAAAAGACTTGGAAGCTAACGTTAAAAAGAAAAACAATGAATTAGAAAAATACCGCAAAGAATTAATTAGACATTTTACGCATAGCGCAGAGCTACTCGACAACTTATTGAAAGATTATCATCAATTCTGTAATTATATGAATAAAAGTGCTAATAAATTAATGAATGGTATTCCAATACAAAATAACTTATTTAGTTATAGATTGACTAAATCAGAATTAAATAATGATGAAGTTCCAATTAATTTACCTCCAAAAGACTACTCTGAAGGTTCTTCTGATGGATTTAAAATTAAATATGAAAAAAAAGATATAAATTAGGTTAGATATTAAAAATTGTATTTTTACTTAATTTTGCGATAACGTATTCACTCGATATATTTATTTTATTATAAAAAATTAATATTATGTAAATAGGTGTATAAAAATTTCTATTATCCGAGTCAGTTAAACTTTTTATATAATTTAAAGTCATATACATGTTGAGGTTTTTTCTTTAAAAAGTAAATTACCTTAAAATTAATTAGGTATGTAAGAGAATTCAATTCATGATGAAAAAAGAAAAACATTTTTTAATTATATTATCTATTAGTATTAGTCTTTTGTTCATAAGTGTGCCTGCAATAAGTCATTTTGCATCAATACCGCCAGTTTCTTTACAATATGGTAAAGAATTACCAGGTCTGGCACCAATGTTAGAAAAAGTACTTCCAGCCGTAGTTAGTATTCGTGTATCTGGAACACGTATTCAAAATCAGCAACTACCAGAAGAATTTAAATTCTTTTTTGGGCCTAATTTTCCATCACAGCAGCAAAGTATTCGTCCTTTTGAAGGATTGGGATCAGGTGTTATTATTGATGCTGAAAAAGGTTATATTCTAACTAATAATCATGTTATTGATAATGCTGATAGTATTAAAATTCAGCTAAATGATGGAAGAGAAATTGATGTTAAGCTTGTCGGTCGAGATCCACAAACAGATATTGCTCTGTTAAAAATTAAAGATTCAAAAACAGAAAATCTGAAAAAATTGAACTTGGTTGCTATTAAAATAGCTGATTCTGATAAACTGAGAGTTGGTGATTTTGCTGTTGCTGTTGGTAACCCTTTTGGTTTGGGCCAAACTGTAACATCAGGTATTATTTCTGCATTGGGCCGCAGTGGTTTAAATATAGAAGGTCTTGAAAATTTTATTCAAACTGATGCATCTATTAATAGAGGTAACTCAGGTGGTGCATTGGTTAATCTCAATGGAGAGCTTGTTGGTATTAATACCGCCATTTTAGCACCTGGTGGAGGTAACATTGGGATCGGATTTGCAATTCCATCAAATATGGCTAAATCTCTTAGTGATCAAATTATTAAACACGGTGAAGTAAAACGTGGATTGCTTGGAATAAAAGGAACAGAAATGACCTCAGATTTAGCAAAAGCATTAAATATTGATGCACAGAAAGGTGCATTTGTTAGTGAAGTAATACCAAATTCTACAGCATCTAAAGCAGGAATTCAACCTGGAGATGTTTTGATTTCAATTAATAATAAATATATTAATAGTTTTGCTGAGCTAAGAGCTAAAATTGGAACAAGCGAAATTGGTAAAAAAATATCTATTGGACTTCTTCGAAAAGGTAAGTTGATAAAATTAAATGTTATTTTAGAAGATAGCGATTATGCTAGCACAAAAGCTGAAGTTTTAACTACTTCACTAATGGGAGCTACTTTAAGCAACAATACTAAAGGCACTAAAGGTGTTAAAGTAGACAACGTCTTATCTAATTCACCTGCAGCAATGCTCGGTCTTGTAAAAAATGATATTATTATTAGCGCCAATGAACGGCGTGTTGAAAACATCAATCAACTTCGAAAAATTATTGAAAGCAAGCCAACAGCTTTGGCATTAAATATTTTACGTGGTAATCAAAATATCTATCTATTACTTCGTGGTAATAACATATTCAATTGATTATCAAATAAAACAGGTACAGTATTAACTGTACCTGTTTTATTAATTATTTTATTGTTTATTGTATAATGGTTAATGTTTTCATTAAACTTTTCTGGTCTTTATTACAAGACTTATTATTTCTACTTTTTTAAAAAAATTGTTGCATATATAAAAAAATAAAATGACTATTAACGCAATAATTTATAATAAATATGATGACAATTATTTTCTAAGAATTAAGAAAAATCAAAGATATTAGTTAGTCTATAACGTCGTTATTAATACCAACAGTTAGTTATTAGCATAAATAGATATGTAATTACTAACTCAAATCAGTTCATATTTCACATAATTATAAATTAATTCTTATGGTAGTAATTTATCGTAGGATCTCGTATATATTAAAATATCTAATTTGTTTTGAAATAAATTAAAAATATTTCAGCAATACAGATTAATTTATATTATTAATCTTACATTACAATATACAATTAGATACGTAAGATAATTATCTTTTAATTTATAAAAAAAATCGCAATAGTATGACTACTATAGATATAACTCTTATACTAATTTGTGTAGCAATACACTAGCAGACGAAATTTTTATAAATATATGTATATATTAATTATTAAATTTATGAAAGCATATTAATTAATATAAATTAATATATTATAAATTAATAATTACAGAAAATAGGTTTATGTCAAATTGATTCATGTTTTTTATTGCGTATAAATTAGCAATTAATATTATTAAAAACTTATTCTTAATTATAAATAGGAATATATAGTTTTATTAAATTAATATATGAAATTGTCTTAAATTGATTTTATCAATAACGATATTAAAAAAATAAAACAACTGTGTATTTTCGAATATAAAAAGATATTGATAATCAAGTTAGCAATATTATTATTTATATCATTAAAAAATAAATTAAGTTTATAAAATCAATTCTAAGAATATTGTTTTTTAGTTTACTAAAAAACAATAAAGTAAATAACTTTCCATATTAAAATTAAATAGTATAAATTATTATTAACAATATTAATAATAAGAACAACAACTAAATTGGTGATTTTTACTTTATAAATTGTGAATTATGTTTTATTTGTAGTAATGCGTTCTATATTTGCACCTAAACTTCGCAGTTTTTCTTCTATTTTCTCATACCCCCTATCTATATGATAGACTCTAGAAACAATTGTTTTTCCTTTCGCAATACAACCTGCAAGCACTAAGCTAGCAGATGCCCGTAAATCAGTAGCCATTACTTTAGTGCCAATTAGCTGTTTAACTCCACGACAAATAACTGTATTACCGTTTATTTCTGCATTAGCGCCCATACGAATTAATTCAGGAATATGCATAAAGCGATTTTCAAAAATAGTTTCTGTTATTTCACTAACACCTTTAGCAACTAAATTAAGCAAGCTAAATTGCGCCTGCATATCTGTTGGGAAGCCAGGATGAGGTTCTGTTCTTATAGTTACTGCCTTTGGTCTGTTGCCATGCATATCTAATTGAATACAGTTATTAGAAATTTCAATTTCTGCACCAGCTTCACGTAATTTAGATAATACTGCATCCAATGTATCAGCTTTTGTATTTCTACAAATTACCTTTCCTCTAGAAATAGCAGCTGCAACGAGAAAAGTTCCAGTTTCAATTCGATCAGGTAAAATTTGATAAATTCCACCACCTAAACACTTAACCCCTTCAATAATAATTCTATCTTTTCCAGCTCCAGTAATCTTTGCTCCTAATAAATTTAAAAAGTTAGCTGTATCTTCAACTTCAGGTTCGCGTGCTGCATTTTCAATTATTGTTTTTCCATCTGCTAGAGTTGAAGCCGTCATAATAGAAACAGTTGCGCCGACGCTAACTTTATCCATAAGAATGTTGGCGCCATGCAAGCGACCATCTACTGATGCTTTAATATAACCTTTATCTAAAGTTATTTTAGCTCCAAGCTTCTCAAGGGCTGTAATATGTAAATTAACTGGACGAGCACCAATCGCACATCCTCCAGGCAAAGCTACTTGACCTTTTCCGAAACGAGCAACTAATGGTGCTAAAGCCCAAATGGATGCACGCATCATTTTAACTAATTCATATGAAGTGCAAAATTTATTAATACCACGTGCATCAATAAAAATTGATCTATTACGTTTAATTTTTGTGCCCAAATTATTAATTAGTTCAATTGTCGTATCAATGTCTTTTAGATTTGGAACATTTTGCAATTCAACTGGTTCTTCTGCTAATAATGAGGCAAATAATATTGGTAATGCAGCATTTTTTGCGCCAGAAATTGATACTTCCCCAATTAAGCGAGTTGGTCCTTTTAATTGAAATTTATCCATTAAGAAATTCTCTATGAGAAATATAGAATATATTATTAACAAAAAAATAATATTAAAAATTATTAATATTAGAATATTTTATCCATTCTGAATGTGTATAGGCTCTTATTGATAATGAATGAATACAATTATCTGTAATATATTCCATTAATGGTTCATAAATAATTTGTTGACGCTGAACTTGACTCATCCCGTTAAATATTTCACAAACAGCAATTATTTTAAAATGTCTACCATCACCATTGATAATAATTTCATCAAATTTCAGTTGTTTTGTTAGAGCTTGCTTTATCTTATTTATATCCATAATTAAACTCAATTTTAATATTTAAAGAAAATATATCTAACTTAACAATATATATCTACTTAAATTAAAAAAAAGTCATAGATATAAAAAATTAAAATAAATCTATTTTTTTATACATAAATTGTTTTAAAATTTATTAGTTAATCGATTTATAAAATAGTTAACATTATAAATATTAATTATTATTTTAATTTACTACACTTTAAATATTAATTTACTCTATAATTATTACTAATCTTTTAATATTATAAGATTAGATTATATCGCATTGATAATGCGATATAATTTAAAATTAATACCTTTTATATCTGATTTATTTGTTGCTAAAAGATTGAAAAATATAACGATCAGTCTAGACGGTTAAAATTAATATTTACTATTTTATTTAAATATAACATATAGATCATTATTTCTTATTTTATAAAGCAATAGATTTATTAAGATATTGAGAATTTACTGCATTAATTCGTCAGCACTCTTTGAACATAAAATATTAATATATTAATATTTTATTTAACTGTAATTAATATAATGCTTTTAACAAAAATATTTTAATATATTAAAAGACTGGCTGTCTATTTTTATAAAATAAAAATCAAGATTAGAATGCGCACGTCCTTATGTGTACATAATTTTATTACGACAAAGCATCATTAAATATTTTATATAAATTTGTTATATATAGTATTAAGTAAACTAAACAATCATATGATATAAAGTAAGATAAAGTTCTACAATGATAAGATTATTGTATTAACTCTTACGCATGCTTAATTTTTATATAATTAATAAACTTCTCATAAATAACCTTTAGTAAATAATTTAAATTTTTCGGACTATATATTGTTTATTTTTTACTAATAAAGATTATTGAATATTATTTTTAAATTAATTAATATTAACAGTTTTATCTATTGATATTTCAAACGCAATCAATATTAATAAAGAAAATAATAATTAATAATATAAACATAAATACTTACTATTTATCATATTATATTACTAATTATTATCTCCTCAAAGATTTTATTGTTTTAGCAAACTAAATATAATCTTTTTTTTGAAAAAATTATAATAATAATTTATATATAAAAATCGACAAATTAATTCTTCAGTGTTATGTATCTTTACCGTTTTTAATTCGATATGTATCATTAATAAAATAACTCACATATAAATTATAAAGATTGGTATTGAGTATCAAAAACTTATCACATAAAGCACATAAAGCACATAAAGCACATAAATAAATATTAACAATTAACCGTTATCAGTAATATTATCATGCTAACTAAAAATTGATAAGATAACATATGAATAATAGGTTTTTATCTAATTAATATTTGTTTATAATAGCGTAACACAATATATGTTTAAACTTAATTTGCTTTTAATAAACATGAATTATTAAAATAAACAACTTCATAAGTTGATTTATTGTCAAATGATTTAGTACTAAATTTTAAACATAAAAATATAAGCTACGCAATAAAAATAAACAATAAAACTATAATTTCATTTTACTATTAATAAATTAAATTTAATATATCAATATAGTAAGCGTTAAATCTAAACTAAATATAACTAATTATAAATAAACAATAGCTATAATTATTTCTATGATAATCCATTCAGACGCCAGATATTACATATATCATAACAATTAAATAAAAATATAAAACTATATAGTATAAAGCAAATGTCGTAATTTAATAAAATAGTTGAGATTATCTATCTTGTTAAAAAGTATATTATATTGTCAAGAAAATAAATTATCAATTATAGTCCAAATCCATGTTTAGCATGTTGATACATATAATGTTAATAGTGGCAAAAATTAATGTACCAATGTATATGGATTGATGCTAAAAGATATGGCAATAAATCGACTAAACAGATTAATTTCATTGTTTCAAAACTAGATATTTTACCTGTTGCTTTCATTAATTATAATTTTATAATTAATGAAAGCAATATCGGTAATCAAATAAAAAATTATAACTATCAGACTTAATTATATTAAATAATAAAAATATTAAAATTATATCAATACTAGATTCATAACTAAGTATAGTAAGTACTAAATATTCTTATAAAGAATCTTATATATAAATAAGTAATCCAAATATAACAATAAAATATATATAAACTTTATTAATTATAAATTTAAATTTAAACAGTAAAATATCGAAATAATAAATATGATACGTGACTGGCAATTTCTACTATAATAAAGCAAATGATCTTCTAATGCAGATAATGTATTAATTAATGTAATTATATTACAACAATAAACACACTTCATAAATCTCTGCCAAAACTTAAATTGCAATAGCCAATCTTTGTATAAAATAAAGAAATTAACGTATTAATACATATTTATTTTTGTAAGTACTTTTATATCTTTATAAAAGATATGTTTCTATTTAAAATAACAAAATTAATATATATTGCGTTATTAAGTTAATTAACAATTTAAATTTAAATTTAAATTTAAATTGTTATCTTACATTATTAAATAATATTCTAATCATGAAATTAATTTATTATCAAGAAAAATAAAATGTGTTATATCTACTTTCTACGTAATACATTCAGATAATTTATCTTGTATATTATTTAAATAAGCCTCTAAATTATACTATTTCTTCTAATTTTATCATAACAACAATTTTAATAATTTCTGTTTGTAATAAAATATTATAGTGCAATCTAAAATAAACATTGTAAAAAAAACATTAATATTAATAAACAAAACATCATAAAATAAAACATCATATTGAAATAATGCACTAATTTATTACTAATGATATAAAATTTAGTGTAGATTAGTGTTGAAATATTAATGTTGTAAAAATAAATTTTCACATTGCTTCTATGCGTAATTAGAAATAATTAAACATAGTAAAATTATTTTTTAATTATAAATAGTCAAATAATTACAGTAATTTTTATATTTGGATTTCTCAATCAATGTCGATAAAAATTAGATAATAATATTTAATAAAATATATTTTTTTGATCTTTATCATATAATAAAAATATTTCTCATAATAAAAGATATACTTTTTATCTAATTATTATTTAATTATATTTGACTATTATAAAAGGTATTAGTTGAAAACAATTATACATTTGCTATCAATATTAGTAGTTAAATTATTACTAATTTTTAGTTTTTATTATTGCATCTTCGTTATAAATAAACTCTAAACTATATAACATTTGAAATATATTATTAATAATACATGTACAATAACATATTAATTGCTGCAATACATTGTAAGTGATATGAAAACAAGTATTAGTAAAAATATGTTAACTCATATAATTAAATAACTTATATATATAAAATTAGGAAATAAAAATGTCTAAAATTAATTTTCAAAAAACTGCGAAGAAAGTATTAGATATTGAACGTACTGGACTTGAAAATCTAGAGCAATATATTAATGACGATTTTAATCAAGCTTGTGATCTAATTTTTAAATGTGCTGGCAAGGTAGTTGTTATGGGAATGGGAAAATCAGGACATATTGGTCGTAAAATTGCAGCTACATTAGCTAGCACAGGAACACCTGCATTTTTTGTTCATCCTGGAGAAGCAAGTCATGGCGACTTAGGTATGATTACCAGTAAAGATATCGTACTAGCTATCTCTAACTCTGGTGAATCAAATGAAATATTAGCACTAGTTCCACTATTAAAACGTCAACACATTACTTTAATTTGTATGACAAAAAACCTTAGTAGTAGTATAGGAGCAGCAGCAGATATTTATCTTTGTATTAAAGTACCACAAGAAGCTTGCCCATTAGGTCTTGCGCCAACAACAAGTACTACGGCAATGCTTGTGATGGGAGATGCTATAGCCATCTCTTTACTTGAAGCTAGGGGTTTTACAGCTGAAGATTTTGCTCTTTCCCATCCAGGTGGTACATTGGGTCGTAAACTTTTATTAAGAGTAAATGATTTGATGCATACAGGAGAAAATATTCCTAATGTCACAAAACAGACAATATTGCAGCAAGCATTATTGGAAATTACTAGAAAAAAATTAGGCATGGTAGTAATTTGTGATGAAAAAATGCAAATTGAAGGTATCTTTACAGATGGTGATTTACGACGCGTAGTTTCTATGAATACTGAATTAAATAATATAAAAATCGGCAATGTTATGAGGACAAGTAGTATTAGTGTAAAACCTGATATGTTAGCGATTGACGCCTTAAATTTAATGCAACACCACAATATTACTTCGTTACTGGTTGCAAAAACAGATATACTTATTGGTGTTATTCATCTACATGATCTTTTGAAGGCTGACATAATATAATTATTAGAAGTAATATATAAATCATCATAATTAAATAACGATCTTATTATGGTATAACAAAACAACACATTATTAAAAGAGTATCTAATAAATTACTAATTTATAATGTTAATAGTGTTGCATAATAAATAAATTACTTTTATATATAAAATAATTCTGAACAATTAAAACGTTTAATTAGTAGAATAATTGCTAAATTAGTTATTTACTAATATATGAAATAAGGTCAATATTATTATAGAAAATAAATATAAATTATTGTAATATTAAGTTTATGTACTTGATATTAGTTATCTTTATAAATAGTAGATTAAAAATAGTTTATAATGATCTTGTCTCTCTATTAAAATAAAATAGGAATAAATTTCTTATGTTAATTATTATGTAATGACTATCCTGTTATATTTATAAAAAGTAGTTTCATTTGAGAAATATAATGAGAAGAAAACATTGTTAATTAAATTACATTATATTACATATAAACAAAATAAAAGGTACAGTACATAAAGTTTATAATCTAATACATTTTCCTAAATAAGTAAGATATAAAATATCTAAGACATATCAATATTGGTAAAACTGAATGAAAATAAACAAATTTAAACTTTGTCTTAACATTATATTAATGCTAATAGTTATATCTCTTATTGGGTGGAACTTTAATAATTTTGAACAAACAAAATCATCAAAGTTGTTTCATGATAGTCAAGCAAATTATCAATCTAGCAATGCTATTATTTATATTTACGATCTAATGGGAAAGTTATCTTATAAATTGAAGACTGATGAAACAAAGTACTTTTCTATTAATAAAATCAGCTATTTCATTAATCCAATATTAACAACTTATGATAGAAAGGCTGTTCCTGCTTGGCTCATACGCGCCAATAAAGCTAAGCTAACGAATGATAATATACTATATCTATATGGCAATGTTCAAATAAATAACTTAAATTCAAGTTCAGATTTACAACAAATTTTAACTGAAAATGCTATAATCGATCTAATTACTCAAGATGTTTCATCAAATAATAAAGTTACTGCGATTGGGATTAGTTTACGATCAGTAGGAATGAAAATGCGCGGTAATATGAGAATGTGTATTGCAGAATTAATTGAAGATGTTAAAACTTATTATGAAATACAAAACAATAAAATAGATTCAAAGAGAAACAATTGAAATGATATTATCGAAAAAGATATTAATTAATTTAATACTTACTATATTAATATTAATATTAAACTTGCAAGCATTTTCTATGAAAAGTGATTTTCAACAACCAATCAAAATTAATTCAGTCAAACAATCACTTGATTTAAAAAAAAATATTACTACATTTATAAAAAATATTGTTATAAAACAAGGAACTATAGAAGTAAAAGCCGATAAAGTTCTTCTTATTCATCCAAATGGAAATACTAAAAAAATTATTGTAGAGGCATATGGTTCGCCAGCGACTTTCTATCAATTACAAGATAATGGTAAATCAATAAAATGTTATAGTGATAAAATATACTATGAACTAGAGAAAGAGCTAATTATTCTAAGTGGTAACGCATACTTTGAACAGCTAGATAGCAATATTAAAGCTGATAAAATTACGTATTTAATAGCAACTAAAAAAATGGAAGCTTTTAGTAATAAAGGAAAACTAGTAACAACAATATTGTCACCTTCCAAATTACAAGATCCTTAGAAAAAATACAAATAATTAGAATGGTAAATAATACAAAATGTCTAAATTAACAGTAAAAAATTTAGCGAAAATATATAAAAATCGTAAAGTTGTTAAAGACGTTAGCTTAGAAGTCAGTTCAGGTGAAATAGTTGGTTTGCTTGGACCAAATGGTGCTGGCAAAACGACAACATTTTATATGGTTGTTGGCATTATAACACTAGATACCGGAAAAATTGCTATAGATAATGAAGATATTAGTTTGCTACCTCTTCATAAACGTGCCAGAAAAGGAATAAGCTACTTGCCGCAAGAAACTTCTATATTTCGACGACTAAATATTTACGATAACTTAATGGCAATATTAGAAATTCGAAAAGATTTAACATTTGTAAAAAAACAGGAACTAGCTGAAGAATTAATGAAAGAGTTTAATATTGCTCATTTAAGAAATAATCTTGGTCGATCTCTTTCTGGTGGAGAGTGTCGGCGTGTAGAAATAGCTCGTGCATTAGCCTCTAATCCTAAATTTATTCTTTTAGATGAACCTTTTGCCGGTGTTGATCCAATTTCAGTATTGGATATAAAAAAAATAATTCAACACTTGAGAGATTACGGATTAGGAGTGCTAATAACTGATCACAACGTTAGAGAAACATTAAATGTCTGTGAGCGCGCCTACATTGTAAATCAAGGTAATATTATTGCTCATGGATCTCCTAAAATAATTTTAGAAAACGAGCAAGTCAAACGTGTCTATCTTGGAGAAAATTTTCGCCTATAATAATAACTAATTAAAGTTTATTAATTTTCATTATCTTACTTAAAATAAGAATAGTATGGCATAATTTTATTAAACACTATTTGAAACTTTAGCTTAATTATCAATTAAATAATAAGATATTGGTTTATTTGAATATTTCAAGATTAAAGATTAATTTAGGAAATTACTAAAATTAATTATTTTTAAAATAAAAGAATCTATGTCAAAAACTAAAATATTTGATATTAACTATGATGAGACAGAAAATTAGACATTTTAAAATAATCAGATATAACAATTTTCTTAAAACTATCTTTAGATTTTAACTTTAGAAAATTATACTTTATACATCATTAGGCATTTGGCCTAACAAATACTTTTGTCATAAAATAACTTATTCTATATATAAATAATAAGTATTATAATATCATAAATTTTTTAAACTTATTTATTATATCATAATTATTAACATCTTTTTACTAAAACAAATATATTATATTTAGGTATAAATTATTGATAATGTCAAGCATTTCTAATATTTAATTTATACTATTAAAAATATTTATATCAATTTAGTACTAACAAATATTATTTGTGATGAATTTAAACTTTTTTAAAAAAAACAGATATAATATTAGAATGATATCATAGAAAAAATTAAAAATTACTTAATTATTTATATTTTTTAAAGGTTCTTGTTTATTTTTATACAAAATATAATTGTATGATTAAATATTACATTAAATTTAATGAATTAAGAAATGTTACACTATATATTTTTACAAAAATAAATAACTAATAAATATATAATTACTAAAAGTAATACTAAATAGCTAAATAATTTATTAAGTAATAATAAAATAATATTCATCTTATTATAGATAAACACCATGATGATAAAAACAAGAAATTTATATGTAATAAGCTTTAAAAATTAAATTCTTAATAAAAATCTTGAAATATAAAACAAAACTTTATTAAAAGTTAATAAATATACTATATAGAATTTTAAAAATTAATTTGAACGTATTAAAAATATACAAAACCTATTCTATTAATGGTATTATTTATATGATTAATATATACAAGACGATTATTATTGTAATAAGTAGAAAATATTTTCATAACTCAATACTATTTAATTTGAAATACTATTATTTAGCAATATATATTTATATTAATGCTTAAAATTTATTTTATCATTATATGCAATATAAAAACTTATCATAATATAAAATATTAAAAAAGTATTGAGTGATAATATAAATTAGCTAACATAGTAACAAAATATAATATTTAAATTTATAATGATCAGTTTTTAATGCTGAGATTTTTATAAATTTATTATACTATAAATCGATAACAATAATTAATTTAAATTAACTAATAATGAAATTATATTAAATTTTAAATTACTAATTAAAATATTAAATTATAGAAGTAGTAGTATAAACTTTAAACTATAAAAAAATTATTGAAAATTTAAATAGTTTTTAACTATATAAATGATATGTATTTAAAAATTTAGAAATTTAATCAAATTTATAAAGTACGTGTAAGAAATAAATGAAACAGAACTTAATTCTTATTTTTAATAAAACTATATTGTGTGACTTATTTATATCATAATAGAAAAAATAATAAGTTAATTTACTAATTAAAAATAAAAAATAAAGTGTTATTAATTAATATTATTAATAATATTACAATATGACACTAAATATAAATTGTCGATGACAATATTATTTATGTAAGATATATATCTGCTATAATTATACTCAGGAAACAGATTTAATGGAACAGTAAAAAATTATTATTAAATTCAATTGTTAACATCATAACGTACACTAAATAATGTATATTGTACTAAAAAAACTAACGACAGGTATTATAAATAAATTTGAAGGTATTTAACTGAATATACATAAAAATCTTATGTTTATTAATTATTAACAAGTATAATAGTAGTCGATACTTGTATAGAAACACATATTATAATACAACGTGAAAATTAAATAAAAATAATTAATACTACTTAGTGGTAGTTTTCTTTAATTTAAATGAACATATTAATTTTAATTAATATTGATAATAGGTAAGTTGATTTATTATTTGTATTATTAATATTATTAATTAAATTCAAAACACGTTTACATACACTATTTTTAATTATTAAGCGGTTGTCTAATGAAAACATATGTCGTAGTTTACGTTTGTTGGAAAACTAGCAAATAACTTTATAAAATTATTACTAAATAAGCATTCTTGAAAATATATGATCAAAATAATAGTTTTCATTGCAAAGAAAGCAAAGTGGTTTTAGTTATGATGCTGGTGATAGTCAGTGGCCGCTCTGGTTCAGGAAAATCTGTTGCTCTGCGAGCACTAGAAGACATGGGTTTTTATTGTGTTGATAATTTACCTGTTATTCTGTTGCCGGAATTAGCAAACATGTTAGCCAAACGACAAACTTCTGCTGCAGTGAGCATTGATGTTCGTAACATGCCAGAGAATCCTGCAATTTTTGAAAAAGCAGTAAGGAATTTACCTACTAGTTTTTCACCGCAACTACTTTTTCTCCATGCAAGCCGTAATGTACTTATTAGAAGATATAGTGATACTCGCCGTTTACATCCACTTTCTACTAGAAACTTATCATTAGAAAGTGCTATTGACGAAGAAAATAATTTATTAGAACCGCTACTATCAAGAGCTGATTTGTTTATTGATACATCTGAAATGTCAGTGCATGAATTAGCTGAAATTCTTAGATCTCGTCTATTAGGAAAACGTGAACGCGAATTAACTATTGTATTCGAATCGTTTGGTTTTAAACATGGCATTCCAATTGGTGCAGATTATGTATTTGATGTACGATTTTTACCAAATCCACATTGGAATCCAAAATTACGACCTATGACAGGTCTAGACAGAATGGTCGCAAAGTTTCTTGAGAGACATACAGAAGTGCATAATTTTATTTATCAAACAAGGAGTTATCTTGAATTATGGTTACCAATGTTGGAATCTAATAACCGCAGTTATTTAACAATTGCCATAGGTTGCACAGGAGGAAAGCACCGTTCAGTTTATGTTGCAGAGCAATTAGCTAATTACTTCAGATCAAGAGGAAAAAACATTCAATCTAGGCATCGAACATTAGAAAAGAGAAAATTATAACTGTATATTATATACAGTATCATTATAAAAATTAATATGAATTTACTTTTTACTAAAAACATTTTTATAATTAATCAAAAAAATAATCTATACTGATCTTTATTGATTGTTATCATATATAATATCAATAAATTTTATTATAAAAATCACGAACTAATATTTTATATATAAATAAGATGTAATAGTTAATATTATTAAAATTTTTAATAATAAGTTTCAAGAAGAGAATTTTTTTTTGCAATATTATCTATTAGTTAATTATATGTTAAAAATATATGATTAATATGTGAAATTTTTAGTTATAATCATTTTTAATAAAATAAATATAAATATAAATATAAATATAAATATAAATATAAATATATTAATTTTATAAAATACTGAATTACATTAAATATTACTAAATGTTTTAATATTATTATGTATAATATATACTATAATAATTAATTTTAATATAATTAAAATTAATTATTATTTATATTTTTTTATTATAATACGTTATAAACAATAATGTTTTATTTTAAAGAAATATATAACTATTTTATATATTTCTTTCTGATTACATTTATCTTATTTAAGAAAATTTATCTAAAACCACTATCATATATACAAAAAATAATAAATTATCATAATAAAATACATTAAATAATGTGAATATTATAATTAAGAAATAAACAACGAATTAAATTTGATGTTATTTAAAGTAATTGTCTAGAAATAGTTAAATTAGATTTTATCTACAAAAATATAAATTAATTTAAAGAAGACAAACTTATTAAGTATTTTATAAAACTATAAACTTATTAAAAGAATTAAATTTAATAGTCAATAATAATGAATGCTAATTTCCTTACAATTATTTAATACACATAGTTATTCTTTAAATAAAATGCTATAATATGTATGTTTTACAGAAACTGTCTAAATTAAATAGTTAGTAATTAGTTGACTAAGATATGTAAAATGAAACTAATACTAAAATTAGTTAAAAAATATTAATAATAATTTCTTTATTGATATGTTTATAATAACATAATATATATTAATTTTTATAAAAGTATTTCTATATTAAAATATAAATTATTGAAAATAATTAGAATATTTTATAATTTTCAAAAGTAGTTGATTAAATTTTAATGCAATTTCAATCTTGCTTATTGGTAACAGATTATTTTTATTAATTTTATGTAATCAAAGTTAACTATATTATACTTATAATAGAAATTTAGTAAAATTTATATTATTTCGATTTAATCTAAAGTATAACGATAAATTAGAGTAATCCTATACTACTATGATTTATCTGTCTATTAATTTAATAACAGTAGATAATAGTGTTCATTAAGTAAAATTTATTTTTTAAAATAGATAGTCATGATGGATAAGTAATTTTATAGGGTTACTTATTATAATATTGCGTTTGATTGAATTAAGTTATTTTCTATTAAAAATATTAATATAATAATTAAATATATATCTTATGAATAAAAACATGCAAAAAAATGGTTATTACGTTGTTTAATAAAAAATATGATATAAAATAATTAATTTTATTTTTTTAATAAAATTAATTTTACCTAGAGAAAAATAAACTTCTTTTACCTATATGATAAAAGATAAAATATTTTCGTTTTAATAACTTAATCAATATAAGCTTTTGACAGTATAATTAATTATAAATTAAATAAGTATAACGGAATTTTATTTAATTATTATTGTTAACAATTATTTAGATTAATGTTGAGTAACAGTTTAAATATTATCTTTTATAATATTTAGTTGGTATTAAATTTTAATCTTTACTTAGTAAGTGGATTATACTCAAAATCAATATAAAAGTAGTTTTTAACTTATAAGTTCTATATCAATAATAATCTATACTATAATATGATTACTTATATATACAAAAGTATATAGCTAATTTTCTTTCTATCAATTGCGATAAACTATTATATCTAATACAATATTGCTATTAAATACAATATATTGAATATTACAAATAGCTATCGCATTAATATCTATTAATTTATTAATAGCACTTTATTTTTTATAATAACTCATATTAACAATTTATAATGCATACCAAATAATTTATTTTAGTTTTATTTATGTTTAAATAAATTATTAATATAAAATTAATTAATATAATCAAAAACATAAAAAATTTTTGATGTAATTTAAAAAAATAAATTACATCAAAAATAAAATAGCTATACAGTGCTATTATACAATTTATTATAATATACAATTTAATCTTATTAATTAAATAATTATTTATTTCAATACATATATATAACTCTCTCTACTAGAATATATATTATTTGCAATAATAACATTATATGAATCAGTAAACGTAATTAAAGTTTATTTAATAAATTAAGAAATATTTATTAATTTATTAAATTTCTAAACGTAAATATTTTAATATAAATTATTAGAAACTAACGCTCTATAGCATAAAAATAAATTCAAAACTACTATGTTAATTATAATTTTTTTATATATTAATCAAATCTAAAAATTTTTAACTTATTTATTAAACATTAAATATTAAAAAGTAAAAATTAACTATTTTATTATTAGTAGATGTTAAAACTTAAGAAATCAATTGTTATAAATTAATAATGATGTCTTGATATGTATAAATCTTAGTTAATTATATTAATTATAAATAAAAGTAACAAAAAATATATAAATCCATTAAAAACTATTACTTATAATTATTTAATATACAGTTATTGTATCTAAAATTACTAAATTAGATTAAGATTACGTCAAGACTATTCTTTCTATTAAATATTAATTACTTTATATAATATTTATTGAGATTCTTTCAAAAAATTATTATACTAGTAAATATTATTTACTAATGTTGATTTATATCATAAAAAAAATAAAATTTAACATTTAGCTAATTCTAATAATTTTAACAATATAGAATATATAAATTTAATAAAATTAAATAAATTAGTTCATCAAACGAATAAAAAACGATTACTAGCTATTTTCTACAGAAATGATCAATATCAACTTTATATTATCAAAATTTTATGTTAAAAGATTAACTTATAAATATTATAAACAGATATATTCTTATATAATTTTTCAAATACTTTTAATAAAATTAAAAGTCATAATATTAAATGTTAATAATTTAGATTGAAATTTTATTTATACAATAATTTAAAATTATATAATACCGTTTTATTTGATATACGAATTTAGTATTAATATTGATTTTAAGAAATAAAATTGGAACACTTTCATCCTTTATACTATAAAAATCATGTTATTAAATTTAAAATTATTATCAACTATTGAAATATACAGGATTATTTTATTAGTGATTAAATTAATATTATTTATTTATTAACTCCATGATATTATTTTTTTTGATTAAATAATCTTACAAAAAGAAAAGTTTTTAGATGCAATATTTAATTTATATGCTATTTAAATTAAGTATATATTAAAATAATTAATACTGACTATTATTTTAATATATCAACTATACTAACTAGATATTATAAATTATTATTCCATACAACATCGTAAAATTAACATAAAATATATAACATATATTATAGATGGCAATGAAGCAGCAACTAAACAATAGCTATTTCTCAAAAAAAAATGATATTTAAGTCTTAATCAAATTGATATTACCAATCATACTAAAATTAATCAATTGTATTCGCATAACTTTTAGGAAATAATATTAACTCAAAATTTCATCAAAATATGTCTCAATAAACAGATCCATAATTATAACGCTCTAAGATACTATTGACTTAATATTTATTATTATCAATAATTTCTAATTAATATAGAAATAAGAATTTATAAAGTAGAATTTTTTATTAATATAAAAATGTACATAAATTATAAAAAAAATAAATTAGCTTCTGTGTGTAAAAAGCTCAATTGTGACAGAATTATAAATATAGACTACACAGATAATATTTTTTTTAGCATATTATAGAAGATATATATTAAAATATATATCTTGAATCTACGTAAAAAATTTAACATACTTTATATTTTCGAGATTAATTATAATAATTTTCTCTATATTAATATTTTTTATAATACCATAAGTAAACATTATTAATGTATATAATTTCTGATTGTTATCGTTAATATTGTATAATATTAATTAATGATTTGCTAAATAATTTAAATATTTCATTATGATTCGACTGAAAATAATAATTATAATAGTTAAAATGTATGACTAAAAAATGCAATTAAATATTTATTAAGAATGTTAATTTGTATTTATTTACTATTAGTATTTTCTTTTATTTTTTAATAAATTGGTTTAAACTGGCAAAGAAAGAATTATAATTCTATGTTATCATATGCTTATGAAGATCAATTTAGATTTATTTATATTTATAGGAAATAATAGTTAATGCATTTACTATATCTATATTTTGTAAAGTAATTATTGCAGATATTAATTATAATTTAATTATTAAAAATTTAACTTTAAAAATTTCTTATATTTAATATTTTACTTTAAAAAAATAAATTTTAAAAGCAGATAATTGTTTAAGCACATTAGTTAAATATTTAAATCAGCTATAACAATAATAAAATTTAAAACCTTATTTTTAATGTCTAAATATAATTAAAAATATGAACTATGAATAAATAACTCATCATAAACGACTAACTAGTATTTAAATTATTATTAAGATGTTCATTGCATTATTAAATTAAATATTTACTATACATGCTTTTTATATATTCAATAATATTCTTGTATATTTATTTCTATCATAAAATGATATATTACTTATCGTAATAAATTAAACATCTTTATAATTAATTAATTAATTAATTAATTAATTAATGTATATATCCATAGTTATACATACTTAATAATTGATGAAGAAAATAAAAAATTTTATCTTTTGTAAGATAAAATTTTTATACATTTTAAAAAAATTACTAAAATTAATATATATACTAAATAATAGTAGAATTTTTTTTATTAAAACCAATTCCATAGTATTTATAAGTTTTATTATATTTATCTATATAAATCAAAATTACGTTTAGTATTTAGTTCAACAATAAAAATAGTCAAAACAATTTTATATTATCATTTGTCGTATTCTTTATTCTCCTTTAATTTACGCAATGTTTCATAAATTTTTAATTTTTCTGGATTACCTGTAATTCTATAACGAATAAGCGATATTTTATTCCATAATTTCCCCAACACTTTAGTTGCAGCAAATGCAGCTGCCCCAGCAAGTGGATTAACTGCTAACGCCGTTGCAACACCAACTGTAGTTGAAATTTCAGGAATAATAATAGCTTCTAAATTCATATTGCGATGAACTAAATTAATTTTTCCATTTATGATAATATCAGATATTAAACCATCAATATAAAAATTATTAGTATTTAAAATCCCATTTTTTATATTAGCAATACCGCGAATAGAATCAAACAGGAAATCATTACTAAATGTATCACTAAAATCTAGTTGCAATTTACGCAACAATGCATTAAAACTTACAAAATGCAACAACTGATTGGAACTACTACCAATCTGAGAAATTCCACCATTAGTTAAATTAAAATTTAAATTTCCATTCAACATATTAATATTAGGTTTCCATGGAGGTGCCATCCAATTTAAATTAAAATCAATATTAAATGATGTATGTTTAATTGGAACTAATATTCCGTAATAAGCAAACAGATCATCAAATTGATTACCTTTTAATTCTCCTCTTATTGTTGTAACGTTTTGTTGATTTGAATGCCACATACCAGATATTTTTAAGTTAGTTGCGCTATTTATTAATGATCCCTCTTTTAAAATCAGCATTTGTTTATTTCGTATGATTTGCGCTTTAATTTCGCCAATTTTATAACCTGCAATCCAACATTCTGAACAGTAAATGTTTATATTTGGCCAACCTGAAATATCATATATCTTTACAATTCCATCTATTTCTTGATAATTTTTCTGTTTAGTTGAAATTTCTGGATTGAAATAAAGATAGTTAATATTAGCTTTCCAACTACCATACTTCGGAATTATCAAGCTTCCTTTTAACTTATTACTGTCTACAACAATTGTTGTTAGCTTAGCATTTCTATTAATGGTAAATGCTATATTATTCCATTGTTGCTTGGCAAACTTGATTTTTTGTAAATTAATAATAGCTATATCCGGTATAAAAAATGATTTATTATAGTCTGATGATTTTAATCTTAATGAAGAAAATAAAGATAGCAATGAAAGCCATTTTAAATCATTAATTTCTGGCAAGTTTATCATAACTATCGAATTAGATGGTAAAATAATATTTTTTTTTGTATAAGGTTGAATGTTTACTTTTAATAAACGAACTTCTTTATCAAAAAGTTGTAATTGACTATTGAAACTAATTAACTGATCAATATTACCATAAATTTGCAATTTACGTTTATCACCATTCGCACTGATTTGAATATCATGTAATTTATTTATTTTTTGAGTATCTAAAGTTAATGATTTACTATTAATATTTCCTAATTTACCATTTATAATAATAGATAAATTTGGGTTTTGTTTTATTTTATTAGGTAATTCAATATTAATTTGTCCTTTCCAATCTATATAATTAATAAATTGATCTGTAATTAATTTAGGAAAAGTAGCTATTTTTTTAGATTGCCAACTACCATCAATATTAATATTTATTTGATAATTATGTTGATTATTAATAGTATTAAATCTTAAATTTATTGGTTGGTCAAACAATTGAGCTTGTAATTTTTCACTTTTTAAATTACTATTATAAAAATAAAATCGTCCTGTTAGTTTTTTTATATGACCATTAATAATAGTTATATCGACATCATTATTGTTAAGATCAATTTGACCGGTTGCAATAATGTTACCTTCGGTTTCTTCCAATGGAATATCAAGCATTAATTTACCAGTAATGTTGCCGCCTATTTTTATTGTATTTAATGCTTTTCCAATTGAATTTTTCATTGGGCTTTTATTAAAATAATTAGCAATTGCTTTTCCATTACCAGCAATATTAGATTTTATTAATAATTTAGGTTGATTACAATCCTCAATGTCAGCACTAAAATCTAATGCTCTAGCATCATCTAACTTTATACTCGGCGCAGATAAATGAAGTCCATTTCGTTCAAAATTAACATCAATATCTAAATCAAAAATTGTAGGCCAATCTGGTTGATATTTGAAAGCCGCTCCTCTTAGTGGTATAAAAACTTGAAATTGTCCGTTGTTTTTCTTAAAAGGAAAATCAGCAGGATCACCATGAAAAATAATTGTAGCTTCATCTGTATGGCCGGCAATAATTGATTTTGTTAGATAATTAGTTAAATCTTTATTCATTAACGTTGTTGGAAAATAACGCCAAGCATCAGATATATCTGTCAATTTTGCACCAACTAAAATACTTAATGTTGGTGGTATATTTTTTGGGGCTAGATAACTAAAATTACCTCTTGTCCATAGTGATTTTACTTGAATCTCTAAATTCTTGCTCCAAATCTGCCGCTCATTGTCTTCTTCTGACCAAAAAATTGTTCCATTGCCTGTATAAATTTCTAATTGTTCTTTAAACATTGGAGAATATTCAACAAAACTTTTATTTAAGTTAAATGAAAACATCCCAACTTTCTTAGTTCCTCGCAATAAACCGCTAAAATGACTAACTGATGGTAAATCTTTCCATCGTATCCAACTAATATCTTGCCAAATTAAATCAATTAAAGTTTTTTCTGGCTTGCAAGGAATAATATCTAATGCTAGTGCAATAAGTTTACCTTTCAGTTTTCTCTTTTGCCAGTCATTTATAAATTCAGGCGTGAAAGATGATATAATAGGTAAAATAAATTTTAATCGTTCTAATTGAATATTATTAACACGTATACGCCAATTGTTTTCACTTGTTTTTGATTGTGGTAAATATAACAGAGAAATTTTACCTGCTAGCCATTTTTTTCGATCTGTTTTTAAATGTTGTAGCTGTGGAATATCAAATAACCAACCATTTTTTTTAGAATATAATGTAATTAACAAATCATTAACAGATAGTTGGTGAGATTCGTTGTTAATTTTCCAATTTGCTTCCACTTGATGTAGCTGAAGCTTTCCGATTACTATACGATTATTTTTAATTACAACCCAGCTAGAAAGATTGAATACTGCTTTCTCTAATCCAGTGCTATTACCCAACCAATAACTTAACAAAGGAAGAAAATTTATGTTATCTGCGTGCAAGTAAACCATTCCTTCATTAATTGCATCATTTTTATTGTGAAGATTAACTTTAATTTGAATTGAATTCTGATTTTTCTTTTGTTGTAAAGCATCAAAATTTATAAATCCTTGTGCTATATGATATTTATTTTTATTTAACCAAGTAAGTTCTGAGATTTTTAGTGTTCTTTTTTCTGTAGATGATGTTAAAAAAGTAATACTACTTTCTTTCAATGTAAAATAATCAAATTTCTTCAAAAGTACTTTATTTAAACTACTTAAATTAAAATAACTAAAATCATCTTTAGTAATAAATCCTAATGGTTTATAATAATTTATATTTAATTTATAAAAAATAATATCACGAAAACGTAGATGTAAAGAGAATATCGAGCGCCATATATCAAGCGAAAATTTTACCTTATTTGCTTTAATAGTTATTTTTTCAGTTGCAATACTGATATCAGAAAGTGTTAGTACTGGTCCAAAAGATTCCCATTCTCCTTTAATATTATTAATTTTAAATGGTATTCTATATAATGATTGAAATTGCCATTCAAGTTGACTTCGATATTCATTAATTTTTGGAAGAAAAAGGCGCAGTACAACAATAATCAATGTCACAATAAATATTGTTATTATGCTAATAGCTACAAATATATTATATAGGCGTTTCACCTATTTCTCCTTGCAAAAAAAAGAAATTATTATCATAGCAATCGTTGTAGCTATAATAGAGATTATAAATCATTTTTAACTATACAAACATTATATTTAAAAATTTCTTAATGTTTGAATATAATGTGCTACTCGCAATTTAGTTTTTTTTATAAGATAATATAAAGAATAAACAAAGAATCTATCAGTATTGATTATATAATTTATTCAAATGATTTCTTTATAAATTTAATAACAAAATATTTATTATGGTTATATTGTTTATCTAATTTTATAATTAATCATTTATTATATAGATTATAAATAATGCTATAATGTGCTTTTTTTATTAGTTATTTCTATCAGCTCTAATTAAAACTATTAATTGTAATTTTAATTATGTATTGACGGGGATTGCTCTAGCTATTAAAATACGATGATGATGTAAGAATCAAGTGTATCAACAAAATTAATACTAATATAGTTAAGACTAAATAGTCTTAACTATATTAAACGATTTATGATAGTTTAATGTTAATATTAAAATAATTTTTTCTAAGTTACTATTTACAGTAAAAGAACTGTAAATAGTATCAATTATATATAAAATGATATTGTTGCTTTATTTTAATTAAATATTTAGTCATAAATAACAGTGAGTATTTTCTTAAAATTATATAGATCTATTATTAGCACAATACTACCTGATAAAGTTTATGTTTTATTGTTATATAACATATCTTAGTTAATTGAATCTTTTAATAAAATAAAAATAATTTTTTAAATCAATATGAATACAAAATAAAAGTATATAAAGTTATAATAATAAGATTAATTAAAGATAGTTTATCATAAAATATAGATGAAATACTTATTATTTTTATGTTTGGCTATTTTATTCAAGTAAGATCAACAAAAATATCAACAATGAAAAATTAATTATAAGTGACTGATGTTTACATAGTAGTAAAGCAATATGAATTGCAAATAATGAAATAACTATTTTAATCACAAAATAATTGAGAATATTTTTAGTATTTCTATTCTTCCATGTTTTTAGCATCCAAAAAAAACAGAGATAAAAAATAACATAAAACCAATTAACTATATATTTTTATAAATAATATTAATGTAACATCTTTTATTTTAAAACTAACTTTTAATCACACGTATAATAATATCTTTTATTTTTTAGAATTATTTTAGCAAAATCATAAAAATAAAAAATATTACTAAAATTAGTTCAATGTAAGACAAAATATCGTAAATATATTTTTTAAAACCAACATTAACAAAATAATTTTATATATTATGGTATATAACTTACTATAGCATTATAAATATTACCTACAATTCATATTTAAGCTTTTCTATTAATATAAACTTCTTATACAATATAATATAATATTGTATCAACTCATTTTAGTGAACGTTATATTAATTAATAGTTTGAATAATATTGTTTTTATTATTATGTTGACGCATAAATTTATTTATGAACGCATTTACTTCAAGCAATAGCAAAATAATAACAATCTGATAACTTTTTGAACTAATCAATAAAATAGATAATTTATACATTGAGTAGTATAAGTTGTATTATTGTTCATGTATCACTAAACAAAATTTATTAATTATTTTTATACTTTAATGTTCATGATATTAACTAAATAACAATTAAACGATACAATAAACTATGCTTATCATAGAATGTTATTTAAATAATAACTTTCTGTATTTTACATAAAGGACTGTACAATTATGTTAATAATTTAATTGCATTTTTTATTTAAAATATGATATAAATCATAGTGATTTTATAAAATAAAAATATTACTATAATTTAGTTATTACATTAACACCAGATTAATATTTCAAATGAATAAAACACTCATAAAATATCCATACTTACATACTAAATTTACATATTTTATAAATTGTTGTTTTACTTTATAATATTTTATTAAATTATAAATTTTAATTTTAATTTTAATTTTAATTTTAATAATATTAGATAAATTATCTTTATAATAAAATCTATCATAAAATAAACAATTATAATTTATTTTAATAAACTAAAAACTGACGTCGAAATTTACGCAGCAATAAAAACATCCAAGGCCACAAGATAGCATTAATTAAACAATTCCAAAATATTTCAAAATGAAATAATATAAAAGAAGAAAAAAATTCTGCCCAAAATATAATAAAATTCATAATTATCGATAATGCAGCAATAACAAGCGATTGTTGATATAGTGTTATATTGCGAAGAATATGATATTTACAGGAGATAAGATAACAAATTATACTATATGGTAACCCATGTACAGAAAGTGCAGAACCCTGTATTAAATCAATCAAAATTCCTAAAAAAAATCCAGTTCCTACACTAACTCTATGCGGTAAAGCCATAACCCAATAAACTAAAATTAAAATTAACCATGTAGGTCGATAGTAAATAAACTGTTCTGGCCAAGGCATCTGTTCAAGAATTATTGCAATTAAAAAAGATAGCCAAATAATCCATCGCCTATTACCACGGTAATGATTCATTTACATTTCCTTTAATCACTTTAATTTCATAGTAGCAATTTATGCTAATCTACTATTGAATAGTATTTATATATTTTATTTCTATTTATTTTAGTTATAAGATTTAAATGTCGCTTTTATTAGTGAAAATATGTAGAAAATTTTAGTTAAACGCTATTTTGTTGTTCGATACACTCCTCTTGATGTTCGTAAGTTGTTAGAAGAATTACTAAAACTTCCCCATAGCAATAATAGATACCGTGGTCTTTGCAAATCCGCAGTGGGTCGTATATTGATTATTGTACATGCGCATTTATTATCATGTTTAACCGAGGAAACAATTGCAACTGGATAACCTTCCGGAAATCGCCCACCTAATCCAGAAGTAACTATCATATCACCAATCTGTATATCAATATTATCTGGTAAAGGCTCAAGTTGAAGATCGTAATTACATCCTACTCCAACTGCAATAACGCGAATGTAATTGCGTAATACTTGTACAGGTAATGCATGCGTTGTGTCACAAATCAACAAAACACGGCTATTAAACTGACTAACTGCGATAACCTGTCCTACAACACCCTTATCACTAATAACAGGCTGACCCTCATAAACACCATTATGTAAACCTTTATCAATTATAATTTTATCTCTATAAGGAGCATTACCGCCTGACAATACTTCTGCAATCATCATATGTTCATCTTTTCGTATAGGTGAACCTAATAATTCATATAATCTAGCATTTTCTTGTTTAAGTTGTTCAAGTAACAAATTATCTGCTTTTTTTAGCAGAAGCTCTTTTTTTAATGCTTTATTTTCAAAAATAAATTGATCTTTTTGCATCAATGCATATGAAATATTATCAAATAGTTCTCGTGGACCATTTGATAAAAAATAAAAAGGGCTAACAAAGCCATCTAAATAACTACGTATTTTATTAAAAGTATAAAACTTACTTTCACAAACAACTAAGACTAATGCAATAGCTATTATAATAGTAATACGTAATTGTAAAGATACCACTCGAGTAAAGATCGGCTTCATGAGTTTTTTTTAACAAAGATAAACGTTAATCATTGACATCACTATGAATAAAAAAGAGAACTATCTTAAGTACATTCATTTTAAACTAACTCTTAGTCATCACTAAATAGATCGCAGCCATGCATATCAATCATTTCGAGTGCTTTACCACCACCTCGCGCAACGCAAGTTAAAGGATCTTCAGCAATAATAACTGGGATTCCAGTTTCTTTCATTAGAAGATGATCCAAATTACGCAACAATGCACCACCACCTGTTAAAACCATACCTCGTTCAGAAATATCAGAAGCTAATTCTGGTGGACATTGCTCTAATGCCAATATAACAGCACTAACAATACCACTTAATGATTCCTGCAATGCCTCAAGTATTTCATTTGAATTAAGTGTAAAACCACGAGGAACTCCCTCTGCTAAATTCCGACCACGCACCTCAATTTCATAAATTTGATCTGTAGAGTAAGCTGAACCAATTTCATGTTTTATTCTTTCAGCAGTTGCTTCACCAATTAACGAACCATAATTACGACGAACATAATTAATGATAGATTCATCAAATCTGTCTCCACCAATACGTACAGATGATGAATAAACAACGCCGTTTAATGAAATAACAGCAACTTCTGTAGTTCCACCTCCAATATCAATAACCATTGATCCCATTGCTTCCGAAACTGGTAAGCCAGCACCAATTGCAGCTGACATTGGTTCTTCAATCAAGAATACCTCACGGGCGCCAGCACTTAGTGCTGACTCTCTAATCGCTCGACGTTCTACCTGAGTCGCCCCAACAGGCACGCAAACCAATACGCGTGGACTTGGACGCATGAAATTATTTCCATGAACTTGTTTGATGAAATATTGCAACATTTTTTCAGTAACATAAAAGTCAGCAATTACTCCATCTTTCATCGGACGAATAGCAGCAATATTACCTGGAGTTTTACCAAGCATTTGTTTTGCTTCATGACCTACTGCAGCAATATTCTTTGGCGAACCAGCACGATCTTGACGAATAGCAACAACTGATGGTTCATCTAGCACAATTCCCTGTCCTCTCACATAGATGAGAGTGTTGGCAGTTCCCAAATCAATAGATAAGTCGTTGGAAAATATGCCACGTATTTTTTTAAACATAAAAAAATGATAATCCTACAAACTGTGCATAAATAGAAATAAGTTTACTTTAAAAAAGATAAAGTAATAACAATGTATTAAGTAGTAAATTACTTTAATAAAATTAAATATTTTTAAAATATAAAATTGTTATTACTGCTTATTTTTATAATCTATTTTACTATAAAGTAAACAATGTATTTATAAAAGTTACTTAATTAATTTAATAGTAAATTTCTAAAAATTAACTATTTTAAATTAAATACATCACTGCATTAGGGGTCTACTAATGATGATATATAATTATATAGTTAATATTTATCTTAAAGCAAATCTTAATTAATTTTTTAATTTTTATTTTTTTTAAAAAAAATAAAAATTTTTACTACTACAATACTACTACAATAATTTTATTATATTTAATAACACTTATTGTTCCAGTAAATGTTATATATATTTTTAGAATTTTTATTCTATCTAAATTAAAAATTTTTATGATAATGAAGAATCTTTATATATGTTCAAAAAAACAATGTTCAAAAAAACAATAAATTATGAAATCTGTAATATTATAAAAGAAAATACAGTATTATATCCAAATATAAAATCAATTTATAGTTCATATAACTAATATAATATATTATATCAGATATTTAATATTTTTAAATAAATTACAAAAAAATGCTTTAATTTTTATAGGAAACAAACATATCAATCGATTTCTAGTGATATTATTTATCTATCTTATAGACATTGTTAAATTTTAATCGAGATTATGTCATTTCATAGAGCACTTTATTTTTCAACATTGTGCATACAAGTTAGTATACATCGATTTAACTATATTTATATTGTTGCTTTATAATTTAGTCTTGCTTAACAGATGTGTTAAATAAATTAATAGCTTTAACTTTACGTATAATTATAAATTTACTAACTTATCATTGTTATTAATAATTCAATTTAGATTAATATGTAACTTTAAGAATAAAATATTTTATCATCAGTTTATTATATTATTTTTCCATACTTTTAGTAAGTTTAACATAAAATTACTAAATCCTGTTCTTAATTTCTATTTCATCTGCAAATATTATTAGTTATTAACAATTACTCATTAAGATATAAAAATTTAAATATTACCACTTAGATAAACTTTACGTTTATTGATAATTCATTCAAATTTATAATATATGTTTCGTTTGGTTATTTACTTATC
>JBHEQS010000016.1:0-39785 GCA_046530765.1 Arsenophonus sp.
TCTTTGTTCATGTCGCGTTAGTTTATCAAACACCTTATACTGAATAAAAAATATTTTTGTATATGAAAAATAAATTGGCATTACAAATAGATGCTTAAATATTTATTTACTTACTAAATTGAACGATAATTAATTTATTTTTTTAAAATTATTATTTATTTTAGATAAAATATATTGTTGGTTAGAAGAATAGATATCACAGTGTAATACAAATAATACTTTTAAAGTATATATTATAATTATTATTAGTTAATTTCTAGAAATAAAAATGTGTTTTATAGATATATAAATATCATAAAAGTTAATGAAGTAGTTATATGATAATATTATATCATGTAATATAATCTTATTATCTATTATTTTGTTTAATTATGTAATTATTAACGAATTTAATATCACGATAATCTATTAGAACTACGTAATTACAGATGATCCTATAATAATGCAAATTAGGTATTTTTTATTACTTAAGTTATATATAATTTATATTAAAATGTATAACATTAATAATAAATTAGAAAATAAAGATGTGTAGTTTTTTATACATTGTTAGAATGATGTACAATTATCTTTTTTTTTGTTAAATTTTTATAAATAACTAATCTATTAATTATTTGAAATAAAATTCAATATAGTTATTATCTTATTGTATTATACTATTTCAACAATAATAAACTATATTTTATATAGTTTATTATTGTACGCGTATTATTTCATGATTTTATTGTGCTATAACTACTTATTATCTATATCTGAATATGTTAAAATTTATAGTTTGGTACATAAAAACATTTCTTCATGTCTTTAGAGATGCATTAAGAAATAAATTAATCTATTTTAAAATAAAATATAGAATGTAAAAGTTACTTTTTTAAGTATATATGATTATTTTATAAGTATTATCGTGATATATTATCATAATATAAATAAAGTTTTGATAATTAAGTTTTTAATAAATTTACTTTATATAAAGAAATATTAATCATAAGTTTCATGGTATTTTAAATTCATCTTAATTAATAAAAATAATTAAGTTAGTTCTATTAATTAAGTATTATGCTTTTTTTTGAAAAATAGAAAGATAAATAAATTAATACATAAAACTATAACTTTAAATCCACTAAAATAATCTATTATTTTATCTTAAATACTTATCACTTTTAGGCTTTTAATAAAATATAGTAATTTCAAATATTTTTTTTAAAAAATAAAATAATACAACAACAATCTAAAAATATTTCTATAAATTTATTTTATGTATAAAAACATAAAGCACTGCAATAAATTGTTTTAATAATCCAATATTCTCAGAAAATTATTGTTAACTTCATGTAACAATGCATATCTATTTTATAATTTAATATCTGTTTATTAAAACAGAGATATTTATCATAATTTAATTTTATATTTTTTATACATTAATAACAAAACAATTGCAACTAATAATAATTTATGTCTATATTAGATTAATTATATGCGAAACATATTTTAATTATTTTATTAAAATATGTTTTTATTGAAAATAGTTAAGTTAAAACAACAAAAATTATTGATGATTTATCATACAAAATCTATTTATGAATAAAATAAAATATAAAACTATTTAATCTATTTATGTTAAATGTTAAAAAACAATAAAAGTGTTGAAGATTAAATTTTATTTATTTAAATGTCTATTTGAATTATATTTACTTGTTAGTATAACATATTTCTTATAAATGACTATTTTCTATTATCACATTAATATTAACCATTCACCAAGTCTTGAGTCTCATTTAACACAAAATAAAATTTTAATTTATTTTTTTTGATTTTTATTTTTACATTATAACAACTATTTTAATCATTTTAATTTAACCAGTACATCAACTAAAAATAAAATAATCAATCTATATTAATACTATTTGTATGTTTAACTATTCTTTTATGCATTACAACTATATATAACATATTTTTAGAAAAATTGTACCAATTATTAATGTTATAGTTATTTCTAATGATTTCTAAAAATAACAACAAGCTATTTTGTTTGTTTTAACAATTTTCTAATATATCATTATTATATCATATAATAAACTCGTTTATATTATTGATATTCAAGTAAGTAACTATTTTATTATTGCTTAATAAGATTTTAAAAAAATCATAATTCTCGACTAAACAGTATAAAATTGTTAATAATTAAATATGAAATTATATTTTCCTGTTGTAATAGAAGTAGTAAGACGTTAGTATTGATTTCATTATAATACTGTAAAAATATTTATTGTGTCCGTAGCTCAGACGGTCAGAGCATCACCTTGACATGGTGGGGGTCGGTGGTTCAAGTCCACTCGGACACACAATATATATTTATTGTAAAAATTTGTTTTAAATTAAAATTAAAACACATTCAGCAGTGCTTTTACAATAAAAGCACGTTAATCTTTTTAACCTTTTTATCATAACTTAATTATATTTATTTGCGTTTTAGTGACCTAAGTAGCATGATGTGAAAAATCTCTTAAACGAAAACCAAAAACAAATAATGCAGTAAAATAACTAATTATACCTACAAAAACAACTAATAATAATCGCATTATACGTATTAATATATTTCCATTATCCCATGCAGAAATAAAATTTAATATCAACAATAACATTGATACCATAACAATTAAAGCAGCAATTAATTTAAATAAAAATTTCCACCATCCAATTGATGGAATAAAAATTGCCTTTTGACGCAATTGCCAATAAAGCATTGAAGCGTTAAAAGATGCCGCTAAACCAATTGATAAAGCCAATCCAACATGTTTTAATTGACCAATAAAAACAATGTTCATCAATTGTGTTAAGATTAAAGTAATAATAGCGATTTTGACAGGTGTTTTAATATCTTGTCTCGAATAAAAACCAATAGCTAACACTTTGACTATAATTAATCCCATCAAACCAAAACAATATGCAATTAACGCCCTCTGTGTCATTATAGCATCATAAGCAGTAAAATTACCATACTGAAAAAGTGAAACAGTTAGAGGTTTTGATAAAATAGTCATGATTATAGCACAAGGTAACACTAATAAAAAACAAATTCGCAATCCCCAGTCCATTAAACGCTGATATTCTTTATTATTACCTGTTGAGAAACTTTTCGACATAGAAGGTAATAAAATAGTACCAAGAGTTACCCCAAAAATACCTGTAGGAAGTTCCATTAATCGATCTGCATAATACATCCATGAAACAGAGCCTGATTGTAAAAATGATGAGAAAATAGTATTAATAATTAAAGAAATCTGGCTTGCTGAAACACCAATTATAGCTGGACACATTAACTTTATTACTCTCCACACACCATTGTTACTAAAAGATATTCTGGGCAAAATTAACATATTAATTTTTTGTAAACAAACTAATTGATATAATAACTGAAATATACCACCAAAAAAAACTCCCCATGCTAATGATATAATTGGTGGTTTACAATATGGTGACAACAATAATACCGATACAATCATACTAATATTAAGTAAAGTTGGTGAAAAAGCAGGAATAGAAAAATAATTCCAAGTATTTAAAATAGAGTTAGCTAACGCAACTAAAGAAATAAATAAAATATAAGGAAAAATTATTCTTAATAATCTAACAGTTAAATCGAATTTATCTGGTATATAATTAAAACCAGGTGCTGTAATATAAATAATCCAAGGTGACATTAATATACCTGCCAATGTAACAATAGTTAAAATTAATATTAATAAACCAGAAACATAAGCAATAAAAGTTCTGGTTACATCATCATCTTTATGATTTTTATATTCTGATAAAATAGGAACAAAGGCTTGAGAAAATGCTCCTTCTGCAAAAATTCGACGCAATAGATTTGGTAATCTGAAAGCAATAAAAAAAGTATCTGTATTATATCCAGAGCCAAAAAAATAGGCAATAAAAACATCACGAATAAATCCCAACACTCTAGATAACATAGTTATAAAACTTAGCCATGCTAGTGATTTAAGTAAATTCATGAATATATTTGTTAATAATTATTGTAGTAGATAGATAAGGTGTATTTTAAAAACATAACGCGCCTACTCATTAATATAATTACTTGTTAAATAAATAGTAAATATTATCGCTAATTATAAGAATTATCTTGATAATTTTTATAATTAGCGATATTAAGATATAATATTTAAATTAACTATTAATTTACAAATAATATTTAAGTAAGATACACATGATTACACCAATTTATAACTGAAACTACGCAAATTAATAGTTATACTATCAGGAGAGCACTCATTTAATTCCTTTTATTATATCATTAATCTATTTATAAATGAAGTTATCAATACGAAATCAAACTTGATAAGATTATCAAGTTTGATTTCGATAATTATTTTATAAAAATCATTTATTATCTTGATATCTCATATATTAAATCATATAGTAGACTACTAATAATTTTCATAGCGAATTAGTTAAAACTTTAAAACTTTTTATTTAAAATATCCATTAACAATGTGACAAGAATTTATTTTAATATTTAATCTTATAAATAAATGCACTAATAGAAGTATACCTTCATCGAAAACCTTTTCATATTTGCAACTAATACTAACATATTTTGTTTTTTTTAAGTCTTCCTTAAGAAAATCACACTAGTTTTATCTAAATGTTAGATTCGTTTGATAATATGTTATTAAATTCACTAATATTATATAATGATTATTTTCCATAATTTTTACTATTTTCATTATTGATATCAAAAATATTTTAATAAATATTAAATATTTAGGCAGATTACAACTTGTTTATTTATTATAAAAGTAGTTACAATACATCAAATCAGAATTTTTTAAATTAATTATATGTTATTCTACATTCTATAAGATTTATGCTAAAACAAAAACCTAATAATTAATATCTTTTTTATAATTAAAAATTAAATATATTGATGCAATTATCATATTACAGTTACTTAATTATTATATTAATAATTAAGTAACAATGTAAAAATCTATTGTACATTCTTTATTTTTATTATAAAAATTTTTATGAAATTAATAATTATTATATAAGATTATAAAATTCTATTTAATATTTTATTTTAAATAGTTTATAAAATACAATAGAGTTTGTAAAATTTATATTTTTATAAAATTATCAACATTACATAAAAATTCTATATAAGTTTTTATTACAGAAATAAATAAAAATATTATTTAAATAATTTTATTATTACTTTTATTTATAATAAAAGATCACAAAAATATTATTTTATCTTTAGATGAAAAATTGTTACAACAGTAACATTTATTATAATTTTATAAAAAGGTAAGCATGATTTTAGTAAAATTACAATAAAATATAATTTTTATCACTAATACTAATCTAATTATTATTTTTTTTGATAAGTTTATATTTTTTACGACAAAATTTCTAATATTTTAATAATTTTATAGTATATACAATGATTATATATAATCGTTAATTTTAACAATTCTGATAAAATAGTTTTTTTTGCAAATAAAGAGTGCATAAATTTAACTTATTTGATAAAAATCTAATATTTATGTAATATTTCTTTATAATGTTGATTTATTAATTTTTATTCACTATAAAATAAGGTTAACACAAACTTATATAACTTAGAAAAATACTTATAAACATATATAAAAGTGATGAGCGATTTATCTGATGCTTTATACTTATTATATTGTTAATTCATAGTGTTTTGCTTAAAAAATTTAATCAATAATATTATTAATAATTTTTAAATATATTATTATCTTATTAACTATTTTAGTTGGTAAATGCAAGTTATTCTAATCTTTCAAATTCTATCTAATAAAATATCTGACTGATTAATTTACAGATATGTGTATTATTTTATAAAAAATATATTATTGATATATTTTTTATAAATATCCAATTAAAATAAAAAGTATTTTAAAATAACTATTAATTATAAATTTGCTTTTTATTAATCTAACAATCCTTATAACTAGATTCATTTATTAATACTATTACTTTTTAATATTAATAAGTATTTTTTATTTAATAAATTAAATTCTCATTAAAAATAATCTCATAAAAAATTAAATAATTAACTAGCATAGTTTAATACTTATAATAACTTATTAATTTTAGTTAATTAGGTATTTCATATAACAGATGGATTATATTGGTTTGTAAGAATACACAATTGACATCATGTTTTTTGTAAACTTAATAATTTCAATATTAATATACTTATTTTTTTAAAATATGTTTTTATAAATATAAAAAAATTATTCAAATGTTAGTAGTTAAAATTAAAATTTAAACTTGTTTTAATAAAAATGCACAAAAGTATTTTATCTATCATTTCGCTATATTATTTTAATATTACTCATTGTTGATTTATTTAAAAGAATTGACTATTTTTTCGTTAATGAACAAACAAAAAAAATAATTTCAACAATTTCACTAATTATTATTAATAAATACCTAAAATTTATTTTAAAATACAACTTGGTTTATTGAAATAAAATTAAATTAAAAATTAACTAAAATTATTAAAAGAATTATAACTAAATCAAATAATTTGATTATATCGTTAATGGAATTAGTAAACAAATAATCAGTAATTTCTAATATTTCAGAAATATATCACACAACTTTTCTTTTTACTGTTATATTTGTTGATAAATAGAATTTAACAAACTATTAAGTACGTTACTGCAACAATTTAATAAATTCTTAAGATGTTATTATGATGCAAAATAAGTAGATTTAATTAATAAATTATATAATATCGTATCATGTTTAAACTAAATTACTTGCAACAAGTAAATACGAATATATCTATTTTACAAATAAATTTATTCATATTATCATTAAAATTTCTTAATTAAAGTTATTAATATTTCAGAATACTAATTAATACAATCATCAAATTCAGAAGAATTATTAAAAAAAATATTTTTGATAATTCTTTAATCTTTAAGACAACTATAAATGTCACTTGTATTTATATTAATAATTATTTTTTTCTAAATATATATACCAAAATAATTTAATTTAAATGTTAATATTTAAATTAAATAGAGTTTGCTAATGAAATTTCTATTTCATAATAAAATTTTATTTCAATAATAAACAAATTTTATAAAATTTGTTTATTATTATTTCCATTTTATGTTGTGCATCTAACTAATGATTTAATTATTATTAATTGTAATGGAATATTTAACACTAACATCTAATCTATTTTAAAATATATTATTGACGGTTTATTTATTTTTTTATAGTATATATGCTATAGTTTTTCACCAATATATTAGAATAATAACAGGTGAGGTGTCCGAGTGGCTGAAGGAGCACGTATGGAAAATGTGTATACATAAAACGTATCGAGGGTTCAAATCCCTCCCTCATCGCTAAATAAAATTTTTTCTATAGTAAGACAACGGCTAAATACCTCATAACTTTAAACAATACAGATTTGTTAATAACTATTATAAAGAATTATATAATAATTACTAATAAAGAATTTATATATAAAATTATCTAGAATAAATTAAAATTTTATGTATTAACAAATTAGATATAAATAATATTTTAGGATATTAAATAATTTATTTAATCATTTCAATATACTAATCTAATTTAAATTGTAATGATAAAAGAAATATCATTAGTAAACTTTTTCTTTTAGTTATATCAAATATATTTATTTTACTATTTACATTATATAATTTAAATATAGTTTAAATTAACTATTTAATTATAAAATTATCATCAATATCAAATAAATTATTTTTACAGTTAATAACGTAATTAAGTTTTAAAGAAAGTTATTATAAATATCTTCAAATAATATTCAATAGAATAAATAAATATTCATATTTATTTATTATTTTAGTTTATTACATGAAATGATTGATGAATAATTAATATCATACATCGTTACTGAAAAATTTATCCAGATTAAATTTGAAATTTAATAATCTCTGTACAAGTTACAGTTAATTACTAAATAATAAAGACTATTGTCTAAATTTGCATAACAAAACAATTAGTTTTTATTAAGCAATTATAACAATATATTAATTAATAAAAAAACTAACTCACTATCTGTAAACTACTTTTAAATTATTAGAACATTAAAAAATAAGAAATTCTAATAATAAAAATTCTCTATTTTAATAAAATAGATTTAGCTAATTAATTTTGTTTATGTAATGTAATAAAATACATTAATCTAAAACAAAATAACAAACACTACTTCTGACGCAAATAGATTATTAATAATTATAATATTTAAGATTATTAAAAGTTATTCATTTGTGGTAACGGTCGACTAAATCGACGAGTAATTATTGCCATATAAAAAATTCCGATTGTTGCCCAAATAGTTCCTAATAGCATTGAAATTTTTTCCAAATTAACCCAAAGCACTGACATGGTTAAAATGCCAATAATAGGTAAAATTAAATAATTAAACCTATCTCGCCACGTATAGCAGAGATGATCTCTAAAATAAAATTGCGAAACAACTGAAATATTAACAAATGTAAAAGTAATTAATGCACCAAAATTAATTAATGCTGTAGCAATTTCCACATTAAACCAAATTGCCGTTAATGCCAACATACCAACTAAAATAACATTAAAAGCAGGTGTTCGCCATCTTGGATGAACGTAACTAAAAAAACGCTCAGACAAAACACCATCTCTTCCCATAACATACATTAGTCGAGAAACTACTGCATGAGAAGCCATTCCTGATGCTAATACAGTTATACAAGAAAAGACCAAAATAACAGATTGAAAAAGAGCTCCAGCAACATATAACATTATTTCAGGTTGTGACTCATCAGGTTTTTTAAAATATGAAGCATTAGGAAAATACATCTGTAAAAAATAAGAAATTCCAATAAAAATTAAACCAGCAATTAATACTATTAAAAAAATTGATTTTGGTATTACTTTTTCTGCATTTGAGGTTTCTTCCGACAATGAACTAATTCCGTCAAAACCAAGAAATGAAAAACATAAAATAGTCGCACCAGTGATTATTGGAATTAAATGTGCATCTTTAGAAAAGAAAGGTCGTAATGACCATATATTGCTATAACTTTCATCTTTAGACAATTCATAAATCAAAATAACCAAAAAAACTAATAGAAAAGTAATTTGAACCATAACAATGATAGTATTTAACTTAGCAACTAAATTTATACCACGTAAGTTAAAAATAGTCATTAATAAAACTAATGCAATAACAAAAATACAAGGAGCAATTCCAGGAAAAATAACTTCTAAATAAATTTTAGCTAACAATATATTAATCATTGGCATAAATAAATAATCAAGCAATGATGACCATCCAACCATAAAACCTATATGTGGGCTAATAGATTTTTGTGCATATGTATAAGCTAATCCAGCAGAAGGAAATCGCTTTACCAATTTACAGTAACTCAATACAGTAAAAAGGATAGCAATAATAGCAATTATATAAGAAGATGGAACATGCCCATCAGTTTTTAATGACACTAAACAAAAAGTATCAAAAACTGTCATTGGCTGCAAATAAGCTAGCCCCATCATTACAACCTGGATTAAAGTTAATTTTTTAACTAATTGAGCACGATTACTTATCTCAATCTGTTCCTTACTGAGATCTAATGAGATATTATGCACCACTATCAAAACCTCCAATAACTTATTATTTTCTCTTCATATTTTTACTTAATAAATTTTTATAAAAAACTTTATTTACGTTTATATTTAAAAATTAGAGAACAAAGTAATTTTTAAATCTACTATTTATTTACTAACTATTAAATTTATTACCAATTAATAATATAACAATCATGATCCATTGGCGCATATTAAAGTATATAATTGCGCCATAATAACACACCTACACAAACTCTAGTCTGCTTTAATTTAATTTCATGTTTTCCAAAAAAAGTTACACATAACTCTCTGAAGACTTCTTAATATATAAAATTACAGATACTATCTTATAAATAAAAAAATAACTGATGTAATTAATTGCATCAGTTATTTTTATCTAAATATTTTGTATTACATCATACGAAATAGAAATAATTTTTAATATTAATAAAAATTATTTTAAAAGTAATTATTTAACAATTTAATATAATAAAATATCTAATTAAAGCGCTATTATTATCTACTAAACCTATATTACAAGATCAGAAGTTAGATATATTAAATAAAGTTTTTTGTTTGTATCTCTGTTTATTTTAAAATAAACAGAGATACAAACAAAAGTCACTGGTTCTATATTGACAAGCTTGAAAGTATTAATTTCTTACTATAATACAAGATTTAATTTTTTAAAATAATTTTTCTTATAAAACTATGGAGTTATTTTAGATATAATATATCTTAAATATAGATTTAACATTTAAAATTTATGCTTTATTTTAAAATATTAGTAAATATAATTTAATGATAATTTATAAATTATACTAATATATTTGTAATAACATACTTAAATTTAATTATATTATAAATATAAATTATTTATTAATTTTAAAATAAAAGCTGTGGTTAAAATGTAGAGTATAAGAAAATAGCTTTGTAATTTTATATAGCAGTTTCTACTTACTTATAATATTTACTGTTATTTACATAAATTAATTCTAATCTAATAATTTAATGTATGTGTATGTAAAAAATTTGCAAATAAACATTATAAAATGTTTTATAATATATAAGCAGAGTAATGTTAAATGAACATATCAAGTTTTTTTATTTGTCAAAACATAATTTTAAATACTTAAAATTATGTTTTGTATATAAAGTACTATACTTTTACAAAAATTTAAAAATTACAAAATATTTTTGTTAAAAATTAAAAAAACTTAACAAAAACAATAAAGTTAGATGAATAATATGTGATTAAAATATATTGCATTATAATTCTTTAATAAAACTTTTTTTTCTAAAATAATGCTATTTTTTTTATAAAATACTAGTTAATGTTAAGTAAAGTAAGACGCGTGAGTTATTTGTTTTACAATATTAAAAAGATTGTTTTTTGATAAAATTATTTTATATAAATATTTATAATAATGTTTTTATTCAAAATCACTATAATATTATATGTTTTATTCAATAAAAATTTATTAACTTTATAGATAATATTTGTTTTTTTTAAAAAAAATAGTGTATTTAAAAACTTTTAAATACATAAAATTAAATTTTGTAAATGCACTATATACAACATTTCTTAATTATATATAATCTATGTTATATAATTAGTTCATTATAAAAATGAAAAATCAGGTATGACTATATTATTGTTTATTATAATAAAAAATAAAATTAATCTTTACTGTAATATTTTAAGTTAATGATTAAATTACATTATAGAATTATAAATGATCTGTTAATTTATTAAAAAGTAATGGTGCGTATATTTTTTTTTGCAGTTAATAATGATACAGAATTATTATTAATAATTAAATTAAAAATACTATTTATTTTTTAAGTCATAATTACTTTAGAATTAAATTAAAACAGAATTAAACTATTTAATGTTTATTAGAAAAATATAATACAATAATAATTTAATTAAATTATTATTGTATTAATTTAGCGAATAAATTAATAACTAATTCTAAACTTTAGAAGTTTATTTTAAAATATTTTCAATTCAATAAAAAGCGTATTTAATTATTGATGTAAAAATAGAATATTATACTAAATGAATATAGTTTGTTTAAACTAACTATATTATTAATAATATAGTTAGTATTTTATTACTTATTAACCAACAAATTTGGAAATGATTTAATAGTTAGTTTACTTTCGTCTTCCCCAGAAAGACGAAATAAACTTTTTTTTATCATATCATTTCTCATAACTACCTGTAAACTAATTGTTTTATCTGTTAGTTTAACCGCAGATAATATTGTTCCAGTGCTACGCCAGTTATCACCATTCTTCCATTCAATAGGTTCTCCTATTTTTGGTATAGAATTTCCTGATCCAATTAACCAAAATATTGTGTTCTTATTAACACCGCGATATTTAGCGCGGGCTATAATTTCTTGCCCAATATAGCAACCTTTTTGAAAACTTATGCTGCCAGATAATGATTGGAGATTAACCGACTGTGGTATAAAACGCAGGCTATTTTCAATATCAATATTAGCAAATCCAGAAGCAATATCTAAAGCTAGCCATTCTTGACTATCAATATGATGAATAAAATATTTTTTTAATTCAGTGCTGGTTGTATTATCTGTGATAATTAAAAATCGCTCACTTGGTAATGAAAGATACAGTAATGTAGATTGCCCAAGATGTATAACTGATTTTTCTTTATCTGGTAATTTGCAGAAGTATTTTTTCAATACGTCGCAAGAGCTTTTGCCAGAAACACCTAATAAAACAACATTATTTACGATTTTGAGAGTTATTTGTGAAAAAATAGCGTATTTTTTTAATTCATTCAGTTGTTTTTCTGCCATACTGGTGCGTAAAATATAGGCAAACCCATCCTTATAGTGAAAGAGACGTAATGTACTCCACATTTTTCCTGTCGCATCACAGTGAGCTGTAAATACATGTTGATGTGAACTTAGTTCAAAAATATCTGCAGTTAATTGTCCCTGTAGATATTTTTTAGCGTCAACTCCTGTTGCTGTGATGAAACTCCAATCATTAAGTATTATTAATTTTAATGGTAATTTATTATTCATTGCGCATCTTTCTTATATAAGTTACCTGGACTTATCATATAATAATTCGCTACTAAAATTAGTAAAAATATTTATTTTATATACATATCTAATTGATAAAACAAGTAATAATGTTATATATTATTGATAGAATTAATATAAAATAATTTATTTGCATTAACTTTTTAGTTAATTGATAATTATGTTTTTTATAAATTTTTTATAAAAAATTTATAGTAATTCAATTATATTAATATAATTGAATTATAAAGTATAAAAATATTTATTTACTTATTTTTTGTTACTCTGCAAATAAATTTTCAACTAATTAATAAGTTATATATGAGATAATAATAGTTTATACTATATGATTTAATTAATGTAAACTAGAAATAAATAACATATCTCTTTGTAAATTTATGATCAATTATCCATAGTTAATATATTTTCAACATATGTTAATATGAGAGTTAATTTGTTAGTTTTTATTGATTAACAAAATAAGTTATATCATTAGTTAAAATATAAGTTTTTGCTAAATTTTACATATTACTTTATACTAAGTATAATTTGGCAAAAATCGAATAGTTAAATATTAAAAATGTTTTTCAATTTATTTATAAAAATGTTACTAATATTTCAATACGCTTGTATTTAAAATAAAATAGAATATTTATATTTATATTTATATTTATATTTATATTTATATTTATATTTATTATCTCTATATTTATTTAAATTAGTTACTTGTTAAGTGTTTATGTTAAATTAATAGAAATTAATATATCAGATTCAGATAGTGGATAAAAAAACAATATATTTTACTTTTATTACCAATTACTTACTACAAACTATATAAATTACATAAATTAATTTGATTGCGCTTAAGCCACATTAGTAATGTAATTTTATTTAATATATTTAATAAATTATATCACTTTAGATTTTCAAAAGTATTTGCAAACTCATAAAATATAAAGTTAAAAAATATCTGAAATTAAAATTTTATAATTTCTTATTAATTAATTGAAATAAAGTATTTGAATATTGTATAAATCAAAAAAAATATTTACTTATATTAGATTTATATGAAATCATTTAGTCCAGTAACTACTGATTATACAATAAAAGATCATCTTTTATTGTATAATCTAACCTATTTTTTTTAAACGTATAAAACATTCTGATATTTACAATATCTAACTTATCTATAAAAAACAATATTGTATTGATATTAATATTTATTTTAAACAACTATAATATGAAATGATATTTTGAATAAATATGCAATAACCAATAATATTGTATTTCAATTTATATAGCTGATTACTGTAAGTATAATAGTATTAACTTTAAAATAATGATAATAAATTAGATAATAAATTTATACTTTTTTTGCTACATGGTTTTATAGCAATTTATATTCTTTTCAATAATTAAATATCTTTTAAAGATAATTATTAACTTTTAGTGTTTGTAAAATAGCTTTTGTTAAATATCAAAAAAAATAATTATTTTTGATAAAAATTTATACATTCTTAGTATATATTTATAACATTGATTTATTATTTTACTTAGAATGATATCTTGTTTAGTCACAAGATATCTAATAAAATATAAACTATTAATAATATATGAAATGAAAGTATTTATAAATTTTTCTAATATCTATATATTTATAGTATAACAAAAAAAATAATCTTGTTATTGCATTTAATATGTTTTAAATACTATTCTTTACAAGAATAAATTATACATTTATGATTTGTTTTATTATAATCAATATCTTATTATAATAAATTGTTTACAATTAAATTTAAAATATTATAACCATTAGTTATGTTTACTAATTAAAAATTTATCTTTAGTTAGTAAATAATTTTATAATAAAAGAATTTTAAATAAAAATTATTATCTTACAATTATATACTACTAAATTAGATAATTTATAATTTGTTATTTTAATGAAAAAATATAAATAAGATACAACAGCATGCTTGAAGTTAATTTAATAAGAAATCAAATTCAGGACATATCTAATCGGATAAATATCTTAATAGATATTTTTAATTATAATTCTAAGAAAGATCGCTTAAAAATAATAAATACAAAACTTTTGCAACCTGAAATGTGGAATAAGTTTGAGCTAGCACAAAAATTAAGCAAAGAGCGTTCTTTTATTGAGATAAAATTAACAGAAATTGATGTATTAATTAAAGATTTAGAATACATATCTGTTTTATTCAATTTAGCAATAGAAGCTGATGACGAAAAAACTTTTCAAGAAGCAGTATCAGAGTTGACATCAATAGAAAAAAAACTTGATCAGTTAGAATTTAAATGTATGTTTTCAAGAAAACATGATAGTGGTAATTGTTATCTTGATTTGCAAGCAGGTTCTGGAGGAACTGATGCACAAGACTGGACAAGTATGCTTTTGAGAATGTATTTACGATGTTCTGAAGCAAAAGGCTTTAAAACAGAAATTATTCAAACATCTGATGGTGATGTTGCTGGATTAAAATCCGCAACTATAAAAATTATTGGTGAGTATTCTTATGGGTGGTTACGTACTGAATCAGGTGTTCATCGATTAGTGCGAAAAAGTCCTTTTAGCTCTAGTGCCCGCCGACACACATCTTTTAGTTCAGCATTCATTTATCCTGAGGTAGACAGTGAAATAGACATTGAAATTAATACTGCGAATTTACGAATAGATCTTTATCGAGCATCAGGAGCTGGCGGGCAGCATGTTAACAAAACAGAGTCAGCTGTGCGAATAACACATATTCCAACTGGTATTGTCACCAAATGCCAGAGTGATCGTTCTCAACATAAGAATAAAGATCAGGCGTTAAAACAGCTAAAAGCAAAATTATATGAACTAGAGATTCAAAAGAAAAATGCAGATAAGGCAGCATTAGAAGAAAATAAATCTGATATTGGTTGGGGAAGACAAATTCGCTCTTATATATTAGATGACTCTAGAATTAAAGACCTACGTACAGGTATAGAAAATAGAAACATACAAGCTGTATTAGATGGAAATCTTGATGTTTTTATTAAAGCAAGCTTAAAATCTGGCTTATAATAATATTTATAAATATAATTACAAAATTAAACAATTAATTAATTTAAATAATAAATTTTAAATTCCTCAAAAAACTAGATAAATTTATATTATAAACAAAATTGTTATGTTATAAAATACCTTCTTTAACTGAATATTAAGTACTATTTTGAAAGATAGATATTTAGATCATATAATAAGAAAAATTTTTTATTTAAAAATGAATTGTAATAAATAATATATTTTTTTAAAAGTATACTAAATTATTTTTAAATCATATTATCAAATTAAAGTTTGTGAGTTTAAAATAAGTTTTATAAGTTAATAATTTATTGTAGTAAATTTTCTTTATTAAGTAAAAAATTAGTAATTATTTCAAATAAATTTTATATACTATATTAGTAAAGGAATTGCAATTAATAAATATTATCTAAATTTTATTGTCAATTGCGTAAATATAATAAATTTTTATTTTAAATTATCTTATATTTAATTAATTTAAATTGTTTAATAACAGTTTAATCAGTATAACATATATTATATTAATAGGTGATTCATCACAATTATTTATTTGCTCAATATAATAATTGATATATATCTATAATCTTCTATATGTATCATATATTTATATAAAACTTTTACTTGAAGAAAAAAAATAAATAAATCTTACCAAGTAAAACATAAAGTTATGCATGATTAATTTTATATGTATTAGTACAATTACAAAGATATTTTTTTCATTACCAAAAGATTTATTACTAATATTAACATAAAAAATTATAAAAAACACAATAAACATTGTTAGCATTTATTTAAATAAATGCGTAGCTATTTATAAAAATAATAAAACGTTAATTTAATATTGTATTAAAATGTATGCATATAATTTTAATTACATATCAAAAAACTTAATTTTATCTATATTCTATAACTAGAAAATAAAATATTTATATGTTAATTTTTATTTTTTTATTTTTTTTATTTTATTTATTTTATTTGAGATTATTATATAGAATTTAAAGAAACACACAAGTAGAAAAAATTTAATTTTATATATTACTTTTAATATTTGAATAATATTTTTACTTTTATAAAAAGATAAACTATCTATGAATGACTCTAGTTTCTACTTAGAAATAAAGAAAAATCTATTTATATATAACTTTTGATTAATATACATTACTATTAATATTTCTATTAAATAATTATGATTAATAAATATAATTTATATGGAATAATAAATAACATATATTATGTTTATAAATTAAGAGATATACAACAATGATTGTATTAAATATTAGAAGAATAATAATGAGAATTAAAAAATCATAAATAAATTAACAATCATTTTGATAATAATCAAATTTATTCTTAAAAAATTACTAAAAGTATTTTTTTTAAATTTTTACTCTATTGTAAAATACTGTATATTTTATGAAAAAGATAATTTTTAGATATTTATGAAATAAACTTTTTAAAAGTTCTAAGTTAATATATATAATAATCAAGATATACATTAACATCTATTTATAATTTTAATTTATTAATTTTCATAAACAATTTTAATATAAAATTATAAGATATATAAAAATATAACAACTTGTTTAATGATTAATATTTATTTATGATTGTAATGAATATGCGCTAAAATAATTATAAATATAGTATATTTATAATGTTATTAAATTTAAGATTTTAATATTAAAATTAAATATTAGTAAACAAAACTATTGAATTTCATTCAGAAATAAATAGTCTTTTATTTAAATTAAATTATTGTAATAAATATTATTCTGCTAAATACCATAAAATATAATTAATAATTAAATTAATTGATATAAGATATTCGTGGCAATTTAATTTTTTTTATTAAAAAAGTTAAATTTAAGACAATATGTAGAATAGATAAAAACAAAAAAAATTAAATTATTTATAATTTAAATACAATACTTATTCATTTTTAGATGAATGGTGGGCGATATCAGATTTGAACTGATTACCCCCTCCTTGTAAGGGAGATGCTCTACCTACTGAGCTAATCGCCCATTGCGATGAAAGTACATTATAGAGATAATTATGAATAAGTCAATGACTTTAAAAAGAAAATATATGTTTAATTTTAAATTAATAATTATATATTCTTTATAATAAAAAATAATATATATAATAAAATTTATAATAAATAAATTTTATTAAAATAATTAAGTAATTTATGATACTAAACTATAAAAATAAATCATGAATATTATGATATCAGTATTGAGGAATCAATTTGTAGTGATAAGATATTTATCTAAGCATTTATCGTTAACTATATTTTATATAAAATTATTAAGATAAACCAAATGAGTAAAATAAAAACTCGCTTTGCGCCAAGTCCAACCGGTCATCTTCACGTCGGAGGAGCTCGTACGGCTCTATATTCATGGCTCTATAGCCGACATAATAATGGAGAATTTGTATTACGTATCGAAGACACAGACACTGATCGTTCAACACAAGAAGCTGTTAATGAAATAATTGATGGAATGAATTGGTTAAAATTAAATTGGGATGAAGGTCCTTACTATCAAAAGAAACGATTAGAACGTTATAATTCAGTTATTAATAAAATGCTTACAGAAGAAACAGCTTATCGATGTTACTGTTCTAAAAAACGCTTAGATAATTTGAGACAAGAACAGATATCTATGGGAAAAAAACCTCGTTATGATGGATATTGCCGCGATCGTATCCACAATAATACATATAATAATCATCACGTAGTGCGTTTTAGAAATCCTAAAGAAAGGTCTGTTGTTTTTCAAGATCAAATTCGTGGTGAAATTGAATTCAGTAATCTCGAACTAGATGATCTTATTATACGTCGCACAGATGGCTCTCCTACATATAATTTCTGTGTTGTTGTTGATGATTGGGATATGAAAATTACTCATGTGATACGCGGGGAAGATCACATTAATAATACACCACGACAAATTAATATATTAACTGCCCTCGGAGCGCAAATACCTATATATGCTCATGTTTCAATGATTGTTGGTGATGATGGTAAAAAATTATCTAAAAGAAATGGAACAGTTAATATAATGCAATACCGAGATGATGGTTATCTACCTGAAGCTCTATTAAATTATTTAGTTCGTCTAGGATGGTCATATGGTAATAGAGAAATTTTTAGCATAGATGAAATGATCAAATTTTTTTCATTAAATATGATTAATAAATCTGCTAGTGCATTTAATAAAAACAAATTATTATGGCTTAATCATCATTATATTAATTCATTACCAGTTGAATATGTTGCTACTCATTTATCGTGGCATATTGAAAAACTAGGTATAAATATTAAAACTGGACCAAGCTTAATAGATTTAATAAGACTTCTAGGTAAGAGATGTAAAACTTTAAAAGAAATAGCTGATTCATGTTGCTATTTTTATCAAGATTTTAATTCATATGATGATGCAGCTAAAAAATATTTACTTCCAACAGCGTTCTATCCACTTCAAGTAGTTCGTATAAAATTGTCAACTATTAATAACTGGACATGTAAAAATATTCATCAGGCAATTGTATCAGCAGCATTAGATCTTGAAATTAGTATAGTAAAAATCTGCATGCCACTACGTGTAGCTATAACAGGAAAAAGTCAATCACCGAGTATTGATGCCACAGTGCATGCTATTGGACAAATTAGCTCAATAAAACGTATTGATAAAGCTTTAATATATATTGAATCTAATAAAGATTTTGTTAATTAAAAAAATAAAAAAAATAAAAAAAAATATAAATGTATATTTAACTATTTTTTTATTAACTATATCATTACGATAATTTTAGTAATTAAATATTATTTAGTATTAATCAATTAATGCATTATATGCTTAAATATTATACAAGAATAAAATTAAGTATTCTCAATAAAATATAGTTTAATCTTGTTGTAGATATATACATTTTATGAAGATATTGAAATAAGTTTATCATAGTTTTATAAATTTAATGTAAATTTTTAATTAAATTATATATCTACTATATTCAATTATTAATACCACCGTTTTCAATTAATAAAATAATTTTCAGTAAAATACTTACTTTTATAATAAATAAAGGTAAGTATTTACAAAATAAATAGATTGAAAATATTTATTATATATATGTAACATAATAATAAGATTAGCAATTATAATAAAATAGTTAACTTTGATTAGATCATAAATATTATATATTAAATATTATTTAATCTTTTATTTATGACTGTCATGAATTAAATATAAAGGATTAAAGAAATTATTGCGTGTTTTATACGTATTATCAATAATATTACGATTATTTATAAAAATTAATACAAATGTTAATACTTCATAATGTATGAAAATTAATAAATTAAAATTATAAATAGATGTTAATAAATATATTGATGCTATATCTAAAATTAGTATTTTAAAAAAATATTTTATGAATATTTTAAAATTATTTTTATATGTAAAATACATAATATCTTAAACAAGAAAAAAATTATAGAATATTTTTAGTAAAAATTATCAAAAAAAAAGAAGAATTTCCTTATACTTGCCATATAATATATAATAGAATTTTATTTGTTTTTTACAAAAAAAATATTTCAAGAAAAATTAAGACACTTATCTATGATAGATATATATTAGTTAAACAAAAAAAATAAACAATAATATTTAAAGTCCTTATATTAAAATATTGCTATCTAAAATTATTTATAGTAGATATTAATGGTAATAAATTTTATTTAATTGTTTCTTAACTATTTGTAATTTAACTTCAATAAAATTAAATATATTATAAAAAATATTCTTCTGAAAGTAACAAAATATTTATTTTATTATTTAAATATTTAAAAATTTAAATTTTATTTTTATTTTTTGATATTAATGAAATGAAACGTTCTTTTATACACATAAAAGAAAGATAAGATATTTAAGATTGAATTAATAGATTATTTATTCATATTACTCAATCAAAAAAAATTATCATAATTAACAATTTAGATCATTTTATAAGATAATGTATATATTTACATATAGTTTTTATATCATAAGAAAATAACTTTAACTATTTAATAAAATATTAGTTAAAAAAAATATGAGAGTGCTGATATTTATAGATAGTTATAAAAAATTATACTATCATTTATGTTTAAGAAACTAATTTTCTGCTATTATTAATGATAATAAAGTTATTAAGTAATACATAAGTTAAAGATTTTATTAAATAATATATATAATTGATAATGATAAATTAAAGTTAATGTTCGATACAGTTTCATAGTTATTTGTTTAAACTCAAATTAACACGTGTTAGTTTTTTATAATCTTAACAACTTAGAATTATCTTTTTAAATAAATAATTAATGTATCTTCATTTAACGCTTTAATTACAATGCAAGTTAAGTGTATAATTTTAATTATAAAAGAATTTACCATCAAATTTTAAATAAAATACTCATCATATAAAAATAAAAATTAATAATTAAATTACTGCAAATATATATAAAAATATTTACTTATTTTTTTTGATAAAATATAAAATTTTTTACTAATCAATAACTTCTTTAAGTAAACTTAATTCATTAAATTAATTGCCATTTAATGAACGATTTAATTTTATTTCTTATCTTGTTCGATATTATTAATCGAAACTTTAGTAAACTTATTATTTATATTTTTACAATACTAATTTTATTAACTAAAATTTTAAAAATAATTCATAGTTCAAAATAATATTTATTTTTTATTTCATATAAATATATTTTATTAGTGTACATAAATAATTAAAATTAAATTTTAATTATAAACCTATTTAAAATAGCTAAGTAAATATTATTAATAGTATTTTTACTATATTAACATCTTATATTAATAAGATGAACGTTCGGAATATAAATATAATAAATACCATTTAATTACAAATTATTTTTAATAAAAGCTGTCGCAGAAGATAATTAATAAATAATATAAAGTTAAATAATAATCTTTAATTTTTAGATTACTTGTGAAAAAAAATATTTATTAATTTATATAAAAAATAAATAATATTTATCAAAAAAACACTAAAATAATAAAAATATAAAAATGTTAAATATTAATAAATAATTAAGTAGTAATATAAAAAAATTAGAGAAAGATTCTTTATAAAAAAATATAAGATAAAATCTATAATATTTTAAAAAAAATATTTATATATATTATATTTTATTATAAATGCTGTGTTTACCTAGTAATAAATTTTAAAACAAATAAATATTAAATCTACTATAATTATATAAATATAAAATAATCTTGTTTCTGACATTAGTATACTTTTATTTTATATATCAAAATTAATAAAAGTTTAAAATAAAAATAAAAGATTCACTTTATATAAATTTATTAATCTTAATTATTTAATTAACAAATTGAAATACTATCATTAGTTTTTAAATCATAAATTCAATAATACTAGTAACAATATTACATATTACTAAATAATAATATTATTATAAATTCATGTTAATAAATTTTTAGTTTTAATAAAATTTAAAACTAATAAAAATATTCTAATTTATAATTTCGTAGAAATAATATTCAATATTTTTGTAAGTTATATTATTAAATAATATAATGACTAATTTATTTAAAATATTAATAAAATATATTTTTTTATTTCATATAAAAATTGATATTAAAAAATAATTTTATTATAAATCAATGATAATGACTATCTTACTACAATATTCTATTAAAATGATGATTTAATTTATATTTATTTATTATATAATTTTTATATAAAACTAATTAACAAAATATTTTCAACAGCCTTAAGAATAATAAGATTTGCTTTAAAAAAGTTTTTTCATTAAAATATGTAATAATTTATTAGCAATAACTAATAAGTTTTTATTCTTAAATTTGTGACTGAACTGCATTAAATGTGCAGTTATTTATACTATGAGAAAATAATGTTAACTTTTAATGCAAAGATCCGTAAAGATAAAGGTAAGGGCGCAAGTCGACGGCTGCGTATAGAGAATAAAATACCAGCTATTATATATGGCAAAAATAAGGAAGCAATATCTATTGAGCTTAACCATGATGAAGTCTTCAATAAAGAAAGTACTGTAGAATTTTATGAATTGTTACTTTTAGTAGTCAGTAATGAAAAAACTAAAGTTAAAGTACAATATATTCAGCGTCATTTGTTTAAACCAAAATTAACGCATATAGATTTTTTGCGTGTTTAATGATTAAAAATTTTACATATTTAATTGCAAGTGCAAGCTATATCTTTTTTTTAAAATTATCTAATTTGTTACATAAATTTTATTTTATATTTTAAATTGTTAACTATAAAAGTTAATTGTTAATTTATAATTAGTATTACGTAAATATTTTCTTTATTATTTAAATGTATTTAAATAATAAAGAATTTTTTTTACAAATCTATAATTATTTTTAATATTAATTAACTTTAATTTAAGTAATATTACTATTTATTCATTTATTATATTTAAGTGAATTCATAAAAATTAGATAGTATTTAAAAGTTAATTCTAAAATATTTTATAAAGTATATGTAATTAATAGTATTACTATACGAAATATTAAAAATTGTGAGTAATATTTGATTTAAGTAATTTTAAAAAAAATGCTATAACAATTTAATTTTGTTATTTAAAGTAATCTATCAGTAAATAATTTTATTAAAAATAATAATAACATATATTATTATTTCAAATAAGTTATAGAAAAATATATAAATTATAAATTTATATATTTTTTTAAATAACAATTAATTTAATTTATTTTATTAAAAAATTATAAATGCTTTTTTTGTCAACATTATATATAATACTGATATTATTTTAGCATTATTATTTATAAAAAAATTTTACAGAAAAACCTATAGAAATTATTAATAACACTTAATTAATTAATGTAAATTAATTATATTAATATTTAAATTTATCACAATTCTTTATTTTTATAATATAAAGAATAATAGTAATAAAACATGTATAATTTTTTTATTTAAAATTCATATTTATTTATATAATGAAATCTATTATTTTATAAGAATAGATTAATTTTAAATATCACCAAATAAAACAATCTTATTAAATTATATGAATATATGTAGAAAAACTTAAAAAATACAATAAATACAAACATTTATTGATTCAATATTTTTATTATCCTAAAATTAATACAGTGTTGTTTATAAGCAACTTGCGCGATTTTTCTAAAATTAATTAAAGTAATAAAAATATTGAAAATTAAGTTATACACCATTAACATTGTTAAGCTACATTATAATAAAATTAATTAATAAAATAATTAAACTATAATAATACATATTAAAATAATTGTAAAATCTTCTTCTAAAATGTCTCTCTTCATAATAATAAGAAATTTATAAGATATAATATTATTACTCTATGCGAATCAAATCTATCATGATTTTTTTAAAAAAATGATAACACTAAAATGTTAGTTTGTATTATTTATATCATTTGGTTTAATGTTAGTTCTATAATATATGTTTTTAATTTTAATTAACCTGCTACATTATTTAAAATATTTATTCTATTATCAATTATTTTGAGTGTTTTATCTTTATTATATTGGATTATATCTTTTAGTTATTTTATATAATTTTATTATTTATTTTAAAAATATATATTATAGATTGATGTGTTTATTACTGTAATAATAGTGATTTATAGCAGTTTTATGTCTATTTATTAAACTACAACATTTATTTAAAACTAAAACTGTTACTATAAAAATTAGAAATAAATTTTAAAATTATAAAAATAATAATATCTATTATCAATTTGCACATAAATCATTTTCTTTAAATTAAATATTATTTATTAATTGTAATCAGTAAATAATGTATACAAAATAGTTAATCATTCATTAATATTTTAATAAATATCTTAATAATAACATTTATAATTTTGCATATAATATATATTCAAATAAGTACAAATTTTCTATCATCAAATAATAATTTGACAAATTAATTATATTTTATCTCATCAAATTATAGAATGAAATATCTTGAACATTATTGGTTATTTCGACAAAGTTCAATATAGACTAAAAATAAATCAAAAAGCTAGCAATTAGAAACATTTATTAAATTCTAAATAACTTAGATTGGCTATTTGTCATATATAAAAATTAAAGTATAGTTTAATAGTAATTCTAGTTATTTATAATTGAAGTTATCAACAACCAGAACTAATAAAGATATCCATCGTTAAATAATTTTAATTCAATCGATACAATTTAATAAATATTTTACTCATATATTTAAAATTAATGTGTTTTATTTATATTTTCTATTATTTATTCTGAAGTTATTTAACAGTATAATTAATAATATAAAAATGTGTACTTTAATTTAAGCATTGAAATATTACAACTACTAATTTATTGATTTTATCAAATAAATTTAACTAGTTATTACTCAGTTATGTAGTTATATGAAATTTTCATTACAAAAAAAAATACTTCAGATAATAATTGTAGAATAATTAATTATTTATCTAAATAACAGAATAATAGACAACTATATTTGAAAGTTTTATTTTTATATTATTGTTTTTTTGTGTTTAAAAATCAAATAGTTGTAAATAAAATTTATATACATTATAAATTAATCTGCTTATTAAATGTTAAACAATATCATTTAAATTATTAAAAAACATAAAATAATAATACATAACATTGCAAAACAAGAAAACATTTTATTAATAATGAATTTCATCTTAAATAAATAAGATTTTATCTTAATTAATATCCAGATAAATAATCATTAGTACAAAATCGATAAACTAATTAATTATAACAATATTATAACAATTTTAATGCAATATTTACTTTATATTGATAATTTGTGAAAAGGGTGTTTTAACATCAATATTTTTTATAATGAAACTTAATTAGTCATAATCTTATTATCTATTTAATAAGAGGTAATAATTAATTTTTATAAAACTCTCCAAACTTAATTAAAATAAAAAACTTTATATTTTTATGATAAATGTAAAAATAAAAGATAAAAATATGATTTTGACTTGCCATTTCTATATGAAAGAAACTTTTTTCATATTAACCTTATTTAATATTAATTAATCTTTAAAAAAGATATATTAATATAGTTAATTTTTAAATAAAAGCAGTAATATTTTATTTATAAATATGTAGCGTAGTCTGATATCTAAACGTCATATGGTAGTGAAGGAGAGAGGTTTAAATTTTCTCATACTGACAAGTAGTTAATAAAAAATAATTATAATAAGTTTTATATCTAAACTTTACTAATAATAGATATTCAACCTAATATAATATTATTATAGTAATAATATATTATTATTTTATTTACTACATTAGTTTATCATTCTGATACTTATTTTTGTTTAATTTAACTTATAATCTAGCATTATAATACTCAAATTAACTTATGTTTTTATCTTTATAAAAAATTATTAATATTTTTCTGTTAAAACTAAATATTTATTATTAATAACGCATTCTAAATTTTTTATTTAACTATAAAATTATATATAGTTAAATATTTACTATTTTTATTTTTAATCAAGTAGTTAGTTTTAGTTTTTATCAAATAATTTCTAATTATAAATATATATAACTTAAAATTGTTAAAAAATAATATTGCTATTTATATTTTATATATGATAATGATAATGATAATATCACAATTTATAGATAACAAACAAAATAGTTTATTAAATATATCTTTTATTATTGTTCTAAAAAATTTTCTTAATAAATTTAAATCATTACATATATAAATAAAATTACTAATTTTTAGTAAAATATTTTCTACAATAGATAAAAGATTTTTTTATTACTAGAAGTTTACTTTTATAAAATTTTTTTCATCTAAAAAATTCATTAAAATAAATATACTGTTATAAATTATTTTTTCTGCAAATTATTTTGTTTTTTTTATTAAACTATTTTAATTATATGCGACAAATTTTTTATATAAATAATATCAATTTCTATAGATTAACTAGAAATGCAGATTTTTCTTTTTTTAATTATAATGTTAAATATTATAATATTGATATACTAGCATATTTTAAAATGAGTTGAATATAGTATTTCCGTTCCATACGGTCGCGAAACATTTTGATAACTATAGATAAAATAATTAATTATATAATAATTTAAGATAAATTTAAATAAAATTAATATATTTTTTTTGAAATAGAATATAAGAAATAAAATATAATTATTCTATTTTATTTTGGACGTAGTTTATAGTAGTTTGTTGTGATATTTTGTCTTTAATGTGACTAAAAACTGCATTCTTTAAATATATGTTAAATAATTACCATATTTATCTATAAAGTAGTTAGATAAAGATGTTATTCAATTTAAAATTCTATCAATTAATTAAGTTAAGAAAAATCATTTGATAAACTAAAAGTAGAAATTTACTGCCACAAATGATGCATATAAGTATATAAATAGTTAAAAGTACAATCTTGGTATAGTAGTTATGTATTTGTTTATTTTAAAGATGACTCATTCATTATTCTGAACAATATTGAATAATATTTCAAATATTGGATTAATAAAGATATAAAATAATATACTATCCAAAACTATTTTTTTAAAAAAATAGTTAGTAAATTGTAAAATTAATTTTTATGAAATTAATCTAAATTTTATAATGATATAGATCATAACAAAGAATAATATCGTAATATTATTACATTTTAAATAGTACTAAATTTTGCTAATAAATAATATTGGTTGTTAAGATGACTATGTTGGTTAATTATTATATTTTAAGATTTACTTTTTATTGAAAATAAATAGTTTCCACTAATTACCTCACCTATTAATGATATATAATAGAAATTTTTTTTTAGGATTTGAATCAATCATGATGCTGAAAATACAATAAACAATGCATCTCTATAAAACTTTAAATAAATTTAATAGTATTTACTCAAATCATTTATATTTATTGATATAAATAATTATATACGAAAGATACATATAGGAATTATTATTTATATCAATATATATAGATATATTACGAATCAATATTGTATGTTGTTAACAAAAAATTATTCTATGCAAACAAATGTTGTATCTATTAAGTAATTAAAGATTTTTATTCTAATTAATGATTAATATCAAGCATCATATAAAACTTATAATATCATAAATTTATTATATTATAATTTAAGATAGAAAAACTAATATCTATACTTTATTTGTTAAATAACGGTGATATTTTAGTATGAAATAAATAAAATTGAAATTTATAGATAAAATAAACTAATTTTATTTATGTAAATATTTATAATTTAATCTATATAAATTTTATAATTTTTACATTTTTATATTTTATGTGATTTTAAAATATTTCAATTATTTGACTTAATTTTTTTATTAAATAGAAAGTAAATAAAAATAATTGAAATAATAAATTAAGAATATGTGTTAAATTTAAATGCTTAATTATAAATATAGTATTATTTTTAATGCAAATTATTTAGTATTATATTGATATTAATTTAAGTAATAAATTTATTTATTACACTATATACACGCATTATATCTTATGCGTTGGTAGATTATGGTGATTGTTCTTAATGGCTTTACATAGAATATTATCCTCGGTATTCTATAAAAATCATAAATAAAACCACAATATGTCTTGTCTAGTAGAAATTCAATGCAAAACTAATTTTCTAGACAAAGTCTGATATGCTTATCGTAAAAATTAGATAATTATAATTTGATAATTATCTAATTTAACATATGTATAATAAAGGAAATAACATTTATTTGCAGATTGTGTAATGTAATACATACCTTATAGTAAGGCTTGATAAAGTTTCGTGGAAGAAATAATAATATATTAATATAAATTATATTAAAACTAAAACTATTATTGATACCAGCTCTATTATATATCGTAAGTTATAATTTATTAAACTAAAATAAATATAAACTAATACAGGTTGAAGAATGTAAATAATATAACTATCAGTTATAAAATAAACACATATGTATTCAAAAATCCATAATATTAGCACAACATAATTCATATTATTTTAAACAAAAAAACGAATATATAACAAATAAATTAAGGATCAATAATAACTTAGGAAATATTTAATAAATAAGTATAAATAATTATCTATGCACTTAAATATTATTTCTATAGAGATAGAGAAAACACTGAAAGATATATAATAACTTCAAATATCGCAAAATATTAATATCCAAACTTTCAGTTGAAACCTTATAATTTAGTATTTAACTATTTTATAAATTATCTAATAAGAAAGTATGAATATTATAAATTAGTGATATTTAATATTTTATTATAACGTATATTCTGTATTTACTTTATAAGTAATAACAAATCAAGTTATAAAAATACAGGAAATAATATCTAAGAACGTCATTAAATTGACAGCTAAAGATGATAAAAAAATTTCAATAAATTAAATCACTGTAAATTATAAGCATTATTGAAAAATAATAGATATACAAATTAATTCTAAGTATTATATAAACGTTATTAATAACATATATTATAGGATTACGAAATGGATAAGTAATATAATAAAAATATAGAGAGCTCGACTATATTTCAGTGTTATTATATAACTCTTTAATAAATACATTGTATCAATTATTAATTTATATTGCATGTGTAATAGAAATATTTTATCAAAAGTTCAAGACTTAATGATCGAATTAAGAAAACTATTAATCGCTAAATTGGTTAATAATAGGTTAAAATAAATATTAACGAAAAGAAGAGATTAATACATAAATAAATCGAATGTAAATTACTAACATACAGCATCAAGTTTTAAAAAGAAAAAATTAGACTAACAATCTTTAAAGATACTTAGAAAGTAATACCACGATACACGCAAAAGAAATAACCATACAAGACAAATTATATGTCTCGATCAATTATCAATGATATTTAAAGTATGTATAACAGAATTATAAATGTTTACTAATTAATCGGGTAAATATATATAACTAAAAATGTATATGTATAAATCATAAAAAGATATGTAATTTTTTTTTAAAAATAACATAAAATATTTAAAGTGATATAACAAACTTATAATAAAGGATTCTATTCATTATTTTTTATAAAAACTGTAAAATAAAACATAAATAATTTTTATTTAGTCAATTTTAATACTATTTTAATCTCAACAATTATTTCAAACAGTCTGAAGAATTGTAGTTATATATGAGTAAAATAATAAATATAACTGCAATTCTGGATATGAATTTATATATACATATTTTAAAAGAATATTCTATATAAAATATATAATTCTAATTATATTAAAATAGTAACTTTATATATATGTAATAACATTACATATATATTTTGTAATAAATTTTAAATCTTATTAAAGATTATAGTCTACGCTTTAAACAATTTTGTAAAATTACAATCAAAAGTCAGAAATAATTAAAAAACAATAGACATATAATATCCTTAACAATAAATACTATCAAGATAGTTAGATTTACTTCACATATTTAAAACCTTGACTTTATAAAATATAGTCATGAAATATATTTAATAATAGGAACTAAGTAAATTAATTATCAAATAATAGCTAATAGTCCTGCTACATCATATCAATAATCTATAAATTATTATGTTCATAACTCATATAACTTACTAAATTTGATATTTTTTATCACTTAATAATTAGTAATGATTAACATTAAATAATCTTAAATTAATTATTTTATTATAAATTTATTTGTATATTGGTTAATATTATCAATATGTTAATTAAACAACATTATTTATCTATTTATGACAAATAATGTAATAATTTTTTGTATACATTATATATAAGTACTATTTTATATCGTAAGTAAAAAATATTTACAGTCATGTAATGTTGTAGTAACAAATAGACTATTTATAATATTATTGAAATAATTTTATATATAACAAATAAGCGTTATATTTGTTATATATACTTATATGTATATTTATCATTTAATTTATCGATGAATGTTGAATATTTTTTTTGTAAATTATTATACAAGTGTAATAATTTACACTATTTTTCTAGTATATCTCATCTCGAGTGTTTATTTACATTACATTAATACATATATCATATTTTATATTTGAGATATAGATAGTTTATTCCTATGCACTAAATAAACTATTTTGAAGTAGAAATACTAGAATAATTAATTATTTTATTTCTTTTATATTGTGATATAAATGATATTTTATGCAAAATACAATTTGATAGATACATATTTAATAAATATATTTAATTGTTATGGTTAAGTTAACAATAAATGTTTTATCTTTATATAACTCATCATGATATCTTATGTTTAATATTTAAGAAATTAGCTTTTTTTTAAAACTCTTAATTCTAGTTTTTTCAAACAATTTGGAATTTATAAACTAATTTAAATTTATAACTTTATTTTAATGTTTTATGCTTTTTACTATATATATTATATATAATAAAATTATTAACATAAGTAATTACAATATAATATTATAATTACTTTAATATATCATTTTTACAATAAATTTACAGCAAACGCTTAATTGAATTTAGTAAAAATATTAAAAGAAATAATATGTAACAAGAAGTTTGTTATGGTATAATAAGATCACAATATCTAATTAATTCAAAATTATTATCTCATAAAAAGATTTTAATAGCAATTAAATTATTACTTATTATATATAAACTAATAATTCGCCTAATCATAAACAGTGCTTACAAACTATTTATTATATAGATCCTTATTGTTGTACATACATTTTATTTAATTAGTTAGTAATTTGTGAAATCTTTTCATAATTTATACAAAAAAACATCTTATTTTGTATTTTTTATAGTATATTCTATAAATTAATTTCTTTTATTTTACAAATAATAATTTTTTGCTATTTTAAATTATATTTTACTGAATTAATAAAATATAATTTAAGTTGTTAACCAATTATTTTATAATACATATATTAATATAATTCAATTTACTTTTTATTATTTTAATTTATTACATTTATTGTAAACAACTAATTTTTTAAAAATTAACAAATAACATTAATAAAAAAAATTATAAAAAAATACAAAATTGCATTAATTTTTTTTAGTTATTTTTATTTTTAAAATCATATCATCTCAATCATCCATCAATACTTAAATAAAATTAAAATATTTCATTTATATCCCATATATTATTTTACACGAAGAGAATAATATATTATATAATCTAAAATTTTTCTTTACTTATTTATAACTATAATTAAATTTCTATTTAATATATAAGATATGATTTTATATTTATGTAATAACAGTATCATAATAACTAGATTTATTTTATTAAACTAATTTTTTAATAACCAATATTTATTACAAATCTCACAATTACTTAAGAAGATTATATGGTATAACTTCAATGTCTAAATGAAATTGATCTTTCAACATGTTAGTATAGAAGAATTATGATACTTAATAACTTCATATAAAATATTGAATTTGCACCATTATGCATAAAATATCTTTATTCGATTGTAAATACTAAATGTAAAAAAGAATAATCAAAAGTATATTTTCTAATTTAGATAAAATACTTATTAGTAAGATATGATATACATATAATTTCATATAGATTTTAATGCATTGTAATTTATTTTGTGTAAGATTTTTTGTATATAATTCTTATAAAATATAATTTGGACTTTTATTATCTAGTTTAAGAACTTATATTAGAGACTTATTTTTAATTATAATGTTAATTATACAGCGTGATATATGTTATGTTTTATTGAAAGAGTTTTGGATTTTTAGTAACAATATTAGAAATATTTTGAAGTTATGTTTATAAATATTCGTATCGAGAAAATTTAACACTTCTTATGTATAATATCTATAATTTTATTTCATATATTTATAATATCAATCTATTTATTTAACAAAGAATCAATTAGTTATCGCACAATTTTTTATTTAAGAATGTTTTATATATTAAATTTGTTACGATAAAATAGTCAATATATTTATTATTTATAATATTAAATTTCTACAAATTTTTAACTGAATTTAAATATTTTTAAAATGCTAACGGCAATCATTATAATTATGTTTATAAGATTCGTAAAAATTATCTAGTTCTAAAGAATTTTTGATGACTCTGTCACTATATCATTATAAATTATCTGTATATAATAAACTGTTATATAAATAACAATTTATTTATATAACTATTGCAATCAAATATACATATGAAACTTATTAAATTAATTTTAGATAAAAAATAAATACTTGGTATTTATACATCGATATGAAATATATGCTAAAATAGAACTTTATATTATTAGGCTTAATTATTTTTGTCTAAATGATAACAAATTTAGAAAATAGAAATTTTTATACCAATACTACAGTATTAAGAAGTGAATCGTTTAAATGTTTCATATTAATTATTATTGAACATTAAGCTCAAAATATTTATAGTTAATTTTTGTATTTACATAAGAACTACATGTGATATTTATATTGCTGAAGGTTAATAATTTTATTATCTACATTAAATTAAGGTTTATTAATTTTATTACGCTAACAGTAAATAATTTTTTCATTAAACAATTATTGAGAAATAGATATAAAAATTTAATATGTTATCTCTGTCTTTTTTTATATAGTTTTTAACTATATAACTTAGTAACACACTGATTAGTAGTGATGTTCGACTAAATTAATACTATATTTAATGTATCCTATAAACTGCAAGTTAACACAGAAATTCTTTGTTCTAACAATTATCTAAATTTTCTTATCAAATAAATTTACATTTGATGATGATGTAAAATCATATGAAATTCTTTATTTTTTGTTTGAAAAATTATAATATAATGTTCAGATCAAACAATTATATAGTATTTTGCTTTTGGCTATAATTACAAACTATTAATAATATTTATAATTGTATTTAGCATATACTATATAGAGAATTATGTATATGTATATGTATATGTATATGTTATGCATAATTTAAAAATAACTGATTTTATTATTTTTATCAAAAATTAAAGATAATATTTGTCATTTATAAATCAATAAAAATGTCATTTTATTGATTTATAAATATAAATCTGTTAAATTCTTTGATAAATCACTAATTGATAGTCTATATCAAAATATCACATTTATTAACTACATACAGTCCAGAATTTTAAGATTATTAAATTAGTATTTAAAAATATATTTTTTTTTAAAATGCAATCAATTAAATGAGATATGGTGGTGTCTTTATATTGTTGTCTTAATACCTGCAACACATCAATCTATACATTCCTTCAATAAAATTCATAATTTTTTTATAAGAACTAAGTTAACAATAAAAAAATAAATTAAGAAAATATTTTTTTTAAATTAATATTAAGAAAAATTAATTTAGTTAATAGTTTTATGAATACTATTAATAATACATTTTATCATATTTAATAATAAGTCATCTATAAATCTATTTTTATTTAAATTCTAATTGTAATTAATTTATATAAGATAGTTTTTTAATAATTTATATAGTTATACTACTAATGCTTAATTACCAGTTATTAAAAGATTTACATGATTATATTATTAATTGATTGTAATGCACGAATCTAAATTTTATTACTAATAAAATTTAATGCATTTTATGATTTTTGCATATATTTTCTAATCTATAATGGAATTTATTAAGTTTTTAGTTATAGTTACAAACTATAATCAAATAATTTATTTGATGTAAGTGATTTGTATAAAATATTTTTACATCATAGAAATTTAATAATTTTATAAATTACTTTTTATATAATTAATTGCATATATTAATACTTGCTTTAATTTTAAGTAATTATAAAAATTATCATAATAAAATAGTTAATATTTTATAGTTTTACAAATTCTATATTTTCTAATTCATTTAACTTAATTTATACACAAGACTTCATAATTTTACTTTAAATTAGAGATACTTTATATAAATAAATGCTTTTAACTAGTAATTTACATGTAAGCACTAAGGATTAAAATAATAATTAAAAACATTATAGTGGTTGTTTTATATAATTCAATATTTTATTTATGCTTCATAAACAGTATTCTAATTATAGAAATATTATATTTTTTTATTTTTAATTCTATTATTTATTGTATATTTAAAATAAATAATTATTTAGTACGTTAAAATAACAATAAATTGAATTAACAATATTGTCATTTATTTCATCTATAATCAAGAGTATATATTTATTTACATTTTTTTATTTTAGTTTTTTTAAAAAAGAAAATAAATATATTCATTATTCATTATTCATTATTCATTATTCAAAAGCATCAATTTAATACTAATAATTTAATCTATTATTTATAGTTTATTTTTTTTGAAATAATGTATTATTTGGAATTTTTAAAATCTTCAATAATTTCATTATTAAATTATATTGTATTATATTGTTATTCTTTTGTATTGATAAATATTAAGATTTTATACAATTATGTTCAATAAAACATTAATTTTTAATATAAATATAAATATAAATATTTTAATTTTTAAAAAAAATATTTGATGTTAAATTATTATTTTTGCTGGCTACTATATTTCAATACTAAATTTGTAACGAATTTTCTGATGTATTATTTTTTTCTAGTTTTATGATGTCAATAATTATTGATCAATAATTATTGAAAAAATCTTTTTTTTAATAATTAAATCTATATCTTTATTTATATACTACATAACTTAAATGCAAATAAAAGTTTTTTATATATAAAAATTAATATATTTAGTAAATTAATTAAGTAATTTGCAAGCAATCAATATTATTTTATTAATTTATTAACATATTTATAATATGTATATAAAGTTTATAATTTAATGATGTTTTTTTTACAAAAAAAAATATATTAATATTACTTTTCTGTAAACAATTATTATCGAATATAGATTTTAGTTTTTATTAAATATTTTATTTTACATAATTTATTAAGCAACTTTTATTCTTTATAATCTATTTTTATAATAAACAATGTAATGTATAGTAATAATTATTACTAATAATTATAATTAGTTTCAAATTAACAATGAATAATATAAAATAACACAATAATTAAATTAAAAATAAAAGTAAATTAGATTAATCTAATTTACTTTATTAATGTTAAAGAAAATTATATTATGATTTTGTATTATTGTGTAATGTTTTATTGTATATAACATATCTAATTATTTTTTATTTGTTATATTATATCATAAGTTTATTTAAATAAACTTATGATATATACTTTATTTAATTTTACTTTAAATAAAGTATTGTATAATTTTTGATAGAAATTTTATAAGGTATTTAGTAAAATAATAATTTATATTTAGTTTAATTTAACAAAATTCTTATTTATTTGACGATAATTCTATCCAATATAATTTTATTGATTAGATATTATATTTTAAAATACTATTTTAGTTTATTGTTTACTTTTTATTATATTATAACTATTATATTATAGTTTTTATTATTAAAGTAATTTTTTTTTACAATTGTATATAAATATAAAACATTAAAATATATTTAATCAGGTATATATAATATTATGGTTTAATTAATATTAAAAATATTTGAATTAAAAATATTTTTATTTACGCAATCATTAATTAGTGATAAGATTTACGATAAATTATATCATTTTTTTAAAGTGATATCTAATAATATCTATTGCATAGTATAATTAAATAATTTATTATTAATAATCTATCTCATACTTGAACTAATAAAAAAAAGAAAATGCTTTCTTTTTTTATTATTAATATTATCGCAACTATAGATAATATTTTAAATATATTATTAAAAAATTTTTTTTCTATATCTATTCTTTTATTTGTTAATACTATCATTGATAGTATAAAATATTTTGCATTAAAAATGTGCTTGTTTTAAATAATTAAACGTTACATATAATGTATATAATTTAGTTTATATTTTAAATAAATATTTTTTATTATTATTAATATTAGTAATTTTTTATATATAGTTATTTATTTAATACTATGTCTTGATAATAGAAACATACATGCCAATTTAATGATTTAAAAGTAATAAACGATTTTATAATGTTTTAACAAAACTTATAATGTTTAAACAGTAATTAAGATCAAATAGATTAAATATATTTACATTATTAAACTTATAGAAATTTATGTTTCAATATTATTGATTTACTGTATAACATACTTATTTAATAGTTTTTATTTTTTTTCTTCAGTAACGCGTGCTTTTATACAATGTCGCAAGAAGTATATTTTAATTTAATGCTTTTATTTATTAACAATATATATTATTTATATATCTGATTATATCTTAATATTTTTAAAATATGTGAATGTGAATAACGGTGTCATTTAAGTTCACTGTGTTTAATAAAATACTTAAAGCCAGGATAATTATAAATATCTTTCAACAACATAATTACTTTTTATATAAAAATATATTTTTATTTGTAATTATTAGTACAATAGTAAAGTGCTAATTTATAGCAATCTTTGATCTCTAACTGTGTTTGGAGTAATTAAATTCATTGTTACAATTTTTTTATTAGTATACGATCTTTTATATAACATATATGTAAATGCAAAATTATTTTTTAATTAAATTGTTTTACATTAATATTATAAATAATAAATTTTATTTTATTGGATATAAATACAGAAGCATTATTGATCCAATTTAAAACATTATTTTATATATATTATAAAATAATGTAATTCTCAAAATAAATTAATTAAATTAATGTTTATATCACCAAGTTGTTTATATAATTAAACTGATGTTATATTACAACGTAATAAGTTTTATGAATAAGTTAATTTTATTTTTTATTTACTTCTTGATAAGAAATATTTAATTTTTATTTACCACTTTACTATAATTACTTGATTCTTGATTAACTGTTTATAACATAACATGTAAAATAATTTTTACATATTTTCATATCTAATTAAATTTTGAATGTTTTGTTTCTTTTTTTTATTGCCAAATACTAAACTGTATAAAATTATTTTGTAATATTAAATCAAACGTAACTATGCTTATTTATAATAAATTACAAAATTCCTTTCTTTTTCTATAATAGAGAAATATATAATCGATATTTTCTAAAATTAATATTGAATAATTTAATTATAATATAATTAGTAAATTCATTTTAAATTTTAATTAATTAATATAAATGAATTTGATTAAGTACTAAGATTGATTTAGCACTAATGTTTTTGTTTTAATAAATATTAAGTTTTTATGCATCATACATATTACTTAATATTAGTTAATATAGGAGTAATTGTGTTTATTTAATCTACTAGATAAAACAATCCTAAACGTAGATTTATTGAAGAAAAATTAGTTATTAAAAATATTTAAACTAATTATTATACTTATAAACAATTATATAACTAACACTTCGATATATTTGAATAATTTATCAAATAAAGATATATATTCATATTAATAAATAATATATATTAAATTAACATTTAATAATAAAGATAAGAATTAGTGAAATATTATTAGTTGCTATAATTACAATTGTAGTATTTTGGAATTTAACTTTAATATGCTTAATCCAAATAATAAGCTATTATTTAAATAATAGCTTATTATTTGGATAATAGCTTATATCTAAATAAAATCTTCAAGAATAAAGATAAATTTTTATTATTTTGTACATAGTAAATTTTAGTTATAGCTAAAATGATATATTCAATCTAAACATAAAATTATATTTAACAAATTTTATTAATTAAATCAATATAATTATAAACTTTATATAACACTTTTTATGTTTATTTATAAAAATAATCGTCTGAATTAAAAAAAGAACTTAATATTTTAGAGTTTTAGATGCTAGATATTAAAATCTATTTTTAATAAAAATAGTAACATATAACTGAAATAGTTATTTTATATTACCATATTTATCAATAAAAATTATTTATGCACAGTCTTGACTTATACTTAAAATATTATTGGACGTTAAACAATTTTATAAAAATTTATTTAATTTAAAATAATAAATATATTATGTAACGTTCATAACATTATACAGATATTGCGCACAATTTAATATTTAATTAATCGTTATATTATTTAATAATGATATCTTAATGTTATTAATACTTTAAAATTTTTTTATCATTATATCACAAAACTTTATATACTATCAATTTAGTAATTTAGTAATTTAGTAATTTAGTAATTTAGTAATTAAAATTATTTTTAATATTATATAACACTATAATAATCAAATTTCGCACTATTATTTTTAAAAATCTTTAATGCTTAGTATGTTGGTTTGATTTATTATATCATCTTATTATTCACTAATTTTTATTGTTAATATATCTCATCCTTAAAATAATTGATTTCTTAAAAATTAAGACGCTATTATGATGTATAAAATTGCATTTTATGCATAATAATTTCTTTAAATATTCAAAATAATTGTTACTAAAAATAAATATTTATTTCGTATAACTTATATTAATCTATTAATATAGAAATTTAGTTTCTATTGATAAAGAAAATATTAACATTTTTAGTATTATACTAAATACATTGCAATAACGATAAATGCTATTTTAATATAGTATTTGAATTGCCAACATATACTGAAGAAATGTATAATTTAATAATAAATTCAATTTTATACTACTTACAGTTAAAAAACTGATTATTAAATATTTTTAATTAGTAAATGTATTTAATTTATTTCTATAAATTACTTTTAAAACTTTTTAGTATCATGATTTTAATACAAAATATCTGGATATAGTAATATAAAAATTATTTCAATTTTTAGAATATAATTACTATTATAAGATTACATATGATGGTATAATAATTTATTTATTTATTTATTTATTTAT
>JBHEQS010000017.1:0-27821 GCA_046530765.1 Arsenophonus sp.
AAATTACATTTAAGTTATCAACTTGGTAAGTATAAGATTAATAAATTAAAATTACAAACATATATTAGATAACATCTGTGTACTGATAAAAAATCATACAGCTACTTTATAATTTATTAAAAATATTCAGTAAACACTAAATTAGCAATAATCTATAAAATGTTTAGAAATCTCTTAAATTAAATAAAAGATATAGAAGAAATTTTTATCTAAACATATAAACTTTGCAAAATTAAATACTAATTATTTATACAATAAAAGTACATCTCATGTTAATGATTAATAATCATAAACACACTTATGATTATTTTCAAAAAAAAGTTAAAATTGTTATAATTATACAAATTTTTTTTAGACTAAAGAAATAATTTATATTGTAATTGCATCAACAATGGAGAAAGATTGCTATAGTAAAATTATTTGAAATAATATTCACTATAATATATTTTATTAATATAATACATAAAATATTAGATATTACTTATATAAAAATCTATAATATTTTCTTCTTTACTCATCTAATCAATCATATAAAACAATTAAAAAATAAATAAAAATAGATTTTAAAATTGATAAATTCTTTGCGCCCCTCCAAATCCCCAAAAACTCCACTATCATCATAATGTAATGAAATTAAGTAATTTTATATATAAATAAATTCATGATATGTAAATTTACAAATGATATCTAGGTAATAACATTGGTTTGTAACATAATAAATAGCACATGTAGCTATTTATATATAATGAAATTATAATAACATTTATTATAACATTAAAAATTATCGCTAACATAATATATAAAAATAATTTAATTACATAATATTTGACATATTAATCTAAACATATATTTTCAAAAAATAGTAGAATAATAGCAAAATGCTTATTAATATTAATTAATGATGTCAATAAAAGATTAAATAAGATGATTTTATCATCAATATCTGTTTTCTAACATAAACTAATTTTATAAATTCAGTCAGACTTAAATAAATGTTTATCATTTATTGACTTATTTATCTATATTTATGTTGTTGTTCACTAGAACACTAGAACACTAGAACACTAGAACACTAGAACACTAGAACACTAGAACACTAGAACATATACAAATAGAAGATCATAGTGTCACAATGATAATTATAATATTAAGATCTGTTATATTTTAGATAAATAAGTAATAGCCATGCTTGCTAACTATTATATTATTCAAGTAATTTATATGAATATTAAATACACTAAAAATAATTAATTTTATCAAAATAATGCCTTGATAATAATAACATATTATTATAAATTATTTTTGTAATTTTAATTTATATTTCACTTTATAATAATCTATCTTTTGCGCTAGATTAGATTAAATTAACTTTAAGGAAAAAATTATAGAGTGTTAAATAATTTTATAAAAACAATTAATAATATTTCTTTTTATGTTCAATCTTTTTATTGTTTTATGCTATCTGTATAAATAAAATCTTTTTATCAACTAGAAATAAATAAAATTCACAAAACTTTTTAACAAGACAATTATATATATGGTCAATATCACTTATTTTTTCATATTAATTAAATGTAATTTTTTTACATTTAATTAATATGAAAAAATACTATAACAGTATATTACATAATTACTTATATAATATAAAATGCTACATTATTAAAAATCTTCATTAAACTAATGTGCAATAGTTGGTTAATATCAACTAATTTATATAATTAGAGTTTAACATAGACTTTTTAATAATAAGCTATAGAAGATCGCTAAATATATAGCTTACATAATTAACTTACTTTGATATTTTTGTTGGCATATAATATGCATAATGAATTATCATATAACAATCTTAAAGTAGTTAACTTGTTATAAGTATATGTTTAATTTAGATAATGATGGATATATAATTATTGTATATGTATTTATAGTACATAGCAGACCAAAATAATATTCTGATTATTATGGTAGATAAATTTATATCTAATCAAATATTAATTTCTGGATTATTTTGTTGTGACAATTGCTAGATATTTTTGTTTTTTTAGAGAAAAAATTTTTTTAACTGACTAATTTATATAAATTTTATGTATATTTTTATACTTCTATCTGTTATATGGTGTTTTGTTTGTTACCAGTAACTATATTTCTGTTATCGTATATTCTAATATCTACATTATCTAATAAATATATATTTACATAATATCATTAATGTTTTTATGAAGTGCAAAGTATGATATGAATTGTAGAATCATTTTTTTAAAAATTATTTTTTTATTATATAATGATTCAAATAATACTTTTAGAAATAATTATTATTTTTGTTATTAACATTTTTTAGTTTATCTATCTAATATTTCTATTGAAAATACAGATATTTGCTTTTTATATCTATTTCATAATATTTAAATATTCAACAATAAAAAATATAATTATGTTTTTAGATATTTAATTCTATTTTTTCAAAAAAAAGAAATTTTTATAAAAAAAATAAATTCAAAATTTATTTTTGTTTTTATTTTTATATTATTATGATATTTATCAAATATAATAAAATTATTGACTTAATTATTAAACTACAGAAAAGAATAATATTTTATTTATTACTTTTGTATCATTGAGTGCTTTAATTTTATATAGTTTTATATTAGTCATAGTTGACTAATATTTTCTTTTTTTTAGATTATATCTAATACTGTTAAAAAGTAAGAATTTTAGATAATAATACTTTAGCTAACTATTTACTTATTTTTTGTAATGTGATGTTACGATTTATTTTATAAAAATTTACTTTGAATATATGTATCCATAATATGCGCCACATTATATATCTAATCTAATTTAGTAATACATAATTATTCATACATTAAATTACACATATTATATTACTATTAATTATAGAATTATTAATTAATAATTCTATAATTAATAGTATAATTTAGATTTTCTATATATTTAATAAAATCTTTAATATTTTAGTAGTCATCTTATTTTATTTATTTCTGTATCTAGATTTATCCACAAAATATAACTTTATATTATTATTTAATTAAATATCTTATAAATATAAGTGAGTTAATTATGATTAATAATTATTTAAATATAGAGTTTTCTAATAATTATAATTATTACTTTATAATTTCATGATTATCTATTGTAAATTTTTAACTTTTTTAGTTATTCATTAATGTGAAATACTTTATTATAACTTTTACTTAAATTGTTAATCATATTCTATTATAACACGTCAATATATGTATATTATTTTAGTTGTTTATATAGTTTAGTTTGTTTGTTTTATTAACAATATTTACTAAAACTATAGAAATTTAATTTATTTCTTGCAGAAATAAATTAACTATTTTAATTTTGATTAAATCATATATCGATAATTAAATATGTAAGAAATTTCCATAACAAAATGACTTTAATTTTATTACATTGTATTGATATAAATAATGTATTTATATAATAATTTATTTTAACTTATCTTTTAATTTGTTTAAATATACTTATATCTAATTAATAAATAGTACTAAAATAATATAAATTCATATTGACCTAAATTTTTTTTAGAAAAATAAAAAATATCATAATTTTTTAAAATTAATATAATTCTATCAATTATATACAGACAATTTTATAGAAAAAAAGTTTTAATGTTTTAAATATCAAATAAATAAATAAATACTTTATATGCAACGAGTAAATGATTATTTTTTATTAAATTGTATAGTTAATTTAATTACAAATTCTTAAGTTATTATCATATTTATCGATCAAAGTTGAATCTTTTAAAATATATAGGAATTAAATATTTCAATATGAATGAAGTATCTAACATTGATTAATCTATAATAATTTTTATAAATATTTTAAAAATCAATTTAATTATAAAATTGATTTTTTATATCTATAGCTAATTGCTTTAATGACAGATATATAAGAAAAATAATTTTTAATCATTTAGATTAAAAATTATGAAAAATAAATACTAATAAATATTTAATTATATAATAACTTATCTTTTTGTTAATATGACAGACTCAATTTTATATTATGTTTATGTAATTATTATCTTTATTTAAATTATTTGATTATTTAGTATAATAGGAGATTTAGTAAATTATAATTCATTATGATAAATCATATTAATCTTTAAGATAGTATATTGTAATATGCATTACAATGCTGACAATAAATTTTATATTTATTGATAAAAACATGTGCAAAACATGTATTTTAGATACAAATATATTATTATCTATTATTTTATTTACATTAGAAACAATTATATATAGTTAATTGATCAAAATTGAATTCTGCTGACATGTAAAAATTTAGCATTATTTATTTTCTATAAATTATTAATTTTTATAAAATATTATATTTTTGTGTCAAACAAGTAATCTACTTTATACTGTTTGTATAATAATTATATATAGTAAATTTTAATATTTAAAGATTATTTACATATTCATAATAACTCTATTTTTTTGTAAAAAAAATTAATAAATAACTAATTGCATTAAGTTAATTAAATTAATATTATTATAAATGTTTTATTTTTAAATAAATAATTTATTTAATTTAAAAAAATAATTCTATATGTTAATGTTAAGATTAAAAATAAAATCCTGTAAGAAAGAAACTTTCATGGAATTGTTGTAGACAATAGCAGAATTTCGTAGATAAGTAAGAGCTATTATAACTTTTTAGTTACTATTTATTTTCACAAATTTATAAAATTTTATTAAAAAATTAACACTATAAAATTGTCAGATAACTAAGAAGTTCTATAGACCTTATGTATATTAAATAAGGTTATTACAGAGATATATAAGATGTTATTAACTTATCGATTATATAATAAATAAAAAACTACATTAAGTACATATATAAAATAGAGCTTTAAGTTATACAAAAACTTTAGTATATAATATCACTATATTATGTTTTGATAACGATCATATGTATTAATATTTATTTTATATATGTAAATCAAATTTTATTTTTAAACTAAAATCATTGTATACTGAAAGAGTATATAAATTGCTTTATACCATTTATAAATAGAATTTTGAAAATATATCATAATTTTACAATTATAGCATTATATTGATTTGATTAAAAAATTAATATGTTAGTGTCTATTTATTCAAATATCACTTCAAAAAAAATGTTTCTTAATTCTTTAAAAATTAAATTGACTATTCTACTAAAAATAGAATGATAAAATTTATTAATCGAAGACTCTAATATTAATAATGTTTACTGTGTTTGGCTAGTATATAGAGTAATGATTTTACTCTCCAAATATAAATATGATAATTATTATATAATTAAAATTGTTAGTACATAAGTATTGTTAATATTGTAAAGGATTTACATCTTTAACTGAATAAATATATAAATGCTTTATGGATAATAAAATATCATATATAAAATATATATTAAACGATTCTCTTTACTATTAATTTAGAATATTATTAATTTAGAATATAATAGAAATTCACGAAAATATAATAAATAATAATAGAATCGAATTATTTTATTTTAAAATAAAGATTTATTTTTTTTGATTAAAAAGTATCTAAATCATTATTATTTTATATAATTGAATCATGTATAGTTTTTCTAATATTTGCAAATTAAACAATACTCACTAATCATTCCTATTTTAAATTATATAATATTTATTTAATGAAATATTATATAAAAAATTTATTGTTAGTCAAAGAAATTAAGATAATTATGATCATGCGATTATTTTTGTTAATAATTTGTCTTGTAATCCATTAGATACAAACTTTTTTTAGAATACATTTATTACTTTATTTAATAATATTATTCAGATGTTTATATGTATCTTTTCTAAAAGAAAATTTATTAAAATAAGTCTTAGATAGAAATTAAAGTTATATAATATTAGTTTTGTATAAATAAAAATATATACACATTGCAGGCTTATACACATACTATACTATGCGATTTAAAGTTTTTATTTTAAAAAAAAATAAATAATAAAAATTTGTATAAATAATTTCTAGATATTTGAATATGTTAATTTTAATTACACTTAAATTAAATTTAATGTAAACAATATCTCTAGCTGTTTTATTAAAAAAGATACAACATAGACAGAATTACAATACTAAATTATATAATATGTAATTTTTATTACATTGATTAGTGTAACATAAAATCATTATGAATTACTATGATATTTTCTTGAAGTCTAACATAACAAGCACGTAAAACATTAATTTAACTTATATCATTATTTGTTACATAATATATTAGTAATATACAAAACTAATATTACAAATAGAAAATATATTTTAAAGTTAATAACAATCTGGTAATTTGACTTAAATGAAAGAAAAATTTTTTAGTATTTTCTAATTTTTTTTGTAAAAAATATGTTCTTGGTGTATTAAATGCAAATTATAAAATAATTTATTCTTTATCACAAAATTAGAAATTCTTATATTATAATAAAAGTAAAAACTTAATCTTATTTTATTTAAGTAAAATAAGATATTCTTTTATTGATATTGTTGTTTATTTAGCATAAATAGAAAAATTGGATAATTTATATTAGTTTATTATTAAATTTTATACTTAACTTCATGTCTATCATTTTAATTAAATATTAATAAATTTATTAGCTATACCAATTTTAGTAGATTCTTATTTGATTTAATAAGTATTTTGAATGTTAGATATTAATACCAGATTAGATAACTTTAAAAACTTTGGTATATATTATTCTAATATTAGAATAAATTGTATTGCTTTTGCATAAAAGATTTAAATCTAATAAAAGTATTGGAAATATTAAATCAATTCAAATAAACACAAGAAATAATTTTAGAAAATTTTCCATAATAAAAATATTGCATGAAATAAAAAATAGAAAATTATTACATTAAATTAATATTTGTTTTGTGTGATAAATTATAACAAGAATTTTTAAAAAAAATGCAGTTTTTAAAGATTATTTAAAATAAAAGTAATTTAATACATGATTCTTTTAATTGATAATAATATATAAAATACATTTTAAAATCTTTACTAAAATAGTATATATAAAACGATTCTGTTAACTACAACGAAAACCAAATTCTATAGGTTTAAGGTATTATAATGAATAATAGTGAAATGAATGACTGGCTAGATTCAAGTTTTTTAGTTAGTACAAATCAGTCTTATATAGAACAGCTTTATGAAGACTACTTAATTGACCATAATTCAGTTAATTTATACTGGCGAAATGTTTTTGATAAACTGCCAGACATAGACAATAGAATGGGATATAATCATGTTCAAACACGACGCGAATATTTTCAATCATTTACAGAAAATTCTACACATTATCAAACTTTAGTTAGTGATTATCCTTTAGATACGAAACAAGATAAAGTTCTTAAATTGATAAACGCATTTCGTTTTAATGGACATAAAAATGCAAATCTTGATCCATTAAATATATCTAAACAAGAAAGTGTACCTGATTTAGATCTTGCATTTTATGATTTAAGTGAAGATGACTTTCATAAAACATTCAATGTTGGTTCTTTTTCTATTGGTCAGAAAAAAATGAAATTAACTGATCTGCATGCTGAATTAAAACGTATTTATTGCTCTTCGATTGGTGCAGAATACATGCATATTACAAATACTAAAGAAAAGCTTTGGATTCAACAGCAACTAGAACTTATAACACCAATTAGTGAGCAATTTAGTAAACAAGAAAAGATTCGCTTTTTATCAGAATTAACTAATGCTGAAGGATTAGAGCGATATCTTGGTGCAAAATTTCCAGGAGCAAAACGTTTTTCACTAGAGGGAGGGGATTCTCTCATACCGATATTAAAAGATTTAATTCGACAAGCAAGTCAACATGGTACGAGTGAAGTAGTGTTAGGAATGGCGCACAGAGGTAGATTAAATGTTTTAGTTAATATTTTAGGAAAACAGCCAAAGGATTTATTTGATGAGTTTGTAGATAAACATAAATGTCATTTAGGTACTGGTGATGTTAAATATCATCAAGGATTTTCTTCTAATTTCAAAATAGAAGGTATTTTGATTCATTTAACATTAGCTTTTAATCCATCACATTTAGAAATAGTAAATCCAGTAGTCATCGGCTCCGCACGAGCTCGTCGCGATCGATTAAATAAAGGGCATGAAAATGCAATTCTTCCAATTACTATTCATGGTGATGCATCGATAACTGGACAAGGAGTTGTTCAGGAGATGCTTAATATATCTCAAGCTCGTGGTTATGAAGTTGGTGGTACAGTTAGGATAGTAATTAACAATCAGATTGGTTTTACAACATCAAACCAAAAAGATGCACGCTCAACACAATATTGTACTGATATAATGAAAATGATAGAAGCGCCAATTTTTCATGTTAATGCCGATAATCCTGAAGCTGTTGCTTTTATTTCTAGATTAGCATTAAATTTTCGCAATAGATTTAAACGAGATGTTGTAATTGATTTAGTTTGTTATCGCAGACATGGTCATAATGAAGCAGATGACCCAAGTGTCACACAGCCAATTATGTATCAAAAAATTCAAAAACACCCAACAGTACGAAAAATTTATGCAGATAAATTAATATCTGAAAAGATAGTTACAAATAATGAAGTGATAGAAATGGTTAATTTATATCGCGATAAATTAGATCATGATAATTATGTAATTAATGAATGGCAGAAAATTGCAACGGACTCGTCTATATGGAAACCATACTTAAATAATGAATGGAATGACGCTTATTCAGCAAAAATTGAAAAGAAACGATTACAACATTTAGCAAAAATTTTAAATACCATTCCTTCAGATATTGTTATGCATCCTCTAGTTGAAAATATTTACACTAATAGATTAGAAATGGCAAGCGATAAAAAATTATTTGATTGGGGAGCAGCAGAAACTTTAGCCTATGCAACACTAGTTGATGAAGGAATACAGGTTCGTTTATCAGGTGAGGATGCTGGTAGAGGTACTTTTTTTCATAGGCATGCAGTTATTCATAATCAAATTAATGGTAAAACTTATGTACCATTAGCTAATATAAATAAAAATCAAGGAATATTTGAAGTTTGGGATTCTTCTTTATCTGAAGAGGCAGTGCTTGCTTTTGAATATGGTTATTCATCATCAGAACCTCGTGTTTTAACTATTTGGGAAGCTCAGTTTGGTGACTTTGCTAATGTAGCACAAGTTGTTATTGATCAGTTTATTAGTTCTGGAGAACAAAAATGGGGAAGAATGTGTGGATTAACTATGTTGTTACCTCATGGATATGAAGGACAGGGTCCGGATCACTCTTCTGCCCGTTTAGAGCGTTATTTGCAATTGTGTGCTGAACAAAATATGCAAGTCTGTGTTCCTACTACTTCTGCTCAAATTTATCATATACTTCGACGTCAAATACTACGCAACGTGAGACGTCCGTTAATTATTATGTCATCCAAGTCGTTACTTCGACATCATCTCGCATCTTCTAGCTTGGAAGAGTTGGCAAATGGTAAGTTTCAAACTGTAATTGATGAAATTGATTTAATAGATGCTAAAAAAGTTAAGCGTGTAGTTTTATGTTCAGGTAAAGTTTATTATGACCTGATTGAACAACGTCGAAAAAATAAACAAAAAAATATTGCGATAGTTCGTATTGAGCAATTATATCCATTTCCTAACAAAGATTTAGAAACAGTACTAAAACCTTATTGGCACGTTAGTGACTTTTCTTGGTGTCAAGAGGAGCCTTTTAATCAAGGAGCATGGCAATATAGTCAGTATGATATACGCAATTCAATTCCAAAATGTTCACTATTAAACTTTTTTGGACGGGATGCATCTGCGTCATCTGCAGTAGGTTATGCCTCTGTTCATCAACAACAGCAAAAAGAATTAATTAATAATACACTAAAAATAAATAAATCAAAGGATAAAAAATGAGTAGTATAGAAATTCTTGTTCCTGATCTTCCTGAATCTGTTTCAAACGCTACAGTTGCAACTTGGCATAAAAAACCAGGTGATTATGTAGAACGTGATGAAATATTAGTAGAAATTGAAACTGATAAAGTTATACTTGAAGTTCCAGCATTAGATTCTGGCGTTCTGAAGTCAATTTTAGAAGAAGAGGGGGCCACTGTTTTATCTAAACAATTGTTAGGTCTGATTGATATTAATAGTGGTAAGACAATACCATCTAATGTAAAAGAAGATACTAAATCGACACTAACAAAACATCAGACTGTAATCTTTGGTGATGATGCCTATAACGAACTAACACCAGCTGTTCGTCGTTTAATTATAGAACACGATTTAAACATATCTAATATTAAAGGAAGTGGTGTTGGTGGTCGGATAACCCGCAATGATATTGACCAACATATTAAAAATCAATCAATAGATAGTGAAAATAAATCAATTAATCAACAAAATAATAAACTTACAACTAGATCACTAACAACACATTCTAATAGAGGCGAAAAACGTGTACCAATGACACGTTTACGCAAACGTATTGCTGAGCGTTTATTGGAAGCAAAAAATAATGCTGCAATATTGACTACTTTTAATGAAGTTAATATGAGCTCTATTTTTGATTTACGAAAAGATTATGGTGAAAGTTTTGAAAAACGGCACGGAGTGCGTTTGGGATTTATGTCTTTCTATATTAAATCGGTTGTTGAAGCTCTAAAGCGTTACCCAGAAGTGAATTCATCAATTGATGGTTCAAATATAGTTTATCATAATTATTTTGATGTTAGTATTGCTATTTCAACTACTAGAGGTTTAGTTACACCAGTATTACGTGATACAGATACGCTTAGTATGGCAGAAATTGAAAAGTGCATTAAAGAGTTAGCAATTAAAGGTCGAGATGGTAAGCTGACTATTGAAGAATTAACAGGTGGAAATTTCACCATTACAAATGGTGGTGTTTTTGGATCTTTGATGTCAACACCTATCATTAATCCTCCACAAAGCGCAATTTTAGGCATCCATGCTATTAAAGATAGACCTATGGCTATTGATGGTAAAATTGAAATATGCCCAATGATGTATTTGGCACTTTCTTATGATCACCGCTTAATTGATGGACGTGAATCTGTAAGTTTCTTAGTAACAATAAAAAATATGTTAGAAAATCCAGCTCGTTTATTATTAGACGTATAGTAATTAATTTAAAAATAAATTAATTACCGAGTCTAGAATAAGAATTTATTAATTTTTTATTTATTAATATTTAAATAAAATCTATATAGACTTAATGTCTATGTCAGAATAATTATGGATATAGAACAATGAACCTACATGAATATCAGGCAAAACAATTGTTTGCACGTTATGGTTTACCAGTACCAATAGGTTATACTTGTAAAACACTAAAAGAGGCAGAAGATGCAATAATAAAATTAGGTGATAGCCCTTGGGTTATGAAGTGTCAGGTGCATGCTGGTGGTAGAGGTAAAGCTGGTGGAATAAAAATTGTTAATAATATAAATGAAGTCAGGATATTTACTGAAAATTGGTTAGGAAAACGTTTAGTAACTCATCAAACAGGCGCTACTGGTCAGCAGGTTAATAAAATTTTGCTAGAAGCAGCAATAAATATTGATAAAGAATTTTATTTAAGTTCATTGATAGATCGTTGCACTAATCGTATAATATTTATGGTATCAACCGAAGGTGGAGTTGAAATTGAGGAAATAGTAGAAAAGACACCAGAACTTATTCATAAAGTTATTATAGATCCATTAACAGGACCTATGCCATATCAAGGACGTGAAATTGCTTTTAAGCTAGGTTTAATCGGAAAACAAATTGCTGAATTTGTTAAAATATTTATTGGATTGATTACAATTTTTCTAGAGCGTGATCTAACATTGATAGAAATAAATCCATTTGTTATAACTAAACAAGGGGATTTAATATGTTTAGATGGAAAAGTTATTGCTGATAGTAATGCATTATATCGACAAATAGAATTGCAAAAAATGCGTGATATTTCTCAAGAAGACCCGCGTGAAGCTCATGCATCAGAGTGGAAATTGAATTATGTTGCTTTAGATGGAAATATTGGGTGTATGGTTAATGGTGCTGGGTTAGCAATGGGAACAATGGATATTGTAAAATTATACGGTGGTAATCCAGCTAATTTTCTAGATGTTGGTGGCAGTGCAACTAAGGATCGTGTAGCGGAAGCATTTAAAATTATATTATCTGATAAAAATGTTAGAGTACTTTTAATCAATATTTTTGGAGGCATTGTTCGGTGTGACTTAATTGCAGATGGTATTATTGGAGCAGTTAAAAAAATTGGAGTAAAAATTCCAATTATTGTTCGTCTTGAGGGAAATCATTCAGAGCTCGGTACTAAAAAGTTATCTGATGCTGACATAAATATTACTGTTGCGAGAAGTTTGATCAGTGCAGCACAAAAAGCAGTAGCAGCAGCAAAGGTGAAATAAGTAATGTCTATTTTAATTGATAAAAACACTAAAGTTATATGCCAAGGATTTACAGGTATCCAAGGAACTTTTCATTCAGAACAGGCAATTGCTTATGGAACAAAAATAAGTGGTGGTGTAACACCAGGAAAAGGTGGAAAAATACATTTAGGATTGCCTGTTTTCAATACAGTAAGTGAAGCTGTTAAATTTACACATGCAACAGCATCTGTTATTTATGTCCCAGCTCGATTCTGTAAAGACTCTATACTTGAGGCGATTAATGGTGGAATCAAACTAATTATTACAATTACAGAAGGAATTCCAACATTAGATATGTTAATTGTAAAGGCAAAGTTAGATGAGATTGGTGTAAAAATGATAGGACCAAATTGTCCAGGAATTATTACACCTGGTGAATGTAAAATCGGAATTCAACCTGGATATATTCATAAACCTGGGAAAATAGGTATTGTATCACGCTCTGGTACATTAACTTATGAGGCTGTTAAACAGATAACTGATAGTGGATTAGGGCAATCTACATGTGTTGGCATTGGTGGAGATCCTATTCTAGGTTCAAACTTTATTGATATATTGAAACTATTTCAAGAAGATTCTCAAACTGAAGCTATAGTCATGATCGGTGAAATTGGTGGCACAGCAGAAGAAGAAGCAGCTGTTTATATTAAACAGAATATAACAAAACCAATTATTGCTTATATTGCAGGAGTAACAGCACCAAAGAGTAAGCGCATGGGGCATGCTGGTGCAATTATTTCTGGTGGAAAAGGTACAGCAGATGAGAAGTTTGCTAGCTTATCGGAAGCTGGTGTAAAAACTGTTCGTAGTTTAACTAAAATTGGTGAAGTAGTTCAGCAATTAGTATCTAATAAATAACTTAATTTATATTATTATCAGCAAAAGCCACTATAAAATAGTGGCTTTTGCTTTTATAGAGCTTTAATACTGATGTGTTTACTTTATCAGTATTAAAGCTCTATAAAAGCGTTAAAATAACCAATAACATTAATTATTTATAGTTGAAATAATTTAGTTATAGTAAAAATATAAATTATATATTTAATTTTTTTATGTAAAATGTAATTTAAAAGAATAAAAAAACTTAAATATAAGAAAAATTTTTAGATGATTTTCATATATATTTGATAAATATATATAAATTTATTAGGTTAATTAACCTAATATTATTAATCTATTTGTACAAAAGATTAATAAATGAAAATAAATATTTTAAATAATATAAAAAATATTGTCGAAAAATAGACAAATTTTATTTAGCATTTTTTTAAAAGATGCTATTTAATGGGATTTAAAATTAATTATTATATATAAAAATTTAATAATTCAATTTAAAAATAAAAATTTATTAAAAACAAAATAATCAAAGCATATCATTTTTATTAATATAAATTAATTTACTTATGATATTTTGCACACAAACAGTTATGCATTAAGAAACATAAATACGATTAATATATACAATGTTTAGTTAACTATAATAATAATTAAAATTATTTGTTACTTTTAAATATAAATTTCTAATGTTAAAATTATTAAGATATTAATAACAACTTGTTTTATTAATATACTCTTAAGAGACTTATCCACCTGTAATTTTATAAAAATTCTAAATTTTAGACAGTGCTAATTCTTATAAACGTAAAATATTTTATAAGACATTGATAATAAAAAATTAAATTGTCTCATTATATACAAGCTATTCATTTAATAAAATTATTTCTGATGAATTTAGTATTTTATTAAATATAAAACATAGTAATCTAATTAAAAATTTAATTTTAATTACCTTGAGTCTATTTATCATAAGTATATATAAGAGTGCTATTATTAAAATGTTTATTTTCATAATAATATAGATGGATAAAGTCAATATATTACTGGTAGCAGTAAGGAGTCAAAATGTTTGATATTCTCGAACTATCAAGGTTGCAGTTTGCATTAACTGCAATGTATCATTTCCTATTTGTTCCATTAACACTTGGTATGTCATTTTTATTAGCTATAATGGAAACAACATATGTTATTTCTGGTAAACAAATATATAAAGATATGACAAAATTCTGGGGTAAATTATTTGTTATTAACTTTGCTTTAGGTATTACAACAGGTTTAACCATGGAATTCCAATTTGGAACTAACTGGTCATATTATTCACATTATGTTGGTGATATTTTTGGTGCCCCACTAGCAATTGAAGGATTAATGGCTTTTTTCTTGGAGTCAACATTTGTTGGTTTATTTATTTTCGGATGGGATCGTTTAACTAAAATTCAACATTTGGCCAGCACATGGATGGTTGCTATAGGTTCTAATTTTTCAGCATTGTGGATTTTAATTGCTAATGCTTGGATGCAAAATCCTATTGCCTCTAATTTTAATTTTAAAACAATGCGGATGGAAATGCTAAGTTTTTCAGAATTAATTTTAAATCCAGTAGCACAAGTTAAATTTGTTCATACAGTTGCAGCAGGTTATTGTACTGGTGCGATCTTTATTTTAGGTATCAGTGCTTATTACTTACTAAGAGGTCGTGATCTAAACTTTGCTAAACGATCTTTTGCAATAGCGGCAAGTTTTGGTATTTCTTCAGTTCTTTCTGTAATTATTTTGGGTGATGAATCTGGCTATAAAATGGGAGATGTTCAAAAAACTAAATTAGCTGCTATTGAAGCTGAATGGGAAACACAAGCTCCGCCGGCTTCGTTTAATCTATTTACTATACCTAATAGCGAAAAAATGAAAAATAAATTTTCAATAGAAATACCATGGTTAATGGGAATTATCGCAACACGCTCTATTGATACACCAGTTTTGGGTTTAAAAGATTTAATGGAGCAACATGAAGTTCGTATTCGTAATGGTATTAAAGCTTATGCACTTTTAAAAAAATTACAATCTGGAAATAATAATCTTGATATTCTTAAAGAATTTGATGCAAATAAAAAAGATCTAGGATATGGATTATTGTTAAAACACTATACACCTAATGTTATTGATGCAACAGAAGAACATATTAAAAAAGCTACAAAAGATAGTATTCCAAAAGTCGGTCCTTTATTTTGGGGATTTAGAATTATGGTAGTTTGCGGTTTACTTATGTTACTTGTTTTTATTTTATCATTCTTATCTGTTATTCGTAATTGTATTGGCGAAAAAAAATGGCTTTTATATTTATCTATGTTTGCAATTCCGTTACCATGGATTGCAGTTGAGGCTGGTTGGTTTGTGTCTGAATATGGTCGTCAACCATGGGCGATTGGTGAAATATTACCAACAGCAGTGGCGCATTCTGCATTAAATATCTCTGATCTAATTTTTTCAATGGCGTTAATATGTTTTCTGTATACTTTATTTTTAATTATTGAATTGTTCTTGATGTTCAAATTTGCACGCAAAGGACCAAGTATTCTTAAAACAGGGAGTTACCATTATGAGCAAAAAAATATTTAGCAAAATACGATTACTTAGTTTGTAGGAATTTATTTATGTTTGATTATGAAACTTTAAGATTTGTATGGTGGATACTTATTGGTATTTTGATGATCGGTTTTGCTGTAACTGATGGTTTTGATATGGGTGTTGGTATATTATTGCCATTTATAGGGAAAACTGACATTGAACGACGAATCATAATCAATTCAATTGCACCACATTGGGATGGTAATCAGGTTTGGTTTGTAACTACTGGCGGTGCGCTATTTGCAGCTTGGCCGATGGTTTATGCTACAGCATTTTCTGGTTTTTATATTGCCATGACAATAGTTTTGGCTGCACTATTTTTTAGACCAGTCGGTTTCGATTATCGTTCTAAGATTGAGAATTTAAAATGGCGAACAATGTGGGATTATGGAATATTTATTGGTAGCTTTATTCCACCTTTGATGATCGGTATTATTTTTGGTAATTTATTGCTAGGGGTTCCTTTTGTAGTCAATGATCAATTGTATTTAAATTACAATGGTTCTTTTTTTGGTTTACTTAATCCTTATGGTTTTCTGTCAGGAATTATTTCTATAATGATGATAATAACTCAAGGTGCAACTTATCTTCAAATGCGCACTGTTGGAAAATTATATTTACGGTCGCGTCATGCCACATATATCACTACTTTTTTTACTTTAATTGCTTTTTTAACTGCTTGTTTATGCTTAATATATGCAATTAATGGTTATTATATTAAAAGCACAATAGATACTCATGCTGTTTCAAATCCACTGCATAAAGAAGTAATAAGAGGAGTAGGTGTATGGTTTACTAATTTTATAAGCAAACCAGAATTATTTACATTTCCTATACTTGGATTAATATTTCCAATATTAACTATATTATCCACTAAGCTTAATAAAGGGTGGTTGGCATTTTTATTTTCATCACTGATAATTGCTTGCATTATTTTAACATTCGGCATTAGTATGTTTCCGTTTATTATACCTTCTAGCGCGCAACCTAATGCTAGTTTAACAATTTGGGATTCTACTTCTAGTTTATTTACATTGCAAATAATGACTTGTATTGCAATTATTTTTATACCTATAATATTAATATATACGGTCTGGTGTTACTATAAAATGTTTGGCAGAATCGATAAAATGCTTATTGAAAATAATAAGAATTCATTATATTAAGGATGGAATATATGTGGTATTTTATCTGGATTTTGGGAACTTTACTTGCTTGTAGTTTTTCTATAATTACTGTCTTATATATTGATTACACAGAATGTAATTTTTCTAAAAAATCTAAAAAATATTTTTAATAATTAATTATAGATAAATTTTTTTTTAAAAATAAAGTGATAAGGATCTATTTAAGATCTTTATTACTTTATGTATTTTCTATAGTTTTATATTTTTGCTTATAGATGTGCACAACAAATATTAATTATCTTGCTATGCCGTATGAATTACTGTTAATTTTAGCAATTTATAATGGTATAATATTTTATATTTAGTTTTTTACATAAAAAGTTTTGGTTTTTTTATATTTATCAACTTCTTCAATATTAATGTGTAGAATATTATATTTTTTTATTATCTTTATTTTTAATAAATAATTTATAATTTACTATTTTTATAATTTTATTTGCAAATAATTCCAATATATAATTAACTTAAGTGTAGTTATAAATAATTGATTGATATTAAATTGGAAATAAAAATATAATATTTTATATTCTAATACATATTTATTGGTAAGATACTAATTATTTGAAGATATAGTTTGTTACTATATATAAATGCATATTTTTTTTTCAAATTTACGATGGATATAATAGTCGAGAGGATTTATAGCCGGTATATTACTAGTATTTTACTAAAGTCATCAATAATAAAGTCAACAAAACCACAAGGTACATTGTTTCGGAGTTTAACAAGTGACTGACATAAATATCTTATATTTATTCCTAAAAGCAAATTTTTTAGTTCAACTAGTTATTTTGATATTAATAGGATTTTCTATTGCCTCTTGGGCTATTATTATTCAAAGAACAAAAGTTTTAAATTTAGCAACAAAAAAAGTTACAGCTTTTGAGAATCGATTTTTATCTGGTATTGAATTACTTCATCTCTATAAAGAATGCAAAAAGAATCGTAATACATTAACAGGATTAGAACAGATTTTCTATTCTGGATTTGAAGAATTTTCTCGTTTACATCAATCCAATCTTCTTATTCAAGAATCTGTAGTAAGCGGAATGTATAGAGCTATGAGAATATCAATTAATCGTGAGATAAAATTATTAGAATTGTATATTCCATTTTTAGGTACTGTAGGTTCAATAAGTCCTTACATTGGACTATTTGGCACTGTATGTGGAATAATGCACACTTTTATTGCCTTTGGTTCGGTAAAACATACAACATTACAAATGGTTGCTCCAGGTATTGCTGAAGTATTAATTACAACAGCAATAGGATTGTTTGCAGCCATTCCAGCTGTGATGGCTTATAATAGATTGAATCTACGAGTTAATAAATTAGAACAAACTTATGATAATTTTATGGAAGAATTTATATCCATTTTACATCGTCAAGATTTTTCTTCTAAAATAATAAATGATGAGAATAGAAAATGTCATGCATTCAACATAAACGTGAATTAAAATCTGAAATTAATATTATTCCTTTATTGGATGTACTATTAGTTTTGTTACTAATATTCATAGCAACAGCTCCTATTGTTTCGCAAAGCATAAAAGTAGAATTACCTAGTTCGTCACAATCAGGAATTTTGACAGACAATTATTCTTCACCTATTATTCTTGAAGTATTTGGAGATGAAAAATATACTATTATTATTGATGGTCATCGAGAAGAATTTTTACAACAAAAGGAAATTGAGTGGATAACAAAAAAAATTTTCATAAAATATCCACAGAGTTTTTTTTTAATAGGTGGCGACAAAGATGTGCCTTATAAAGAAGTTATTAAGGCTCTAAATATACTTCATCAATCTGGAATAAAATCTATTGGATTTATGACTAAACCTATTTAATAAAATTAGATAATTACTTGTTTGGAAATATGTTGTGAAAAAGATAAAAGAAGAAAAAAACACACTAAGTATCTCCATCATGATTTCTATTGCACTTCATGTTTTGCTATTTGGTTTTATTATTTTTAGTTCATTAAATCGAATTATTAAACGTGATGGTGGTGATCAAAACACTAAAGTGATTAATTCAATCATGATTGATCAAAGAACAGAAATAGCAAATCATAACAACTTAGAGCAGAATAAAAATATCACAAAAAAAGCTGTTACTGATAGAAAAAAATGGTTTCAAGAGCAAAAAGAACTGCAAGAACTAAAAAAAAATCTTGAAGATAATCACATTAAAAGTAAACAAAAAGAACAATATGAAGTTTTTGAGTATATTTCTCCTCAAATCAGAGTAGAACAAGATAATCTTATAAAAAATAATATTAAAGAAAAAATAAAATCTGAAATAACTAATGATAAATCTGAAGTAGAAGTAGAAGAAAAAATAAAATCTGAAATAACTAATGATAAATCTGAAGTAGAAGTAGAAGAAAAAATAAAATCTGAAATAACTAATGATAAATCCGAAGTAGAAGAAAAAATAAAATCTGAAATAGCTAAGGCTAAATCTGAAGCAGAAGAAAAAATAAAATCTGAAATAGCTAAGGCTAAATCTGAAGCAGAAGAAAAAATAAAATCTGAAATAGCTAAGGTAAAATATGAAGCAAAGGAAAAAATAAAATCTGAAATAGCTAAGGCTAAATCTAAAGCAGAAAAAAAAATAAAATCTGAAATAGCTAAGGCTAAATCTAAATCAGAAGAAAAAATAAAATCTGAAATAGCTAAGGCTAAATCTAAATCAGAAGAAAAAATAAAAATAAAAAAAACAACTAAAGTACTGAAATATAAGAAAAGAAATAATTCAGAAAAAAAAGATGCAAAAGTTAATGATTTGATTGATGTATTAAGTTCTCAACTGCCAACTACGGATTCTTTAAATGTTTCAATATTAAAATTTGGAAATGAAAAAAGTACTATATCTAGTTTAGATATATCTAACTATGTTGCTAAAATTAAATCTGCCATTGAAAGTAAATTTTATAATGCTAATATTTATCGCGGCAAAAAATGCGAATTAAGAATAAAATTATCTCCAGACGGTATGTTAATTAGTATTGCAACTAAAACTAATGCAATAAATGATAAATCATTATGCGATTTAGCAATACGAACAGCTAAGTCAGCAACAATACCAAAACCACCTAGTAGTAATATTTATGATTTTTTTAATAAACAAGAAAGTATTTTAGTATTTAGTCCATAGTTAAGAAATACTATAAATATCATAATAGTAATAATTTTAACAAAAGTTTTTTTTAATTATCTGGTTTTATATATTTACCTTTGTTAATATTTAATATAACTGTTGAGGAAGCAAATACGTGATAATGGAGAAAAAATGAATAAAGTCTTTAAATTATTATTAATATCTTTAATGTTATGGTCGGCGTTCATTAATGCAGAAATTCGCATTGAAATTACGCGTACAATCGACTCTGCACAACCCATTGCTATAGTTCCATTTAGAATAATTGGAACAAATACTTCATTTGAAAATATTGGAAAAATTATTTCGGATGATTTACGAAATAGCGGTAAATTTAATCCTATTGATCAAAATCATATGCCTCAACAACCTAGTATCTCATCTCAAATAATACCAAATATTTGGATTAGATCAGGAGTGAATGCTATTCTTATTGGAAGTATTAAACCTATAGTTAATGATCAGTATATTATTAGTTATCAACTGATTGATATAGTAAACTTTCCTGGTTCAGTATTAACTCAAAATAAATTGAAGGTGCCAGAAAAATGGTTGCGGTATGCAGCTCACACTATTAGTGATGAAATATTTAAAAAATTAACAGGTATTAGAGGTGCATTTAGTACACGTATCGCCTATGTTGTAAAAACTAATGATAAAAAGCCATATTATGAATTAAGAGTTTCTGATTATGATGGCCACAATCAATTTACTATCAACCGCTCACCAGAACCTATTATGTCTCCAGCCTGGTCTGCTAATGGAGAAGAATTAGCCTATGTAACTTTTGAAGGAGGCAGATCAGCTTTAGTTATTCAAACTTTATCAACTGGTAAAGTTCGACAAGTTTCTGCTTTCCGACGTCACAATGGCGCACCTACTTTTTCTCCAGATGGTACAAAACTTGCCTTTGCACTATCAAAAACTGGAAGTTTAAATCTTTATGTAATGAACTTAAAAGATGGACATATACGGCAAATAACTGATAATCGCAGCAATAATACTGAACCAAATTGGATGCCGGATAATAAGACACTTATTTATACTTCTGATCAAGCTGGACGACCACAAATATATAAATTAAATATTAATTCTGGAGTACCAGAGCGTATTACTTGGAAAGGAAACCAAAACCAAGATGCAAGCGTTAGTCCTGATGGTAAATTTATGGTAATGGTTAACTCTAGTAATGGAAAACAACACATTGCCAAGCAAGATCTAGAAAATAGTAATAATGTTGAATACTTAACAGATACATTTTTAGATGAAACACCGAGTGTTGCACCTAATGGAACAATGATAATCTATAGCTCATCAGAAGGATTGACTAATGTACTACAATTGGTATCAACAGATGGGCGATTTAAAGCATACCTGCCTGCGACTGATGGACAGGTTAAGTCTCCTGCCTGGTCTCCGTATTTGTAATTCATAATAATAAATATCTAAATAATAATTAAGGATGAAGCAATATGAAATTAAATAAAATGCTTAAATGCTTAGTATTAATACTATCTATACTAATAATCACGGCGTGTAACTCAAAAAAAAGAAATGAAAAAATCATTCCTGAGAAGAATGTAATAAATGTAAAAGGTAGGGATGTAAATGTAATAGATAAGAATCCTAAAATAATCACAGATCAGTTGACTCAGAAAAAAATACAAAAGTTTCAAAGTAACAACGTTGTTTATTTTGGTTTCGATAAATATGATATCACAAAAAATTATATACAGATTTTAGATCAATATGCAGATTTTTTACGCAAAAATCCTTATATTTACATTACTGTTGAAGGGCATACAGATGCTCGCGGTACTCCAGAGTATAATATTGCACTTGGTGAGCGTCGAGCTAATGTTGTTAAAATATACTTACAGAGCAAAGGGGTAAATGATGAACAAATATCCATCGTATCTTATGGTAAGGAAAAACCAGCTGTTATTGGTCACTATGAGAATGCATATTCAAAAAACCGTCGATCAGTACTTGTCATAATAAGAGAGCCGAATGAACAGTAACTTTAGACTTATTTACTTTAGTCTGTTTTTATTGATTGGCATGTTAGTGCAAACAGTTGCTGCTGATAAGGCTCCAATCATTAATGTTTCTCAAAGTTCTACAAGCGATCGTATTATCCAAATTGAGAAAGCAGTCAACTTCAGAGGTAAGTTACTATATCAAATTCAACAACAGTTATCAAATATTCAACTAGAGATTGATCTGTTGCGCGGACAAATACAGGAAAATCAACATCAATTAAGTAAAATTATTGTGCAACAAAAAGAACTTTATACTCAATTTAATTCATTTGAAATTACTTCAAATAAATTAAAGATAAATACAAAAAATGATAATATAAATAATACTATTTCGTACGTTAAACCAACAAATGAAAAAGCTGAATATAATATTGCAGTTGCGATTGCCATAAAAAGTAGATCTAAACAACAAATTGCGCAAGCAATTATTTTTTTTCAGAATTTTATTAAAACTTATCCGAAATCTAATTATCAGCCTAATGTGAATTATTGGCTTGGGCAACTTAACTATAACCAAGGAAATAAAGATGATGCTGCTTTTTATTTTGCTACAGTTGTTAAAAACTATCCTAATTCTCCAAAGGGAGCAGAGTCACTTTATAAAATAGGGTTGCTAATGCAAGAAAAAGGGAAAAATGATAAAGCGCGTATTATTTATCAACAGGTTATTAAAGCGTATCCTGGTAGTCCTAGTGCAAAATTAGCGCAGAAAAAATTAACTGTAATATAATAAATAACGATCAAGCATATAACTATTATAGAAATGAATAGTTATATGCTTGATAAGCATTAAAACTTATTTAATAAAAAATCGATATTAATGAAAACTAGTAACATATTTTATCATTACATTAAGTAACTTTAAAGGGGTCGTTAGCTCAGTTGGTAGAGCAGTTGACTTTTAATCAATTGGTCACAGGTTCGAATCCTGTACGACCCATCATTCAATAGTTATTAATATAGATAGATATATTACAAATTATTTTAGTAAAAAATAGTTTCAACAAACAATAATCAAGATATAATTAATATTATTTTATGATTTATAGATATAGTACAATATATGTAAGTATAAACAATATATATAAATTTGCATGTTATATATAATGTAACTTCTTAGTTAAATTAAATAAGTATGATGCATCCGCATTCAATAACATTATTCTGCAGTATTTTAAATTTATTTATAATAAAAAAAATAAATTTAAAATAATTATCAGTTTGGTTAAAAGTATTTAATAAATAATATATTTTTTAGAATAATAATGATTTATTGAAACACCTGATTTTATAATACTCAACATTATGTTGTACAAATTATTTCTATATATCAATATAAGTTTACTTAAAATTTATATTAGAAAAACGTCTTAATATAATGTAAGTAAATTACATTGCATATTTAATCTGTTCTTTATAATTTTTATAAAATATTTATTTTTTAAATCTAACCAAACAATGTATTTTTTTTATTTCTTAATTGATGAATTTTTAATAAAATCGTATAATCAGACTGATTGAAATATTTTTCATATTTATTGGATAAAGATTCTTAGATAATTAATATAAGTATTTTATTTAATTATCTAGGAATTTAGCAATAAAATGGTTGAATATAAAAAATAACTTTATTTTATTCATAGAATAAACAAATAAAATATAATTATTTTTATAAAATATATCGTTATATAAATATAATAGATTTGTGTATAACAATACTTGTAATACTTACAATAACTAATCAACAAAATAGATTTATATTAATATTTTTTTTTAAATAATTCTACAATTAGCAATACTACATCCAACATATCAAATGTCGATAATATCGCTTTCAGGAAATAAACTATCAAACATATAAGAAAGTAATATTTTGTAATAATCATTAATGTATGCAATAGTTATATAACAATATATGTTCATAACAAACTATAAGCAAATTTATTGTTTTTATAAGTTTATTTTTTTATCTAAAAAAATATTTTTATAGCTTTATCTTTTATATAGACTAGATTAATAGTTTACAGATAATTGTTATTTTTATATGACTGCAAATAGATTTTAGAAAATATAAAATAAATATAGTTATTAATTTGTAATCACTAAATATTGATAATATTTATTCATAATCTTTATTTATAAATCTTTTGTCCTATAATTAATAATTTGTAAAAATTATTTATGATTAATTAAAAATATAAATCAAAAGTAAATATTAAGTTTCCAAGAAACCTCAATAACACAAAATTGTTCTTCATTTATAATAATTAATATTTTTTGATGACATTTGATTTATAATATTATCTTCATAATACAATCAAAATTAAGTTTTTTACTATATTATTAATTTAATAATAAAAAATAATAGATAATTAAAATATAATAAAAACCATTCTATAAATTGAAATATAATTACAGGAATTAGATTAAACTCGTTATCTTAAATTACTTATTATTATATGCAACTATTATCTACAAACTAATAACGCATGAACCATCAGGCGATAATAAATCAATAATAGTATAAATAACCTTAAAAATAAAAACAAATATCAAAAAAATAAGCAACTGTAAGTTATTAAAATAATTTGAAAATTAAACTAATAGATTGTAAATTATAGAACATTATAGAATTTTATACCAAACTATAATAAAAAGCTTCTTAATTAAGAATATTTAAAAATCACTTACTAAAATAGAGTTTAATAATTTTTAATTTATAAAAATATTACTCGCAAAAACTAAAACTTGATTACGAGAAGTCTTATTAAACTATAACATAATCATAACATGTACACATTTCTATTATTAATGAATGCAAATAATTTATGAAATAGTAAAATATGTAATGTTATGCCATACTAACATCTTCACTAAATAGAATGAAGATGTTAGTATGGCATAACAAATTAATGAATCTATTTAAAAAAAATGTTTAAAAATACTATTGATGCAATGTTGATTGTTATCAACAGTATAAAAATTTTAATTTACTAATTACATAAAAATAGTAATAAATGATGAAGATACAAATTTATTATTTGTTTATTATTTAAACTCATGTAAGTGTAAAGAGTTATTATATATTAAACTATTAATTTATTAGTCGTAGTACTTATATTATCTTACATTAAACTTTATTTCAATTTTATTGAAATAAATTAATTATTTCAGTGTTCATTATGATTTTTACGTTAAAATAGCATCTATTATTAGAATCGTTACATATAAACAAAAAAATATATCAAATTTAATTTGATATATTTTAAAATAATTATCGAACTTATGCATCCGCGCAGAATAAAATAAAAATTTATTTATTTTAAATATTGAACAACAATACACATAACATTGTAGATTGCTATATTATTCATTTCATGAATACATTTCTACCAAACTCAGTGATACTTAAATTTTATTTTATTAAATTATATACAATAAGAATTAATAATATAGATATTTCTTTACAGTGTTTATTTGCTTGATTAAAGTATATTTAGCTTTACTCTAAAGTAAAGTAAACTATAATAATTATTGTAAAATATTTACTGAATTATATAATTAATAAAAACATATCTATCACAAACGCTTGAATAATTATTTTTAAACTAATCTAACATAACGCATCCTATCTTCTAACATAACGTAATAAAACGTAAAATAATTTATTAATCTATTAAATACCTTTCTCATTTGTAGAAAATTATTTTTATTTTAATAAAAAAGAGTTACTAATTAATTGTAATATATCGATTTTACTAATAAGTATACGCTGCATTAGTAAAAAAATCAACCAAATTATTTCAACAATTATGTTATGTACATAATAGATGTCTTATTGCAACAGCAGATATATATAAAATATATTTATCTGCGGTAGCTATTTTTATATAACATTACTAAATGAACACAAGTTATTTTACTTGCATTATACGAAATATATAAAAAATAATTTTTAATTATTTAGTGTAATTTATTTTATTAATTTTATCTAGAAAAACTATATATAAATTAATTTATAGTAATATTTTTATTAAAATATATCTATTATAATAGATATTAGAAATCTCAACAATAAAAGTAAGTATGTATAAAAATAATTTATAATAAGTTTGTATAAGTATTAATAACATTAATATTTTATGTACTAGTTAAAGAATAAGATAGCGATGATATGAAAAACGTTAGAAAATCATTTAATATATTCTTATGATTTATTTGTAATAAAATCATTTTATAGATTGATTATCATATAGATTTATATGCGCATGTTTGGTATAATAAAATAAAATCATTCTGAACTTAAACACTAATGACGAAGATAAATGTATCCTATATAATTAAATTTAATCTATGAATAGTCTCAATTAATTATTTTATAATATTAGAATCAACAACAGTGTTATAAGCAAGTACTGTTAGTTATTAATACATTTATTGTTAACTATTACATAAATTCAAATAGATATATTTATATAATTTTAAAATAATTCAAATATTGTTATAGATATGTTTCATTCTGGAATAGTTTTGTCTATCAATTTAATTAATAAACAATATACTGACAATAAGGTATTTGTATAAATATGTAAGAATGGAAAATAAACAAACAATATTTAATAAACGTAAGCATTACATTGTATTAAAAATACATAATGTATGATATAATACTGTATATACTATAATTCACTTTATAGATCATATCACTAGTTAGTAATGTTATATTCAGGATAGAAATTGGTTTGTAAGTACTAATATAATTATTGTATATTGATATGATTATTTAAGTGCTGTTTTATTTCTTGAAATTGCTTTTTATTGATGTCGTCCATGTTGTATTTTATTAATGAAATTAAATTGAGTATTCAGATAAATATCGTACCTTTACCTCTATCATCTACAGAACAGAAAGAGATAGATGATTTGATATTTATCTAACATTTAATATTCTATCATTAATACTAGCATTATAGTTGTTAAAAAACATAATCCAAATTTAAATAATATATTATATCATTAATAAATAATCAGGTAACTAAATAATATTAAATAAACTTATATTTATATTATATCTAGTGTTCGAATAATATTATTATTTTACTAAAGTAATTCTTAATAAAATTATTTTTATAAGTGCTTCAGATTTTAAAATCATCTTTTATTGATATTATTAATCACTGTTTGATCATCATAGAAAAATCAAACACCAAGATAGTTAACATAAACTATTATGCAGACTACAAGTTATATATTACATGGTGAACAACATAAGACATGATTATCTCTGAATTAGAAAGAGTACGCAATATTTATGCATTAAGATTGCACATTAGATGTAAAATTTAAAATAATACATCAGATAATTTATGATGCGAAAAACTATAATTGATTAATATTAAAAGTAAAAGTAAAAGTAAAAGTAAAAGTAAAAGTAAAAGTAAAAGTA
>JBHEQS010000018.1:0-26839 GCA_046530765.1 Arsenophonus sp.
TCTTTGTTCATGTCGCGTTAGTTTATCAAACACCTTATACTGAATAAAAAATATTTTTGTATATGAAAAATAAATTGGCATTACAAATAGATGCTTAAAATATTTATTTACTTACTAAATTGAGCTATAATTAATTTATTTTATTATATAAAAAATATTCTTATATTGCAAATCAATAGAAAATTGTTAAAAATAAATCACATCAATATAATAATAAAAGTATATTATTTTTAATATTACAAATTATAATCTTTATTATCCTAAAAGTAAATACTGTTACTTCTTTTATCTGTAAATTTCTTAAAATAGATAATATTATTATGCCAATAATAGAATTCATGTAGTAACTACTGTTATAAAATTTCTTTACCAAATATATTTTTGTTTATTAAGTAAATTATTATATTTATAATTTAATAAAATTTATAATATTTTATGTATTCAAAGTTTTTAATCTCATTTAAAATAACGGAATTTTATGTTAAAATTTATTTTTTATTCTCTTATTTTTTAATTTTATAAAATTAAAGTGTAAATTTAATTTATATAGAAAAAAATAAAAATAATTAAATACCTTTTTTAAATATTAATTTTTTAATATTTTTTTTTAAAAAAAATATTATTAATCTCTTGAAATATATAGCTAATAAATAAATTATCAATAAGTTAATTATTTTATAATATAATATTAAATAATTTTTATTATTTTATGATATTATAATATTTAATAATTTTTATTATATAATTTATTTATAAATTAACGAGATTATACTATGAATACTAATTTAAAATATGGTTTATGCAGTGCTATTATCTTATTATTAATGATCGTATCTTTTGTTTATTTTATTTTCTGATCATTAAGTTCGTTTGTCGTCTACTTTACCATAAACAACTATAATAATTCTTAATTCAACGTGTATAATATAATACATATTAAAATGAATTTATATACTATATATTAGTTTATATATTACATTCTTTCTACTGTTTCAATACCTAATGTATCTAAACCAATTTTTAAGGTTTTTTGTGTTAGTAAAGCAAGTTTTAATCTACTGCATTTTAATGTACTATTTTCTGCATTCAAAATAGGACAATGTTCGTAAAAACTAGAAAACAAACAAGCTATGTCATATAAATAAGTGCACATGATATGCGGAAAACCTTCTTTAGCAACAATTAATATAATCTCTTCAAATTGTAATAAGCGTACTGCCAATGCTTGCTCATGTTCATTCACTAAAATTATTTTACCAGTTAGCTCTGATGGATTTATATTGGCACGTTTAAAAATTGAGACCACCCTGGTATAAGCATATTGCATATAAGGCGCTGTATTACCATGAAAAGATAACATATTATCCCAATTAAAAATATAATCAGTAGTACGATTTTTTGATAAATCGGAATATTTTACAGCACCAATACCAACAGCCTTTGTAATTGATTCTAACTCATTTTCTGATATATTAGGATTTTTTTTGCGGACAAGATTATAAGCTCTATCAATTGCTTCATCAAGCAAATCAGTTAGTTTAATAGTTTTTCCTGCTCGAGTTTTAAATGGTTTGCTATTTTTATCTAGTATCATGCCAAACATATGATGTTCTAATGACATTGTATCTGGAATATAGCCGGCTTTGCGTACAATGGTCCATGCTTGTATAAGATGTTGGTGTTGTCGTGAATCAGTATAATATAAGACACGATCAGCATGTAATATTTCATAACGATATTTTGCACAGGCAATATCTGTTGTTGTATATAAATATCCTCCATCTTTTTTCTGAATGATTACCACATCTTTATTCTCATTTTTATTATTAAATTCATTAATATATACAACTATGGCATCATCACTTTTAACGGCCAATCCTTTAGCTGTTAAATCAGCCACAATATCAGGTAACATATTATTATATAAACTTTCACCCATAACATTATCTTTAGTTAGAGTGACATTTAAGCGATTATAGATTTGCTGATTTTGTGACATTGTAATGTCAACTAATTTTCTCCAAATTTTACGACAATACTCATCACCTGATTGTAATTTAACAACGTAATTACGAGCAAGTTTAGCAAATTTTTTATCTTGATCATAATATTTTTTGGCTTCACAGTAAAAAGTTTCTAAATCAGATAAATCTACATCGGTATTATTTTCTTGTTGAATTTTTTCCAAATAAGCAATTAGCATACCAAACTGGGTACCCCAATCTCCAATATGGTTAGCGCGTATTATTTTATGACCTAAAAATTCTAATGTTCGAGCAATAGAATCACCAATAATTGTAGATCGTAAATGTCCAACATGCATCTGTTTTGCTACATTAGGAGAGGAATAATCAATAACAATAGTTTGTGGTATAACGGCAGTAATGGCTAGTTTTTCATGTTGTAAAGTTAACTCAATATGCTTAGCTATCCATTTCTTATCAAGAAAAATATTAATAAAACCTGATCCTGATATTTCAACTTTGCTGGCAATGTCTTCTAAATTTAATAGTCGTATAATTTTTTCAGCTAACTGACGAGGAGGTATGCCTATTTTTTTAGCTGCGCGTATTATACCATTAGCTTGGTAATCACCAAATTTTGCCATTGTTGAGTGGCTAATGTTTGCCTCACTATTTTTATGAGCTCCTGCAGCGATTAATGCATTATTAATTTTTTCTGAAAGAATCGCATGAATATTCATTTTATTACCTTAATTATGAAGATAGCTGTATGTTCAATGTATGAGCATAGATTATAGAAACGTTATAAATATTTTTAATTTTATACTATAACTATCTATTTATTTTATATTATTAACTATGTAATAAATTATTTTGTTATTAAAAAATAAAACTAGATATAATAATTTTTTATTAGGTTATTTATTTCATAAAGATTATATATTTTTTAGTTCTAAAAAATATATAAATTTAACTTATTATTTATTTTATTTTTAATAATTTTTAAATTGTTTACTTGTTATCATTTAAGTAAACATTATAAATATTATATCTCATATTGATATTTAATAATAACATAAAAGAATAATAATTATTTATCTTAAATAATTTGTTTTTAAAATTAATTTACATATATTTTTATTAAAAAAATGTTATTTTACTTTTTAACTCTAGTTAAATATTTAATAAATAAATTTAAATTTTTTACATAATATTATTTTTAGTTTTTAATAATTATTTTAATATTTTTAATATAATTAATGAATTCAGACAAATATAAATCTTTAATAATATAAAAATAGAATTAAATATTCTTATAATATAAAATATTTTAATATTTGTTAGAAATAATTATTTAATTCTTTTTATATATTCTAAAGTAAAATTTTATATATAAACAAATAAAATAAAATATTTTTAATTATAAGAAAATTATTATTCTGACATTAGAATTCATTATTTTATTATTTAAATATAATATAATTTATAAAAAGTTTATTTATAGGATAGATATAAAATAAATAGTATTTATTTTACTAACTAATAATCACATATTTTTTATCAATATTATTTATATAAATTTTGAAAAAAAATAAATGTAATTTACATATAATTAATTAGAAATATAAATAATAATATAAACATAAATAAATAAAATATAACTATAAATAAATTTTTATTTATGATATCGTTTAGAGATATATTAAAAGATAAAATATAAGAGTTATTACTATATTCAATGAATAAAAAAAGAAAATATCATTTCAAATAAACTAACAAATGTTCACTAAAATAGATAATTAATTTAATTATGAAAAATATAATAAAATTATTATCAAGCATAAGAACGAAAGAAAAATAAAACTAACTTTAAGTGTTTTTTTGATTCTATTAAACATTAATAATTATTATTTTTATTAAAAATTTAGAACATGCTATATTTATTTCAATTTTATCAACAGATTCAAATTATTGCTAATTTAATAATATGAAAGTTATTTGTGTAAAGAACTGAGTTGTTTTCATAATTATATAATTTATGATTATAATGCTATATGTTGATTTGTAAAATATTTATTTAGTTCAATCTATTAATTAATTATTAATATCATTGTACTATTTGCATTTAATTTATTTTATCGATTCTTGATAATTATAAAAAATAAAATCAATAAGTTATTATCTAATTTAATTTTCATTATAAAACTAAATTATATTAAAAATTAATATTAGTCATTTAAAAGATTAGCTTATAAATAATTATTATAATAAAATAATATAAATTAATTTTATTTGTAAAGACTAATAAATCATTAAATTACTAGAAAGTAAAAATATATAATATCAGATAATTTGTTAGTGATTACTATTAGTGAGAAAATATGCACACTTTAAATTCACATTATAAAATGCTATTTTATATACATAATATTATTAATAACATTATGAGAAATGAGATAATTAACTTTATTCTATCATCACTCATAAGTATTTAGTTATTTATATTATCATATCTTTTTTTATGACTATTAACTTTTGTAATTTATTATTTAAACCCTGTTTAAGGCTTATGTAGTTAAATTAATCTGATAAATATAGATTAGTATAATTATGTAAATCGCAAATTGTTAACTAATATATTTAGATTATTCATAAATTTTCCAAGTATTTTATTAAAAAATTATAATACTGTTATATATAGTTTATATATGTATTGAATCAATATAATAAATAATTAATGTATTAATTCAATCATTAATCTTATTATTAATACTTTATTTTAAAATAAAGTATTAATAATAAGATTTTAATTTTTGATTTTGTTTTATAATTTTACACAGTACCACAATACACCACATATCCATTTTGTAAAATTAAAATCAATTATTGTTGATTATTAAGAATTTTTTTCAATTAATACATCAATAAACAAATTTAATTAGATGTTTAATACATATTCACGCTAAATACGTAGTTTTTGTATAACATAATATTGTTGCCATTTATTCCTTTTATTATTAATAATATTATTAATAATTTTAATTAACTATATTTATAATTATAAGTGTTTTCGTTGTTGCTTAAATTATAAATATTTATATAAATAATAAATTTTAAATAACTTAAATTTTACCAATATATTTTTAGTCTTATATTTAAGTAATTTTATAAAAGTTAAGGAGAACATATTAAACTGTTTATACATCAATCTATTGTTACTTCCAGATGTGCATTTGAAAACTTTATGGATTATTATTTTATTGCAGTTTTATTATATAAAATGTTCTATTGTTATCATGTTTTAATTTTAGTATAAATATACTATAAATATTTATTTAGCTACAATTTCTGATGTAATAGCGTATTCTAGAAACGCAATATCTTTTATATTAAAAAAACTATCTTGTATAATTTAAAAAGAATTTTATCTTACGATTTTATATTTTACTATATATTTAAGAATAAAGTTATTGAAGGTACATTCAATTTTGCATCTAATTGTTTATTGTAATATTACTTATTATTATCGGCAGCTATTCTTTATGTAATTGTTGAATTTCAATAAAATATTATTTTTTCGCTTAAAAAACATAAATAATAATTTTCAATTATATGCGTATTATTACGATAATCTTTTAAATGTGTAATACAAAATTATCATACTTTATAAATGTACAAAATTTAAGTAAAGATCATATTAATGTTTAATATAATATAACTAAATAAAATTAAACATTAATTTTATTTAGTTAAAATAAACATATATACATCTAATCCTATTTTAATTAAATTTTATATGTTAGAAAATTGGAATCATTATTGTATTGATTTTTGGTATTTAATATATTAATTATAATATTAATTCATAATGTAATTATGTTTTTATAATTGTATTATATAACATATTAAATTAATAATAATATATTATATGTCTAATTTATTATTTTAATAGTATTATTTAGTGATATCAAAACTGCTTTTATAAATTTTTGTATTATTTATAATCAAAATCAGATTTGTTCTAAAACTTAATTTTAATTATAATTTAAAAATTAGTTATTAATTAAATTTTTATGTAATAAAGCATTTATTAAAAAAACTTAAATTTTAGAAAAATTTATAAATAGTTTTATGTAGATTGAAAATCTATATTAATGTATTTTACAGAAATTAATACTAAACACGTATCTTCCTAGCAAGCGAAAAATTGATAAATTAGGATATAAACATGTATAAATAACATCAAAATTCTTAATAAATTAAATAATAACTAGATTTAGTGTTTATAAAAAAATTATCTATTACTTAAAAAAGTAATCAATACTTATAAAAATATTTAGCTATTATAAAATAACTAAAACATTCGAAATTTATTAAAAAATAAAATTATAAAGAACAAGAAAATAATATTTTCTTTAGAAATAAAGGTGTATTTTATTACAATCTTAAAGACGTTCATTTTACTATTAAAGTTTTTGTGAAATAAAAACTTCTGTAGTTTGTAACTAATATTATTTTTTATTAAATTATGTAATTAAAATTAACCTTTTACTATATCTATAGTTTAGTGCTTTATATTGATCATGTGATAACTTCATGCTAATTATAAATATTAATATTTAATAAATAAAATAAATTAATGAAATTATTATGAAAGATTCTGGTATGAAATTACCAATCTTACTAAATCTTATTAATGCATATTTAATAGAAGTTAATAAATTTTATATAATTGGTTATTATAGACAATAAAATAGTACAAAATGGAAGTAACTATAGATTTATATATAGATAGATATTTGTATGATAAAAATTATCAAATTTAATTTTATCAATTATATTTATCTTTTTATAGCAACTAAAGTTGCTCGCAATGGAGCCGGAAAGCCCTCAACTGTTAAATTAAAGTTATTTGGATCAAGAAAATCTTTCAATGATTTTGTTTTCATCCACTCTGTTTGTCGCTGCTCTTCTATTGTTGTTACTGTTTGATCAACAATTCGCACTTTATAAAATCCGCACTTCTCTATCCAAAGCTTAAGCATCTTTGCTGACGGAATAAAATAGACATTACGCATTTGTGCGTAACGATCATGAGGAATTAAACATTGATTTTCATCACCTTCAATAACTAAACTTTCAAGTATAAGTTCTCCCCCTAAAACCAATTGATTTTTTAGTTGATAAATATGATCTAACGGAGAACGTTGATGATAAAGCACGCCCATTGAGAATACAGTATCAAAAGCAATAAGTGGCTGTAGTTGCCTAATTTTTAGTGGTAATATATATGCCTGTTGATTATTTCCAATTAATTTACGTATAGCTTCAAACTGACATAAAAATAGCAGCTTAGGATCAATACCTATTACAATTTTTGCACCTTCACCAATAATTCTTAACATACTATAACCATTTCCGCAACCGACATCGAGTATCTGTTTATCTTTTAACGGCGAAAGATGTGGCAAAATTCGTTCAAATTTCCAGTCTGAACGCCATTCTGAATCAATCTTAATATCGTAAAGAAAAAAAGGTCCTTTGCGCCATGGCATTAACCTTTTTAGCATATTAGTGATATTTTGTTTATCTTTTTGATAAAGTTGCTGATTATTTTTAGCAATCACTGCAGTTTTTAGATCCAAATGATTTGGAGTTATATTTGGTATGTTTTGAACTATTTTTTCCCAATATTTAAATTGTCTATGTTGAGTAGTTTTTTTCCATTTTTTAATTTGTAATGGTAGTGTCTCTAACCAATGGTTAAGTGGTCCTACTGCTATTTTTTGATAAAAATTACAAAAATCTATCATAGATTTATTCCTTAATAGCTAGTAATGAACCAAAATTAAAATATTGAAACCATAAGTCATAATAATTAAATCCTGCTACACTAAGTCGTGATTTATGTTTGCCAATAGAGTCCGTTAACATGATGTTTTCTAACATATTATGTTTTTGGCTTATTTCTAGCTCAGTATAACCATTGATTCGCTTGAAATCATGATGCATATTAAATAATAAAGACTCAATTTTATTATCATCAAAATTAAATTTTTCTGATAACACCAATATACCACCAGAATTTAACCCTTTATAAAGACGATTAATTAATTTCTGTCTAACGGATGGCTTAATAAATTGTAATGTAAAATTTAACACTATCATTGAAGCATTTTGTATGTTAGTATCTAAAATATCGGCCTCAACTATTTCAATTATTGTATTTGATTTATAAGCATAAACTTGTTGTTTGAAACGTTCTATCATCGATGGTGAGTTATCAATAGCAATTATTTTACAATTTTTCATATTGATATTTCTGCAAATAGATAATGTTGCCGCACCTAAAGAACACCCCAGGTCATAAATAGTACTATTTGGTGTAACAAACCGTCTGGCAAGTATGCCAATCATGGTAACAATATCTAAATAACCAGGCACAGATCGTTTAATCATATCAGAAAAAACTTCAGAAACTTTTTTATCAAATTGCCAATTATTTAAGTTTTCAATAGGAGTAGCAAATAAATTATCTTTTTGTTTATCTAAAATGGAGTTAGTCATATTTTCTATATTAGTTAAATAGTGAATAATTATTTATTCTAACAGATCATTCATTGTGGTTTAAATTAAATTTAATTAATTTATTTAAAAGTTAAGAATTTTTATGTTTATAAAATAAATATTATATTAAATATAAGACTAAAAAATTAATTTAAAATAAAAACAAATATTAATTATTATCATTAAATATATAGCTCAATATTCTTATTTTACAAAAATATAAATTAATCAATAATAAATATTTTAAATATATTTGCAATTCACTTCATTATTAATGAAGGAATAAAAATAATAATATAATTAATAGAATTATTATAAATTAGTGCTTATTTTTTAATTTATAAAAATTATTACAATAAAAAGTTTTAAACTTTAAGTTTTTAATTTAATAGCTAGCGAATATAACTTAAGAAATGTTAAAATGTTAGATATAATTTAAAGTAAAAAGTGGTATCAATTATTTCATAGTATTATTAAATTAAATTTAATTTAATAATATATTCAAATATTTAATTCTTACTATAGATATACTATTTAAATATATAAGATATTTGATATTACAAAAAAATAAAAATTATATATTCTTATATTTTTATAATATTAACTTATTTTTAAATAAAATTTCCATAAAATAACGATTTTTAACTTTATTTAAATAAATTATACAAAATTACTAGTATAAACATCATATTAAATTGATAATGAAAAACAAGAGGATGTAATATGAGAACAAATTATTGCGGACAATTAAGTATTTCTCATATTGGGAAAAAAGTAACTCTCTGTGGATGGGTAAACAAATATAGAAATTTAGGTAAATTAATTTTTGTTGATATGAGAGATCGCGAAGGTTTGGTTCAAGTTGTTTTTTTTAAGGAAAATATTAGAGAACTTTTTACTAAAGCGACACAATTACGCAATGAATTTTGCATCCAGATTACAGGCATAGTACGAGAACGCGAACAAATAAATAAAGAAATACCTACTGGTGATATTGAAATTATTGCAGAAAAATTAATAATTTTTAATCGAGCAAATCTGTTGCCGATAGATATAAATAAAGAAAATTCTGAAGAAATTAGATTAAGATATCGTTATCTTGATTTGCGCAGACAAGAACTAATTGCGCGCCTAAAAGAGCGCTCGAAAATTACAAGTTTTATTCGACGCTTTATGGATGAAGAAGGTTTTATTGACATTGAAACACCTATTCTAACAAAATCAACACCTGAAGGTGCACGAGATTATCTTGTTCCAAGTCGTGCTCATAAAGGAAAATTTTATGCCCTTCCTCAATCACCGCAACTTTTTAAACAATTATTGATGATATCAGGTCTTGATCGTTATTACCAAATAGTAAAGTGTTTTCGTGACGAAGACTTGCGATCTGATCGTCAGCCTGAATTTACTCAGATAGATGTAGAAGCTTCTTTTATGACTTCAAAGGAAGTATGTGAAATAATGGAACGTTTAATCTGTCATTTGTGGCTAGAAAATAAAGGCATTAAGCTTGGAACATTTCCAGTAATGACTTTTTCTGAAGCAATTGAATGCTACGGTTCAGATAAACCAGACTTACGGAATCCTTTAAAATTAATTAATATCTCTGATTTGGTTGATCTAGTTGAATTTAAAGTATTTTCTCTCTCAGATAATGATTCAAAAAAACATGTAGTTGCACTTTGTATTCCAGATGGTGCCAAATTAACTCCTAAATTATTAGATAGTTATGCTGAATTTATTTCTATTTATAGAGTAAAAGAACTGCCATGGATGAAAGTCAATTCACTTGATAGAGATCTAACAGGCATTGAAAGCCCAATAGCTAAGTTTTTACCAAAACAAGTAATTTATAATTTATTAGAAAGAACACAAGCTAAAGTAGGTGATATTTTATTATTTGGATCAGGTCAAAAAAATATCATCAATTATGCTATGGGGGAATTGCGATTAAAATTAGGTCGAGATTTAGCAATCACTCAGAATAATATTTGGAAACCATTATGGATTGTTGATTTTCCAATGTTTAAAGAAGATAAAAACGGTAAACTAAATGCTATGCACCATCCTTTTACTGCTCCAAAAGATTTTACTCATAAGGAATTGAAAGCTAATCCATTATCTGCTGTTGCCAATTCATATGACATGGTCATTAATGGTTATGAGGTTGGAGGAGGTTCAGTGCGTATTCATAATAATGAAATGCAGCAAGCTGTTTTTGAAATTCTTAAAATTAGCAAATCAGAACAGAAAGAGAAATTTGGTTTCTTTCTGGAGGCATTGAAATATGGAACGCCACCTCATGCTGGTTTAGCATTTGGTTTAGATAGACTTGTTATGTTATTAACTGAAACAGAAAACATTCGCAATGTAATTGCATTTCCAAAATCATCAACTGCATCCTGTTTAATAACCAATGCGCCAAGTATAGTTAATACAGATGAATTATCTGAGTTGGGTATAACTATTATCGAGAAGACTAAATAAATATTATGAAATATAAACGTCAGGAATTAGTATTAATTGTAATTTATATGCACTCAATAAGGCAAGTATTGATGCTATAGAGCAGTGATAATCATAATTTTTATAATTAATTGAATGGATTATAAAACAACAAAAAACTAATAGAAGTAAAATTACATTAAGTTGAATAAAAAATAATTATTGATATTATCAAACATAATTTAGAGTTACTTAATTTACAAAGAAATATTTATTTTAATATTTTTTTTAAAATTTTCTTATTGCAATTCGACGATTTTATATAAATGTAAAGATTATTAGTTTTATTTAAAATTGCAAAAAAAATCTCAGTATTTTTTTTGATACAACATTTAATTTTTAATTAGTTACATATTATTAAATTAGTGGTATTAACTAAATATGTAGTAATCACGAAGTAATTTAAAAATTTATATTAAATAATTTTTATTGACGCATTTTAGAATATATATAGTAATATAAAACAGTAAGCTGAATGATATTCAATAACATAAAAGATAATATCATAAGTAAATTAATTTAGTAAATTAATTATTAACATGTAACATTTATAAATTCAGGTTTTATTGATTACATGGTAAATCTATAGTTAAATTATATAGAATAATTAATAAAGTGTTATCTGATAATACTTAAACTATATTAAATTAATAAATAATATGTGATATAAGTTGTAATATAATATCACATTATTAAATAATTGCTTATTAAAGTAATGGCTTAAATGACTTAGAATTTTATTCTTGAATGCTTAATCCTATATAATTGTTATAGAATTGTTTTTATATTTTATAATAATTTACCAAATGTTATGTTAATTTACATGCATTAATGTTTATGTATAGATACAGTTTATGTCTTTTCATTAATATTGATTGATATAATGTAGCATAATTTATAATTTAATCTTATATATATTTTTATTCAATAGATATAAATATCTATAACGTAAATACTTTTTATATTCAAATGTTTTAAGTTAAAATAAACTAAATAAGAATGATTTTTTTTAAATAAAATAAATTTATATTTAAAATTTTATCTAAACTTTTATCAATAATTTATATATTAAAAATGCTGATAATATGTAATTTATGTATTATAATGATGAGATTTTATATAAAGATCTTGATCAATATAGTTATATTAATAAATTAATTTTAGACTAAATATAATTACAAATATAAATATGTTTTTCTTCTTATATTTAATGAGTATAGTTATTGAAAACATTATGATTATTTCGTGACTTATATAATCTATATATAATAAATTATGATGTTAAGCAAATTTTATATAAAATTCTGATTTTAATATTTAATCTTTGTTAAAGAAGAAAATATTTTTTTTGTAATTAATAATAAACGTTGTCTTAATGATAAAATAATCTATTTTTACATATTATTACTAAAAGATATTTAATATATGACATTTTAAATATTAAATAGCACTTTAATATTAAAAAAGTAAATATTATGATTATTTTTCTATTGTAATCATTATTTTTTTATTTTTTATTAAAACAAAATATTTTTTACAGAAAAAATAATATTCATAAATTAATTACCTATGATCAATTGTAGAATTAATATTAAATTATATTAAATTTTATTATTAAAGATAGTAATGCTACATTAAGCTTTAGCGTCGTTTAAAGTTAATGCAACAAAAATTTATATATTATATTTATTTATAAACACAGAAAGCTACATTTTAAATATTTTAATTTATTAATAGTAAATCAGTCACATAGATGCCAGTCTTTCATTACTTATGATACTTTGTTGAGAAGATGAAATTTACTATAAAAATAATTAATTAATTTATATAAAGAAAATATTTTTAAATATTAGCTAAAAGAATTAACAAATTAATTTTTTATTTTAATAAATAAATTTAATACAAATAAAATACTAGCACAGATCACAATAGAAGGTCCTGCTGGTGTATCATAATAGGCAGATAAAACAAGTCCAAAAGTTACAGATAGCATACCGATAATAACAGCAGCTATTACCATTTGCTCTGGTGTTTTAGCTAATCGTCTACCAGTAGCAGCAGGAATAATTAATAATGATGTAACAATCAAAGCACCAACAAGTTTCATGGCAATTCCTATTGTAAGAGCAGTAATTACCATTAGTAGCACTTTAAGCTGGTATATTTTTACACCATCAACAAAAGCTAAATCATGATTAATTGTTATTGATAGTAAATTTCGCCATTGCCAGACAATAATTAAGCAAACAATGATAACACAAATTGCAATTAAAAAAACATCTTCAATTGTTACTGACAACAGATCACCAAATAAATAAGACATCAAATCAATTCTAATATTGGACATTAAACTAACAATTATTAATGCAAGTGATAGTGAACTGTGCGCCATTATACCTAATAAAGCATCTATTGCTAGATTAGGACGATTTTCCAACCATGCTAATAAAATTGCAAGAATAAGTGTTGTGGCAATAACAGTGTAAAATATATTAAAATTAAATAATAAACTAAAAGCGACTCCAAGTAATGAAGAATGTGCTATAGTATCACCAAAATATGAAATGCGACGCCAAACGACGAAAGAACCTAGTGGTCCTGCAGCAATGGCCAATAACATACCAACTAACCAACTAGGTAGTAATAGTTCAATCATGATTGAAATTTCCTATAGGCTTGTCATCAATATTATCATCGTAATTGTATTTATAATTATGATGATAATGCCTATAGATACCTATCTGTTTTATTTCACAATGACTAAACATAGAAATAAATTCAGGATTTAAAGCTATATCCTCTGGACGACCAGAGCAGCATATTTGTTTATTAATACAGAGTACTTTATTAGTTTTTGCCATAACTAAATGAAGATCATGTGAGATCATAAAAATTGCGCAATTTAATTCTTTGTGAATATTATCAATCAAATTATATAAATATACTTGACCGTTGATATCTAGACCTTGTGTAGGTTCATCTAAAACAAGTAATTGAGGTTTATTAAGAAGTGCGCGAGCAAGTAAAACTCGTTGAGTTTCACCACCTGATAGTTTTTGCATTTGCTGTTCAATAAGATGAGTAGCTCCGACGCGCATTAATGCAGGAATAATATCAGTAGCTTTTATTTTAGGTTTTAATGTCATAAAACGTTTAACAGTCAAAGGCATCGTCATATCTATTAATAATTTTTGTGGAACATATCCTAATCGTATTTTACTTTGGTAAATTATTTTTCCTTTATTTGGAGTAATTAGACCAAGAACTATTTTAGCTAAAGTTGTTTTACCGGCACCATTTGGTCCTAATAGTGTTAATATTTCTCCACTATGCAAATCAAAAGAAATATTTTTAATAATTTGTTGTGATCCGTAACCGACATAAATATTTTTTAAACTTAATATGATTTGCATAATAAATAATTCTTGCAAGATACCTAAAGCATTATAACATAACATTATCAAATTAATATATGGAATATATATTATGTTAGCAAAAAAAAAATAATAAAAATCGTTGGAAAAAACTTTTTTTCATTTATATTGTTATTTAACTTCATATCCATTACATATGGTGATGTTGTCACTTCAATTCGCCCATTAGGTTTTATTGCGTCAGCTATTGCTAATGGTGTTACTAATACGAAAATATTAATACCTTATGGCGTTTCACCACATGATTATTCTTTGAAGCCTTCTGATATAAAAAAGATTAAAACTGCCGATTTTTTAATTTGGATTGGATCAGATATGGAAACTTTTTTACAAAAGCCATTAGAATATTTACCAAGTGAGAAAGTTATTACATTATCTGAAGATTCTTCTATAAAAGATCTTTTGTTAAAAAGTAGTGACAGCAGTAATGTTGAAAATAAGAAAGATTTTCAATTACATCATTATGATAATAGTAAATATAATATGCATATTTGGTTGTCACCAGACATTGCACTAATTATAGCTAATATTATCCACAATAGACTAGTTGATTTATATCCTAAATATAAGAAACAATTAGGCATAAATCTTAGTAGATTTGATGATAAATTGATTAAAACTGATAAGAATATTGCCAAAATTTTAAAGTCAGTTAAAGATAGAAAGTATTTTGTTTTTCATGATGCTTATGGTTATTTTGAAAAACGATATAAATTGGCTTCATTGGGTTATTTTACTATTAATCCAATTATTAAACCTAGCGCTAAAAGACTATATGAAATAAGATTAATGTTGATTCAAAAAAAAGCAGTTTGTGTTTTTGTTGAACCTCAATTCAGGACAACTATTATAAAAAATACTGATGTACGAATGGTTACATTAGATCCATTGGGTAATGATATCGCATTAAATAAGGGTAGCTATATGGAATTTTTGAAAACATTATCTAATCAATTTAAGAGTTGTCTAGATAAAAAATAGAAGGAATTTAATACGTGCAGGAGATGCCCAAGACTATTGTTCAGGTATATGGAAATCTACCTAAACTGCATAAAATTATCCTAGTAACGTTAATCATAATAACGTTGGCTATTACTATTTGCCGACCTGTTATTATTATTAAATATACTTATAAATATAATAATACATTACAAAAATCACCAATAAAACCAAATGTTATTATTAACAATAATAGTAAAATTAATATTAATAAAGGTCATAACTTAGACACTGATGATATTATTACTGATACAAGCGAACGATTACCAGATGAAGGGGTTACAGATGAAAAAGGAGCTGATGCGTTAGATGAGCATGTTATTTCAAGTGGTGATAATCTAACTAGTATTTTAACTCAGTATGGATTAGATACTGCTGATGCAATTTCTCTTTCTAATCAACATCGAGCTTTGCGTAATTTGCAAATAGGACAGACGTTAAGTTGGGAATTAAATAAAGATGGAGATTTGAAGACGCTTACATGGATTATTACACAGCGCGAAACCCGTATTTATATTCGACAAGGAAACTCTAGTATTTTTAATGAAAAGAAAAAATTTCGACATGGTATTTGGTTAGATAAGATAATAAAAGGTAAAATAAATAGTAATTTTACTTCTAGCGCAATAAATGCAGGCTTAACATATAACGAAGCACGTGAGGTTTCAAAAGCATTACAATGGCAAATTGATTTACGTAAACTAAAGTATGGTGATAAATTTTCTATTTTGTTAAGTCGTGAAATAATTGATGGCCACAATGAACAAAGTTATTTGTTAACCGTTCATTTCTTAACTAATGGTAAGAATTACTATGTTTTTAGAGCTAAAAATGGTCGATATTATGATGGTGAAGCAAATGGTTTAGAGCGTAGTTTTTTGCGCTACCCTACATCAAAAACATTTAGAATATCCTCTAATTTTAGTTTACGTCGTATAAATCCTATAACAGGGCATACTGGTCCTCATCAGGGAGTAGATTTTTCTATGCCAGTCGGTACTCCAATATTAGCAGTTGGTGATGGTGAAGTTATTGTTGCTAAATATAGTGGAGTAGCTGGTAATTTTATTGCTATTCGACATGGGCGTCAATATACAACTCGATATATGCACTTGCGCAAATTGTTAGTTAAAGTTGGTCAGAAAGTAAAAATAAGTCAACGTATTGCATTGTCTGGTAATACTGGTAGAACTACTGGTCCTCATCTTCACTATGAATTATGGTTTAATCAGCGTGCAGTAAATCCATTAACTGCTAATTTACCTCATTCATGGAGATTAACAGGTAAAGATCGCAAACTTTTTTTAATGTCTGTTAAGAAGAATAAATTAAAATTGAAAATTAATTGACGTAATCTTTACATATTATTTATAACTTAAAAAGTATTTTATTAACTGTAATAATTATTTTACAAATTAAAATATTAATATTATAACATATCTCATATTTTATTCTTTATATTTTAGTATTATAAAAATAAAAATAAAAATAAAAATAAAAATATAAATAATTTTTTTTATACTTAAACTTTTTATCGTATTTACATGTATCAAATATTATATAATAATAACTATTAATTAATAATATTAATTAATAGTTCGATGCTTATTTTATGTTAAGTTTAATGGTTTATTACTAATAATAATTAATTTATGATATTTATACTAAATATTTCTAGTACAATCGTTAATTTTTCTATATTTACAAAATTATTTTATACTATTCAAGTAAAACTTTAATATGAACATTATCATGTAATAAGAAAATTATTAATTATTAAAAAAATAACAATGTAATATTATTTTATGTCATATCTTTAAGTTATATATGAAAACATTGCAAACATACTATTTATAATAGAATTCAAAATAACCTAAATAGTTTATCATCAAAATCATCTAGTTAAAGATTATTTATAAAATAAAATATGTTACTTTTTTTAATTTTTTTAATATTTTTAAGAGGTTAATATTAACTATCTTGGAATTAGAGTTAGTAATGATATTAAGTATTTATCTAGTTAATGATTAGATTGTAAGATCAATTAGATTTTACAATCTATAAAGATATATTACTAGTAGTGTTTATTATCAACAATAAAATATAAAAGAAAACATTGTTCTGTTGTTTTAGTCTGTAATTGACAAAATTCAGTGAATATATATATTTACATCAGTGAATCAATGATTTGTTTTAATAAACAATATAATTCTTACTTTTATAAAGTATTAATTATAGTTATAATATTTACTTAAACATTCTATATACAATATAGAATGTTTAAGATTATTAAAATTTACAAATTGTAAAAATAGATAATTATATATGGAATCATCTTTATTGCTTAATTTAATTAGTCATTTTTAGTTTTATATAAATCTATTTATTTAATATAAATAGATTTATATCTATGAATATAGAATTAAGTTTTATTTTCTTATTTTAATAGAAAATAAAACATACATATGTTTTCAAAAATTAAAATTATTAATAAATCATTTTAATTTATCAGAAAGAATGTTACTAATCGATTAGTAAACTATGAATAAATAAATTGAAATAAATATTACAATAAAGTAATTCCATAATTAATAATATCTTTATTATAAGTTTAATAAAGTTGTTTTTTCATCTAAAAATATATAACTATAACATTATTCATATTTTTAATAATAGGTATTATATATAAAAATATCATAAAGATGTCCTATTCTATCATTATAGACAATAAATATATTTGATTTTTTTTTAACAAATTTTAGATCTTTTTGATAAATTTATATAAGTTTTCCTTTTTTTTTGAATTCTTATATTTTGTGGATATATTTATATAATTTTAACTTATGTACTATGATATTTTTATTAGAACATATTTGTACAGTGAGATCAATATTGATAAATTTCTATATTTAATATTATAAACAGGAATAATTTTTTATAGTTCTTATGATTTCAATCATAAGAACTATAATTGACATATACAAGTAAAACAGTTAATTTTATTTTAAATAAACATTTAAAATATATAAATTTCTAAATTGATAAATTAACTGCAGAATTAAAACACATTACATTTTTAACTCCAATGATAAATTTTAGAATTAGATTGTAATTATTATTACTTAACTTAAGGAGTTAGATTATAACTTTATTCTTAATATAGAAAATACAAAACTGAATTATAATTTAATATCATAATATTATTTATTTTAATGTATATTTGTAATATTAAAAATTATTATATTCACTCTTTGTAAAATTTATGTTTATAAACATAACGTAATTAAATTAGATTTAGAAATTACTCTGAACATTATATATCTTTTATTACAAATTATTTATTATTATTTTAATAAAAATTTATATCTTAATTATTTTTTCAAGAAAAAATAAACATGATTTAAGTTATTAATTATTTAAAATAATACTTTATTAATTAAGTATTATTTTAAATAATTAATATATCTATATACATTGAGGAACTTTGATATAATTTTTATTAAAAACATAAACTTATTTTAGAAATCTTAATCATGATTATAAATAAGTAGCAAATACAATATTATCTTCTTCTTCAGAATCAATCAAAAATAATTAATTATTTTTGATTGATTCTAATTTTTTTCAATATCAAAATATATTCTTTTTTTGCTAATTTTATCAATTAATTATTAGTTATAATTTATACTAAACTTTCCATAATTACTAAAATTTAAATTAATTAAATATGATTTTTGTCATAAATTAATAATTATATTCATAATGTACTTATATTATTATTAATTGAAACTTTATTTTTTTCAAGTAAGCTTATTTTATGATAAATGTTTGTAACATAAATAATTATACTTAAATATCACTTTTGTATACTATAATAAATTTCAATTTAGTAAATTATATGTATATTAATTTCCTTGATAAGCAAAAAAAATCAATACTTAAACTAAGAATTACTAGTTTTTTTGTTATATACTTTTTTAAATTTTATATTAATTTTAATAATAACCAATAAAAAAAACCAGATAGTACAATAGAAATGGGTAATGTAAATAACCAAGCCAATAATATATTTTTAATTGTTTTAGTTTGTAAACTGCCACCATCAACAATCATTGCGCCTGCTACAGCTGAAGATAAAACTTGTGTTGTTGACACAGGCATGCCTGTATAACTTGCAACACCAATAGAAATTGCTGCAGTAACTTGAGCTGAAACACCTTGTGCATAAGTCATACCTTTTTTTCCAATTTTTTCACCGATTGTTATAGCAACACGTTGCCAGCCAATCATTGTACCTACAGAAAGAGCCAAAGCAACAGCAACAATAATCCACAATGGTGCATACTCTACTGTATTAAGTAAATCATTACTCAACTTATATATAAAATGTGTATCAGAAGAAAGAGTTTCTGGTAGTTTAGCCACACTTAACGCAGTGTCAGATAAGCATATTAATAATCTTCTCATTTGATTGCGTTGTTCAGGTTTTAGTTCTGAATAACTTTTAATTCCATTCAACATAAGTGATGCTTGTTTTAACACATTAATAGGACTTGAATTATTGCAATGGAATTCTTTATCCAAAAATCCTAATCCAAATTTATATTGTGATTTATCAACAATATGCTTTATTGCTGAAGCATGTTCATTATAATAATTATGCAAATGTACTATTGCTACATGGATGCGAGTTATATCATAAGAACTTGAATTCATATTAAGTACAAATCCAGATGGAACCACACCTATTAATACAAGCATAATAAAACCAATACCTTTTTGGCCATCATTTGCACCATGATAAAAACTAACACCAATCGCAGATAAAATCAATGCAGTACGCGTCCAAAAAGAAGGTTTTTTTTTGCCATCTCTTTCCTCTCGTTCGGCTGGTGTCAAATGGATTCTACAACGTTTTTTTGTACTACTCCAATAGCGTCGTAAAAAGAAAATTAATAATCCTGATATAATAAAACCAATAGCAGGAGAAAGTATAAGAGAAAAAAAAATTTCAATGACTTTTTGAATATTTAATGCTTCTACTATAGAAGACTCTGTAATTAATGCATTTGTTAAAGCAACACCAATAATAGCTCCTATTAATGTATGAGAACTAGAAGCTGGCAATCCTAAATACCAGCTTCCAAGATTCCAAATAATTGCTGCTAATAGAATAGAAAAAACTATTGTTAATCTATTAGCAGCGCTTACATTTAAGAGAAGATTTGTTGGTAGTAAATGTACAATGGCGTAAGCAACGCTCAATCCACCTAAAATAACACCAAAAAAATTAAAAATACCAGACATAACAACTGCAAATTGAGCTATCATTGCTCTAGTATAAATAACAGTTGCTACAGCATTTGCTGTATCATGGAAACCATTAATTATTTCGTAAAATAATACGAATAATAGAGCTAATATTAATAATAGGCTTGTGTACAAATCTAAACCAGTAAATAAATGTAGCATAAATTTTACGCCAATTTGTTAAATATAAACACGATATATTATCAGTTACAAATGTTAGTTGTGGAAGTAAAATTTATATTTTTTTTCAACTTTAGTTAATTAAAGTTAAAAAAATATAAATTTTACTTCAGTAACTTACTGGAAGTAAATATATTATGTAATTTGATAATTTTTACATGCATAAATTTAAATAAAAACATTTTATATTGTTTATTGAATATTAAATTATATATATTATTAATAAATATTTTTAAATAAAAAAAATTATGGAAAAGTTTGATGTAATTATTATAGGTGCAGGTGCATCTGGTCTATTTTGTGCAGCCAATGTAGGTAAAAAAGGCTTAAAGGTGTTAATACTAGATAATGGTAAAAAACCTGGTAAAAAAATTTTAATTTCTGGTGGAGGTCGCTGCAATTTCACAAATCTTTATATTGATCATACATCTTATATATCTATCAATCCACATTTTTGTAAGTCTGCGCTATCTCGTTTTACTCAATGGAATTTTATTGAATTAGTAGAAAAATATAATATTTCTTATCATGAAAAATCATTTGGTCAACTTTTTTGTGATAATAGTTCACAAGATATTCTTAATTTGCTATTAACTGAATGTAAAATAGGTAGAGTTAGTTTTTGCTTTCAAAGTGAAATTACTAATATAAAAAAAATAGATAATAAATTTTTAGTATATGTTAATAAAAAAGTTATTAGCTCAAATTCATTAATTATTGCAAGCGGTGGTCTTTCAATGCCTAAATTGGGAGCAACTCCTTTTGGTTATGATATAGCAAAAAAATTTGGACATGATATTAAACCACCAACACGTGCAGCTTTGGTTCCTTTTATATTAAATAATGTGCTTTTAAATATTTTAAAATCACTTTCTGGAATTACTATTTATGTAAAAATTAGTTCAGAAAATGCGATGTCTTTTCAGGAAAATCTTCTCTTTACGCACAGGGGATTATCTGGACCAGCTATTTTGCAAATATCAAGTTATTGGAAACCTGGAGAGTACATAAATATTAATTTATTTCCAAAAATTAATATTGTTAAGCATTTAATTAATAAACAAAACATCAATCCAAATCTTTCGTTAAAAAAATTATTAACACAGCACCTACCAAAACGATTTGTTGAAATACTGCAAATTTTAAAAAAAATTCCAAATAATACATTAAAAGAACTCAATAAAAAGCAGATAAATACTATTGCCAAAACTCTACATAATTGGAAGATAAAGCCAAATAGTACAGAAGGTTACAGAATTGCAGAAGTCACTCTCGGTGGTGTTGATACGAGCAGAATTTCATCAAAAACAATGGAATCGGAAAATGTTGCTGGACTTTATTTTATTGGTGAAGTTGTTGATGTTACTGGTTGGTTGGGTGGATATAATTTTCAATGGGCATGGAGTTCTGCATGGGCGTGCGCCCAACATCTAACAAAATAATAGTTCTTACAATTATATTAATCATTAATATTTTAAAAGTCATATAAATTACGATATTACTATATGTTTTGTTTATATAAATAAATACTTTATTTATATAAACAAAACATTTTCATTTTTTTTAATATTAATAGTTTTTAATATTTTCTATTAATTTTATTATTACTAATATAACTTTTAGCTTTTATTGTAAAATATTATTAATTTCTGACAAATTTAATATTTCTATTTTATTTTACTTAATCTTTGATGTTATATAAATAACTATAGGAACATTTTAATTAAAATATTTTTATTCATATTATTTTTTTTGAGAAATACTTCAAGATATTATAGTTAAGTCTAATTCAATATTGAAAAGCAATTTTAAGATACTATAACAAACTGGTACTGTTTAAGTAATTATTGTTGGTTATACTATAATTTAATGCTATAATATAATAAACTGAACAATCGGTGTTTTATAACAATATGACAAGATAATCCTGTGTAAAATAAAATGTAAAATTATTAGTTCTATAAAATAATTTTCATCCAGCGATATATTTTTAAAATTATTTTGATAAGTTATTTATAAATGAGATATACAAAATATTTTATATATCATCTAATGCTTTAGTAATGGTTGTTTTGTTGAATTTAAATAGTTATATATCACAATAGTAAACATTAAATTGTCTAATCTTTATTAGACATCAAAAAAAATAATATGAATTTATTGTATATAAAATAATAATTGCTTTAAATTTAAACTTAACATTTCATGATCACAATTCTATATCTCAATTAATTTGTATTTATGCATAGATACAAAATTGTTATTTCAATGCACTAATTTACTAAATAAGATAAATAAAATAGATTTAATAATTTTCAGAAAAATATTTAAAATATTACACTGAATAAAATTATTTTATTTGCTATAAATAATTAATGTAAAAATAATAGCTTTTATTTTACCAAAAGATAAAATTTAGTCAATAAGTTATATTTGCTAAATAAAATTAAACTATATAAAGTTTTCTTTGTTTAAGTCTTTGATGTAGTCAGTTTTGGATCTATTAAATTTTATGATAGAATTTTGCAACAAAATATTATTTAAATAAATTAATTATTTAAATGCATTTAGTATCTAATAATGATAGATGTTTTTTTAAAAAAAACATCTGATAATAAAGCTGCTTGTAAATGTAAGTAATATTCAAATATTATTTATTTTTTTTCAAAAAAAATAAATAGTAAATAAAATTTACTTTGTAATTGATTGTTTAATAAATTATTAATTCCTTGCGATAAGATTTAATTATTGTTTTATCATCAGTTTCTTTATATTCTCTAGTATATTAAACTGTATTAATAAAAATATTATTACAACTATATATTTATTTATTTATTTATTTGTAAGTAAAATATAAACATAAACATTAAGAGTCGTATAATATGATTTAATTTTGTTAATTTTTTTAAATTATTTAAAGTAAAGTTTTATTTCTTTTTAATAAATTATTTATATTTTAGTTTATGAATAATTTATTCAACTTGATTAATGTAATGCCTAAACATTTATTATAAAATATTTTTTTGATAATATTAGCTTTTCTAATTAAATAAATTTAAATAGCTAATTTGAATATATTGTAAATTTTTATTTAAAATTAACATTTATAAAAATTAATAGATTTTATATAAACAATTTAATTTATTAAAATTAAATCTAAATAATCAGTAAACAGATTTTTTTATTTTAAATTAACTTTAACTATTCTGCATATTAATAATTAAATAAATAATTAACTCTATAAAATATATATTCAATATTAACTCAACTTAGTTTATATAATTAGAGATAAATCTATTTATCAGAAGATAAAAATATTTTTAATTACTTTTTAATAATTTAAATAAAAGGTTATATATACTATATAAAATAATATAATAATACACTTTCATAATATTGATATGAAAGAATTTTTCTTTTATTCATAAATATAATTTATTTTTATAATTAAAATAAGTTATATTAAATAATCAATTTTATATTGATTTTAAATATCAATATATCTGATACTTATTAAATATATAAACAGTGTATGTAAACATTTATTAATCTAAATTAGTAAATAAATATATCTATATTTATTTTGATTGTTTAAATAATTTTTATCTAAACACATTACTATCATATTATTATACAATTTAAAATTTAGTTAATAACAATTAGTGTTTATTGATATAATCTTTATTATAATATGGAGTTAAACAACTATTTATTTTAAATATTATTAATTATAAAATAATCTATTTGTTAGAATAATTCTTCTAATTTGTTAATTATTGTTTTTTAAAGAATTTTCTACTAATATTTTTTTTGAATTTGTACTATACTATTATCATTAAATTTTAATAATTTTATTAATGAAATTATTAAAAAATTAAAAACAAAAAAAATAATTCAATAATAAATTAAATATTGATTAATAATTATATTTATATATTTTTTTATAAAAATTCTTATTAATTTAAGCTAAATTATAATAAGTAGTATTTTGAAAATAAAAATAATCTAAATTATAATATTTATATACTTTCTTTCTTTGAAAAAAATTATTGTTAAAAAAAATTATCAGAATTTATGCATTTAAACTCAATAATATGTAATGTTCTTTATTTTTATATATTTTTAGATTTGTCGTTATTAATTTGTTAAGATTTCTATCTTAATCATATTTTTTATTTAGATGCTATCTTTTATTTTTTAAAATAACATACTTTATTTAAAAATTTATTAATTTATAATTGTTAATATTTTATAGTTAATTTATTATTTATTTTTATTTATTTGATAATAAAATCTTTTTAGTTATTTAATTTTTACTTTACCAGCAATTAGTGTAAACTTTTTCTTCTTACAATTATTTTACGTGTAATTAATAAAATTTTATAAAACGTTTTTTTATTTATTCATATGAATAAATAATTAGATTTATATATGATTATGCTTTATATTTTATTTATTAAGTTGAATATTTTTCAAGGAAGAAGATAAAATAATAAAACAATTACTATAATATTATAAACATTTTTTTAATTCATTTTAATTAATATAAAAACACTAATGTAGAACACTAGTAATATGCAACTTTATTTGTTATATAGATATATGACATGTAGTTTTTAATTAATAAATAATTGAATAATGATATGTTTTATATCAAAATTATCTAAATAAAAAATAATTAATAATTTCAATAAAAGTTAATTTTTTAAGATGTATAATAGAATAGTAAATATATGTATATATTAAAATAGATATATAAACCAATTTTTTTATTCCTAATTAAGTAAATTAGACTATAAAAATTATAAATTTAGTAATGCAGTTGTTTTACTTCTCTTTTAGTAATAAATATACTAATTAGTTAACTAATTAGTATATTTATAATTTATATGTCTTATAAATTATATTTTAGCCATTAATTTATCATTATTAAATTAAGCAAACAACTTTCTAAGATTATATATATTAGCTAAATGAACTAAAACACTTTTTTTTAAAAAAAATACTTATATAATTTAGTAAATAGTTTTTTATAAAATACATCAATAAAATTTCAAGAAAACTTGTATAAGGTTTCATAATACATTGCATAAGTTTTTAGTTAATTATATAGCTTAAATTTTTAAAATAAATATGTCACTAATGTATTAAATAAAAATATATTTTAAAGTAAATTATATTTAATCATAAAAGATAGAATTATATTTTTAAAATACATATCGTAGCAATAAAAATAAGATAATAAAATTATTTTATTTTATTTTATATAAATTAATAAATATGTAACAAATACTGAATTTAAACTTCAATATAATTATTAACATATACTAGTATTTTTCTAAAAATAATAAATATTAGAAATAAAATAATAATACTAATAAGAAATATAACTATTAAGAACATGTTTATATTAATAATTTAATTATATTAATAAAATATAAATCTAATTAAGTAAATAAAATTAATTGCGTCTAATAAAATATTATATTTCATTTTATGAATATAGATCTAATATATATTATATAGATTAGATTTATATATTGCTTAATAAATGTTTTATTAATGTTTTTACAAAAAATATAATTAATAAATGATATATACTTTATCAATAAAATTACTATTAAATAACATTAATTAATAAAAATAGAAATAATTAATAGTTAAAGTATATAAGTAATTATATTTAACATAAATAACATTTTTAATAAATAAATTAAATTATTAATTAAAGTTATACTATTTAAATATTACTTTTTTATCAATAAATTTTATTTTACACTACAATTTTAAGTTAAATATTAATTGAAAAATATTTTTAGCTAAATAAAGATATTTATTATTTATTAATATAAGAAATTATAGTAATATATATAATTTCTT
>JBHEQS010000019.1:0-3259 GCA_046530765.1 Arsenophonus sp.
TTGTAATAGATAGTTAGTTAAAAGAATTAATTTATTATAATTCATATATCTATAATATAGAAATCGCTATCATTTGTTATAAACAATTTGATAATATATCCATTAGTAAATTAAAATAAATCTTTTATTTATATTTCAATAAAAACTACTAAACTTAATATGAAATTAAATTTCATAAATTTAATTTTATTTCAAACAATTAAAATAAATTCAATAAAATTAAGTGTATATATTTTTATATATACACTTTAACTTAATAGAAAATAAATAATAGCATATAAAAATAATAGAAATTAAAAACAATATCAATAAAATTAATAATTTATTTTATATTTATATTTTATGATTAAATCTAAGTCTTGTTATAATACAATGAATAAAAAATAAAAATAATCAATGAAGGGACAATCCAAGTTAAATTATAATCATAAAGTGGTAGTTTCTTAGCGATGTCAGGAATAAATTTTTTTAAAACATCGGAATGTTTCATCACATCAAATAAACCAAATAATAGACTGATCAACATTGTTGGTGCAACTAACCTAGGTGAACATTTCCAATATTTTAATATAAAACTCATTATAATTAATATAATACATGGTGGATAAATCGCTATTAATATTGGAACAGAAAATTTAATTAATTTGCTTAATCCTAAATTTGCAATAAAAATAGAAAAAATACCAAATATCCAGACTAATTTGTTATACGAAATAGGTAAATAAGGTGTAAAAAAATTAGCACAAGCAGAATTAAGTCCTACAGAGGTTATAATAGAAGCAATAAAAATCAGTACACATAAGAAAAAACTACCATAATTACCAAAAGTGTGTTGTACATAAGCCTTTAAAATATCAGCACCATTTCTTGCGTCAGGTAATAAAGTTCCACTGTTCTCACCAAGCTTAAATAGTAAAATATAAATTAATATTAATAATATTCCAGCAATTAATCCACCCCAAACAGTATAATAAGATAAAAGAATAGAATTTTTTATTCCACGCGCTCTAGCAACATTAATAATAACAATTCCAAAAACCATCGCACCCAAGGCATCAACAGTTAAATAACCATTAATAAAACCATTAATAAAAACATTAGAAAAAAACACATCACTATATGATGTCTGAAATATAATAGGTTCACCTGCTGGCCAAAGCAATGCTGAAATTCCCAAAGAAAATAATGCAATCATTTTTGTTGCAGCTAAAATATATCCTACTCCATTGATTAATCTGTCTAGGTATAGTGAAATAACTATTACGATTGAAAAATAAATTATGTTATAAATAAACAATGAAGTAAATGAGGTTTCTCCTAATATCGGAGTGATTCCTAATTCATAAAAAACTGCTGTAGCTCGTGGTGTTGCAAATAATGGACCGACAAATAAATGTGCAATAACAGCTAATAAGAATCCAGCATGTTTACCAATTGGAGCAGTAAGTTGCTCTATTCTACCACCAACTGTTGCTAATGTAATAATAGTAATAATAGGTAAACCTACAGCTGTTATCAAGAATCCAGATGCAGCAATCAATGTTTTTTCACCAGATTGCAACCCAATCATTGGTGGGAAAATAATATTCCCTACTCCCATAAATAATGAAAATATCGTAAATCCTAACACTAAAATATTTTTATATCTTAAACGATGCGCCATAATTATTCTTAAATTTGTTTTTATTTATAATTCAGATTAAGTAAGTATAACAAAATAATCAAATATTTTAATTTATTAATTATGATTTGTTTTAATTTTTATTCACTAAAACATTTATAAATTAATAATTTACTATATATAATATATCTAATTTAGATAAAAATTACAAAATACTAATATTAACTTATCTAATATTAGATAAGTTAATATTTATAAGTAAAATAATAAAACTAAAAACTATAGATTAATAAAATTTAGTTTTATATGTTTTTATCTTCTTTTAATTAAAATAAATACTGAAATAACATTCAATTTTAAGTTTAACACAATTAACTTTTAATTTATAATTTTTTATAATGCAGGCATATTAATGTATTTTTGACAATAATTAATTTCAATATATGTATTATCTCATTATATACTATATTGAATATAATTTTATTTTTTTTACAAAATAATTAAGTTAATCGCTTAAAATTATTTAAAGCAATTTTATTTCAATATCATTATCTAAAATAAAATCATTATCTAAAATGAAATTTTTCTATAACCAATTACTATAAATGTAATCAGATATTATAGAGTATACGATGCTGAATTGAATTATAATTAAGACTTGAATAATACTTTATTGAAGCAAATTTTTATTCTTATAAAAATAAAAAAATAATATAATCTTTTTTTAAAAATTAATTTATTAAATAATATCTTGTTTTATTTTATATCATCTAAATATTTATACATTAATTTAAATTAATATATACTTTTAATTTTAAATATAAATATAAAGCATTTTTTGTCTTAAATAATACATTTCTAGAATTGGTTTACTATATTAAGTATAATATTTTTAAATAAAATAAATATCTATTTGTTTATTTATAATTTCAATGTTTTTTTTAAAAAAAAATAATCAACTATGTGTGACTATTTATTAATTATAATTATAGGAAATAAACTATAAATTTTTAACTTTACTTTTTTTTTGTTAAACTTCTTACAATCAGCAATAATTACCAGTAAGTATTATAAATATATAATAATCGTATAATTGTTTTAACCATTACATAAATAGAATAAATAGTTGAATAAATTAATCTAAGATTTAAATTATAATAATTACACAAGTTAAAAATATTATTTTATAAAATATAGTTTTTATGTAAATGAAACTTTTAAAAAATTTATTAAATTATTAAAAGAATATTCACTGTTGATATAATTGATAATTACTTCATTATATAAAGATTTTTGTCATAATTAAATAATTAATGATCTACAATAATTTATTAATATTGTTTTTAATTTCTATTATTTTTATATGCGATTATTTACTTTCTATTAAGTTAAAGTGTATATATAAAATATATACATTTAATTTTATTGAATTTATTTTAACTGTTTGAAATAAAATTGAATTTATGAAAGTTAATTTTATATTAAGTTTAGTAGTTTTTATTGAAATATAAGTAAAAGACTTATTTTAATTTACTAAGAATATATTATCAAATTGTTTATAACAAATGATAGCGATTTCTATATTATAGATATATGAATTATAATAAATTAATTCTTTTAACTAACTATCTATTACAA
>JBHEQS010000020.1:0-2803 GCA_046530765.1 Arsenophonus sp.
ATATAAAGATTTTTATTAAAATTATAAATTTACTCTTATATTGTTGTGTGACATTTTTATTTTTTATTAAACCAAGAACTATATATTCTAATATTTATTTTAGACTTACTTTGCAATAAATATTAAATAAATAATAAAAAAATTATAAAAATAAAATATTTAAAATATAATTCAAAAAATTAAAAAAACAAAAAGTGAATAAGATTGTTTATAACATATAAATATAATCTTTTATATTAAAATAATAAATGTAATAAAATATATTTTTATATATTATTTAAAATTTAGATATAGATCACAATTAGATATGGATCACAAATAGACTTCACTTAAGAAGCATATTATTTTATATTATTTATAATTGCACAATAAATTTATTATAAATATAAAAAATAAAAATTAGAATAAAATAAATTTAGATATTTAATTATAATATTTATAACTATTATAAAAATATAGCACAATACGAAAACTAAAAAATGAAACTTTAAAATACCACTAATATTTTAAAAATAAAAGATTGTTGCTTTAACTAAAATATTTATTATAATTAATAATTATCTTTATGTTGATTAAGAAAATATTTGATTTTTATCTAAATTATGATCTATATAAGATAATGATTATATAATTTTTATAAAACTAACAATAAACCATTGTTTTTTTATAAAAAAAATACTTTTTTATAGTTAATGTTATAAGTTAATAAATATAGATATGATTTATTTTTTATAACTGTATATAGATAACTAACTATAAGTATTTAATAAATACATGAATAATTATAAATAACACTTTGTTACAGTTGTATATATAAATATTAAAAGATAATTAAAATATACTTGTGCCAATTGTCTAAGTATTAAAATAAATATATAACATTTAAATAATTTAATTTTACAAATGAATTATGATTTATCAATTTGAACGTAATGCAATTTAATTATTTGAAATTGTGCTATAATTATTAGATATTGTTGTGTATTTAATATTGTAAGTTAAATATACTAGTTTTTAAATACAACTATAATTAGTTATGTTTCTTGTAATAATCTATCTGAAACTTAAGGTAATTGATTTATTGCTGAATAAGTTTTTTTAAATAAAAAAAGATATTAAAATAGAAAATTTATTCTAGGAACAATCTTGTAAAAAAAATTATTTATTATAATAAATAATTTTTTTTAAAACACTTATATTATAGCAATAATTATCTTTAATTTCTTTTGGATACAAAAAAATATTTATGTACTTATTTTTTTCTAATAAACTTTAATTTTTATTAAAAAATAAACAATATAAATTAAATATAGCGTTATAACTTTAATATTGAAACCTAAAAAATATTATATTTTATAGAATTCAGTAGTAAATTATATTTTTTGTAGTTTATTATTTTAGTATCAAAGATTTATATGTTATTAAATACTTCAGATTTAATGATATATAATAAATCTGAAAATGATATATTTAAAATAAATATTTTAAATTTTTAAATATGTTTATGTTGTAATATTATAAATTGCATAAATATTGTTATAAAACATGATTAAATTAATTTAAAAGTAAAACCTTTAAATAACATTCATCTTACATCTTAAATTATTTTTAATGTAAATCAAAATTATTATGTTGTTTTTTATTATATTTTAGTTAAGTAATGAAATATACAATATATAAAATATATAATATAATAAAAAATTATATTATATTTATTTTGATGTCAAATAATTTATGTTATAAAAAAATAAAATTAAACAATAATGATAAATATGTTATACATATCATATGTATTTACATTAAGAATTCAATGCTGTTTATTTTTATATATAAAATATGAATTTTGATTTTAAGATAATATTCATTATATTTTTAATAGTATTAAAAATACTAAAATAAAAGAATGATTTTATTAATTAATAAATTTTAATAAAGAGATTTAAGATGTCTAATGTAAATATGGCAGTGATATTATCAGGATGCGGTTATCTAGACGGTGCAGAAATTAATGAAGTTATTCTTACACTGATCTCTTTGGAAAAGAGGGGAATTAATTATCAATGCTTTGCTCCTGATATAAATCAATATCACGTTATCAATCATTTAACTGGTGAGGAAATGTCTGAAAAAAGAAATGTTTTAATTGAATCAGCTCGAATAGTAAGAGGAAAAGTTAAGACAATTGCAGAATGTTATTCTTCAAATTTTGACGCACTTATTGTACCTGGTGGTTTTGGTGTTGCTAAAAATTTATCAACATTTGCATTTGATGGTATTAATTTTAAATTACTACCTGATATTTTAAAGGTTTGTCAAAGTTTTATAGGAAAACCTGTTGGATATATTTGTATTGCTCCTGTATTATTGTTAGCTATTTATAAAAAAAATATAAAATTAACAATAGGTAAAGATCAAAATATAAATGATTTGATAGAGAATCTAGGTGGATCTCCTATTAATTGTAAGGCTACTGATGTTGTTATTGATGTTGAAAATAAAATTGTCTCAACACCAGGTTATATGTTAGCCAACAACATCAATACTGCTAATCAAGGAATTAATAAATTAATAGAAAAAATATTAGAGTTATTGCATAATAAATAGTATTTTATTTATTTAAATTACATATTTTATTAAATTTGAATTAAAACTAATTGTTTTAAACTTAAAAAAATTAATTATTTATTGTTTATCTTTCTAAAGCAAGCTTTTCTAAGATAAGTTAAATAAAAATTTTTATAAAATATCGTGAGTTAAGATTCTTATTTATTTTTTAAGTTAGTCATTTATGTTAAAACGAAAG
>JBHEQS010000021.1:0-18783 GCA_046530765.1 Arsenophonus sp.
CAAAGGAATACGCGACACAAATTAACTAAATTAGTATGAAATAATTACATATATACATTATCCATATAAATCTAAAAATACGTAATAAATTACTGGAAAGCAAATTTAAACAATAATCTAAAAATATGAAAATAAAAAAACAAGTATGATTATAGGGATAATTTAATATTTCAATAGCCTTAAACAGATTTATTTAGATCCAGTTATACAAATGATAATAGAATTAGATGTATCAAACATTAATGTAGATATTATTGATCACATCAATTATTTATTTTACATCAAGTAATTAAGGTAGTCAAAGTATATAAAATAAAATATAAATATATGATTGATATGTATCATATTTTTTTGATAAACTAAATTACGACTGTTTATTATATTAACTATAAAGACATCTCCAAATATGAGAAATCTTAAATTTGTACGCTACATAAGTAATTATAATATTCATATCAACATCAAAATATCTGAAAACGAGTTAAAAAAATGATTACTGTTTAAATTAAAATATAAAATTAAAATTAACAAATATAAAAGCAAAAACAATCACTAATAAAATTTAAATTCATTAGATATAGAATATAATTCTAAAAACTAAATATACGATTAATATTTTACTGATATAATAAAAAAACGATGTAAAACACGAATAATAGAAATGACAACACAAAACAAAAGTTTCAATTTATAACTTACTGTATATTATCTTAAATATAGTTAGTAATTTGTAGATAAGAACTCTAGAATTAAACTATGATAAAATTCGTTATTAGTAACATTATCTATCAAATGTCAGTGGAAATCATAAGCTATTATGAACTTATTAATCAAAAAAAAGTATGATTATTATCCTGCAAATATAAATGAGTAATGCATATATTCTAGTTACATAATGAATAACAAACAATAAATATATTTATGAAATGATGTATAAAAACATCACAGGTTATAGGATGTGAGAAATTAATTTATTTAAAAATATTACTATATGTATACTTATTTATTATGCAATATATAGATAAAAATATTTTTAATTTATGTAAATTAATAAGATAATTTCTATTATTAGAATATATTGTTTATATACTAATTTTATCGTCTATACTATTTAGATATTAAAATAGTATACTGAATTAACTTATGTTATCAATATTTCAGAGACTCAATGTACAAAAGGCGAAAACTGTTAAAAACAGTTTCGCCTTCGGTACTCTGTCTTACGAAGTACGGAGGTACTTGTTAAGACCAGACATCAGTCATTCATCTTAGCAAGACTGGCTAGGACTTGTCACTACCAGTTTAAAACCATTTAACGACGTTAAACCAATACCTCCAACTTAGAAGCTCAGGTCAAGCCCCGGACTCCGGCAGGATAAACAGGTAAATTGTGGGAATAAACACCAACCAACTCGGGAAAAGAAGTTGGCTCTACCCCGTCTCACGTGAACGTATCACGTACCTGATAAAGTGAGCATCCAAGAAGCAATTGAGGTTATGTGTGAGTGCTCCATCTGGAAACATAACCCACAAAATATAACATGTACCTTTAGAAAGCTGACGACAGAGAAACAACAGCAAACAACGCTAATGATAGTATAAAAAATTAGTTAGCGCAAAATAATTAACATGTACAAAGACGTAGTTGATTTGTTGTAAAACTTTTTAAAATAATGGCTATTACTATAGCAGTTAGCCACACTCCACTAGTGTACTTAATACCCACTTTTGGGGGCATTAGGTATCTTATGTCTTTTTTCTGGTATTACTTAAATACATATCATTATTAAGTTAAGTTATTAGTAAGTATGGCAAAATTTTGCTCAGCCAGATATTCAATCTTTTATTGTGTTAATATAATTGCATTTAGCTTTCAGATGAGTTTTTCTTAGATACTTTCTGCTCATTATAAATGTCTATTTTATTGTTATAGTTGTAATAAGTTTATATAGTAATTTTATTTCAGATTATAAAAGACTTTCAAGTTATATTTATATTATGTTTAAAACTACACTAGTATATCATATTTTTTGTAAAAAAAATTATTTTTAAAATGTTTAAATTCTATCATGATAATTACACTATAGATAGAGTATTATTTTCATTATATTTTTATCACTCTGACGATAGTGGTAATAGTAGCCAATAGAAATTAAATATTTTGTTAATAACCAAATCTAGTTAGTTACATTGGTTTACAGAGTCATATTAGTTTGTACGCAACTTGTAAGTATCATAACTAATTCACTAATATTATTTATATACGAACATCTAATAATAAAATAGAGTTCCTACTATTCTACATATTAAAAAAGCCATGTAAATATATTTTACTTATCGTATATTTATGTTGTTTACTAGAGATTTGTATCCATCAGAATTCCATTTATCTTTTATTGCCATATTGCAAATATAACAAGTATGTTTTTTTGAAGTAATCTAGTATTTCTACTACACCTAGAAGTGTATATAATACGTAATATATTGAGGATTCATGCTAACATATATAATCGAATTTTTAGTTTATAAATATACTAACAAAACTTAGTTTAATAATTTACTGTTACATTGGTGAGTAGAGAACACAATAAAGTTTGAATGTTATAAAAATAATTTTCAGTGTAAAACAATTAGAATTAGTAATTAACAAACAAAATTAGTAAAACATTCAGAAATAGTGCATTTATTTTTTAATATGAACAAATAATCAATGTAATTGCGATGCTTTTGATGCACAAATCTTATTTTCTATTTATAATTTTAGCAAATTATGTGATAATTTTATATATATAGTTGATAATTATTTAATACAATTATTTCTAATAATATTTTTAAATATTGATGATATCATACTAATTATGTACTGCCATGTTTTGAAATTACTAGATGATAAAATTTATATGTATTGTGTTAAAACAAAGATTTTATTGATAACTATTTATTTATATTACAAATTTTAAATATCTAATAATAGATAATATAGATATTTAAAAGATCCATATATTTATATATTATTCTATAATGATAGAGTGCTTTTATTACATTACTAAATTATACTATTTTTAAATAAGAAGATGCACATTTAAATATCAAAATTAATCTTAAAGATATATAAACTAAAATTATATTTTCAAATACATAATATTTCATGTAAAATATATCGTTTGTTAATTATTTAAATTAAAAAATATCCAGCCAATGCAATTAAGTTAAATAATAAAAAGCAGAGAATTTTTTTTCGAACAACTAATTTTATTTGATTATATATGTATTTTATTTGAATAAATATTCATATTTATGGATATTTATAATATTTCTTTTATTTATCCTTTTTTAAACTGATTTTGTTGTTCAGTATAAGTTTGTAGCAAGAATGTTATTATAGTTAATATTTTATTATTAATAATTGTTATGTTTCTAAAATCATAACTACGTTATTTTTTACTTTTTGACTTTTATATCTTACGTTTTATATTATAAATATAATTTATAATTCGCAAAATAAATTTAAATATTGTAATTAACAAAACAGGCAACTCTATAGTTAGAAAGTGAATAAGAGAAAGAATTAATTAATATATTAGTTTATTCTTTTATTATTAATATCCTTAAATTGTCTGTCCTTAATTATAAACAATGATAGTTGCGTTAGTTTTGCTTTCAAGAAAAATTGAACATTATAAATATATATTATAAAAACTAACCACACAGTATCATATATTGTTAAACAAATCGTGATATTATTTGAAATAAATTTATGATTTTATGTATAGACAATTTTAATTACGTTCTTTAATCATATTGAAGAACGTAATATATCAATAATGCAAAAATATACACTAAATTTAATTAATTAAAAATGAATAGATTTGCATAAAAAAATATACAGAAAAATATTTAATTTTTAATTTTTAATTAATTATCATAAAGTTTAATAATTAATTATGGTGTCATCTGACAATTGTGTCTTTTAAGTAGACATATTAACTCTTTAAAAATCTATAATTTAATATAAATCAAATAGTTATATTATACTTTTTTATAAAAATTTAGTTAAACTTAAACTTCTTGATAACACATGAAATATTAATTACATTAGTATCATAAAATAATTTATAATATCAAATATTATAAAATCTAGTATCTTTTTATTTTTATATTAAAAATTATTTTAAGATGATTAAACATTATTTTGCACATAAAACATTAGATGTATATTACAAATAAAATAAAATTAATCTAGAAGAAATAAAATTATTTTACTCAGTTATATAAATGTATTTTATTGTGATTTGTAAGGTGTAAGATCTAATTATTATTATTGGAACTGTTAGTATGACTATAATAATAGTGGATTGTTAATAATATTTAATCATAATATAGTTTTTACTATAAAACTATTTTAAATGATCAACTAAATTAATTGAATAACCAATATAATTAAATGGTGTAATTGTTTTTAGATAATTTTTTTCTGTTTCTGGTAAATCCGAGCTATTAATAAAAGTTTTAATGTCGTCTTCCGTAACGTGCCTTCCACGGGTTAAAACTTTTAATTTTTCATAAGGATTTTTAATTCCATATCGTCGCATAACAGTTTGAATAGCTTCAGATAGCACTCCCCAATTATTATATAATTCAGTTTTTAAATTTTGTTCATTTACTTCTATGTTACTTAATCCTTTAAGTGTAGACTGATAAGCAATCAAAGAATAACCAATACCAACACCTAAATTACGCAATACGGTTGAATCAGTAAGATCACGTTGCCAACGTGAAATTGGCAATTTATTTGCCATATGATGCAATAATGCGTTTGCCAACCCCAGATTACCTTCTGAGTTTTCAAAATCAATAGGGTTAACCTTGTGCGGCATAGTTGATGAGCCAATTTCACTAGAAAATGTTTTTTGTCTAAAATGATTAAGAGCAATGTAACCCCAAATATCTCGATTAAAATCAATTAAAATAGTATTAAATCTAGCAATACAATTAAATAATTCAGCAATATAGTCATGTGGTTCAATTTGTGTTGTAAATGGATTCCATTTAATACCTAATGATGTAACAAATTCTTCACTTAATAGATGCCAATCTATTCTAGGATAAGCTAATATATGAGCATTATAATTACCAACAGCGCCATTAATTTTACCTAAAATTTCAATTTGTTCGAGTTGTTGATATTGACGCTCCATACGATAAGCAACATTTGCAAATTCTTTACCTATAGTAGTAGGAGTCGCTGGCTGACCATGCGTTCTTGATAGTAACGGAAATGTTCGATAAAGATGCGCCATATATTTTATATTATTAATAATTTTTCTCCATTTAGGAAAAATTACTTCATCACGAGCAGTTTTTAGCATTATGGCATAAGAAAGATTATTAATATCTTCAGATGTGCACGCAAAATGTATAAATTCTGCTACTTTTTTTAATTCATTATTAGCTGCAATTTTTTCTTTAAGAAAATATTCAACCGCCTTTACATCGTGGTTAGTTGTTTTTTCAATTTTTTTGATCTTAATTGCATCATTTTCACTGAAATTAGATACAATATTATCAAGATAAAGCTTAGTATCAACGCTAAATATTGGCACCTCTTTAATATCGGTACATGATGATAATTTTTTCAGCCAGTGTATCTCAACTTGTATACGATATTTTAGTAAAGCAAATTCACTAAAAATTTTACGCAATATATTGACTTTATCATTGTATCGACCATCAATAGATGATATAGAAGTTAGTGCTGATAATTCCATTTGTGTAAACTCCATAATTTATTGATATTGAACAATAATTATTTTTTGCATGAACAATAAAACGTTATAATAAAAATATTAATTGCAAATAATTTACATATATTTTTTTTTAAAAAAAGTAATATAAATAAAGTAATGCGTACATTTTATTTCAAATTTATATATCATTATAAGATATCAATAGAATCAATTATATGATTGACAGATAAGTAGTAATAATAAAATCTACATAAACACAACTAATTTGAAAATTAATGTACATAGTTAAAATAATTATTTTGTTTAAGTAATTAAATACATAGTATTAATTTATAATTAATCAATGTATTTATTATTAATATGCTATTCAATATTGTTAGATTTAAATAGTAATAGATTAAGTCTAATTAAATAATATTGTTTGAGATTTCAAATATAAAAATTAATTATTATCTTAAAGATTTATTACATTATAATGTGAAATGTTCACTTAAAAAAAATATATATACAAATAATATTGAATTACAAAATTATTTTATCAATTAATAAGACATATTAAACATTTTTTATTCATATTAATAAATATTAACTGTTATAAACAATAAATATGATAATAATAAACAATTATATATATTTAATATTAAACTACAACAACCTTTTAAACGACCCAATAATGAGATAAATAAATTAAAATTATTGTATATACTAATTTGCTTAAATATTTTTTTTAAAAAAAATATTTAAGCAAATTAGTTGTTGTTACTGTATAATGATTATCTAATAATTATTATTATTGTAATGAAAACTAAATAAATAGACAACTTGGTTTATTTATACATCTAATTTATCTTGACAATAGTTATGTGTTATCAATCTAAATTTAAAATTTTAATTTATATTTTTATATAAATTAAAATATGTAATATCTGATAAAACTCATAACAAGCTATTAATATAAATAATTCATATTTTAGTAAATCTATAAGATAACAATTATTATTGATTATTCACGCAATAAAAAAACAATTAAAAGATATCTGAATATTTTAAAGTTATTAATATAAAATTTTATATTATTTTATTTTGTTATCTAAATTAATAATGATACGCTAATATAAAAATTCATACATCTACTGATAGGAAATAAAAATGTTAACAATTATCCCAATTATAATTATTATTGCGCTGATCGTTATATTTTCTTCTGTTAAAATTGTAGCGCAGGGATATCAGTGTACTATGGAACGTTTTGGTCGTTATACAAAAACTTTGATGCCAGGACTAAATATAGTTATTCCGTTTATAGATCGAATTGGCCGTAAAATCAACATGATGGAGCAAGTTTTGGATATTCCATCTCAAGAGGTTATTTCTCGTGATAATGCTAATGTTACTATTGATGCTGTATGTTTTATTCAGGTTATTGATCCAGTTAAAGCAGCTTATGAAGTTAGCAATATGCAATTAGCAATTGTCAATTTAACAATGACAAATTTTCGAACAGTATTGGGTTCAATGGAATTGGATGAAATGTTATCGCAACGAGATAGAATAAACAGCAGGTTATTACATATTGTTGATGAAGCAACTAATCCTTGGGGCGTTAAAATAACTCGCATAGAGATCCGTGATGTTCGTCCACCGACTGAACTTGTTTCTGCAATGAATGCGCAAATGAAAGCTGAACGTACTAAACGAGCAGATATTCTTGAGGCAGAAGGGGTGCGCCAAGCAGCTATATTACGGGCAGAAGGCGAAAAGCAATCTCAAATATTAAAAGCTGAAGGAGAGCGTGAATCTGCGTTTTTACAAGCTGAAGCAAGAGAACGAGAAGCAGAAGCAGAAGCAGAAGCGACTAAAATGGTATCAAATGCAATTGCAAGCGGAGACATTCAGGCTATTAATTATTTTGTAGCTCAAAAATATACTGATGCGTTACAAAAAATTGGATCGTCAACTAATAACAAGATTATAATGATGCCACTTGAAGCTAGCAATTTAATTGGTTCTATTGCTGGGATATCTAAATTGATCAGCGAAACTAAAATAATAACAGATAAGTAACTGTTATTGAATAAATTATAGTAAATATGTATAATTTCTGTATAATTATTAGTTGATTTCTATTGATATATGAAATGTTAAATACAAATTGAATTCATATTATTGTTAATATTTAATGGATATTCTTCTATTTAATTTAATAGTTAAATACATGTTTTTTAATTTTAGAAATTATCTCCAAATTCTTTAGAAGAATTACTTAAATTAAAATAACAAATAACAAATTTTATACTAAATAAATATAGTTAATATATTGTAAATTATTATAAATAAACACAAGTATAACTTTATCAAATCATTATATTAGAATTTTAAAGTAAAAAAATTACTAAAAAATTATATTGTATGAATACTAATGTAGTAAAACATCACAATATTTATTTTGCAATGAAATCTATATAAATGTAATCTACTGATGTCTTGTTAATATAAAATAAAAAATAGTTTTAACTATATTAAATAATAAAAAATAATATATCAATGTAATCATATATTTCTGTTCTATTTTTATTTTTATATATAAATTTATATTTAAGTTATATTAAAGTATTAGATAATAGTATATGAATTTTAGCTAGATATAATTCCTTATAATATATCATATAATATTTTTTACGTTTGTGAAAACTAATATTATCAATAAAATTAATTTTTATAAAATAAATATATAATTATTAAGTGATATATGAATAAAACGTATTGCTATAATGCAATAATTGAATAATTTATATTGCTTGTAATTATTTTCCTAAACTATCATTGATAATATTTATTTTTTTATTTAGTTAGTAACTATTATAATTAATAAGGAAATTTATTTAATCTTATTTAATATATGAAGCAAAGAAGATAAATAAAATAAATGCAATATTTATTGCACACTACTATTTTTAAATCATTCCTAATTAATATTTACTGTAAGTTTTTTATTTATCTTTAAATTTTAAAAAGATATTTTGTATTTTTTTTACAAAAAAAATCTTTGTATTATAAATTTATACAAGTAATTTCTAATAAAATTTCTAATATATTATTATAAAACATTTCATAAACTAAAGTAAATAAAAATATAACATAGAAGAATTTTGTTTATTTTTTTTAATATAAAAAATATAGAACTAATATAATTTTACTATCAGATCATATTTTTTTAAATTGTATTGTTATTGATGATTTATTAATATTTACATATACAGATATTTTGATAATGAATTAAAATTTAACAGTTATATTTATTATATAAAAAACACTACTCAATATCAGCAAAATAAATTTAAGATAAACAATTTAGATAAACTCTTATTTATTATATATTTTAGTATGTATATAAATTTACTATTTTTGTCTCATTTTTTCATAATTTTTACATGTCTAACTAATAAGGTTGGTATAATTACATAAATTAATTATTACCTTAATATTTTTAATTATTTTTAACTCAATATGTTTTCTTATAATGATATGAATTTATGCTAAAAACTAATTAAATAAAATAATAACTTATTAAATTAATATTATATAAATATATAATAAACAATATTTTTACTATATTAATAATCGTCTTCAATATAAGACAGTAATCTAAAGTATTATCTAATAATAAATTATGGAATATATAGCTTTATATGCTTTTAGTGTATATCAAATAATATACAATTATATAAAATTTATTATATCTGAATTAATATTTAGTCTAACAAATGTTTACAAAGATAAAAATAAATTTATTTTATAATAACCGAACATTATTTAATATTATTTTTTATATTATTAATAATTATCTTATTTTTTTTGGATTTCATGATGTCAATATAATTTAATACATTAAATGACTTTAATTTTTTACTATTACTATTTTTCAGAAAAAAATATGATATTACTATCAAAATAACTTTATTTCAGACTAATCTTTAGATAAATATATTAAAAAACTTTAATATAATTATGCTAGTGATACTTTTGTTTGTTTATTTTAAAATTCTTAAAAATTTTAATTATTATATATATTTGTATGATTGAAGAAATGATAATGATAGTTATTTATACTTTATTGTCTTATTTAATATTTTCTTTTTTATAAAACAATAAAAATTAAGATGATCTATAAAAAATAGAAACCAATAAAGACTCAATAGTTACTTATAGAATAAGTACAAAATAATTGTAAGAACATATTAATATTATAACAAATATAATATATAAATAAATTTATATAATCCACATATAAACAATATGTATGAAATGTAAGTATATAAAAAAGAGATAAGTATGCTGAGATAGATAATTAAGGGCTTTTCTTTAATAGATTAATTGAATTTTCATAAGAAAAAATAAATTTTTTCTTATGTTTGTGAGCAAAATCAAAAAATGTATTTCAGTAAAATACTTATTATTATATTGATTTGTTTATATAAATATAATGCATTAAGTGATAATCACTATATATATTGAAATATAAAGCATATAGTGTATATTTAATTCTTATTATTAAATATGCATTTAATAATAAGAATTAAAGTTAAGAGTTGCTGTCTGAAGTTCGTCTAGTAAATTAAATTTTGTATTTATATTATTTGTAATAAAAATGAAATAAATACAATATAAGTTTAAAAACATAATTTATTTTCTTAATAAGAAATAAAGTTAACAAACTATGAACGCTATAATAATTACTAACTAAACGTAAATTACTTAGATGCAGCATTTAATTATATAAATTAAAGATACTGTTAATAATATACATCGAATATTAAAACTATTAAATTTGAATAACATAAGTAATAAGAAAATATCTAGATAGATTAAATAGATTATCGATGCCATTAAATCCAATCTGATATCACAGTTAAGATATTAATCATTTAACATTTATCCTTTGCAATTAGCAATATTGATTAATTAACAAACTATAAATGAATAAAGAATTATAAGCTATAACGTGACTATTTAGTTAATTTAGTCGATCTAGTTATGAATAAATCAATGACGAGTTTTTTTTGATTTTAACACTATGCGTTATCATTTATAACAAACTATTTATATATTGAAATAACATATGAAACAATAAACATAATTTAACTGCATAATATAGAATCTTGTACTACATTATCTTAAAGAAGTCGCTATTTTAATAATGATCTTATCTATATAGACTTGTTTGTACTGGTATTCATATAAATATTTTTAATTTACGTGATATAAAAATATCTTTTGAACTAATAATATATTATTTATATTGTTACTTGATAGTTTTTCTCTTTATGAAATAAAATATAGAGTAGTATGTTTACCTATTTACAATATTTTATAGATTTATTTGTGAAAAAAGATAATACTATTAAAAAACATCTTCATCTTTTGCGCTCAGTAGTATTACAAAGTATAGATTCGATTTAAGTCAAGACATTATACAATTATTTAGTAATATTATATATACATTATTACTATCAGTTTAAATATAATGAATTACATTAATAAAGTAAATCTAGCTTAAAACCAATATTAAGACTAGTTTAATTTATAATTATAAATAGGTAAGAAATTAGAATAATATCACAATTAATAATAGAAATAAGTTTAAACATACATAACATATACTATACAGTAATCATATAAGAAAAAGTTAATATTATGCACGATTATTTTATTTAGAATTATTAGTTGAAAAAAATAAAAATTCTTAAAATATAAAGAATATAAATTAGCATTATTATGTAGTATTTTCATTAACTCTAAATAACAGTTAATACTTGAACACTAATTTTTCACATTCAGTTGTTTTATTTTAAAAATTTTAATAAATTAATCATTATACAAAATGATTAGAAGCACTTCAAATAATCTTAATTAATATTTAATTGTAAATTTATTTGGTATTTTATTATTTTTTTCAAATAATTACATCTCAATTTTAATATTTCCTATATATTAATTAAATCAATTTAATATCTAAAAATTTCTAATTAAAAAATATGAATTCATCTATTTTTTTAAAAAACTTAACTATTATATCTTCATTATTTATTAAATTAATAACAAATATATTAAAATATAAATAGTTACAAAATTTTATGTTGCAATAGTATGCCAAATAGTAATTTTTAAATATTTTTATAAAATAAGAAAATTAATTATGAGTTAAATTGTTTATTTTAATTTTAAATATTAAAGTTTATTTTTGTGATCTAAAAGCTACTAATTTTGTATAAATAAGCATAATTAGTAGTTGATACATGATTTTAAATAGAAACGATGTACATTTTAGGTTTAGTGAATTTTATTTGATATATTTAATATAGATAGTTAATTATGTAAAAAAACTTTTCAGTTTTACTTAAGATAATTAATTTACTTTATTAAATAGAAATCAGAAATTAAATATAAGAATTTTGTACATTAAATTAATTATCTACATTAAAATTATACACATATGTTTCTCTTTCATATGAAATTTGTTGCATTAACATATAGACAAGTAGTGAAAATTAATACAACTTAATTTATTAAAATCTATTTGTTATATAACATATAAGTATGAAATAAAATTTCATTTATGTAATCTATGTTTTAGTAAAAGATACTAAAGTTAAAAAAAATAATACAAAGTTGCTTTATGTTTTTACAGTAATTTACTTAATAACATGTTTACCTGATATCTATTTGCAATATATATGTCGGTAAACTATTATTCGTTAACTATTATAAGTTTTATATTTTATTGCTCAAATTTATATTTAACTATAATTCTTTAGCTATATAGAAAACCTTATATCAATATTTTGATTAAAATAAACATATTTCTTTTTCCTAAACTATATATATCAATTTACATTAATAATAATTGCAATTTATAATATGATTTTAAATCATTTATTTTTTTTATATTATGAAAGCTAACTTATAAAAGTTCATTTTCTAATTAAATATATTATAATTTTATTGTAGATAGATATGTTATATAAAAACACGATGCCAAACTTCGAATTTATCATATATTTTATCTATTTTATTATATCAACTTACTAATTATGTAATTATAATAATTAAAAATTAACTAAGATATCATATAAATACAATCATTATTAATTAACTATAAATAAAAGAGTTCATAAAAATAACTACCGCTACAACTCAATTAGATACTGTCTTAATAAAGCAGTTTCTAATAACAACTATAACTCTAACAATGCAAGCCAAACAACTACTCAAAAACTAAGTATAATAAAGCAAATTAACTCTATTTAGTTAAAAACTATTTTTACATTTAAAAGTTATTCACTTAACTTACTGATTAATGAGAATATTGTTATAACAATATATGTTAATAATTTAATTATCTAAAGTAATTAAAATATATGCAATTGTATTAATAGTAATATGTAAAAAATAAAATGTATTTGATAAGGCTTTATATAATTATTTATAGAATTAATAATAAACAATTTCATAAATATACATATACGAATGAGATATTTACATATTAACTTCACATAGAAACTAAAAGCGCCCTTGATTTAGGCGCTTTTAGCTTAAGACATATGATGTTCAAGTGCGCAACTTGATTTATTTTGAACATCAATTGTAATCTTCTGAGGCTTCTCCTGTTCAGGAATATTATAAGTAAATTGTATGGTTAAAAATCCATTATATAAATTTGCCTTCTGAATTGTTATTCGATGCTCAAGACTAAAATTTAAGGAAAACTCACTTTTTTTGATACCATGATGCAACCATTTAATGTTGTCTTTTTTTTCGTTAGTATTTGTTTCCTCAATTTTAAGTTTACTGCTAATATTTAATTGATTATTAAGAACTGAAATATCTAGTTCATCCTGAGTATAGCCTGGAACGCTAAGAACCATTTCATAATTATCTTTATCTTTTTGCAACAGATTATAAGAAGGTGAAAATGCAATAGGCTTTTCGCCTGTTAATCTACTAAAAAGATTATCCATTTGAGTAAATCGATCAGACATAAGATGATTGCTTAGTGTTGGAATTAGAGAGAAAGTACGATAAGTCATAATATCATCCTTTAATATATGTAACATTCAATGTAAATTATACTCATATTACTTATATTGTGATACTTTGATACGATTTCAAGTATTTTTATCATACTGATAAAAATACTATACTATTGTGCATGCAAAAATAAACAATTGGCATTGTAAAACTTATAGTTATTTATAAAATCAACAATTTACTGACTAAAATTTTACATTAAAAATAACAGAATTTTTTATAATATTATCGATATAGACAATTTAGTTGCTTATTTTTGCAACAAAATATTATATTTAATATTAAATTATTAACAAATTGACCATATTATATGTTTAATTAAAATAAGCGTACGTATACATTGTTGTATATCATATATTAAGAAAAACAACTGTAGTTAATTTATATTAAGTAATGATCATAGTAGTAATTATTTTATGTATTACTAGTACAACTTTCTTATTTAAATATATTTATTTAAAATATAATTTTCATAACTAATATTATAACTAATTTTTATACATTATTATATTTCTTTAAAATGTATTCTAAATAATATATAGATATTATTTTACATTAATTATTAGTAATTAATATTTAAGTTAATCAATCAATTATTGATATAATACTTCTTAATGGTTTTATTTTATTACAATTGTATATAATTACATTATAAATTAATTTGTAATGTTAATAAATAATTCAATTTGTATTCACATTAATTAATTTTGTTTTGAATTTTAAATAATTTTTACTTTATTGTTTTTTTTGAATGATTTTATTTTAAGTATTTTTTATTATTTATATTAACTAAATAATAATTACTATTACAGTATTTAATTATATTAAATAAATTAAATGGATTTTCTCATATAAGAATAATAATTAGATCAATTTTAAAAAAACAATAAACTATATAGTTTTAAATTGATATTTTAAAATATTGTAAATTTATTAATCTTCACAAAATTTGATAAATCTATTCTAAAAAATAAGTTTTATATCTTCATTATTTATTAAAATTTATTGAAGATTGATTAAAGAGTTTTCAGTTCTATTGAAATTATAAATTAAAATTATACAATTAATTAATATTAATTCTTGTTATTTTATTATTTATACAACACATATTAAAATATTATTAACTTATATAATTAAAATCAATTTTAGCAAAATGACAAAATTGTTAAAAAAATTATAAAAATCAATATATTTATAAAGATTTAAATATTAATTTTATACAAATATTGTTATACGCCTTAAATATATGATTAATTTTTATTAATATTGTTCTAATAATGAAAATTATTATAATTATTAAAGTTAATTTGTTTTATATTTATAAATTTTTATTTATACATAAAATATTAAAAACTAATAAATATATAAATATTATTTTTAATAAATTGTACAATATAAATTATAATATACTATATATTATAGTGAGTTATATTTATGTAATATATTTAATGGTAATAACTACAAACGAAGAAAACTTCTAATGTTATATCAGGTAATTTACTTTATGTATCAGAATGTATCAGATAATTTTAATGAGAAATAATTTTTTTATATTTATTTTTAATAAATATACTACACAACAAAATTATAACACTATACTATTTTCATTAAAAATAGTAAAATACTAAACATGAGCAACATTTTATTTTTATTTTTTTTGAAATTATTTTATGCGAACAAGAATAACTCATTAATTATTTTAGTTATTATCAAGTTATATATAAATATGTCAATTTAATTTCATATTCTACGCACATGATAATATTTAATAGTATTTAATAATATTTAATTTCTTGCATCATTGTAAGTAACATAAATACATTTATATTCGTCAGAGCAATATATTTTTCTATTTTAAAAATAATTTCAATAGAAACACTTTTCGTTTCAATAATGATAAACTTGTTAAGTTTATGGATGATTTCGTTTTCATGATTTATAAATACTAGTACAACATCTATTTAACTATCATATAAGTTTATTAAATCTATTTTCTAATACAAAATAGATGAAAGAAATTAAATTTTTGTTATTAACAAAACCACAACAAGATGTATAAAAATTAATAGCTTAGATATGGCCTTACAAAACCTAAAATATGAAGTTATTTCTTGAAAAGAAATAGATTTATTTAAATAAATCTATTTTTAAAAATAATAAAAATATCATATTTTTTGCCAAAATATAATTTATCATATTTACTACAATCAATAAATATGATTTATGATGGCAAACATAGCATTTACAATATTAAAATTAATTTATTAGTAAAATATTTAATTAAATTAAATATTTTACATTTTATTGATTAATAATAAAATTTCTATATTAAAATTCATATTACAGACAATTTTAAAAATGTATAATTATCTAATAATAAATCAATCACAAATAAATTTGTGAAGCGTATTTAGAAAAAACTATTTTTAATACTATAAACATATAGTAGTGTTGTAAAAAAAATCTATTTATTATTTTTTAATAATTAAAAAAATAATAAATAGATAGATTATTATAAGTATATTTATTTATGTTTCTTTTTATCTTATTAATTATATAAAATTAATTAATTATTAAATTAAATAATAATATATAATTATAACATACTATATATGAAATATCGTACAGTTAATTTTTTATTAAAATTTTGATATAAAAGTATATCCCATTTGTAAGTAACAAAGATGTAATCATTATACGTAGATATTAATCTTATATTATCCAATTCAGATTAATTTCATAATAAAATCATAATGCGTATGTTTAAGACATTAAAATATTTATTTTTATTTACTAATAATTATATTTATGAGATTTATTTATGTCAGACAACAAATTAAAAAAAGTTATCGTTGCTATGTCTGGAGGAGTTGACTCATCTGTATCCGCTTACCTATTAAAACAGCAAGGTTATAATGTTTCTGCTATTTTTATGAAAAACTGGGAAGAAGAAGATAATGAAGAGTATTGTTCATCAGCTACTGATCTTGCGCACGCACAATCCGTATGCGACAAACTAGATATAGAACTTAACACTATTAATTTTTCATACGAATATTGGAATAATGTTTTTATTCATTTTCTTAATGAGTACAAAGCTGGCCGCACACCAAATCCAGATATTTTGTGTAATAAAGAAATTAAATTTAAAACATTTTTAGAGTTTGCAACTAAAGATTTATCTGCAAACTATATTGCTACAGGACACTATGCTCGACTCAAAACAGTTAATGATCAACATCATTTATTGAGAAGCCTAGATAATAACAAAGATCAAAGCTATTTTCTTTATACTTTGAATCAAGATCAATTATCAAAAAGTCTTTTCCCAATCAATGAATTGAGAAAATCAGACGTTCGCTATATAGCTGAAAAAATTGGTTTAATTACAGCCAAAAAAAAAGATTCAACTGGGATTTGTTTTATTGGTAAACGAAAGTTTCGAAACTTTATCTCACGTTATCTTCCAAAAAAACCAGGAGCAATTGTTACTGTTGATGGCAAAATTCTTGGAGAACATTCAAGCTTAGTGCATCATACGATTGGTCAACGAAAGGGGCTAGGTATCGGTGGTATAAAAGAATCTAACAATAATCCATGGTATGTTGTTGATAAAGATATTATAAATAATCTTCTAATTGTTGCCCAAGGTCATGATCACCCACGCTTAATGTCAACAGGAGTTATCATCAAACAAATCAATTGGATTAACCAACCAGAATTATGTGAAACAAATCAATGCACAATTAAAACTCGTTATAGACAATCAGATATTCCATGTAAATTTAAACAAATTAATAAGAATAAAATAATTGTACATTTTAATCACGCAGTTGCCGCTGTTACACCAGGTCAATCAGCAGTATTTTATAAAGATGAAATTTGTTTAGGTGGTGGTATTATTGAAACACGCATACAGAAGTTAATGTAAGAAAAAAATTCATTACTACATTACGAATTCATATTTTTGATTTAATAACTTGAATAAAAAAAATATTTCAAACTATGTGAATTGATTTTAAGTAATCTTTATCATTTATATAAATTTTAAAATAGATAATCTTAAAAAGATATCAATAAATGCTATAAATATTCTACATCTGCACAACGTCTATCTCAATAAAATCAAATTGTATTAACTTTTTACTACTGATTACTGTCGATTACGATAATTATTCATAAATGTAAATATTATCTTCTTCTTAATTAATATTGATGAATTAGATGATATTTTAATGTATTTATTTATATATAGGATAATTATTATATAGTACATATGAGAATTAGTTTTACAAAAACTAGTTATTTCGTATTAATACTAGCAAATGTAGTGGTGCACTATGTAATCATTTCTAAATTGAATTTAAAGAAAAAACAAATATGATAAGAACCTATTATAGTGTGTGCAAATATGATTGCTAATACATAGCATACATCAACATTATAGAATCATCAATATTAATAGTAAAAGTATATTTAAAGTATTACTTGTTTAAAGACAATATAATTTAGAACGATAAATTTGTGCTATATCTCTTATATGTTAATTGAGTTATCATTTAATAATGCTACATGAATTCCTTACAAAAATTAAAAGTGTTAGTTGAATAAGATATGAATACAAAAAAATTATAGAAGATAAGTATAATAATATGTACTTAATTTTTATCAAACAAACGTAACATTGTATTAATCAAATAAGTATGTTCTTAACACGCATAAGACATCAGTCAGTAGATTAAAATCACATAGATAAATAAGTGTAGAAAAACACAACTAGTAAAATAGTTTAATAAATATTTTTTTAAAACAAGTAAAATTAAAAGATTTCCTAAAAAAAAAGTAAAAACAAAGGAATACGCGACACAAATTAACTAAATTAGTATGAAATAATTACATATATACATTATCCATATAAATCTAAAAATACGTAATAAATTACTGGAAA
>JBHEQS010000022.1:0-5207 GCA_046530765.1 Arsenophonus sp.
ATAACTACTGATATGAGTTATTTAACAGTAAGTTCGACAATAACTTTCATGAATATTGTTAGATAATGCGCTTTATAAATATCCTAAGTTACGTTTACAAAAAAAATTTCTATGTTATTAGCATTAGAAGATCATTAATTATGAGCTTATTAGACGACATCTTTATAATCATAACCATTAGTAAGTTATTGTTTAACAAATTAAAATTTTTGTGTCGTCATTAACTTACTATTAATATTTTATTAAACATAACTTTTTCATTTCTTAATTTATTGATGTGATGACTTTCAAAAGTTATTATAATAATATTATATCATTTACTATAGGTTTTATACAGTTATTAAATAATATAGCATTATCTGCTTTCTTGATAAATCCATTTATAACTATCAAAGTATAAAATTATTAAATTTATTATTATTATTTTTAATCATTATTTTGATCATGAAATTAAATTTATATATTTTCAAAGAAGTTTATTTCATGACGCGCGCCAGAGCCAATGTAGGTCTTGTAATATTTCTATATTGTTTATATCTAATTTCATCAATAGCTAAAATAATTTTTATTAACATTATATTTTTAAAACAATGTTTAGTTTTCTTCTTTAAGAATAAAACTTATTAGTACTATTTAATTGTATTGTTTTATGATAAATTTGACTATATAGCTTTAATTTATTCTGATTGTTTTATTCTATCCTTATCCATAATCTATATTTGTTATAATCGTATTATAAATTATACATAATTATTTATAGATTTACTTGTACTTACCATTAACAATTATTTGATTAATTAAGTTATCTTTTTCTATTATCAATTACTAACTTACATAAAGATTGTTATGTTACTTTGCTTTATGCTATATTATTAAATATGCGAAATTATATATAATATATACTAAATTATAAACTATATTACCTTCATAACATATCTATATAAATTTACTTTTCATAGTAATTGTTATAATTTTTATATATATTGCGATTCACAATAGTTATGTAAAAATTTATCATATTACTATCTTTCATGTCTTATTTGTTGCTCTTTTTATTCTGTATTAATAAGACTTTTTATAGATAAAAAATTATTACCAAACACTTATGATGAGCTTAGGTTTGCTATAATCTATTAAATGGCCTGTTCTTAGAACAGATTTAAAATCTTATTTTAATTAGTAAATTTTATTAACTAGTTTATATATAAATTTTTGTATATTGATTAAAATAATTTGAATATATTAATAGAATTATTACGAAACTCTATAAACTAAACTAACTGTTCACTGCATTTTTTTATAAATTACAGTGATATAAATAATGATATGCAATAATCCTTGATTTCCTGTTATGATACATAATAATTCTTAAGAAAATTAAATAACTATTGATAAATATTTTTATCTTGTGATAAAAATATTTCTTCATTCAACATTTTAATACAATATTAATAAAAATTTATTTTGCGTAATAATAACAAAAACATGCCAATAATATTAATTATTGAAAATTTCAATGATAAACAATAATTTATTGTATTTAAATATTTTAAAATTATTTTTATGTTAAAAATAAAATACTAGCAGAATGCATAAATTCTACTTTCTATTAATATATTAATAATTGTCACTTTAGAAATAAATTATTTAGTAAACTAAATGAAGCCAAGTTAAGTTCGTTAAGATTATATTATAAATAATATTTACATTTTTTATTTTACTTAAAATTCAACTAAAAAAACTAATATTTTATTACTTTCAATAGTAAATAATCACTAAACTAATAATTAATAAGCAACTTATTAATTATTAGTTATTGAAAATTAATAACAAATTAAACTGTTTATAAAAATTATTTTTTTATATTTTATAAATTAATTAATAACTAAACATATCAATAGATCAAGACTAATGAAATACATTAAATTTTAGTATTAAAGATAACTTTATTTCTTAAACTAAAATTTTGCTGCTAATTATTATAAAATGTTTATAATATCTATATTCTTCATTAAAATAAATTCTTTCATTATGAATAAATATAATAAATTATTAAAATTGAATCAGGTTTTTAAATTATTAATTATCATTAGTAGGAGATATCAAGAAAATGGCAAAAGATTTTCAGATTTTGCTTCTAAACGGACCAAATTTAAATATGCTTGGAAATAGAGAAACACTATTTTATGGCATTCTTACACTTGAAGATATTATTAAAGAAATGAGTCAAAAAGCAAAACAATTAGGAGTTAAATTAAGTCATTTTCAATCTAATGCTGAGCATGAGCTTATTAACAAAATTCATCAATCTCAAGGAAATATTGACTTTATATTAATTAATCCGGCGGCGTTAACTCATACTAGTATATCTCTGCGAGACGCTATATTAGGCGTCCAAATTCCTTTTTATGAAATTCATCTTACTAATATTTACGCACGTGAACCATTCAGATGTTATTCCTATCTCTCAGATATTGCTAACGGCGTTATCTGTGGCTTTCATATTGATGGTTATATTTTCGCATTAGAATTTGCTGTTAAATTCTTATCATCATTAAAAAATTAGAAATTATTGATAAGCAACGACCTAGTAAATATAAATAATAAAAAATATGGAATTAACTTATGGACTTTCGTAAAATTAAAAAATTGATTGAGCTTGTTGAAGCATCTGCAATTTCTGAATTAGAAATCTCGGAAGGTAAAGGATCTACTATTCGTATTAGTCGTACAATAGTAAATAATTTACCAGTTTTACAACAGAATATAGCGCCAAACGTTATAAATCAACAAGCCTTACCAAATAATATTGTGATGCCTTCCCAAATATTGCCTGAATCAGAAAATATAAAAAAAGAAGAAGAAACTTATTATACTGTTCGCTCCCCAATGGTTGGTACATTCTATAGAGCCGCAAGTCCAGAAGCAAAACCATTTATTGAAATTGGTCAAAAAGTTAAGATTGGAGATACTATATGTATTGTCGAGGCAATGAAAATGATGAATCAAATTGAAGCTGATAAATCAGGTATAGTTAAAGAAATTCTTTTAAAAAATGGAGAAAGTGTTGAATTTGACGAGCCATTAGTTATCATAAAAGAGTGAGGCACTCTATGCTTAAAAAAATTGTTATCGCTAATCGTGGAGAAATTGCTTTACGTATTTTGCGTGCCTGTAAAGAACTAAAAATAAAAATTGTTGCTATTCATTCTACTGCTGATCGTGATTTGAAGCACGTATTACTTGCTGATGAGAGTGTTTGCATCGGACCAGCTGATTCAACTGAAAGTTATCTTAATATTCCAGCAATAATCTCAGCAGCAGAAATTACAGCAGCAGAAGGAATTCACCCTGGTTATGGATTTTTATCTGAAAATGCCAATTTTGCAGAAAAAGTAGAACGATCTGGTTTTATTTTTATTGGCCCAAAACCAGAAACAATTCGACTTATGGGTGATAAAGTTTCTGCAATTGGAGTAATGAAAAAAGCTGGTATTCCTTGTGTTCCTGGATCAGATGGGCCTTTAGGAAAAGATATAAAAATTAATAAAACAATTGCTAATCAAATTGGATATCCAGTTATTATTAAAGCATCTAGTGGTGGTGGAGGTCGAGGCATGCGCGTTGTTCATAGCGAAAATGATCTAGAACAAGCTATTACTCTTACACAAACTGAAGCGAAATCTGCCTTTGATAATAGTACAGTTTATATGGAGAAATTTTTGGAAAATCCACGGCATATTGAAATTCAAATACTTGCTGATGGTCAAGGTAATGCAATTTATTTAGCAGAACGTGACTGCTCAATGCAGCGTCGTCATCAAAAAGTTCTTGAGGAAGCTCCTGCACTAGGTATAAAAATTAATATACGCAAAAACATCGGAGAGCGTTGTGCAAAAGCTTGTCTTGACATTGATTATCGTGGTGCCGGCACATTCGAATTTCTTTATAAAAACGGCGAATTTTACTTTATTGAAATGAATACGCGAATTCAAGTTGAACATACTGTTACGGAAATGATTACTGGTATCGATTTGATTAAAGAACAGCTAAAGATAGCCTCAGGTTTGATGTTGTCTATTAAACAAAGAAATATTAAAATTAATGGACATGCAATAGAGTGTAGAATTAATGCTGAAGATGCAAATACATTTTTACCAAGCCCTGGTAAAATTATTCGTCTTCATATTCCTGGTGGATTTGGCATACGCTGGGAATCGCATATTTATTCAGGTTACACAGTTCCACTTCATTATGACTCAATGATTGGTAAACTAATTAGTTATGGTGAAACTCGTGAAATTGCAATCATTAGAATGAAAAATGCTTTATCTGAATTAATTATTGATGGAATTAAAACTAATATAAAATTACAACAAAAAATTATTAATGATAGTAATTTTTTCAAGGGACGAACAAATATTCATTACCTAGAAAAAAAACTTGGGCCACAAGAGTAAATTTTTATTCAATCTTTCATTGTAATAAAATATTAAATATATAACTTTACTTATTATAATTTTCTAAAAAATTTTTAATTAAAATAAAAATATAAAATTATATTTTACGATCTTAAATTAATAAAAAAAATTAATATAAAGATATATTTAGTTAGCTTTCTTTATACGTACTTATTTATTTAAATTAAAATAATTTATTTATGTAATAAATGATTTAATATAAAATATTGTATTTTTATTTGAATTTTCGCACATGTATTTATCTTTGATTTTCACTTTTTTTCTTTATCTTTAATAGCACTATTGATTGCTATATCTTTACATGGTATTTCATTTATAACATTTATGCATACATCACAATAGTACTCATGATCGAGTAAGATTTTATATATTATATAACTATCATAATGGTACAGATATGTTTTTAATGTATTGTTAACTATACATAGTGTTACAAATTAACTAACTTATCATTGTTATTAATAATTCAATTTAAATTAATATGCAACTTTAATAATAATATATTTTATCATCAGTTTATTATATTATTTTTCCATACTTTTCGCAATTTTAACATAAAATTACTAAATCCTCTTCTTATTTCTATTTCATCTACAAATATTATTAGTTATTAACAGTTACTCATTGAGATATAAAAATTTAAATATTACCACTTAGATAAACTTTACGTTTATTGATAATTCATTCAAATTTATAATATATGTTTCGTTTGGTTATTTACTTATC
>JBHEQS010000023.1:0-3928 GCA_046530765.1 Arsenophonus sp.
AATTATGTATTTATTATTACTAACAACAATAAATTACTTATTTTATATTAAAAAATAATAATGCTTTGATTAATACTACTATTATATAGTATACTTCTATATCTCAATTATTAGAGTACACTTAATTATTTAATAAATCAGTAATTTAAATAAATATATCATCATCTTCTATCTCTTAACAACTTTTCTATATAGTTTTTGTTATATTATTTATTCTAAGACTCTATTACTAATCTAAGTTTTTTTATAGCATTTTTTTCTAATTGACGAACACGCTCAGCCGATACTCGATATTTATCAGCTAGATCCTGTAAAGTTATTTTATTTTCATCATCAAGCCATCTTGCGCAAATGATATCATGACTACGATCATCTAAAGTTGATAAAGCTTGAGTTAATTTATCAGTAGCATGATTTTCCCAATTATCTTCCTCAATACTATCGGCAAAATCAGAAGATTTATCTTGTAGATACAGAACTGGGGCGATAACAGTATTTTCACTATTATCATCTTCATCATTAATATCAAACGTAATATCTTGCGCAGCCATTCGCGATTCCATCTCACGAACATCCTTGCCAGTTACACCTAATTCCTTAGAAACTATATCAATTTCATCTTGATTAAACCAACCAATACGTTTCTTATTTTTACGTAAATTAAAAAAAAGCTTGCGTTGAGCTTTAGTAGTTGCGACTTTAACTATCCTCCAGTTACGTAATACATATTCATGAATTTCGGCTTTAATCCAATGAATTGCAAACGAAACTAACCGTACACCAACTTTAGGATTAAAACGACGAACAGCTTTCATAAGACCAATATTACCTTCTTGGATAAGATCAGCTTGTGGTAAGCCATAACCTGAATAATTTCGTGCAATGTGAATAACAAAACGCAAATGAGAGAGTATAATATGCTTAGCTGCATTTAAATCACCATGATAATGTAGCTGATTTGCATATTCTTGCTCCTCTTCTGCTGTTAGCATTGGATAAGCATTTGCTGATCGTACATAAGCCTCAATGCTACCTTGTGGAATTAATACTAATGATCGAATATCTTTTGTCATTGATATCCTCTTTAAATTTAATAAACTGAAAGTTAATTTTAAATAAAATTTTATATCTAAATAATGAAATCTGTTTAAATGATTCTTTGCTTATTAAGCATTTATATAATATTTAAGTAAAGTCAATTGACATTTACTAAATTAAATTGAAGTTTGATAAAATGACAACATAAAGCATAGCATTAATTTTAAAATATTTTTTTGCTGAAAAACCACTAAATAATTAAATTTATAAAGTGTTTTGGTGCATACCAAGCCGTTATACAATTAATTATCATAAAACCAGTAATTAATAGATACTCTTTCCATAAAATCTCAATTGTATATAAAATATAACATTAATTATATTCTATGTATGATTATATCACTTAGTTGTTATCATAACAATGAAAAGTCTTAACAATAATAATACTATCAATCATACTAATAATTTTCATTAAATTCATTAGTAGAAATAAATTATAACAATAAAATATAAATCAACTTATCAAACTGTATAATTATATATATTTTTTTTGATAAACTAATAAGCAAAATATAGTTAATATTAAGACATTCGATTTAATTCACTAATATATTTTATTATAAATTCTTATCAATTATTTGAATTCTAAAAATTAATTTTTGTTATAATAATTGCTTATGTTAACAGATACTTTATTTCTAATAAATAATTAAATATTAAATAATTATTATAAAATATAATAGTATATTTTGATTTTAATGAATAATTATTACTTTAATATCATCTAATTAATTAAATATAGTTAGAATTCAGTTTTCTGAGAGATTGTTTAAGCAAAAAAATTATTTAAATAAATTATGAATTGAAACATCTAGATTCTATTCTTGAATCAATTAAAAAGTATTTCTTAAATTATAAATAATACAGTGAATAATTGAAGGCATCATCATAATTAATATAATTTGTTTGATTATATATGTAGTTAAATATAGAAAAGCATATGAAAATAACTATTCAGTCAAATATGATATCTATAGTCTACATACTTTTTTTTATAATTATTTTCTATATTTTATATTATTTTTTATAAAAACATAATATAATTATTATTTATTTAATTTTAGAAATAGAATGATGATACTTGATATAAATAATATTAAAATAATTAGTAGATATTAAATCTATTTCTCTGTTTTAATTAAACTCTTTAAATAATTACACAATATTTTTATACACTTTCATATATAAATTAAGTATTTATTTATGTACCAACAACACACTATATTTGTTAAATTATATCAGTTATATCTGTTTTATACAGTTATATGATAACATTTAATAATTAATTTCTTTTAATTAAGAAAAACATTTCATCTAAACTAAAATATGACAATAAACATTTTTTAGAAAAATTACAATTAATAATAAAGAAAATATTAAGTAACATCAATACTATATATACTTTTATATTAAATATACAATTATATTACGAAATATCAATATAATTGTATAACAAAAGATATTCATATAAATCTAATATATATTTATATGTTATACAAAATATTAGGCTTAAAGATAGATATCTATCTATCTATTCTATCTATCTTTAGCTATAAATAACAACTATACATATCTGCAGAATAATATTCTAGATTTTATGCACGATTATACATAAACTATTATATATAATAATATATATTGTATTCGTATTGTAAATATTTTAGTTTACCAAATTTATTTGAATATAAAATTAGTTATATATCACAATACTCTAAACTACTTATAAGATACTTTAGTTGTTATCATCATTTAATCAATTTTATAATTGTTTTTATAATTTTACTTAAAATTATATTTTTCATTAAAAAAATCTATTGCTTTTATTTTGTCAAATAAAGTTAATAAATTTTTATATCAGAAACTTTATATAAAATTAATTTTTAATGTAAATTGTAATTAGTAAATAATCTAATTATTTAAGATAAATATTTAGTATTATAAATTTGTGTAATTAAGTTATTTATTTAATTCACAATGTCTTTTTTTTTGCAGTAAATATCTTATGTATACTTTCATTAAATATCTATTCATATATACCTTATAAATAAACATATAATTTTTTTCTGGATAAAATTTTTATAATCTTCACAAAAAAATATTTCAAAATCTTATTTATTGTCTATATCATAAATTTCGATGATTATAAAACTACTTTTACTCGCTTAATTTGTAATTTTATAATAAGTTTTATTGTATTAGAAAATACTAACTATTAGTAAATTAAACAATTACGTACTATATCCTATTTTAATTTTAAATGAATATAAAAATTGATTTTATCAAAAAATAATCAATTTGAGAAAAAGTTTATTATCAAATATTTTAGGTTATATATAGTTTCAATAAAATTATCAGAACATCTAATGTAATTAACTTTATATATATTGATTTCATAATAAACATGCCGTTTTATCTAGAAAATCTTGCAATATATCAAATATCACGTCCATATATATAGATAACTTACAATAAACTTAAGTATATTGATTATAGATATTTAAATAAATCATGATTAATACAATATACATTATCGTCTTTAGTATAAAAATTACTTTATACATATATTAGTAATTATTTATTCATGTAAAATTTAGTTTCAATAGTTGGATATATTGTTTTAGTTCATAACGAATTTAAATAAAATTATTAGTCAATTAAAGTAATATTTTTTTACATTTCATTTTGATTGTTAACGTATTAATTTGAATAAATTTAGATAAATATCTATTTTATATTAATTATTAGAATATTTCTATTAAACAATAAAATTTTAATAATTATTATTAAGTATTTACATCAGTTACTTATTTAAAGAAGTAACTATATATTT
>JBHEQS010000024.1:0-2962 GCA_046530765.1 Arsenophonus sp.
TGTAAATTTATTTAAAATATACTAAATTATATAAACTTTTCTAGTATTTTAAATAAAAATATAATTAGACTTCTTGAAGATTTAAACAGTAAAAAATATCTTCACTAACATTACTTTATTCAAAAAAAATAGATTAATTTTTTTATAATTATTATATATTAAAATGATTATATCATATAAAAATATTTTATGATTAAATCATATTAATTAGACCATAAAATCACAAGATGCCGTTTCTCATCAAGATCAGGAACATCTAACGAAATAATTTTATTTATCATAAAATTAGAAGGAAAGGTTAAAATCTCTTTTGAATATATATCACCTTTAAGTGCGTAGAATTGACTTCTATTTTTCTTTGGAAGATGTTTACACAATAAAAACATATCAATTAATGAAGCAAAAGCACGACTTATTATACCATCAAATTTTTCTACAGGTTGATATCTTTCCACTCTCATTTGAATAGGTTCTATGTTTTCAAGAGTCAATTCATATTTTATTTGTCTCAAAAATCTAACCCGCTTTCCTAAACTATCTAAAAGTGTAAAATGAGCATCTGGTCTAACTATTGAAAGAGGTACTCCTGGTAATCCAGGACCTGTTCCTACATCAATAAATCGCTTACCAATAAGATATTTATCTATAATTATACTATCTAGAATATGTCGAATAATAATTTGTTTTAATGATTTAATTGATGTAAAATTATATATTTTATTCCACTTATTTAATAATTCAATATATGTAATAATCTGTTGTATTTGCTTATTACTCAAAATAATATTTTTTTTATCTAATACAGTTTTAAAATATGTTTTTAAGTTCATTTTAATAACTATTACGTAAAAAACCTTGTTTTTTTAACCATATTAATAATATTGATATGGCAGCTGGCGTAATTCCTGATATGCGTGATGCTTGACCAATAGAACTTGGTTTATGATTATTTAGCTTAGAAATTACTTCATTAGAAAGTCCTATAATTTTATTATAATCTATATTTATAGGTAATACAGTATCTTCATTGCGAAGATGTTTTTTTATTTCCTCTTTCTGACGAGCAATATAACCATCATATTTTACCTGAATCTCAACTTGATTTGCAACTTGAAGATCATTGATTGCAGGCGAAAAATAATTTAATGAAGTAAGTAATTTATAGCTCATTTCAGGGCGTCGAAGCAAATCTTCTCCATTAGCTTCTTTTGAAAGCGGAACATTTAAAACTTTATTAAGATCACTAACATTACTTGAATTAGGATTTAACCAAAGATTACGCAAACGTTGACGCTCGCGCTCAATTAATTCAATTTTATGACAAAATTTCCGCCATCTGTTTTCATCTATTAAATTAAGCTCATATCCTTTTTCAGTCAAACGAATATCAGCGTTATCTTCACGTAGCGTAAGACGATATTCTGATCTTGAAGTGAACATTCGATATGGTTCTTTAATGCCTAATGTACAAAGATCATCAACTAATACACCAATATATGCTTGCTCGCGACGAGGATACCATCCTTCTTGCTCAAAAGCATATCGAGCAGCATTAAGGCCAGCTAACAATCCTTGAGCTCCAGCTTCTTCGTAACCTGTCGTTCCATTAATTTGACCAGCAAAAAATAATCCATTAATAAATTTACTTTCCAGAGTTGGTTTTAAGTCTCTTGGATCAAAGAAATTATATTCAATAGCATATCCTGGTCTAATAATACGAGCGTTTTTTAAACCATCTATAGAGTGTATAATATTTATTTGTACATCAAAAGGTAAACTAGTAGAAATTCCATTAGGATAAATTTCGTTACTTGTTAGGCCTTCTGGTTCAAGAAAGACCTGGTGTGCTGTTCTGTCTGAAAATCTCACAACTTTATCTTCAATTGAAGGGCAATGGCGTGGGCCAATTCCTTCGATAATGCCTATATATATAGGACTACGATTTAAGTTATTGCGAATTATTTCGTGAGTTTTTTCATTTGTATAAGTAATGTGGCATGGTAATTGTTTGGGGTGTTGCTTTGCAGATCCAATAAAAGAAAAAATAGGTTCAGGATTATCGCTAAACTGTGATTTTAATTTAGAAAAATCAATAGTTCTTCCATCTATTCTAGGAGGTGTTCCTGTTTTAAATCTATTTACTCGTAAATGCATTTCTTTTAGTCTATTTGATAAGGAAACAGAAGGTGGATCGCCAGCCCTTCCACCGCTATAATTATCTAATCCTATATGAATTTTACCATCAAGAAAAGTGCCTACAGTTAATACGACAGACTTTGTTTTAAGTTTTAATCCCATTTTGGTTATTACACCAATAATTTGATTGTTTTCTATAATTAGGTCTTCAACAGTTTGTTGAAAAATCATTAGATTATTTTGATTTTCTAGTGCGGTTCTAATAGATTGTTTATAAAGTATACGATCAGCTTGAGCTCTTGTTGCTTGTACTGCCGGCCCCTTATTTATATTAAGTGTTCTAAATTGTATTCCTGATTTATCTGTTGCAATGGCCATTATGCCACCCAAAGCATCAATTTCTTTAACAAGATGTCCTTTACCTATTCCACCTATAGCTGGATTACATGACATTTTACCAATAGTATCAACATTGTGAGTTAGAAGCAATGTTTGACGCCCCATACGAGCAGAAGCCATAGCTGCCTCGGCTCCAGCATGACCTCCACCAACAATAATGACGTCAAATTGTTCTTGATAAAACATATATAAACATTAATCCTAAATGTGAATTACTAAATTAATTTTACTTTAGTTTTAAAAATAAACAAGCTATTATAGTTTTTATATATAAAATAATTATAAAAAAATTAATCTATTTTTTTTAAATAAAGTAATGTTAGTGAACATATTTTTTACTGTTTAAATCTTCAAGAAGTCTAATTATATTTTTATTTAAAATACTAGAAAAGTTTATATAATTTAGTATATTTTAAATAAATTTACA
>JBHEQS010000025.1:0-2213 GCA_046530765.1 Arsenophonus sp.
AATATTTTAAAAACTAATAAAGTTTAGGAGAATTTTAATATTTAATGATAATTAACAAATAAAATCATCTTTGAATTTAAAAAAGGTAAATTAACATGAGTGAAGCAGCTAAAATTTTAAAAAGAGAAGAAGAATATCAGATCATCTCTAAGCATTTAAGTAGTATTACTAGTATACGAAAATTTGCGTTAACAAAAGATTTCGACTGGTTGCAAGAAGTTAAAGATAAATTAGAAGCAGTGCTTGATGAAAATAGAGAAATTTTTGAACATACAAAAAAAGAAGTAGAAAAAAAAGAGAGACAACGCCTTGACTTGATTAAATTAATTGAAGAAAGTGGTTTTGATCTTGGCTCACTATTACAACCGATAACTACTAATAAAATTAAAAAAAAGAAAAAAAGTAGTATGAACGAACGTAAACCAAAATATGAATTTTTAGACGAAAATAACAACATTCAGACATGGTCAGGAAATGGAAAACCTCCAATGGCATTACAAAAATTACTAAACGATGGAAATAAACTTGAGTATTTTTTGATTAAAAATGAATAATACTGTATCACTAATTAATTATAATAAAAAATGCATTAACAATATAATAAAATGTTCTATGAAAAAAACAGTTTTATTATTTACTTTTTACTAAAATAAGTGTTATTTATAATTTGCATAAATTTAGATAAATAGTTATTTGCGTATAAAAAAAATAAAAATGAAATTTAATATATAAAAACTAAATAAAATAATTTGGCAATTTTTTATAAAAAATTGCCAAAAAAGACTAACATGTCAAAACATGTTTAAAAATGATAAGTTATGATAAAAAATAATTTATTATTGAGACAATAGATAAAAAATTAACTAAGCATAGATTAAAAAAGAAATGACAATTCATTAGGTAAAAATTAATTTGTTTATATAGCAAATTTAAAAAAAATATCACATAATTATAAACAATAAATAAATTGTTAATCAAGGATTAATGATGTAACAAATTTAAAAAAAACTTTTATTTTTATTTCTATTTTGATTTTTAGCAAAAGTATTTGTATTTTTCTTATTTTATTATTTACTTTTAGTACCGCATATTTCATATTAAACGCATAAAATGTATTGTTTAATATATTCACATATATTAAACAATTTGTCTTTTTTAATATTTATTAACTTAATATAAATAACTTTAATAAATAAATCTATTTTATTTTATATTAATTCTTATACAATTTAAATATGTTTGTTTCGTATATTTATTTATAATTATATTTTCACATTGATTAAGTTTTTTTAAAGTGCTAAGTAGTTAAAAAGCTAATTTTAATTAAAAAAACTTGCAATATATCATTTAAATGATTTGTAATAAATTTTATAAAACTAATTTTAGAATTTGTGCTATATTAATTATTGCATAATATTTCTTCAGTAAGATAGTAATGTTAGTATTTTCTATTCATTAAATTAAATAGATTCATTTAAATTGATTATTATCTGTTAATTTATAAATTTTTAAAAACTTGTTTGAATATTTTTTGACACTTTATTTTTTTTTGAAAACTTAATATCTGATAAATCATCATTAAAATCACTTATTGTGCATTTCAATACAAAATAAATTTATTTTTAATTGTTTTTACTAAATTATTAAAGCTTACATTAAATTTAAGTTATTGCAATTTATTAATAATATTTTTTTTAAAACACAAAATCTAAATTATTATTAGTATAATATTTATATTTATATTTATATTTATATTTATTTTTTTAAAATATCATTTATCTTGTCCAAGATACTTTTTATATTTCTAATTGTTATAAATATAATTAATTAACAATTTTTCTCAGATACCAGTTATTAATTAATCAAGTTTTTAACAATAAAATAATGTTAAATATCACTTAAATTATTATTTTATTTCGCCATTGATCAATTAAAGATAATTTGTTACATTATTATAAATATTGAATAACCAATAGCTATATTCATAATAAATAGCATTTAATATAGATTAAGAATTTTCCTTTGAAAGAAGTTTTTGACTTTCGTTAATATGTTAATAAATAACATTTTAATAATTAAATAAAATACTTGTTTTTTAACATTTAATCATTCAAAAAAATTGATATTTTTAAAAATAAATAACTTTAATAAAAGATAATTTTAATTTGCTGTACAATGTAAGTTGTATTAAAAATTTTAATAATTTTTGTATG
>JBHEQS010000026.1:0-2028 GCA_046530765.1 Arsenophonus sp.
ATATGTCAAAAACTAAAAATAAAACAAAATTTTATAGATTTAAAGCAATTATTAATAAGATGAAACATATATGAACCAAGAAAAATAAAAACAAATCTAAATTCACTTATAATCTTGATTGCAAAAAATTTATAGAAATAATATATAAAAAATTTTATCATTATAAAAGTTATAGAGCATACAAATGTATTTATTAATAGCATAATGAAAATTACTTTATTTATGAAAATATATTCTATATTCTAAGTGGTTAGAATATATCAATCGTTAAAATAATTATTTGATCGATAAATGTTTTGTATTATATGTTTTTTGATAAATGTTAATAACAATCCATAAGCAGGAAGAAAAAATAATAAATAAATAAATAAATTAAAGCAATAATCTACTAAAGCAATTTCCAGCAAATTTTCAGATATTAAAGAGTTGTCACTCTGATAAAACGCAATAAAAAAAAAGTAATAGTATCTAATAGATTAGCAAAAAACATTGCAACAGACGGTGCAATCCACCATATATTATAACTACGTAATTTATTAAATACAAAAATATCCATAATTTGTCCAAATATATAAGCTACTAAACTTGCGAGTGCAATTCTGGCAATAAATAAATTAAATTCATTTAATGAAATAAATCCTTGCCATTTTCCATGATGAAAAAGAATTGAAATAATATATGATATAAAGAGAGCAGGAATCATAGTTATAGCAATAATACGCCTAGCAAGAGATGCCCCATAAATGCGTACAGTTAAATCGGTTATCAAAAAAATAAAAGGAAAAGTAAACGATCCAAATGTGCTATTAAAGCCAAAAATAATAATTGGCAATTGAACTAAATAATTACTAGATATAATAATTAAAATATGAAAAAAAGAAATCCAAATTAATATTTTAATTCGTTGTTGTGATATAAATTTAAGCATGTTACACCTTTTATTTATAATGTAATTTACATATATTACAATTTAATATATGCGCAACATAATACATTTGATATGAAATAAGAATAAAATTAATAATAAAACTTCTTACTTATTTATTTTAATAAACAGCAGTATAATGATACTGCATTAAATAAAGTTTAAAACAAAATTTATATGAAAGACATTTTCATTAATCATAATAAAACAATTGATATAAAAGGATTGCGCTGTCCAGAACCAATAATGATGATAAGAAAAATTATTCGGTTGATGGTTTGTGGTGAAACTTTATTAATTATATCTGATGATTCATCTACAATCAGTGATATTCCTACCTTTTGTCGTTTTATGGGGCATCAACTTATAGCTAAAGAAATTAATAAAATTCCTTATCGTTATTTGATACGCAAAAATTAATTAATATTAAAAATAAAAATAGTTAAATAACGTAACATTTTAATTAAAAGAAAGGTTATTACAGATAAATATACTTAATAGTTATAGTAATTAATGTATTGTACTATACAAGAAATAATCATATTTCTGCTACTTATATGTAAAATAAAGTGATCTTAAGTATTAAATAAACATTTTGGAATGTTTATATATGTTATTTATAATATGCATATAGTATTTGAGATAAATTGCAGTTATACTAATAATATTTACAAAAAAAAGATTAATAAATTAGCATAATGAATAAAATGTCTAATAGTATTTAAATAATTACAAAAGATATTTTTTTCATTTTTGATAATCATAAAAACAATCTTTAGATCAGATAATATCATCTGATACTTATAAAATATTCTATTATTTTATAATGATAAAACTTATAAAAATATTTTAAAAAAAATAAAATATGTCAATAACAACATATACAATAATGGGTTAATAATACAAATTAATTTACTTATTAAGTATTCTATAATAAAATTACCACAATTATGTTTGTATCAATTTGTTAGTTGACAAACAGTAGTAATTATACTCATATTAGATAATAATTACTAATGTTATTATTTTTTACAAAACATCACATAATATATTTTATTTGTAATATTATACACTATAATATTTTTATTTTATAAAAATCAGAT
>JBHEQS010000027.1:0-1970 GCA_046530765.1 Arsenophonus sp.
AATATTTTAAAAACTAATAAAGTTTAGGAGAATTTTAATATTTAATGATAATTAACAAATAAAATCATCTTTGAATTTAAAAAAGGTAAATTAACATGATTAGTCTTAATAAATTGATTTTAATATATAACTAAATAAAGTTATATTTCTAATGAATTTCTAATATTATCACAATGTTACATAAGATCTATTAATCGTGTTATATTTTAGATATTTAAGTCTATTATGAAGTCTATTATGAAATGTAAAATCTTAATATATTATATTTCTTATATATTACATATACTGTTAAATATATATTTCATAAAAACTAAAAGATTTATTTGGTTGTTTATAAGATATGATTATAATTACAATATCTATCATATATGTAAAAAATTATAAAGCCTACAAATATACAAAAATATTAGTAAGTAAATATTAGTGAAATACTAAAACTGATAATAAATAAGCAAAAGAATTTAACATAACTTCATAAAAAAATTTACCTAATGTTAATACTAAACAAGTAGATACTAATAAAAATATTATATTAAGTTTAATAAATTAAATAATAAAATTCGCATCGTTATTATTAATAATTATACAGAATAAGTCATGAGAGCACTATTGATTAATTAAAAGTAATAACAAAAAAATAATAATATAATTTAAATAAATAAAAATTGCGATTAGTTAGTTTGAAAACACAAAATAACAGTGTTTTTATTGCATAGATGAATACTGATATGATATGCAAACGATTTAAAATTATAATGTAAGATATCTTCTTTAAGACAAGAAGATTGAGTATTAGAGGTAAAATATCAAGAAATATAATTTAACAAAAAAAACTAATTATAATTAAAAAAGAATAAAAGTTTAATTATCTAAAGATATGGGTTATATTACCGATTAATCATCAAAGCTGTTGAATGTTGATATGAATTAATGTATATGTTGTAACTTATATATATTTTCTGATAAAAAAGTTATGAATGATTTATCATTCATAATGAAATTATAATATTATATAATTATAATAAATTTATTAAGACTTTTGATGATCAACTGATAAAGTTAAGTAAAAAATTAAATATAAAATATTGATAAATAAATTATTTAATTTTTAATGTCTTTAAAAATAATAAAAAATAGATAGATTTGATATTTTTATTAATTATCTTTACAAAATTTATTTTTTCTAAAATCATTAAGGCTAATGACAGTAGCTTTTCTTTTTTTCTTTTTTCGCGGTTTTATAATTGGAACAGTATTGTAATAAATAAACATAACATGTAAATCATTTTTATTTCTAATTTCAATTTTATCAAAATTAATATTTTCAGCATGAAAATAAATATTAACGTTGGATAGAAATTCAATTTCATAAAACTGTAATTCATCAATAGCATCATAAATTGCATTTTTAAGACTTTGTTTATTCCAGCGACCAGTAAATTTTATTCTCATTAATTTTTCCAAATTTTATTTTCTAATAATAATCAGAAATTTTATTAAAAAATATGAACTATTTTAAATTTATATTTATATTTATATTTAATGTTGTACATCTTATATTAAATTAAATCTTTTCTATAGAAAAGATTTAATTTAATTGCGTTAATGTGAATATTTAATATTTAAGCAATAATAATTTGTTCAGTTATTTTAATTTAATATTAAAAATTATTTCTAATGCTAGCTGTTTTTAATATTAATTTGTAGATTTCATTAATCTACCAAACAACAATAATTATTTTTTTTTATTTTATTACTATAATTTTAATTTTAAATAATACAATATTTTTATTATTAACTTAAACTTCTAATGTAAAATATTTTTTAAGTTTAAATATATATTTTTAAAAAAAATTTAAAATAAATATAATAAAAATTGATATTTTTAAAAATAAATAACTTTAATAAAAGATAATTTTAATTTGCTGTACAATGTAAGTTGTATTAAAAATTTTAATAATTTTTGTATG
>JBHEQS010000028.1:0-1712 GCA_046530765.1 Arsenophonus sp.
ATATAAATATTATTACTAATAATTCAAATTAAAAAAACACAGTACACCAAAACCTATAAACTCTATTCTAAAAATGAAACACTTATCATTAATAGAATTGTTTTTAAAAAATGTTAATTTTATTAAATTTATTTAAAAGTTATTTTATCTTAAAATAATTATGTCAAAATTAGTTGACTTATTTATTGTAATTCATTCTATTTTTTGTATAATTATAAATTTTGCAAATAACGATGTTATATATATTATTATTAATAATATTTTAGATTTTATTTTTTTATAATCACTTTATCGTTCTTATCAATTAAGCATTTCCAATCTGTAACGGAAGATAGTTTTAGTAATGATCTTTTTAATTTTTGCTTAAAATCTTTTAATGTAGTTGTAGTTCCACATAGGTCTTTTAATGTTGTAATATTTATAGGTAATGGTTTATTATGACTACAGTAAAAAGCATGCAACCATAGAGTTAAAGGTTTACCTTTCAATTTTAACCTAACTTCTTTTGTTATCCCAGTCCAACCTGAATCATTAAAGCAAGATACAATTTTAGGATTAAGAACCAGGCAATTTTCTCCTGTTTTTTCATCACGATAAATCATATCAATCAAGCTACCAATATAAGTATATTTTCCATCTGAAACTTCAAGTGCATTAGTTTTTAATCGCAATAAACTCATTTTTAACCATATATAATCTGATTTTCCATTTTGTCGTTTAATTGATCTAAGGAAATCATTCGTCTTAAATTGCACAACATGACCTAGTGGAATAGATTGACAACGTTGCAAACATTCTAGCCATACATCCAAGTCTGACTGATCAAGTTGTTTCCCTGTATACTTTACCATGTAACATTTAAATGTAGCTTTCAATACATTATCTTCGTATTTTCTTTTATTCTTTTTAATTACACCGAACAATGCACTACGTAATATCACATTAGGGCTTGGCAGAATAGTACTTTTAGTCATAGGTAAAAATACTTCTTTTTTGTTCTGATGATTAATGATTTTTGTTTTTTTAATTTTTTTTCTACTTTTTATTAGAAATATTATTGACTCTATCAAAAATTCATTAGAGTTCTACACTTTTACTTCAAGACGTTATTTGTGATAATAATCATGTAAATTGTAACATTGTTAATACCTATATAATTATTTTACTCAGTCATTACAATTTTATCTATAAATATAAATTAATTTATTTATTTCATTTTAATAGTTTATTTTTAATTATAAAGCTTTTTATGTTGGTAGTTATTCCATAGCAAATACTTTCTTTATTATATAACTTTTAAATATATTCTTGTAATGCACATCATCACTAATTTATATTGAACAGATTTATAAGATGATATATATAAATTGATAAATTGAAATATTAGATATTTATTTATATTAATATAATGCATATAAATTTTTTCTTATAAAATTTAATGATGTTTACAATTTTTATTATTTATTAAAATTTAGCACAGAAAGATTTTAGTCTTTTAAATTATGTATGTGTTCAAACAGAAATTAAGATTATATAAATAAATCTGAGTTAACCATTATTATTTTAATTATTTTTTTAAACTTAATTAAATTTTTTGTTTATATTTGGAATGAAAGCTTTTCTAAGATAAGTTAAATAAAAATTTTTATAAAATATCGTGAGTTAAGATTCTTATTTATTTTTTAAGTTAGTCATTTATGTTAAAACGAAAG
>JBHEQS010000029.1:0-557 GCA_046530765.1 Arsenophonus sp.
TGTTATACATTTAAATAATTTTATTAATGAAGACAATTTTGATTCTAGGCTAGGGCATGTAAGGTAGAAGCTGCCAGAGATGATATGTTTTCTGGGAAAAAGATAAATTTTACAGAAAATCGTGCTGTGTTACATATTGCTTTACGTAATCGTAGCAATAAACCAATTGAAGTTGATGGAAGTGATGTCATGCCTGAAGTTAACAAAGTATTGGATCACATGAAGGAATTTACAAATCAGGTAAGGAATAAATTGTATTTTCCTTAATAATACTTATTTCCTTAATGAGTAAAATTAATACAGTTTTTTGTTATTCTTCAGGAATTCATAGTATAGATTTTTATGAATCCATATCGTTTTAATAAAATGGGATGCAGATATTATATGACAGTGATGCTCTAAAATGGAATTTGTGTAAGATAAAAAGAATGTTGGTAGTTACAGTTCTAAATCATGAAAGAACAGTCGCACATTTTGTTAGGAAGGTGTGTGTGTTTTTAAGTCCTGTTTGTTTATTAGTTATTAAATATTTAAACAACATATATTTGACTTCTCTT
>JBHEQS010000030.1:0-360 GCA_046530765.1 Arsenophonus sp.
TCTGTGGTTCAAATCCCATATCTAACATTCGATCAGCTTCATCTAACACTAAATAAGTACATCTTTTAAGATTAGTTGTTCCTCTTTCTAAAAAGTCTATAAGACGCCCTGGAGTTGCTATTACAATCTCAACACCTCGTTCTAAGTCACGGGCTTGAGGACCCTTGGGAGCTCCACCATACAGACATGTATTACGTACTGATGTTGAAGAACCAAAGTCAGTTGCCACTTGCTGAATCTGTTGTGCCAACTCTCTAGTAGGGGCCAGAACAAGTGCTATTGGTCCATCACCTCTTAACAGTCTAGGCTGATAATTGATATGTACAATTGCTGGTAGAATGTACTGAAACATTTTTCAAA